>CAZARU010000044.1:0-49570 GCA_964487605.1 uncultured Polyangiaceae bacterium
GGCAGCACGCGTCGCTCGAGGTGTACGGCCACGTCGGCCATGCGGCGGCCGAGGCGGCTCGGGCAGAAGCCGCGGCGCTTGCACACAGGGTGGCGGGCAGCCGATACCCGCCACGGTCGACGATGACCGCCAACTGGCGCCGTCAACCGTCGCCGTCGTTGGTCGCCGTCAGGCGCCCATGCGGATCCAGGAGCCGGTGGTCCCGTTCGGCTCGTTCGCATCGCCCGCGCGAGCTCCACCTGCGTCATCTGCGGACGGGTCATCGCTCGATCGCTCACGGCGAGGAGCGTCTGCTGCGTGAGCGCCTCGACGCCTTCGCGTTCCCCGAGATCCAATCTTGCTCGGTCGAGCGGGTAGATCGTGAATCGCGCGTACGCTCCCGATCGGCGCCCGCTCTCGAGCGCGGACTGGTTTCGGCGTCGCGTTCGGTCCGGAAGCAGGGGCCACCCCTGGTGCAGGTCGTGGTCGGACTGCGGAAGGCGGGCAAGACGACCGCAGCACGTCCATCGCGCAATGGAGCGGCGCCTAGCACCACGCTTCGGCCACTCGCCGTCGGACCCTCTTGTTCCGTGAGGAGCCTAATGGTCGCGTGAGGAGCCTTTTTCGTTCGCGCGAGTGACATGCCGCTCGCCATCGACTCGCGGCTGTGCCTAGATCACCGTCCCACATTTTTCCGTCGGACGAGGAGGCGGAAGCAATGAAGTGTGTATGGCTGTGTGTTGCGTCGTGCTGTTTTCTCGGAGCCTGCGGCGACGATGGGTCGAAATCCGGGGGTCAAGGCGGGGCGGCCGGGACGGGCGGGGCGGCCGGGACGGTCACCGGAACGGTGAACCTGACTGAGTTCGCCCCCGGGGGTGTCGCCGACGGCGGCACCGCGACGCCGATCCCGGGTGCCGAGGTGTGCGTCATCGTGCCCGAGGGCGGGCCCTGCGCCACCACCGACGCGATGGGCGTCGCCTCCGTGGCGGTGGCGAAGAACACCGAGCTTGCGATCCGCATGTCCAAGTCCGGGTTCGTCAGCCTCATCTACCAGACGAAGTTCGGCGACACGGGCGGCACGACCGGCCTGAGCCTGGTGGCGGACAGCCTCGCGACGGCGTTCGCGGGCCTGGTCGGCGTTCCCTGGCCGGACATGACGAACGGCGTCGTCTCCGTCGGCGTCTCCGACGGAATGGCGTCCGTGGCCGGCGCGAAAGCGTCGATCACGGGGTCGGCCGCGGGTCCGTTCTACCTCAGCGACATGGGGGTCCCGGACATGTCCCTCACGGCAACGACGACGAGAGGCATCGCGTTCTTCGGGACCGTGCCCGCCGGCGAGCAGACCGTGACGATCACGCCACCGTCCGGAACCTGCACATCGAACGGCGGATGGGACACCGGTACTGCGAGCCAGGTGAAGGCCCTCGTGCGGGCGAACACGCACACGGTGACCGGCTTCATCTGCAAGTAGGCGCTGCGCGCCGGACCTTGCGTTCGTCGTCTCGAAACCATGCGTCGAGCGTGGCGACCGCGGCGGCGAGTTGATCGACGTTCGGTTCGGAACGGTCGTAGACGATGCCGACGTCACGAGTCGTCACGGGTGCGCCGCGGAGCAGGCAGCACGCGGCGAACTCCGCCGCGCGCGACGATGCGAGCGCGCCTGACAGATGGGGTTCGCGTTCGGGGAGTGAAGGGATGCGGCGTGGCATGGCTGCTGCGTGGATCCGGGACCGGTGTACTGCACTGCCGTGCGGGTTTTCGGGGTTCGGAGGTCCCGCGCGCCGTCGATCATGTTCGTCGCCCTCGCCTGCGGCGGGGAAACCGCCGGGAACTCCGCCCGCTCGGACGGTGGCCTCCCGCGGGCCGTCACGCGGCGACGCTCCCGATGCGCTCGACCCCGTCGCCGAGGTGCGCGGCGTCAACGTCCACGTCCGCCGGACGAGCTTCACCAGCTCGTCGTGGTGGGAATGTTGGTTCGTTGCGCGGACCACTTCGTCATCGTCCGTAAGAATCGCAGGGCGCTCCACGAGGCGGAGCAACGGGTATGGGCGGTCCGCACCGCAGCGCAGCACGCCGGCTCCGGATCCACGTCCCAGGGCTACCCGCTGGATTCGCCTTGGTCATGCTCGACGACGATGGGCTAGATCGCCTGGTGAACGATTCAAGCGCGAAGGTTCTGCACGACGACGCCCAGCCTCGGTGCGCGGGCGAGCGGGCCGTCGGCGGTGACGATAGAAGCGTCGTGAAGATCCGCCGCTGCGACGTAGAGCGCGTCGTACGCCGAGAGGTTCGCGCGGTACGTCCACGCGCGCGCGAGCAATGAGCGATGTGGAAGGCGCTGAACGTGCCACGCCGCGAGGTCCTCGAGCGCCTCGGCCGCGCGCGGTTCGGGCAGGCGCGAATGCAATACCTCGCGGCGCAGCACGGCCAGAACCTCGGCGTCGAGCAGTTCGGGGGCGAACAGGTCGGCGGCTTCGAGCGTAACGGCAGCGCCGTCGCCGAGGGGCGTTCGCAGCAGGTACTCGACCGCAGCGGAGGCGTCGACGACGACGTTCACGCGCCGATGGCGCCGTCGCGTTCGCCACGTGCCTCCTCGAGCGACCTTGCCGCCGGCCGAGCGAGATCGACGCGTGCTCGCGAGCGCAGGCGCTCGCGGAACTCCTCCCGTGCGACTTCGTGCCGCAGCGCCTCGAGCACGAGGTCTCGCAACGTCCGACCCTGGCGCCGCGCCTGCTGCCGGAGCCTGCGGTGCAGACTCGCGGGCACGTTCTTGACCTGGATGTTCATGGCATGCCAGTAGCATCCTCAGGGCATGCTCGCAAGGTTTGGGACTCCCGAGCCTCGAGATGGCGCAACACTACCGGGTCGCCGTGATCCCGGCGCGCGCCGGAAGGGCTCGGGACAAGGCCAAGGTCGAGGTGGGCGTGCAGATCGCCCAGCGCTGGCTCCTGGCCGCGCTTCGCAACCGGACCTTCTTCAGCCTTGCCGAGCTCAACGGCGTGCACGGCCACGACCGCGCCGGAGTCGAGCGCCTCGCCCGCTCACGTCGCTCGCCCTCCGGTCGCGCAGGACCCTCCTGCCCGACGGCCGCGTCCACCTCGCGCTGAAGTCCCCCTGGTTGGCCGGCGCGGTCGCCCGAGAGAGCCCCGTACGTGCGCTGCACGGCGACGACGAGGCCCGCGTGTGCGTCGCGCACGCCCGCGAGGCCGAGCTCGCGCTCGGCGCGGCGCCGCCATCAGCGGCGTGGCGAAGGCGCGCACGACGTCGGCGCAGAGCCTGCGGTCGTAGCCGAGCAGCGCGCGCAGGCTCCAGGGGAGCGAGCACGTCCAGTGACGCACGGGCGCGTCGCGGAGCACGCTTCGCTCGGCCCGACGGGCCTCGTCGCGGTGTCGCCCGGCGTACGATTCACGAGCAGCTCCCACCCGTGGGACGGCACCGCACCGAACGCGAGTACGCCGCAACCTGAAGGGTCCGGACGCCAGTGCGGTGAAGCGCCGCGCCGAGCACCACGATCATCAGGGTGGGGAAGCTGCCCGACAGCGGCCCAGGCGAATTCCGGCCGGGCGTGCGACAGCCGCACCCAGCAGCTTCTTCGGATCGCGCGGCGGCGATGTTGCCTCCGGCGGCGTCGGGCGTCACGGTCCCTGCGCCACTCGCTCCCGCTACGGCCTTCGTCCCGCCGCTGGCCGAATCGCGCCCCGCGCCCGCCGGCCCGGCGCTGCCCGCATCGCCGGCGTCCGAGCCACCGCTGCTCGCGGCCTCCGACGCGCCGTCCAGTGCGGCCCCTCCGCTGTCACCGCTCCCGCTGGCCCCGCTGCCTCCGACACCCCCAACCGCATCGAGTCGCGTCCCGCCGGTACCGGCAGCGCCGCTCGCTCCGCTGGCTCCGCCGATACCGACGGAACCGGCGATTCCTCCGACCCCGAAGCTGCCCGCGACTCCGCCGGTGTTCCCGCTGCCGCCTGCACCCGCACCGCTGCCCGCAATCCCGCCGGTGTTGCCGCTGCCGCCTGCACCTCCGCCGCCAGCTAACGCACCGCTGCCCGCGACTGCGCCGGTGTTCCCGCTGCCGCCTGCACCTCCGCCGCCACCTACCGCGCCAGTGCCGCTAGAACCCGCGTCGTCGGGACCGTCGGTCGCCGCATCGGCTCCACCATCCGACGTGCACTTGCCGTCTTGGCACGTCCCGGTGCTGCACGGAGTGCCCTCCGGCTTTGCGGGGGTCGTGCAGCCGCCGTCGGATTCGCATGTGCCGCCGAAGTGGCATTGGTCGACGGGCTGACACACGACGGGCGTTCCTCCCTCGCAGACTCCGGCCTGGCAGATCTCGCCGATCGTGCACGTGTCGCCGTCGTCGCAGGCGGCGCCGCTGAGCGCCGTGCAGGTTCCGTTCGTGACGGCGCCCCTGGCAGCCGAACAGGCCTCACAGCCCCCGGAGCACGCAACGTCACAGCAGACGCCGTCGTCGCAGTGTCCGGTCGGGCAGTCGCTACCGGCACCGCACGGTACACCCATGGCACCACCCGGCCACCAGACCTCCGCGCTGTCGAGGACGACTCCGCTGGTCGGGACCCGACCCCCGAAGGCGAGCGCCCTTGGCAGCGGGCCACGGGCACACGTGTGCGCTGTCACGTCGTTTCCGTCGGCGCGCTCGTGTCGCCACCTTCGCCGCGGCTTCTCCCGGAGCCGTCCTGGCGAGTCTCGGCGCGGGGGATCATCGGGTGGGGGTTGCGCGTGCGACGGCCCTGCCGCACCGCGAGATGTGGCGGCGCTACGTCAACCAGATGTTCCTCTGAACGCACGACGATCAGGGCACGTACCGGCCACAGAGATAGACTCGACGGCGCCGCGCTCGTGGGGAGCGAGCACCACGTCGTACGCGATCACCTCCGCTACGATGCCCCTGAACACGTGCGAACCCACGGACTCGGGTGATCCGGCGCCTCCGATTCCTCCGAAACCATCGCCGTTGGGCAGGCCGAGTGGGAAGGCGATGGGCGCGTTCATGCCGGTTGGCGTCACGGCGGCATCGACGCCGTTGCGGCGGACGAGCGTTTCGTGGATGGAACCCTGAGTGACCGTGCTGACGACGTGGGTCGCGCCGAACTGCGAGATCCCCTGCAGCAGAGCCCGGGCGTCGTTGCCTCCGCCGTTGACGACGTCAAGCGCATTCGCGCCGCCCTGCACGTTGCCGTTCTGCGCTTCGAGCCCGTACATCCCCGGGCTCTCGCTGCGTCCTCCGAAGAAGACGGGGTAGTAGGCGTTCCCCTGCGCGGCCGGGTCCATGCGGTAGACGGCGAAGAGAGACACGCTCGTCAGCACCCGCGCGGTGCCGTCGTGGATCGCGAGCACGTCGTCGCTACCGTCGAACTCGAGCCCCGGACGGCCGGCGAGCGCGGAGGCTCGGTAGAGCGGCTGGCGCTGCTGCATCGGCTGGCGCACCCGGACGCCGCTCGCGCCGCGGCTGGGCCACTCGTCGACGCTCGAACCGTCGGGGACCACGATGAGCCAGTCCGGATCCAGCCAGATCGCGGGCTCCGCAGTGACGGCGCCCAAGCACTGTTCGGCTGCGGCCGTACACGGACTTACGCAGCCGCCGGAACCGCTCGCGCCTCCGCCTGACCGGATTCGCCGCCGACGCCGCCCGAGCCGCCCGCACCTTTCGCCGCGGCGCCTCCCGCCCCGCCTATCGCGTCTGCTCCACCCGCGCCATCGGGCGCTCCCGGCGCGCCCGACGCAGCCTCGCTCCCACCATCTTCGGCTGCGCCCGAGCTCGAGTCCCGCTTTCGCTCGTCGATACCGAGCACCGCCGCGCAGCCCGCGGCGAACGCGACCAGCGCGAGCCACGCCACTCTGAAGTCCGTCCGTCCGTCCGCCTTCGAACTCAACCAGCACACACCCTACTCCGTGCGGCGACGCAAGTCACCGCACTCCTCGCGCGGTCAGCGGCGCGCGAGGCTCGCGAACGCGCGCCGCGCACGATCGCTACATCTTCTGGCGCTTCATCACGCCCTGGATGCCCTCCCAGTTCACGCCGGGAACGACCCCGAGGTTGCTCATGAGCAAGTCCAACTTCATCGAGGGGCTCTCGAACTCGTCCGTGCGACGCGGCTCGTCCAGCTTCGCGCGCTCGCCCGACAGCAGGATGCGTGTCCCCGCTATGCGGAGTGAGCCCGACTATCTCCAGGGTCTCGAACGAGGTGCCCTCGCGGCGGGCGGGAGCCGTTGACTACGAGACCCGGGTCACCGTCCCGAGCGTGCCGTCGACGATGACCTCGTCGCCGTCGACGAGTCGCGTCGTCGCGCAGTGGGTGCCGACGACCGCGGGTAGCCGGTGCTCCCGCGCGACGATCGACGTGTGGGTCAGCGCGCCGCCGTAGTCGGTGACGAGCGCGCCCGCGCGGTGGAACACCATCATCCACGCCGCGGACGTCGACGGGCACACCAGCACCTCTCCGGACTGGAGCAGGTGGAGTTGCTCGACCGAGGTGATGACGCGCACGCGGCCACGGTACGTCCCGCCGGACGCGGCGAGCCCGCGCACGACGCCGTCGGTCTGTGGCTGCGCCTTCGTGAGCTCCGCCGCCAGCAGGAACAGGAGCGCCGCGTTGACGCGACGCCCCGACTCCGGCAGGCCGCGCAGATCGGGCATCGCGCCTGGCGCGGCGCCGTAATGTGCCGGCCCGGGGTTGGCGCGAACCCACGCGAGCTCGCTGCGGCGGCGGTCGACGAGCGGCCGGGCATCCGCTCCCCGTCCGAGGTGATCCTCGATCTCGTCGACGCCGAGCATCATCGCGTCGTCGACCTTGCGGACGAGCCCGCGTGCGACCAGCCGGCGGCCGGCCTCGACGCCGGCGCGGCGGACCAGCCCGATCACCAGCTGATCGGTCAGGATCACGTTGTCCTCGCGAAGCGGATAGACCAGCTCCGCGTAGGTCAGCGCGTCGTCGAAGCGCTGGCGATCCGCCGCGGAGCGCAGCGCGGCGCGGGCCTCGGCGATCACGCGCTGGCGCTCGGGCTCGAGGTCCGGCAGGCCGCCGTCGCGGATCAACTTCGCGAGCGAGCTCGCGATCAGATCGGGACGGTCGGCGACGTTGGGGGCGCTGCAGTCGGGGCCGAACGTGCGCAGGCCCCAGAACCCGAGATAGTCGGCGAGCCGAGCGTGGACCTCGGGGTCCACCTCGCGAAGGCGCTCGACGACGTCCATGCCTGCCGTTTCGAGCACGGCACGGGTCGCGAGGCGGGCGCGCGCGAGCTCGGCGATGCCCTCGAGCTGGCGAATCGGCGCTGCCGACGCGGTGGACAGGCCCGCGAGCAGCCGGGAGGTCTGCGGCACGTCCCATCCCAGCAGCTGCTCGCAGGCGCGACACAGCTCGTGGACCCCGATCGCGTGGGGGAACATGAGCTCGAAGTGGAGCTGCATGCTCGTGATCGTGAACGTCCGGAGCTCGCGGATGTGGGCGAACAGCTCGGCGTCGCCGAGCGCGCGGAGATCGATCGCGGCGCGTCGGCGGAGCTCGGCGCGCTGCTCGTCCGCGAGCGTCGCGTTCCAGCGCCGCGGCAGCTCCTCGAAGTAGCCCGCGCGGAACAGCTCGTCGGCGCGCCGCATCTTGCGGCGCAGCGACGGCGCCAGGCGCGCGGCGATGCCGATCACCCACCACGGAGGCGGCTTGGCACCGCCGTCATCCGGCTCGATGTGGATGTAGAACTCGTGACCGATGACCGCGGGAACGAACGCGTCGGGCACGAGGCCGATGTCGGGCATCAGGTCTCGGCCGTCCAGCATGCTCAGGTGCGTGCTGGCCGCGAACGGACACACGGGCCCCGGGAAGTGCGCCGCGTCCTTCTCCCACGTTCCCTCGGGGATCTCGAACCGGGGCGCGACCGGCAGCACGGTGATGGCGCGGGCCTGCAGCACGAACAGCGTCCCGCCGGCGCGCGCCCACTCGACGTCCTGCGGCGCGCCGCGCAGCGACTCGATTCGGCGCGCGACCGTCGCGAGATCCTCGGCCGTGCGAGCGTCGAGGGCACCGTGCGGCTGCTCGCCGGCCACGGCGCCCTTCGAACCCACTCGCCACACGTCGCCATGGACCTCACCGGCGACCAGCCGATCGCCCAGACCGCGCACCGCGTTGATGACCACGACCGCCCGATCGCCGGTGATGGGGTCAGCAGAGAACGCGACACCCGCCGCGTCGGCGGGGACCATGCGCTGGACCAGGACGGCCATCCCCAGGGCGGACGTACTGGCAGCGCCGGCGTACTCCGCGACGTGCGCGGCGCCGGCGGAGGCGACGCACCGGCGCGCGGCATCGGCGACCGAGGACGCGGCGACGTCGAGCAGCGTGTCGTACTGGCCGGCAAACGACGCCTGATCGAGATCTTCGGCCACGCCCGAAGAGCGGACGGCGTAGGGGCCGGGGCCGAGGGCCTCGAGAGCACGCGCGAGCTCGGCGGGGTCGGGGGTGACTCCGACGGGGATGACGAACCCGGGCGGCACCTCGAACCCGTGCTCGAGCAGCGCCGCGAGCGATGCCGCCTTGTGGCCGCACGTCGTCGCGTCGCGCGCCCGTGCGAGGGGGATGAGGCGTACCGGCTGGGGTGACACGCTGATGATCTCTGCTGCCTGGGTCATCGTTTCGCTCGCGTTCGCCGGTTGCCGCCTCGCGGCTTCCGACGGGTTGGGGTTTCGTTGCGCTTCGCGAGGTCCGCGAGCACGAGCTCGACGGTGCGCGACACGCCCTTCGCCGCCGTTTCGGCCGGCACACCGAGCTGCACGCACAGGTGAAACCAGATGTGGCTTCCGAGCAGCCCACGCAGGACGGCCGCGGCGGCGAGCTGCTCCTCGGGAGGAAGGGCGGGGAACTGCGCGCGCACCTCCGCCTGCACCTGCGCCCAGCGCCGCTGCTTGCCTCGCGTGTTGTGGCGCAGGGCGACGCCGATGATGAACTCCGCGATGGACTGCTCGCGCATCGACTCGAGAGCGCCGAACAGCTCGCCCACGCCTGCTCGCGCGTGGTCGATGAGCGGCTTGCTCCGCCGCGCCGCGAGTGCCTCGGGAGGGCCCGACGAGTCGATCGCCTCGGACAGGGCCTCGAGCAGCTCCTCGCGCGACGCGAAGTGGCGGTAGACGGTGCGGTGCGAGATGCCGGCACGCGCCGCGACGGTGGCGACACTGAACGCGTGGATGCCGTCGTCGAGGACCACGCGCACTAGCGCGTGGAGGATGCGCGCGCGCGTCGCCTCCTTGGCTCCGTCGCGTAAGGGGCTCGAGTACCCGGTCGATGCTCTGCTTCGCTTCGCCATGGGATGTCACAACCAATGACACCAACCAGGATTGATGTCAACACTTATGACACGCCCCCGGCAGCAGCGAGACGGCGGGCGTTTCGGAGCTCGCTTCTGCCGGTTGGAGCGCCGGGTCGAGTGATCCTGCGTCGAGCCACCGACCGCGAGGCGATGATGCTGATCCTGCGCGCCGATCCGCGAGCGAAGCTCAGAGGCAATACCCGCCGGGTGCCCACGTGCAGCCGCAGGTCCCGTTGCTCCTGCAGCAGCCGAACGGGCCCGCAGGACCGCAGCCCGTACAGCTCGCGGGCACGCACGCGCCCCCGGAGCCACCCGTTCCCGAGGTGCCGGCCGTTCCACCCGCGCCGGCCGTGCCCGCGCTTCCCCCCGCCGCCGTTCCGGCCGTGCCGGCCGTGCCGCCGGCACCGCTCGTTCCGCTCGTTCCGCTCGTTCCGCTCGTTCCGCCCGCGCCACCCGCGCCCGACGTTCCCCCCGCTCCGGTGGGCGTGCAGGCGCTGCCGCTCTTCGTGAAACCCGAGTTGCAGTCGAAGTCGCACGCGCCGCCGTTGCACGACGCGACGGCGTTGAGCGGGGCCTCGGGGCAACGATCGCACGTCGCCGCGGCGCACCCGATGATGGGCGCGTAGGGGACGCAGAGCGAGAAGCAGCGCTTCGAGCCGCTCATGCACACGACGCCGCCGTCCGAAGCGTCGCCGGGACCGGCGCCTCCTGCGTCCGCGCCCGACGCGCCGCCGGTCGCGTTTCCGTCCAGCGAACCATCGGGTGCACCCGCTGCGCCGCCTTCACCGGCGCTGCCCGCGGAGGCGTCCTGGCCGGCGTCCGTCTCCTCACCCGCGTCACTGCCTGCGCTGCTCGCCGCCGTCCCGCCGGTGCCACCCGTCACCGCAGTTCCACCAGCACCGCCGATGCCGCCGATGCCGCCCGTTCCGCCGGAAAATCCCGTCGCTCCGGAGCCCATGCCGCCCCTCGCGGCGGAGCCGACTCCGCCAGCGCCGCCGGACTCGTCGGTCTTCTGGGTGAGATCCGCGCCCGTCGCACACGACGCCACGAGGACGAGTCCGACACAGGCAGCAGCGCCGCGGGTCGAACGACGCAGCGAACCCCGGATGCCACCGCGCGCCATCGACTCGGGAGTCTAGCCAATCATCGCTCACCCGCACGTCGCGAGGAACGGGACGCTGGTGTCTTCACGTGCGACGGGCTCGGCGGCGTCACGTCGGGCGGTGGGGTCGTCACTTGCAGCTCCGCCGTGGCGTCACCTCCAGGCATCCTCGCGGCACAACGCAGGCGACGCACGCGCCGCAGGCTTCATTGCCGTTCACAAAGAGGATCACCCGGCGCGCACGCGGCGTCGCCCGGAGCTGCGTCGTCGCGGCAGCGCCCGTCGACGCATCGCGGGATCGGTCGAGGGCCCATCAGCGCGCCGAGGCACGACGCTTCGAGGCAGCTGACCCACACACATCCGACGTCACGCTCCGCGGCGAGCGCCTCGGCGTACGCGCGCGCCACGACGACACCGTGAGCGCAGCTGCGGGAGCAACAGGTCGCGTCGGTCAGGGAAGTGACCGTGCAGTCGGCGTCCGCACGGCAGCGATGCGCGCGATCGCCCCACTCCTTCGCGAGGGCCTTCGGTCGTCGTTCCTCGGAGAGCCGAAGCGGCAGGCCGCCTGCGGAAGCCAGCAGCGCGCCACGGACGAGCAGCGGCCGGGCGTCCTCGGGGGTCGAGGCGCGCAGCTTCCGCTCGATCGCCACGAGCTCCGCGTGCCGCCGCTCGACGTCCACGAGTGCCGCCGAGGTTGCCTTGCGTTCGTCGTCCGTGCTGGCGCTCTCCACCCGCCCACGCAGCCACGAGAGCGTCTCCTCGCTCCCGCGGAGCGAGCGTCGGAAGCGCGCCACGGACTCGGCCGACGCTCCGTCGAGGGGCGCGGCGCTCGCTGCGGCGACGGAACGGGAACCGGACTCCGCGGCTGGCGGATCCGCGCGCTGCGCGTCGCACGTGGCCAGCAGCACGCAGAACGCGAGGTGCCGTGCGGAGGCCATTGGCCTCGATGATACCCGGTCAGTCGTGCGCCCGTGGCATCACGCCTCGCTGCGCTGCGGTAGCCGCGCGATCTCCGCGTCCAGCACGCCGCGCGCGGCGCGCACGCCGTACCTCACCCGCGCCCAGACGAAGAGCGCGGCGCCGAGGGCGATCCATACGAGCACGACGATCCACTCGTGGGGCCACACCAGCGCGGACGGGCTGCCCGGCAGGTACAGCGCGAGCAGCGCGAGCGACAGCACGATGGTGACGGGCCCCAGCACGCCGCCGAGCGGCGCGCGAAACGGCCGCGGCATCGTCGGCTCCCTGTGACGCAGAACGACGAAGGACACCGCGACGGCGGCGTAGGCCACGACGATTCCGAGGCCGCCCGCGTCCACGAGCCACACGAGAGCCTTCCGACCGAAGAGCGGGGCCAGTGCAGAGAGCAGGCCAATCGCGATCACGGCGCGGTGCGGTGTCTTCCATCGCGGGTGGAGGGCGCCGAACCACGCGGGAACCATCCGTGCGTGAGCCAGCGCGTAGAGCGCGCGGCTGCCGCCGACCAGAAACGAGTTCCAGCTGGTCAGGATCCCGCACAGCCCACCGACCACGAGGAGCCGCGCACCCCAGGGTGAGCCCACCGACGCGGCGACGGCGTCGGCCGTCGCCAGCTCGGTGGTTCGTCGCGCGGCGCTAGGTAGCGCGTAGGCGACGGCCAGGACGACCGCGACGTACCAGACGACGGCGAAGCCGACGCTCGCGACGAGCACTCTCCCGAGCGCGGCGCGCGGAAGGTCGATCTCCTCTGCCGCCTGCGGGATCACGTCGAACCCCACGAACAGGAACGGCACCATCACGAGCACGCCGAGAAGCCCGGCCGTACCCGCGAACCGAGGCTCCAGGTTCGCAACCGTACCGCTCGCGCCGCTGGACACGAGCAGAAGGATCCCGGCAAGCAGCAGGCCCATCGTGAGTACGCCCTGCACCCGCGCGGACAGCTTCACGCCGACGACGTTCAGCGCGGTCATGACGAGCGCGGCCCCGACGCCGACGGCGACCCACGTCGCCTCGACGTCCCAGCCCGCGACCGTCCACAGGTGGCCAACCGAGTAGCCGGGGAAGAGCACTTCGAGGACGGTGGGGAGCGCCACCGCTTCGAACGCCACGACCGAAACGTAGCCGAGCAGAATGGCCCACGTGCACACGAACGAGAACCCGACGCCCAGCGCGCGGTAGCTGTAGACGTGCTCCCCGCCGGTCACCGGCATGGCGGAGGCGAGCTCCGCGTAGGTCAGTCCGACCAGCACCACCGCGAGGCCGCCGAGGAGGAACGCCAGCGGGGCTCCGTACGAGCCGGCGCTCTCCACCTGCACCCCGGCGAGGACGACCCACCCCCACCCCACCATGGCGCCGAAGGAGAGGGCGAGGACGTCGCGGCGGCCGAGCACGCGAGCGAAGCGCGTCGGCGAGTCCGCCGAGGTTTCGGTCACAGCATCTTGAAGGCGCCGGACTTGGCGCCCGGATGCACGTGGACGCCGACGGGATCGACCGGCTGCCCGCCGTACTGGGCGCGGAGCGCGGTGATCCAGCGGCGAGCCATGTCCGTGAGCTGGAAGTCGTCATCCATGGCGCGCCCGGGCATCACGAGGATCCCGAGATCCGCCCCCTCGTAGAAGTAGTCCCCTTCCTTCGCGATCCGAAGGAAGAACGCCCGGTCGGCGATCTGCACCGTGCGACGGTGAATCTGCGGGCGCAGGAACCTCGCGACGCCCGTCTCGGACATCTCCCACACGCCGCTCTTCGGCGCGTGGGTGATGTGCTGCACGTCGGTGCCCGTGTACTTGATGACCATCTGGCTCCAAGAATCGATGTGGTCGAAGCGCGCCCAGCGCGCGTTGATGGCCTCGACGTCGAGCTCGAAGTCCACGCCCGACCACTCCAGCAGGTGGAACAGGAACAGCGGAGCGTCCGCGTGCGCGAAGGCCGCCAGGTTCGTCATGCTGCTGGCCCCCGTGATGCGCGGGTTGATCTCGCCGAGGTAGACGCGGTCCTCGTCCAGGTCCAGCAGGTAGTCGACCTCGAAGTACCCGCGATAGCCCCGCTTCTCCAGCGCCTTGCCGATGGAGAGGGTCGCCTCGCGCGCGTAGTCTCGCACCTTGGGCGAGAACGTGCCGGCGAAGACCTCGTTACCGCACCAGCCGCCTCGGTACGGCGTCAGCTCCGAGAAACCCACCAGCTCCGTCATGAGCGGACCGACGATGGTGCCCGCTCGCGTGACGCAGGCTTCCAGCGCGGAGCCACGGCAGCGGATCTTGCGCATCACCTTGACCTCGGCCTCGGCCTCGATTTCTGCGGCGTGCTTCGCGTAGTCGTCCTCGTTCGCGACGAAGAACGTCGTGTGGCCCGAATCGCCGAACGCCGTCTGGACGACCAGCTCGTCTCCCAGCTCGTTGTCGGCCGCGATCTTCCGCAAGTCCTTCCACGACGCGACCTTCGCGAGAGCGTTCGGCACGCTGGGCACGCCCGCCTCGTTCCCGATCTTGGTCGTGACGATCTTGTTGTCGATCGTCTGGCGGAGCCGAGCCGAGGGGAAGGCGACCTCCAGGCCCAGCTCGGCGCAGATGGCCTCGGTCTTCTCGTCGAAGAAGAGAAACGCCGCCTGGCCAACGCCGTTCTTCTCGACGAAGGCGCGCACGTCCGGGTGCGTCAGCAGGTAGTTGTTGATCTCTTCGATGCTCTGGAATTCCGTTTCTGGCTTCCCCTCGGGCACGAAGACCGACGGGTGCATGCCGTCGAAGCAATCGATGTAGTTGATGAACTTGAACTTCCGGACCCAGTCGTCCATGCCGAGCAAGTTGAAGCAGGTCGCGCTGACGAAGTAGATGGGGCGGTCGTTCTGGTAGAAGTGACTTCGTACGTCGCTGATCCCCCGCAGCTTCTTTCGGCCGCCGGCCTTTCCAGTAGCCTTGCTGTTCCCCTTCGTGGTCTTCGTTCCTTCAGTCGCAACCTTGCTCACGTCGTCACCTCCATGGGTTGGGCGGTGGCGCGAAGGCTCCCCGCCGATGGTTCTTTTCCCAGCGCCTTCTCCGTGAAGACGCGCAGCCCGTGCTCGGGCTCGTAGCCGTGGATCTCCTTCACATCGAGCGCCTGGAGGTAGGAGACGATCCCCCGGGTCACCACCTGCCCGGGCACCAGGACCGGAAACCCGGGGGGGTACGGCGTGACGAACGAAGCGCTCACCACCTCGCGTCCCGACTCGAGCACGCTCGTGACGCTCGATCCCAGCTGCAGGTACTCGCAGTTCGGCTCGTCGTACGCCATGAAGAACGCTGCGCGAATGTCGCCCTCCGGCGTGGCGCCGCCAGCGCCGGTGAACGCCGGGTGAAAGTGCGTGAAGTTCGGCAGCGGCGGCCTGTCGTGCACCAGGGCATCGATGCGCTGCTCGTCGATGGCGGCATCCACGGCGCTCTGCCGCGCGTGGTCGTCCTCCACCTCCCTGGCGATCTTCAGCAACACCTCCAGCAGGTAGGCGACCGCGCCGCGCGTCGTCCCGATGTTCAGCATGAACAGCACCGTGTTGCGCGAGGTCTTGTTCACCTGAATGTCGTGCTTGTCGTGAAGCAGCTTGCGAAAGGTGTCTCCGTCGATCCCCGTCTTGCCGACGTACAGCGTGACGCGCGTCGGATCGAGCGCGAACTCGTCCACGTTCCAGGCCGCCTCCATGCTCCGGAATCCGTCCGAGGGGCTGTAGAACGCCCCCAGGTTCGACGGGCCACACTCGGCCGGGATCAGATCACCCACGCTCAGCACCTCGAACCACTTCTTGAGGAGCGGGTGTTCGGTAATGCGCTCGCGAAGGGTCATGGCCAGCTGCACGCTCTCCTTCACCAGCTCGTAGCCCTCCAGCTCCACCTGCCGCCTTCCAACGTCGAGCGATGCGAGGATCTGGTAGTTGGGCGACGTGGACGTGTGCGTCATGAACGCCTCGTCGAAGGTTCGCTGAACCGAACGCTCGAAGTCCTGATCGTGAACGTGGATCATCGAGCCCTGGCGGAGCGACGTGAGTGTCTTGTGCGTGGACTGCGTGGCGTAGACCCTGACCCGCGTCCGATCCGGATCCGGCATGAGCTTCACTTCGGCGGTCGCGTCGCCGTTCCCTGGGTGATGGCGCCGCCACTCGGCGTAACGCGCCCGGTACTCGTCGGTTCGGAGCTCTGCCTGGAGCTTCGCCGCGGAGTCCATGGCCGTGCGAGCCCGGTAGGTGGGGGAAAACCGGGCGAAGGCGAACCACGCCTCGTCCCACAGGAAGACGACGTCCGGCTTGATGGCGAGCACCTCGCGCATCACGGTGGCCGGGTCGTAGACGATGCCGTCGAAGGTGCAGTTCGTCAGCAGCACCATCCGCACGCGCTCGAGCTTCCCGGCCCGGCGCAGCGCCAGCAGGTGCTCCTTGATGCTCTTCAGCGTGACGGCCCCGTACATGGAGTACGGCTCGAGCGGATACGGGTCCATGTAGACGGGCTGCGCGCCGGCGAGCACCAGCGAGTAGTGGTGAGACTTGTGGCAATCGCGCGAGACCAGCACGATGTCGCCAGGGCGCACCAGCGCCTGCATCACGATCTTGTTGGCCGTGGAGGTCCCGTTCGTGACGAAGTAGCTGCGGTGCGAGCCGAAGGCGTGGCTCATCTTCTCTTGCGCCGACTTCAGCGGGCCCGTCGGGTGCAGCAGGGAGTCGAGTCCGCCCGTCGTCGCGCTCGTCTCGGCCAGAAAGATGTTGGGCCCGTAGAAGTCGCCCATGTCGCCGATCCAGTGGCTCTTGGCGATCGACTTGCCGCGTGAGATGGGCATGGCGTGGAAGACTCCGGTGGGCTTCCGGCTGTACTGGCGAACCGCTTCGAAAAACGGTGTCTCGTAGCGCTCGTGAATGCCCCGCAGCACGGAGAGGTGCAGCTCGCGATAGTCCTCGTGCTGATAGAAGATGCGCCGGAAGTCGCGTCCGGTGTGCCCGGCCACGTTGGCGATCGGATCATCCGTCACCAGGAAGAGATCGATCTCCGGGCGCAGCGACTTGATGGCGCCAGCGAGCGCCGCGCTGGGGTCGGCCTCCGCGGCGCGTCGCAGCGCCTCGCCGTCGATCATGTCCACGTAGCGGCGCAGCTCGGGCAGCTCGGTGCTCGCGGCGAAGGGAAAGCGGTAGCGCACGACGCAGCTCTGGATGTTGTGATTGAAGAGGACGGCGATGATCGCGTCTTCGAGGTTGCTCACGACCACGACGTCGTAGACGAACGCGTCGTCGTCGCTTCGCATGGCGAGAACGCGCCGCCGCAGGTCCGCCTCCTCTTCCGAGGTGAGGTCGTCGACGATGAGCTGCTCGAAGTAGGGCCGGCCCTCCGTGGACGCCCGGGAGTCGAACCCGTCGGCCGGCTCGCCGTGCGCCTCCGCTTCGCCGAGGTGCTCCTGGACGATGTCCGAGACGCGCCGTCGCCGGTAACTCTCGCTCACGAGCTGCCGCACCACGCGCGCCGCCTGTCGCGCCAGCGTGCCGTGCCAACCTCGCTCGGCGAAGCGCCGCAGCTCCCTGCACACGCGCTGCCCCGGGAACGCCCAGAACCGTTCGAGCTGCTCGAGGGTCTCCAGGCTTCGAAGCGCCTCCGCCTTCAGCGTCTTGGCGTGCGCAGACCGCTCCAGCACGGCCCGCTCGAGGCGCGCCGTCTGGTGCTTCAGCTCGTTCCACGTGTCGTGCCGGAACTCCGCGGCATCGAAGTGCTTGCGAAACTGCTGCGAGCGCATGCTCGCGGACCCACTCATGCGGAGCCCCCTTCCCTTCGCGGAGGCAGTCCTGCGGTCGAGCCGCGCTCCGGCTTCTTCAACGCGCCGAGCAGCGCGAAACGATTGGGTGCGTCACGGTCGTAGACGGAGAAGTGCACCTTCCGGTCCCGAAAGCTCTTGAGCGTCTGACCGAGCCCCCGCAGTCCAATCTCCCGGCTGCGACGAACCCGGTTGATGTCGATCTCGAGCGGGATCATCTGCTCGGTGGACTCGCCCGTGTACAGCACGTCCCCGTGGGGTCCGACGATCACGCTCCGCCCGATGCCTCCATCACCCAGGCCGTTCACGTCGAAGAAGAAGCACTGGTTCTGGGCGGCGGTGGCCCGCGCGATCGCCAGCTCCACGTCCCGATCGATGCTGGTCGTCATGGTCGGGTGGAGGATGACCTCTGCGCCCATGGCGGCGAGCGTGCGAGAGGTCTCCGGAAACCACATGTCGTAGCAGTTGGAGATCCCGAAGGTCCCGACGTCCGGGACGTCGAACACGCAGAACTGGTCCCCGGCGCTCACGCCCTCCTCGTAAGGCCAGAACGGGAACATCTTGCGGTAGCGAGCGACGACCACACCCTCGGGATTGATGATGCTCGCCGTGTTGTAGATGTGGTCACCGTCGCGCTCGAACATGGACCCGGGGATCAACCAGACGCCATGGCGCTTCGCCGCAGCCTGGAAGCCCTCTTCGGTCTCGTTCGGGAAGGGCATGGCGTAGCGAGTGAGCGGGCCATAGGGTGACAGCTCGCTGAAGACGACCATCTGCACCCACGGGTAGATCGACATCAGCAGGTTCAGCTTCTCGTGCATGCGTGTGACGTTCTCGTGGACGCCGGAGACGAACATCTGGATGCCTGCGATCGCGAACGGTGTCATGAGCCTGCCTTCGCTGCGTCCAGCACGGACGCCTCTAGAATGTCGAGTCCCGAGTCGAGCTCGGCATCGTCGATCACGAGCGCCGCGAGGACGCGGATCACGTTGCCGTACGCGCTCGCCGGCAGCACGAGCAGCCCTCGCTCGAGGCACAGCGCCGTCGCCCGAGCCACGACGTCGCCGGCGGGCTTCGAAGGGTCGCCCTCCCGGCACAGCTCGGCGGAGATCATCGCACCCATGCCGCGCACGTCGGCGACGAGCGGGCACTTCTGCCGCAGCTCGTCCAGGCGTCGTCGCACGCGTGTCCCCACGCGCTCGGCGTGGGCCGCCATGTCGAGACTCTGCATCAGCTCGATCGTCGCGATGGCGCCGGCACAAGCCACGGGATTGCCGCCGTAGGTTCCCCCGAGCGTGCCCGGCTTCGCCGCGTCCATGACGTCGGCATGGCCGACGACCGCCGAGATCGGCAGTCCGCTGCCCAGCGACTTCGCCCACGTCGACAGGTCCGGCGTGATGCCGGCGCGCTGGTACGCGGCCCAGGCGCCCGCGCGAAAGAAGCCCGACTGGACCTCGTCGCAGATGAGGAGGATGCCGTGCTCGCGCGTGACGTCCCGAAGACCGCGCAGATAGGCGCCGGGGGCGGGAACGAAGCCACCCTCGCCCTGTACGGGCTCGATGATCACCGCCGCGACGCTGTCGGCGGTCACGACGGTGGTGAAGCTTTCCCGGAGCCGAGCGAGCTCTCGCGCGACGAACGCGTCCTCGGAGAGGCCGTCGCCGCGGCGGAAGCGGTTCGGAAACGGGATGCGGTAGATCTCCGGCGCGAAGGGCCCGGTGCCCTGCTTGTAGCCGGTCTTGGACGTGAGGGTCGCGGCGAGCAGCGTCCGGCCGTGGAACCCCTCCGTGTACGTCAGGATCGCCGGTCGCCCGGTCGCCTGTCGGGCGATCTTGATCGCGTTCTCGACGGCCTCGGCACCGCTGTTGACGAGCATCGCCTTCGTGCGGTCCCCGTGCGGGGCAATCTCCACCAGCTTCTCGCACAGACGCACGTAGGGCTCGTAGGTCGCGACGTGAATCGATGCGTGCAGCAGCTTCGCCGCCTGCTCCTGGATCGCGCGAACGACGGTGTCCGGTCCGTGGCCCGCGTTGACGACGCCGATGCCCCCCGCGAAGTCGATGAGGCGACGCCCATCCGCGGTGACGACGTGGGAGCCCTTCGCGCTGGCGACGGTCGCGTTGCCCGCGAACTGCGCCACACCCCGGGCCACCACGGCATGCCTGCGGGCCACCAGCTTCTCGGACTCGACGCCCATGTGTACGTGGTTCTTCACAGGCCCACCGACACGTACTTCACGCTGACGTACTCGTTCATGACCCAGTGGCCGCCCTCGCGACCGAAGCCGCTCTGCTTCACTCCGCCGAAGGGCGCCTGCGCGATGGACGGCGCCCCGTCGTTCGCACCGACGATTCCGTACTCGAGGCGCTCGGCCACGCGAAACAGGCGGCTCGCGTCTCGCGTGAAGAAGTACGCCGCGAGGCCGAAGACCGAGTCGTTCGCCAGCGCGACCGCTTCGTCCTCGGTCTCGAATTTCGCGAGCGGGCTCACCGGTCCGAACGTCTCTTCGCGGGCGCAGAGCATGTCCGGCGAGAGGCCATCGACGACGGTGGGCTGAAAGAAGCGCTGGGAGAGGCCCTCGTTCACGCCCGCGAGCGCTCCCCCCACGCGGACCGTTCCTCCCCGGGCGACCGCGTCCGCGACGTGCGCCTGAACCTTCTTCACGGCGTCGTCGTCGATGAGCGGGCCGACCGTCACGCCTTCGTCGAGGCCGTTCCCGAGTTTCAATCCGCGCACCTGCTCGGCGAGCTTTCGGGCGAACTCGTCGTAGACGCGCGCGTGAACGTAGAACCGGTTGGCGCAGATGCAGGTCTGACCGGCGTTGCGATACTTGGACGCCATGGCGCCGGCGACGGCCGCATCCACGTCCGCGTCCTCGAACACGAGGAACGGCGCGTGCCCGCCCAGCTCGAGCGAGAGGCGCGTCACGTTCGTCGCGGCCATCGTCATGAGCTTCTTTCCCACCTCCGTGGAGCCCGTGAAGCTGACCTTGCGCACCGCGGGGTGGCGGAAGAGCTCGGCGCCGATGGCCACGGGATCACCGGTGACGACGTTCACGACGCCGCTCGGCACGCCGGCGCGCACGGCGAGCTCGGCGAGGGCGATCGCCGAGAGCGGAGTCTGCTCCGCGGGCTTCACCACCATGGTGCAGCCAGTCGCGAGCGCAGGACCCAGCTTGCGCGTGATCATGGCGGCGGGGAAGTTCCAGGGCGTGATGCACGCGGTGACTCCGACGGGCTGGCGCAGCACCAGGATGCGCCTCTTGGCGCTGCCGGCGGGCACCAGCTCGCCGTACTGCCGCTTCGCCTCCTCCGCGGCCCACTCGAGGAACGTGGCGGCGTAGACGATTTCTCCGCGCGCTTCCGCCAGGGGCTTGCCCTGCTCCCGGGTGAGCAAGCGGGCGAGTCGGTCGACCTCCGATCGCATCAGGGACGCGAGCGCCAGGAGCGGCGCCGCGCGGGCCGCCGCGGGCCGGGCGCTCCACTCCGGAAACGCCGCGGCCGCGGCCTCGATGGCCGCGCGTGTCTCCGCCGTTCCGCAGCTGGGCACGCGTGCGATCAGCTCGTCCGTCGCCGGGTTGGTCACGTCGAGGGTCGCGCCGTCGAGGGCGGCGATCCACTCCCCGCCGACGAGGTTGCGCGTTTCGATCGTAAAGCCCCCGTTCATGCGCTCCTCCCTTTCTCTGCCGAGCGGCCCCGACGCTTCGACGAGTTCGCGGCACTCAGCGCACTCGCGGCGCCTCGAGCCAGCACTGCGGGCGCCACGCGGCTCGGCTCCCAGCCGGCCGCCACGTTGAAGGCGCGGGCGCCTGCAACCCCGCCGGCGACGACCGCCGCGACGTCCCGATGGATCGGCAGCGCCTTACCCCCCGCGAGCGCGTCCGCCACGACGTCGAGATAGCGGCGGAAGATCGCGCGAATTTCCTCGACGTCCCCGGACGCCGGCACCAGCACGAGGCCGCGCGTCTGATGAAGCAGCAACGCGTAGGTGGGGTGCTCTTCGAGGAACTGGTCGTGGAGCTTCACGGCGCGCTCGACGCGGGTTCGCGCCGAGGCGCCATCGACCAGGGAGAGGTAGTCCCGCGCGAGCACCTCCACGGCGTCCGCCAGGAGCTCGCTCACGAGGGCGTCCTTCGACGCGAAGTAGTTGTAGAAGGCGCCCTTCGCGGTGTCCGCGCGCTCCGTGATGTCCTCCACGCGGGTGCCGTAGAGGCCGCGCTCGCGCAGCAGCTCGAGGGCGGCCTGGACCAGCGCCTCGCGGCGCGCCTGCTTCTTGCGATCGACCCGAGAAATGGGGGTTTCGTGACCAGACATGACTCATCAGTCATACTTGACCGCTGGACCAAATGCAACCTTTCCCGACCCGAGAGCCCGGTGCCGCTCCATCAAGCGGCGCGAAGCCGTGCGCGCGAAGCCGCGCGACCGCCCCCAAGGCCTCCCTCGCCGTCCACGCGGCTGGCGGGCCAGACGGCGGGAGTTCGTGGCCTCTGCGGCGCCCCGTCCTGCCGTGCCCTTGACCGAAGCCGGTGGCTGGGAGTCTCATGCCAGCATGACCACTCTCTCAGCGTCGCCCCGATCGCACCGTGTCGCGGGCAGCAACGGACGTGCTTGCGGGCGCTTCGGTTCCTGCGCCCCCCTGCTCCTGCTCGCGGGCCTCTACGCCTGCGGGGATCCGGCGGAGGAGGCCGGCGACGTCGCGAAGAGCTGCGGCCAGCAGGCGTGCCCCGCCGGCACGCGCGTGGTCGAGACGCGGAGCCTCGACGCCTCCAACGACATCAGCGGGGGCTACGACCCCGTGACGTACAAGGCCGACGGCGCCTACCAGCGCATGGCGTCGGGCAGCTGCGAGTATGCCTGTGAGGTGATCCAGGCCTGCCCGGCCGGCTCGTTCCCCATCATCACGAGGGAATGCATGAAGTGCGCGCCCATCGAAGGGACCACGGTCAAGCCGGTGGCTTGCAGCGACGAGGGTACCGTCGCCGTCGAATGCGGTCGGCAGGAGTGCCCCATGGGAACGGTCGTCGAGGAGAAGCGAAACGTCGAGCGCGGCTACGACATCTCGATGGGGCCCGGAGCCGGATACGACCCCGAGAACGCGTTCCAGCTCTTCGGGGAGGGGAAGTGCGAATACGCGTGTCGGGTCGCGTTCCCGTGCCCCGCAGAAATGTTCCCCGTCATCCGCAGCGACTGTTTCACCTGCGGGCTGGTGGTGGATGGAATGGTGGTTCAGGGGGACTGTGGTTGAACCGCGCACGGTAGGGCTGGGCTGCCTCGCGGCTGCCCTGGCCATCGCGCTGATCTCGGCGGCCCCGCGAACCGACGAGCGGCGACTTGCTGCGGAGGTGCAATGCACCAAGCAGTGTCCCGTCGGGACGCGAGTCGCGACGTTCGCCGTCGAAGCCGAAGGGTACGTCGAGTCGACCGTCCGCGGCGGCGGGTTCTTCTACACGAAGTCCGGTTGTGAGGCGTACTGCGAGCCGATCCAGGCGTGCCCGCCGCCGCACACTCCGGTGATCACCCACGACGAGTTCCGATGTCAGCTCGTTCCCGGCTACGAGAAGCTGCCCCCCGCTGCGGAGGTCGACACGAGCTGGGGCGTCGTCTGGGACGAGGCGGCCGTCGCGCCATGAAGCGCGCCGTCTCGCCCCTGGTCGCCGCGGTGCTCGCCGGCGGCTGCTTCGCGGAGCCGAAGCAGGATCCGGAGCCAGAGCCCAGGCCCGAGGCCGGGGTCGAGACGAAGCTGGAGGCCGTCGTCGACTGCGTCGGCATGATGGCCGGCACTCGTACGCCCATCAGCTGGCAAGTGGCCTACACCCACGCGCCGGTCTCCGGCGAAGTGATCTCCGAGACCACCGCCCTCGGTCAGTTCATGGGGAGCGACGTGCCGAAGCGATGCGTGCTCTCGCTGTTCGAGGCGGCTCCGGGTGACGAGCTCGCCATCGTCGATCCCTACGTCAGCGGTCAGAGCCCCATCATCCCGCGGTCTGGCGTCGCCGTGATGGCCATCCACTACGCCGGTCGGGAGCACGTCGCGAAGGCCGGCAAGCTCTTCGTGGAGGAGGTGGAAGGGCGCGGACAGGAGATGAGCCGCGGTCGTGGCCGTTACGAGGCGGTGATCGACGTGGACGGCGTCGAGGGACGCTTCACCGGGCAATGGGAGTTCTGCGAGTACGGGGTGCGGCGTGACTGCCCCTACTCGATCAAGGGTGGCCTGCAGAAGCCTCTCCGGATCTCGACCATGTCCGTGGCCGACGCCGACGCGGAAGCGACGGACTGCCGGATCGTCGTCGACGACGCGACGGGTGCGGTCCAGATGGACCTTCAGATCGACATCTTTCGCGGCATGAGCATCACGCAGCTCTTCGCCGGATGCGACCTCGAGCAGACGCGTGGCTACAACGCGAACCGCCTCACTTTCCGGACCGGCGGCTGGAAGGGACCAGGCAAGTACGGGCCGTTCAGATCCACGGATTTCGACTGGAACGGAAAGAAGATCCGGCTGCCCGTCGTCGAATGGGACTTCGCCATGGCCTTCGTCGACCGACTGTCGTTCACGAGGACCGAGAGCTACTGCCTCTGGCAGGAGAACTTCGTCGGCGCCGCGGCGGGTAGCCTGTCGTACGACGCGTACCTCCGCGACGGTGCGACCTGCGAGTACACCATCACCGAGTCGCCGGGTCACATCGAACTCCGGTGCGACGACTTCTGGCACTACAGCAACTACTTCGTCGACTTCGCGCAGCTCCGAACTCAACCCGCGCCGCCACTCGAGCTGAGCGCGGACTGCCGCGTCGAGCACAAGTGAGCGGGGCGGCGCGGCTCTGCCCCTCGTCGCGCTCGCCGTCGCTCGGCGACGTGTCGGCGGGTACCGCGCAGTGTCCTCATTGGTCGGGCCCGCGGAGCCGCACTCGCGCACCGCGATGAAAGGTGGGCCGGAGGCCCGAACGGCGTCGCGGCCGACGCTCGGCCCGAGGCCGCGCGGTGCGCAGTCGAGCGAGAGCCGAGTCGGTCGCGAGACGGCCCGGCGCGCGTGCATCGTTCAGGACGCGACCGGGTGTTCCGCAGCGCGCTCCAGCTCGTCCACGAAGGTGCGAAGGTTCACGTACCTCGCGCTCGCGGAGGCGCGCAGGCCGCGACGCAGGAGGGCTTCGAGGCGGCGGGGAACGTCCGTGTCGCTCGGCGGAGGAGCGATCTCGAGCCGGTTCTTCGCGTCGACGAGCTGGTCCGACGCCGCATTGAACGGGAGCGAACCGAAGAGGATCTCCCACGCCATCACCGCGAATCCGTACTGATCGGCCCGGCTGTCGACCGTCCCGCCCGCGTGCTGCTCGGGAGACATGTAGGCCGGCGTGCCGACGACCGCGCGCTCCAGCTGTGCGCCGGTGGACGGGTGCGGTGAGCAGCCGCAGGCGTAGTCGGCGTCGCCTCCGTCACCCGCGCTGCGCGCAAGCCCGAAGTCCGTCACCACGACGCGACCGCTGCGCTCGATCATCACGTTGTCCGGCTTCACGTCGCGGTGCACGACGCCCGCGCCGTGCGCGGCCGAGAGCGCGCGGCCGGCGCGCAGCAGCACCTGGAGGCGCTCGCGCCACGGTCGCGGCGCACTGGCCCACTCGCGGAGCGTGACCCCGTCCACGAGCTCCATCGCCACGTACACGCAGCCGTGATGCTCCCCCACGTCGTGGACGACCAGGATCCCCGGATCGCTGAGCTGCGCCAGGGTGCGCGCTTCCTTCAGGAGCAGGGCGCAGAGCACGCCGCACGCGGCACCGTCGCCCAGGAGTGGCCGAACGAGCTTCAGCGCGACTTCACGACCGAGACGCGCATCCGTCGCCCGGTAGACCTCGCCCATGCCCCCCGCGCCGAGCATCCCGACGATCCCGTATCGCCCCACGGCATCCCCCGGGTGGAAGCGCGAAGAGGACGATGGCGCGGAGCTTGCGATGTCCGTATCGGCGCTGCCGCTGACGCCACCTGCCACGTCGCGACGGTAGCACCGTGTGGCGCCTCGAGGCGACGAGATCGCTGGGCGACACGATCGCTCGCACCCGCGAATCGCACGCACGGCAGCCGCTGGACGACACCGGGGACCGCACTGGCAACCGGCGCGAACCAGGGTATGCTCTCGCGGTGGTGCGCTGGGGCCTCGCGCTGGTCGTGCTCTCTCTCGCTGCGTGCAGTGCCGGCGGCGACGGCGCGTCTCGCGTCGGCGGGCCTGCAACCGGCGGGTCGACCAGCGGCGGGGCTTCGTCCGGAGGAGCCTCCGCGACGGGCGCCGGAGCCGGCACCGGCTTCGGAGGCTTCGGTGGGTCCGGCGCCACCGTGAACACGGACTCTGGGCACGTGCCCATGGACTGCGGGAAGACGCTCACGGCGACGGTTCGTGACTTCATGCCGACGCATCCCGACTTCGAGAGCTTCACCGGGAGCGGCCTGAAGGGCATCGTGGCGCCGGACCTCGGGGCGGATCGCAAGCCCGTGTACGCGCACCCGGGGCCGACGGCGCACACGTCCGGGCCCTCGCAGTTCGCGCAGTGGTACAACGACGTGCCCGGCGTCAACTGGAGCCTTCCGGCGCAGATCACGTTCGCGGAGACGTCTCCGGGCGTACTGCTCTACGACAACTCGGCCTTCTTTCCCATCGACGGGCAAGGGTTCGGCGACGGTCCCCCCGTGCTCTTCCAGCCGCTGCACAACTTCCTCTTCACGACCGAGATCCACACCACCTTCACCTACGAAGGCGGCGAGGTCTTCACGTTTCGCGGCGACGACGACCTGTGGGTGTTCATCAACGGCCGGCTCGCCATCGATCTCGGAGGGCTACACCCGGCCCAGGAGGGCACTGCGGACATGGACGCCCTCGCAGGGCAGCTCGGGATCTCGCAGGGCAACGCCTACCCCATGGAGATCTTCCACGCGGAGCGTCACACCAACGAATCGAACTTCAGGATCGAGACGACGATTTCCTGCTTCACGCCCACCGACGTGAAGTAGCTCCGCACCGTCGCAAGAAGGTGCGACTTCGGATCGGCGTGTCGCGCGCCCCGCCGTCGACGCGACGCGACTACTTCGGCCCCAGGCGCTTCTCGAGCAGCCGGCAGTGACGCTCGAACTCGCGGTCGTCCGGATCGATGCGCCGGGCAACGCGGAAGCACTTGAGCGCTGCGACGTCGTCATTGGCGGCGAGATTGAGCTGACCCTTGACGAAGTGTGCCATCGCGAGGTTGCGGTTCTCCACGACGACGGAGCGGACGAGCGTGTCGAGGCGACCGCGCAGCGCCTCGCGCGTGGCCGGATCGGTCGCGTCCTGGAGCTCCAGCCAGCTCAGGTGGAGCCGGTACTCCTTGGCGTCCGGTCGCAGCTCCGCAGCACGCCGGAAGTGCTGGAGCGCCATGCCGGACCGCCCGTCGCGCGCGGCCGCGCGGCCGGACTCGAACGCCTCGACCGCTTGCTGCCTGCGCGCGGCGGCGTCGGTAGGGACGGACCGAGCCTCGCCGCCGGGCGGAGCAGCGGCGCGGCTGCTGACCGGCGGGGCCTCCGTGGCGCGTGCCGCGCTCGAAGGCAGCGCGTCGGCGCCGCCCCGCGCGAGGGAGTCCGGCGCTTGCGGCGACGTCGTGCGGCGCGAGGTCGAAGGCGAAGCGGTCGCAGGCCCTGGCGGCGTCTGCGCCGCAGGGGCTCGCTGCGACAGCGGTCGGGACGCGCCACCGCGGAAAGCGGGGGCGGGCCGGCTCACGGAGACGGTCGAGGTCCATGCGGCGCGCAGCGCCGAGCTGTTCACGGCGCGCCGCTCGTCGAGGCCGATCACCTCCGCAAGGACGAGCCCGCACAGGATCTGGGAAGCGTGCAGGGCGTCGAGGTTCGCCGAGGCGAGGATCGCATCGGCGGTCCTCCGCCCGTCGATCGTGGAGACGAACTGAGCTTCGTTCGGCTTGAGCCCGAAGCGGGTGGCGACGGCCGCGGCATCGCCCTGGGTCTTCGGGTAGAGCCCGCGGTACGGACCCAGCACCGCCTCCACGCGAGCAGGATCGAAGTACTGCCGCACGCCGTCGATCACCAGCGGGGCCACGCGAAGCGGCGGAACTTCGCCATCGTCGAGGATCCCGGTCACCTGGAAGCGACACTCGGCGTCGGGTGTCTGGAAGCCGCGAAGGACCTTGCGGCGCAGCTGGGCGACGAGTGCGGCCTCGACCTGCCCGCGGGCCGCCAGGCCCATGGCGACGCACTGCTCGCCGAAGCGAGGGGCCTCACCGGCAACCCGAGCCGCGACGACCTGGGCGAGCTGATCGGCGGTCAGCACCTTCTGAACCTGCAGAACGGCCCCGAGGAGATCGGCCGGGCCGCCACCCAGGGCCCCGACGATCTCTCCCTCGCGAAACGCGATCCGAGTCTCGACCCCCTCGACGGAGACCGTGAGCACGCCGTCGCTGGCCGATCGCTCGAGCGCGAGGAGCCAGCCGGCGAACCCTTTCTGGGTAATCTGAAGGATCGGGGAGCGAGTCACGCTGAGGCGAGTGGGTCCCCCGTGAATTCCGCCAGGCTAGCGGGTGCGGTCGGCACGGTCTGTCCGGCTTTCCCCTAAGGGCACGCGAACGGTGTGCCTGAAGCGAGAAACTCACTCGACGGTGGGGCGCTGCGCCCCGGGGCCATGCCCCCCGGCAGCGAGCCTCGATCGCGCGACGCGACACGCCAGCGCGCTGCTGTCCACGCCGGCCCAGCGCCGCCCACTCCTCTGCGCTGCCACCAGCGCGGTTCCCGACCCGCACATGGGGTCGAGGACTCGGGCGCCCGGGCGCGTGGCAGCCCGCACGATGCGATCGAGCAGACGCAGGGGCTTCTGCGTCGGGTAGCCCGTCGATTCGTCGGTGAGCGGCGTGTTGGCCGCCATGGCCGGGCAGTCCGTCCAGACGCTGCCCAGCCGGCGCCCGTCGTCGGCGTAGTAGCGGTAGGTCTTGCCGTTGACGACACGATCGCGGTACCGGCGTCCGCTCGGGTCCACGTTGCGGAAGTGCGTGCGAAGGCTCGTGCTCGCGAAGGACTCGCGAAGGACCGGATCGGACGCGTTCCAGACCATCTTCCCACCAGGGGCAAACACGAGGAGGGTCTGGTGCGTGGTGCTCGGTCCGTTGCGCCGCCTTCCACCGTTACCGGGCACCCACACGATCTCACCCTGGAACGCGCGGCGGCCCAGCACCTGGGCCGCCATCACCTTCGCCTCGTGCACCGTCCGGTAGTCGAGGTGCAGCCACAGACTGGCCTCCTCGGCCATGACGTCGCGAACCGCGGCCAGGCGCGGTCGGAGCATCTCGAGAAACGCTTCCAGCGAACCCCAGCGATCGTCGTAGGCTTGGCGCCCCTTCGCCCGGTCGCCGCGCCGCCCCCGGGCACCGTGGCGCAACCCCGTGTTGAACGGCGGATCGAGGTACACGAGCTCGAACGCCTCGTTCCCCCGTCCGACGAGCCCCGGAACGACCTCGAGACAGTCCCCGCGCCACACGTCGAAGTGCCCCCGGGCGTCCGATGTTCTCTTCACCCTGGACCCTCGACGAGCGGTCCGAGACCGCCGTCCTCGTCGTCGACGATCGTGTCGAGGAGCTCGGCCTCCAGAGGTCCGAGCGCCGGGAGCTCCGGGAGCCACTCCCACTGAGGGCCTCCGCCCTCGCAACCGTTCACGGCTTCGTCCGGCGCACACGCGATGCGGACGTGAAAGTGGTCGTCGTGGGGCGTGCTGTCGCCGGGCTGAAGGAGAACGGTTTCGGCGTACCACACCAGTCGGTCGGGCTCGCCGCGCGCGCGCGCGTAGTCGATGAGCAGCGCCTCCACCGACCGGCTGGAGAAGATCCACTGCACGGTGGCCTCCGGATCCGTCAGCAGCGCCTTCACGAGCAGCCACTGGCGCTCGACGTCGAGCGCCACGAAGTCGTCCGTGGCTCGGCCGTGAATCTTGGCGATCCCGTCCGTGCCGACGGGAACGAACCCCGGACACGGCACCGGCGCGCCCGAGGGCGTGGTCACGTACCAGAGCAGGTCGATGTCTCGGCCGGTCCTGTGGGATCGATGGCCGGGGATCTTTCCCCCGTAGCGCGCGGAGAGGTCGCCCACCAGGAGCGGGTGCCCACCGGGCAGCTCGTCGGCTACCCGAGCGGCGGCTCGCTCGAGCATGCCGACGAGCCGCGGGTTGCCCCAGTAGTTCGGGCTCTTCGGGCGGTACCGCGAGAATCCCCTGCCCTTGACCGGGAGCTCGCGTGCGCCCGTCTGCACGCCGTGGTGCGGAACTCCGACGGAGCCCGCCAGGTTCGGTGCGAGCGGCGTGGGCGACCCCAGGCAACCGAGCAGGACGAGGGCGGCCGACGATGCGGCGGCGAGCCTCAAGGCAGCCGTTCCTGCTCGAGGTAGCCGGCGATGCGCCCCTCGATGGCCCGCACCGCCGCCGCGCTCCGGAAGGACTCTGCCAGCTCGGCCTTCTTGTCGCGCACGACGACGTAACCCTGTTCCACGAACGACTGGATCGCGTTCTGCACGAGCGGACGACTCACGGACTCCTGCCGCTCGATCTCGCCCGCGAGGAACATCCGGTTGCCGACGGCGAGGGCGCGCTTGACGACCTCCTTCTCGGCCAGCGGCCCCTTGAGCAGGGCGCCGAGGCCGCGCGCCGCGACCTGATAGCCCTCGATGAAGTTTCGGAGCAGCGAGACGTACGCCTCGAGCCACTCCGCGCCGCTCCACCCGTCTCGGCCCGGGCCGGCCACGAGGTGCTCGCCGACGGAGACCTCCAGCTCACCGCCGCGCGTCATGTCGGCCAGGGTGTGGTCGAAGATCGCGTCGAAGGGTCGATCGGCCTGGAAGCGGAACTCGAACTTGAAGAGGCGCGAGAGCTTGAGGACGCGATCCTTCACCGTGCCGAGCGCCGCGGGAGGCCCGGGCGGCATGCTCACGGCCGTGGCCACGAGGCACCGCTCCAGGAAGAAGTGGATGATGATGTTCTTGGAAGTATCGAGCTCGTGCCGGCGATCGTTCGGGATGGTGTAGATGGCGCCCGGCCCGCCGGAGACCTTTCCGCGGCGAATCCGCGACCGCGACGCCTCGGTGTCGGCGGGGGCGTGCGCCTGCACGAAGCCCGCATCGATGAACATCTGGATCGCCTCCCGGATCGCCTCGGGCCGGAGGCTGCCCGTGACGGTCTGGGTCGTCGGCGTCACGCGCGCGCCGGCTTCGTGCAGCACGCCGAGCAAGCGACGGCATCGGTCCACCAGATCCTCGTGGGGGATCCCGCGCCGCGTGATGCTGAGGATGGCCAGAGCGGTCAGCGCGCCCGGCGTCACGGCCGTGACCCGGTTGATCTCGTCCATGACGCGGTTGCCGAGCCGGGTGACCAGCGCGCGACGCTTGGCGGGCTTCAGGCGCGCGGCGGGATCGACGTCGAGCTCGGCAAGGATCTGATCGAAGGTGAGCAACTGGCCGACCTGCAGGTTGATGCGGCCGTAGCGGTGGCGCAGCACCTCCGTGGTCTTGAGGAGGCCGGCGGCGTCCTCCGCGCGCTTCTCTCCACCGCTGAGCTCGGTGCGGTAGCTGGAGGCTTCCACGACGCGCTCGTACCCGATGCTGATGGGCGCGAAGAAGACCTTGCGGTGGGGGACCGCGAGGGCCGCCTCCACCACCATGCCGAGGAGCCCGAACTTCGGCGGCAGGAGCTTCCCGTTGCGGCTGCGGCCCCCTTCGAGGAAGAACTCGATCGAGTGCCCGTCGCGAACGAGCCTCCGGATGTACGCATCCACGACGGCGGAGTAGAGCGCGTCGCCCTTGAACGACCGGCGAATGAAGAACGCGCCGCCCCTGCGAAAGACCGCGCCGAGCGGGAAGAAGGACAGGTTGTCGCCCGCGGCGATGAGCGGCAGCGACAGGTTCTCCTGCATGAAGACGTAAGAGAGGATCAGGTAGTCGATGTGGCTCTTGTGGCTCGGCAGAAGGATGACCGCTCCTTCGGCCGTGGCCTCCCGCAGCCTGGCGATGTCCTCGCCGACGTACTCGATGCCCGCGTAGATCCGGTGGAATACCCGATCGAAGAGCATCTCGAGCGCCTTGATGGTCGCGGTGTCCGGGGTGGCCTGAAGTCCGCGCAGCATGCCCAGCGCCTGCGTCGTGACGACCACCTGATCGCTCGTCCGCTCCCCCGCGAGATCGGCGATCGCGCCGCGGAGCTTCGGGCTCCGGATGATTTCGTGGCGCACGCGGTCGGGAGGCTTCTCGGCGGGGCCGGTCACGATGCGCCGCTCCCGCTCCAGCCGCCGCAGCATCGTGTAGGTGATCTGACGGACGCTGGCGTCGTCGGACTGGTTGCCCGCCCCGCCCAGGTAGCCCTGCAGATCGAGCGGCTCGCCCGCCTTCAGCGCGACGTGCTTCCGGTTGTAGAGAAACTGCCCCGCGGTGCGGAGTGGGTGGGGCCACTCCCGCGGACCCAGGATCCCGTCGAGCGGGTGCGTGCCGCGCGTGTCGGGGCGGTTGGTCCACACGAAGACCTGTGGGACGAGGAGAATGGGGCGGTCGCGGGCGCGCTGAAGACCGATGAGCGTCTCCATGAGCTCGTCACCCTCCTTGAGTCCACGCCCACGGCTCGTACCCGCCGCAACGTCCATCATTCCCGGGGGACGCTTCAGGAACAGCATCGCCGACCCACCGTTCGCGAGCGCATCGCGCAGCTCGTCACTGGGCGTCACGTCGCGAGCGGGGACGAGCGCGTTGAGCCATCCCTTGCCCATGGGCGCGAGCACGCCGAGGCCCAGGTCGTTGACGAACCGCACCTGCGGCAGGCCGTAGCGCTTGGTGAGGTGATCCAGCGCGAAGAAATCGATGAAGTTGAGGTTCCGCAGCACGTACACGACGGTGCCGCGCGCGGCGAGCCTGCGAACGTCCTGGACCCACGCCTCGTCCACCTGGATGGCGTCGAAGAAGCGCTCGTAGAGCGCCCGGAGCAGCGGGTTGGGCTCGTAGGTCTTGGTGAGCGCCGAGGACATGCGCGGTCGTGCATGATACTTGCGGTGCCCTCCACGCGCGAGTAGTCCCTCGCGCATGACGCTCGGCCGTCGTGCGACGATCGCCGTCGCGGCAATGCTTCCGACGCTCACGGCATTCGCCTGCCGGCGCGCATCGACGAGCGAACCTGCGCCATCGGCTGCGCCACCGACGGAAGCACCGCTCCCGAGTGCGGCGTCGGTTCCGGCGACGCCCACCGAACCCTCGCGTGCCACGTGCCGCCGTGCCCTTGCCGGTGCCTCGTTCCTGGTGGGCGAGCGCTCCGCGTCCGCCGACGGCGGCGAGGAGGCGACGTTGCCCTTCGCGGTCGAGCTCGGGTCGGCGACGAGTCGCGCAGGTGGGTTCGCCGTCGGCGCGCTGCGTGCCCAGGGCGGCGGCGTCGGAGCCCTCGTCGCGCTCCTCGACGAGAACGCGGGCGCCGGCAAGATCATCGACCTGGGCCGGACGCACGGGGACGTCGATCCGCCGCGCGTGGCGGCGCGCGGCGCGCGGCTCGTGGTCGCCGTGCCGGACAGCGACGCCGGCTCGCACACCGTCAAGCTCGCCGAGGTGACCGACGGCGGCGCCTCGTGGGGCGCGACGTTGCGGACGGGACGCGACGACAGCCACGCGTTCGACGTGGCGCTCGGGGAGACTCACCTGGTCGTGGTCTGGGACGAGCTCGACAAGCCGAAGGGCCACTCCGTGATTCGGCTGGCGGCCGCGACGGGCGCGGGCGCGCCGGTCGTGTCCCTGGCCTCCCCGCCGAAGACCGACGCCGAGGCGCCTCGGCTCGTGACGAGGGATGGCGGCTTCTGGCTCGCGTGGATCGCCCACGCTCCGCTCGAGCTGCCACGTGGTGAGAGCGCGGATGGCGGCGACGAGGACGAGCGCGTGGCGCGCTGGCTCGAGATCGTACCGCTCGACGCCGCAGGCAAGCCGACGGCGGAACCCCGTGCGGTCACCGAGCGCACGGGTACCTTGTCTGCGTTCGACCTCGCCGCCGCGCCGGAAGGCAGCGCCCTGGTGGCCTGGCGGCGCGGAGACGACCGTGCCGAGGGCCCGGCCAGCAGCGCATCGCTCACGACGGTCGCTCCCGACGGCACCGTTCGACACGCCATCTTGCCGGACCCCGACCTCGGGCCTGGCGTGCCGTCGCTGGTGGTGGATGCGGAGGCCAAGCCGTCGCGAACGTGGCTCGCGATCGGAAGCATCACCGACGTCACCCGCCTCGCGCCCGTTTCGAGCGCGGGAACCCTGGAGGTGGCGCTGGCCGCCGACCCCGCCGTCGATCGCGCGGAGCCGCTTGCTGCCGGCCACGGTCGTCTGCTCTTCGCCACGGGCCGCGGCAGGGCCGCGGAGCTCTTCGCGTTCGTGTGCGGGGCGCCCTGACCATCGCGGCGGGGCGTCACTTCACCGGGGGCGGCGGCGGAGCGATCGCCACGAGGTTCAGACCACCGGGATACTGGTAGCTCGTGTAGGCACCGTACCCGATCACCTGGATCGCGACGGGTCGCGTGGCGTCCAGTCGATGTGCGCCGCCGCGCCCCGGACCGAGGCGGATGCGACGCACGCCGAACCCCGAACACGCGATGGGCTCCTCGGCGACGGCCACCTTCGCCCCGTCGAGCTCGAGCTCCGCGCCCATCGGACCCACGACGTCGAGGTAGCTCGAGTCGTAGTCGTCCGGTGCGAGAAAGACGTAGCGCGTGCGGTACTGCTCCACCGACGTGACGAGGCTCTGCGATGGATCCCCCGAGCCGCCGTTGGTCGGATCGACGCGCTCCGCGCCGAGCATGAAGGTCGCCACGGCGATCTCGTGGCTCGCAACCACTTCGAAGCTGTGCTCGATCACCATGAGGTCGACGCGTTCGCCGGCCTCGATGCGATCCGGCGCGCCGACGGGGCGATCCCCCGGGTAGGTGAGCGTCGTTCCGTCGCGGTTGCCGTAGAACCGCACGATGTGCCCGACCCCCTCCCCGAAGGGCCCGGTGGGGGGCGCCACGAAGTAGCGCCGCCCGAGGGTCTCGGCAGGGAACACGACCTCCTCGACGTGATCGCACGCCTGATATCCGAACGGCGCCTGCGTACACGGCATTCCGGAGACGACCTGCACGGGGTGCGACGCCTGGACGAGCGAGCCCGACAGGTCGGCGTCGGGGCGCCCGGCGAGCTGCAGGACATCGCCCGCGTCGAGCTGGTACGTCGCGACGTCCCCGGGGCCCGCGCCGGGGATGGCGCCGTTCGGATCGACGCGCCCCGTGCTCGACATCTTCAGGTCCACGGTGGTCCCGTCCGCCGTCGCCGTGATCGCGAGGAAGGGGCCCATGTTCGCCTCCGTCCACCCGGGCTGGCCCGTCACGCGGTAGCTGCCGGTCAGCGCCGGCGTCGGCAGCAGCAGTGACGCATCGTTCGAGAACGAGAAGCAGCCGACCGCCTGCATGATCGGATCGCACATCTGCAAGCCGGGGCACGAGTCCCAGTCCTTGTCCGGGGGGCCGCCCACGCCACGGTACTCGAGGGCGTTGAACTGGTACGCGATGACCGGCACGGTACTCGTCAGACGATAGGCGCCCTTGCGAGCAAGAACGGACTGGTGGTTCGTACTGGCCGTGCCGCACTCGTCGGACTGGGGGCCCTTCAGCTCCGCGACCCACGGGAGGTGGACCTTGCGAAGGCCACCACCGGGTACGGTCGCCGTCGCGACGACGGCGCCGTCGCGCTCGACCGTGATGTCGGCGGTGGCGCTGCCGACGTTCGCCACGATCGCGGCGAAGTCGAAGACGTCCCACACGACGTTGTAGGTGACCGTGGGCCAGAACTCGCACCCCACGTAGCTCCGGAAGAGGGTGGCCTCGAAGCACGTGGCGGGGTCGGGAAAGCTCGCCGTCCCTGCGTCGGTCTCGATGATGAGGCCGCCCCCTCCGTCCCGGGGCTGCCCGCACTCGTCGCCGCCCGTCCCACCTGCCCCGGTGCCGCCGAAGCCGAACGGACCCTCGTCGAGAGGCGGCGGCCGCTCGTCCGTGCACGCGACGCAGAGCGCCAACGGCAGAGCGGACGACCAGGCGGAACGCGCCACGAAAAGCAGAGGCTAGCTCCGTCAGCGCTTCGAGGCGAACGCACCGCGGACCGCCGCCCACAGGCGCCAGGTGAGCGGAATGTCCTCCTGGCTGCTCTCGTAGAACGCCTCCAGCGCCTCGAGCTCTCCGGAGTCGAGCCACAGTCCGCAGCCCTCGGCGCACACGTCGATTTGCACCTGCGATCCGAGGCCGTAGCGACGACCGGTCATCTCGACTCCGCACTTCGGGCAAGCCACCGGACCGAGGGCCTCGTTCGAGGCCGCCGCCATGCCGGCCTTCACGCTGTCGAGGGGTTCGTTCAGCAGGGCAGAGTGATCGCGCTCGACGGTCTTCTGGATGACCTCGAGCTCGCCGTCGTCCAGGAACATCCCGCCGCACCGGGGGCACACATCGACCTCGACGTCCCCCTCGTAGTTCTCCGGGGCCAGCTCCGTACCGTCGCGCGGACACTTCATGGCGCCCAGTGTGCTCAGGTTTCCCCGGCGCTGCCAAGCGGGCGCTCGAGCGCCCCGCCGCCCACTTCAGAGTTCGAAGTAGTGCTGCAGCGAGAGGTACCTGTCGCCGGTGTCGGGTGCGACGGTGACCACCCGGCGCCCGGCGCCGAGCTCGGCGGCGACGGCGAGTGCGACGCGGACGGCCGCTCCGGAGGAAATCCCGGCGAGGATCCCCTCGCGGGCGGAGAGCGCCTTCATCGTCTCGAAGGCCTCTTGCTCGGTGACCTGCGCGACACGATCGACGACCGAGCGGTCGAGCACAGGCGGCACGAAGCCGGCGCCGATCCCCTGGATGCGGTGCAGGCCCGGAGGCTTGCCGGACAGGACGGCGCTCGCCGCCGGCTCCACCGCGACGACCAGCACCTTCGCGCGCTCCTTGAGCGCGCGGCCCACGCCGGTGATCGTGCCGCCGGTCCCCACGCCCGCGACGAACGCGTCCAGGGTACCCGACGTCGCTTCCAGGATCTCGGTGGCGGTCGTCTCGTGGTGAACGCTGGGGTTGGCCTCGTTCTCGAACTGTCGCGGCAAGAAGGCCCGCGGCAACCCGTCCGCGATCTCCTGCGCCCTGCGCACGGCACCCGCCATGTCCTGCCTCGCGGGCGTGAGGACCACCTCGGCCCCGAAGCGCTGCATCACCATGACGCGCTCGAGACTCATCGAGTCGGGCATGACCAGGATGCACCGGTAGCCGCGCGCCGCGCACACCATCGCGAGGCCGATCCCGGTGTTTCCCGACGTGGGCTCGACGACGACCGTGTCGGCGGTCATGCGCCCCTCTTGCTCCGCGCGGAGGATCAACGCGACCGCCACGCGGTCCTTGACGCTTCCGCCGGGAGTGAACGCCTCGAGCTTGACCAGGACTTCGGCGGCGCCCGGCGACGGCAGGCGGGCGAGCCTGACGATGGGCGTTCGCCCCACGAGGTCGAGCACGCTGTCGGCGACGCGACGGCCGAGCTTCGCGCCGGCGTCGGTCACGGCAGCACCCTCGAGAGGACCACCGTGAGGACCGCCGCCAGGCACGGCGTCGCGAGCCACGTGAAGCCGAGCTTGCGGACGATCCCCCGCTGAACGAAGCCGTGAGGCCCTTCCTTCACCAGCGCGACGCCGAGCACGCACGCGACGCTCACCTGGACCAGCGACTGCGGCACGCCCATCGCCGAGGCCACGCACAGCACGAGGCCGACCACGACGTTGCACAGCGACGCGGTGAACAGACCGAGCGGCACGATGCCCGCGCTGACCGTGCGCGTGGCGGACGGCAGGAGAGCGGCGCCCAGGCCGAAGACGAGCGCGAAACCGAGCAGGCCGACCTCGACGCCGACGGCGCCGGTGGCCGCGAGGGGACCGACGACGTTCGCGACGTTGTTCGCACCGATGGAGACGGCGACGAAGAACGAGCTGGTGACCGAGAACGCGCGCAGCTTCCACTGGTGCTTGAGCAGTCCCTCGACGAAGCCGCGGTTGCGAGCGCTCAGCGGGTACATGGGGCGGAGCGCGAGCACCGTGAGGACGAGCGCCGCCACTGGAAGTCCGAGCCATGCCGGGAAAACTCGCGTGAGGAGGACGTCCCACGACACGGCCCCGTGCGGCGCACCCACGGCGACGAGCGCGAACACCACGACCCAGGACGTGGATTGCGGGATCTTCAGCAGGTGCGCGGCGTAGAGCGCGACGGCCGCGGCGCAGAGCACCGCGAGCACCGGTCCACCGTGGAGCACTTCGGGCCGCACGATGCTCGAGCCCAGGGTCCGAGCGACGCGATCGCCGAGCGCGAGCGCGCCGACGAGCACTCCTGCCGTGAACAGCGCCACCGCCGCCACCCTGGAGATCCGACCCGCGCCGAGGGTCGCGCCGAACGCGGGCGCGAGCCCGGAGCCCCCCATCGCCAGTGCGAGTGCCGTCGAGGCTCCGAACAGGGCGAGGTCGAGCGGGCTCATCGGCCTGTGCCCCAGCGTTCTGATATTTCCGATGCGATTATGCAAGAATTAAGGAAAAATCAGCGTAATTGCCAAGGCTTGTGGGCACACCGGCCGAGCGCGCCGCCACGCCATGCAGGGCCAAGCTACTCGCCGGGGACGCGGATCTGCAGCCCGAACGCCCTGCCCATGGGCTTCACGGTCACCCGGTACTCGAAGCACTCGCGGTCGCAGCTCTCCACGATCCAGGCCTCGTCCGACGACTCGGGTGCTTTTCGCAGGACCTGCGCCGCCACGACGCGGGCGCTGTGGCAGTCGCCCGGCTGACGCTGGAAGTGGAAGTCCAGCACCTTGCGCTTGGCATCGGCGAAGAGCTGCTGATGGCGGTCGTGGTGCGCGCTCTGGTCGTTGGTGATCGTCTGCATGACCTCGCGCGTCGGGCACGAGATCCGCGGCTGCGACTTCGGATCTGGCGCTTTCGCGTCGCCGGCACCACCGCCGCACGACGCGACCACGAGTAGGAGGAGAGCGCCGCGCGTGATCACCGGGTGAAGACGATACCCGGTCCCGCACCGCCGCGGAAGCGCGTCGTGGCGTCACCCGGCGAGGGACGGGGTCTCGCGACCGCGGGCGCGAAGCACGGCCTCGGCCGCGCGGACGCCGTGGTCCTGCGCCTCCTCGAACAGCGCGACTCCGGAGAGGTCCGAGTGCGCGAAGTGAACGCGCCCCAGTGCCTGCGCCGCACGGCGACGCGAGGGACCCCACACGAAGCCGGGCGTGGGGCGAATCATCGCGTGGCCCCACCGCCAGACGTCGATCCGATCGACGAGGCGCTCCAGGTCGTCGTGCGCCCGGCCCAGATCCGAGAGCACCGCGTCGCACATTCCCTGGTGGTCTCCCGCGAGGAGCCGCCGCCGTGCAGCGTCCGGGTCCTCGTCGGTGAGCGGCAGGTAGTAGGTGAGCACCGTGGGCCCCACGTCGCTCAGCGCCTGATGCGCGGCGTTGACGTATCCGAGGCTCGGGCTGTCGTAGAGCACGTTGTCCCAGGCCATGGGGTAGCCCGGGGCTCGTGGGCGATTGCGCACGTGCAGGTTGGCGACGACCCACGACCCGTAGGTGAAGTCGGCCAGGAACGGCGGCGGCGCGTCGCGCCATGGCCGGACGATGCGTCGCGCGATCATCTTCGGCACCGCCATGACGAGGCGATCGACGTGCCAGAGCGCGAGCTTGCCCGTGGCCGCATCGAGCACCGAGAGTTCGACGCGGTCCTCCCGTGGCACGACGTCGGTGACCAGGCAGCGGGTGTTCAGCCGGTCGCCGACGCGCCCGGCCAGGTGGCGCACGATGCGACCGTTGCCCTCGGGCCAGGCGACGAACGGCGCGGAATCGGCACCGGGCTCGGCTTGTCGCGATGCGAAGTAGAAGAGCATGGCCCAGGCGCTCGTATGCTCGAGGGCCAGGCCGTAGTCGTCTCGCGTCGCGTACTCGACGTACCAGCGCAGCCTCGGGGAGCGAAATCCGTTCTGCGCGAGCCACGCCCCGGCCGACAGGCGATCGAGCGCGGTCACCTCGGCGTCGTCGGAGCACCCCGACGACGGAATGGTGAACGCGCGCCGGCCCTTCGCGTCGCGCCACTTCACCCACCCATCCACCACGCGCGTGAATCGAGCGAGCTCGGCCCGATCCATTTCGCTCGCGCCCGCGAACGGAAAGAGCCCCTCGTGCCAGCGCCCTTCGAGGAAGATTCGCTCCTCCGGCTCCCGTATCCGCAGCTCCTCGCGGGGCTCGCGCGCGGTCTTCGCCTTGGAATCGAAGACGCCCATCTCGTCGAACAGCGCCACGAGCGCGCGCTGCTCGGACGTCGGCGCGGGCACGTAGTGGGCGCCCCAGGGGTACGCCACGGCGCCGTCGGTGCCGAAGGCGCTCGTGCCGCCGGGCTGCGACTCCAGCTCGAACACGACGTAGCGCCGCTCGCCGAGCGCATCGAACCGCCACGCCGCGGAGAGCCCACTCGCGCCCGCTCCGATGATCGCGATCTCGGCGCGCCGAGGTTCGCCGGACGCGCGTTCCACGGTGGCGTCGCGCAGGCGGTGCCCGACGTCCACGGCGCCGCCGCGAATCTCCCCAGGAACGGTGCGGAACGGGCGCCGCCGACACGCCGCGGCCGCCAGCGGCGCACCGAGCAGCAGCGTCAACAGCTCGCGACGGGAGAGTGCCACCGCGCGCCCGCGGTCAGAGGCAGCAGAACGTCACGGGGTCCGCCGGGGACGCGCCGCCGCTGGGGAGCCCGCCCTGCGCGGCGCAGGTGCCGCCGCTCGGCCCCGTCGCAGTGAAGCGGATGCCGCGCGTGTCGACCAGGCCGGCGTCGGACGTCGTCGTCGTCGGATCCGGCGTCACGATGGGCGTGCACACCCCGGGCTGCAGGACCGTCTCCCCGGCCGTGCAGGAGTTCGTGTAGGTCCGCACCGTACCGCCGCACGTGATCCCCGATGGCGACGTGCAGCTGCAGCCGCTGCACGCGCGCGTGTCGGTCGCCGAGCGGTGGTGGAGCACCTTGCGCGAGTAGGGCCCCAGCGGACACGACATGTCGCCGGGCTGGTACACGCAGAGGGACGATCCGAAGGGCGTCGCCGGTCGCGGAACGCAGGCGCCCGTGCCGCATCCCCCGCCGGTCGTGGGGCCGTCACCGCACGCGCGCACGACCTTGCCCCAGGCGATGGGCGGGATGTTCGGGGTTCCGACCGCGTTCGACGCGCACGTGCCTCCGCTCGCCGTCGGCGCGGTGAACATGGCGGCCACGGGGATCTCGCCCACCGGGCCGTGGACCTGTCCGTACACGATGCACGCGGCGCCGCCCGTCGTGGCGAACTCTCCGCCGCAGCCCCAGCAGCCATCCGTGCATCCCACGGTGTCGTAGTACTCCACGCTCACGACGTTGCCGCACGTGGCGCCCGTCGGTGAACCGCACTGACACGTGGGGCACGTGGGCGACGCTGCCGTGAGATCCGAGTTGGCGTTCTCCTTGAGCGTCGGGTACCCGCCCGACGTGAGGCAGTCCGGCGCGGTGCCCGTCCCCTCCCAGACCGCGACGGGGCCCGCCCAGCCCCCGGTGGGCACGGGCGGCGCACACGTGTGGCCGGACTGACACTCCGAGTCCAGGCAGTCCACGTTCGTGTCGCCGTCGTCGTCCACGCCGTTGGTGCAGTTCTCTCCGATGCCGCCCGTTCCGCCGACACCGCTCGTTCCCGCCGTGCCACCCACGCCGCTCGTCCCCGCGGTTCCGCCGACGCCGCTCGTTCCCGCGGTGCCGCCGACGCCGCTCGTGCCCGCGGTGCCGCCGACGCCGCTCGTTCCGGCCGTACCGCCGACGCCGCCCACGCCCGACGTACCGCCGGCGGCGTCTCCGGCAGATCCTCCGACGCCGCTCCCACCGCCGGTGCCCGCGCCGCCCAGGCCTGCGCCACCCCCCACACCGGCGTCCTCCCCGGCGGTCCCTGCCCCGCCTCCCGCCGCATCCCCACCACCCGTCCCACCGGTCGGCGCGCCGCTCGCGCCCGCCGAGCCGCCGACGCCCGCGGTTCCCGCCGCGCCACCGGACGCCGCCGAACCTGCTGCGCCCCCCGAGCCAGCGCTTGCGCTGGCGTCGAAGAAGTCATCGTCCGGTATGAACGTGTGCTCCGGGAACGTGCATCCGCCTTGCGCCGCGATGGACGCGGCGACGGCCAGCGCCGCGGCGCCCAGCGCGCGACCGAACCCCCTGCGACTAGAAGCCACCGGCCACGCTCACTCCCCCGAGCCCCGGCGCCGCCGCAACGCCCAGCCTGATCCCGGCGCGCCCCTCCTTCGCCGCGTCGTCGGACTCACCTCCCGTCAGCAGCAGCACCGTCGCGACGCCGAGGCCCACGACGCCGACGCCGAGCGTCACGCCGGTGAGCATCGCATATGTCTCGCCGTCGCTCTGCGTGCCTTCGAGCGACTTGGGGCAGACGCCGCCGCGACACGTGTCGTCGAGGTCCGACTCGGCTCCGTTGCGGAGCACGAAGAAAACCCCCGACGCCGCGAGGCTCGCAACGCCAATGCCCCCGACGATCCACGGCACCGCCGAGGACTTCTCGTCGATACGAGCGCTCGCGTCCGTCTTGGGCGGCGCCGCGGGTTCGTCGGGCTCGTCGTCGTCGGCGGCGACGGGGCCCGCGCTCAGGTTCGCGGGCGGGACCAGCTCGATGCTCTTCGTCTCGCCCTCGGCGACGCTCACGTCCATCTGGAACTGTCGGCCGTCACGGAACTTCGCACCGACGACGTGGGGGCCAGGATCCACGGACACTTCCTTGCCGACCCGGGCTTCACCGATCTCGACGCCGTCGAGGATCACGCTCGCCGTCTCCACGCCCGCCCCGCGGCTGATCACGAGCTTCGGGACGCGGGCTTCGAGCTGCTCCCGCGCGGCGCTGATCTCGCCCAGCTCCTTGGCGCCCTGCTCGGTGGCCTCGAACTCGGCGATCCGGTACTCGCCGAGCGCCTCGTTCAGGCGACCCAGGTGCTCCTTGCAGCGGCCCATGTGGTAGCGGACCTGGGGCGTGAGCTTCACGCGCGCGACTTCCTCGAACTTCTGCAGGGCGCCGGACCAGTTGCCCGCCGCCTCGAGGCTCAGGCCCTGTCGAAAGAGCTGCCGGGCCTTCTGAAGCTCGGGGCCGTCCTGGGCCACCGCCACGGTGGGGACGGCCGTCAGCGCCAGCGGAGCGACCGTGAAGCAGAGCGCGGCGACTCCCCGGCGCAGCGGACGAAGCATCGTGGACAAGGCGCGGTCATCCTACCACCGCGGCACGATCGGCGCCTCGAATCCGACGCCCCGGGGTCAGTCCCGGCGCGGCCGTCTCATGCGGGTGCGCCGTGGCGCCGGGTTTGCCGCTCGGCCTCGGCGACGAGGCGCGAGTAGGCGTCGAAGTGAGCGTCGGTGGGCACGCGCGAAGCGGGAACCTGGCTCGTGGGAGTGAGCGAGCGGGCCGCCGCCGGCCGGCCCGTGAAGGACGCGACGCTCGAGGTCCGCGCCCCGCGATCGACCCGGACGTCGGCGCTCGACGCGAGGAAGTCGATGAAATCGTCGAGGTCCTGGGCCAGGTTCCCGCTGCCGAACCCGAACGGCGAGAAGTCGAGCTTCCGGGCATCGAGGCGCGCGCACCACGAAACGGTGTGGAAGTGGAGGTCCGCTGCCGCGTAGGCGTCGAAGTTGGACGACGCGACGCCCTCGCGAAAGAGCGCGACCTCGGCGGCGGACGGGTTGACCGCCTGGAACGTGCTGCTGGAGGAGCGCGCGGGGGCGCTCGGCGGGCGCTGGCCGGTTCGAACCTCGCCGCGGACGATCGTGAGCAGCGCACCCAGCGGCACCTGCATCTGTTTCGTGCCCACCCCGAGGACGAGCTGGTCGTCTCCGAGCGAAAGGGAGTCTGCGGGCACGACCCTGCGCGCCGGATCGTGCCCGACGATGGGGTCCACCATCGCGATACGGAAGCCTGCCGCGGACAGGGACGCCGCGAGGGCCTCGGCCTGCTGCACGTCGGCGAGCGCGCGAACCACACCCCAGTAGCCGGGCTTGACCTTGGTCCTGAGGTCGTAGGCCAGGAGCCCCGTCGCCTGGGCGAGCAGGCCGTACTCGTCGTCGCGCCCCTCGAACGGCGGGCCCAGGAGAATGAGCATGATCGCGGCTCCCCTGCGCAGCATACCGGGCGCCGGGGACCGGGCCGAGAAACGGGCGCCGGGCGGCCCCGATCGGACCGGGCTTAGATAACCGATGGTCGTATCGCGCCGCCCGTTCTGGTACACACGGGCGGAGGAGAGAGCGATGGCGATCGAATGGGCACCGTTCATCAAGGCGCTGGTAGGCACGCTCGTCTACTGCACCATCGGGATCGTGATGTTCGCGATCAGCTTCATGGTCATCAACGCGGTGACGCCGTTCTCGATCCGCAAGGAGATCGAGGAAGACCAGAACACCGCGCTGGCGATCATGATCGGCTCGGTGATCCTGGGCCTGAGCATCATCATCGCCGCAGCCGTCGGCGGATGACCCCGCGCGGTTTGCGCGCCCTCTGACCCATGGATGCGGGCGTGCCGAGCGGCGACGCCCCGGCCGACGGCAAGGCGCCTCTGGCGTCGCCGCCTGGTCCGGGTCCCGGCGAGGCGCGCGGGACGACGCGCGCGCTCCTCTTCCTCGTCCTCGTCATCTCGACGGCCGGGCTCGTGTACGAGCTGGCGATGGCCGCGGTGGCCAGCTACCTGCTCGGCGACTCGGTCAAGCAGTTCTCGCTGATCATCGGCGTGTACCTCTCGGCCCTCGGGCTCGGCGCGTGGCTGTCACGCTTCTTCGACCGACACCTGTCGAGGACCTTCGTGGACGTGGAGCTGGCCGCCGCGGTGCTCGGCGGACTGAGCGCGCCGGCGCTCTTCTTCGCCTTCGGCTACACGCGCGCGTTCTCGCTGGTGCTGTACGCCCTGGTGATCGTGGTCGGAGCGCTCGTCGGTCTGGAGCTGCCGCTGCTCATGCGGATCCTCCAGCGTCGCATCGAGTTCAAGGACCTCGTCGCCAAGGCGCTGACGTTCGACTACGCGGGGGCGCTGCTCGGCTCGCTCGGGTTCTCGCTCCTGCTCATCCCGCTGGTCGGGTTGGTGCACGCGACGTTGCTCTGCGGGTTGCTCAACGCCGCGGTGGCGCTGGTGGCCACGTGGCTCCTGCCGGTGGAGGACGCCGAGGAGGCCAGAAGCCTGCACGGGGCGCGGGCGCGGGCCTTCGTGGTCGTGCTCCTCCTGCTCGCCGCGCTGTCGCAGGGCCAGCGCTTCGCCGACGCCACGGAGGGCGCGCTCTATCCCGACCCCGTCGTGGTCGCGGACCGCTCCGCGCACCAGCGGATCGTCCTCACCGAGCGCGCCGGAACGGTTCGACTGTACCTGAACGGCAATCTGCAGCTCTCGTCGGACGACGAGCATCGGTACCACGAGGCGCTCGTGCACCCGGCCATGGCCGTGGCCGACCGGCGCGCACGGGTCCTCATCGGCGGCGGCGGTGACGGCCTGGCAGCGCGCGAGGTGCTGCGCTGGAGCGACGTCGAGTCGATCACCCTGGTGGACCTGGATCGACGCGTCACCGACCTGGCGCGCAGCGACGAACGTCTCGCGCGCTTGAACCGCGCCGCGCTGGAGGACCCGCGCGTGCGCGTCGTCAACGCGGACGCCATGGCGTGGATCGCCGCGAGCGACGAACGGTTCGACGTGGTGCTGCTCGACTTTCCGGATCCGGGCACGTACGCCGTGGGAAAGCTCTACTCCACGCGGTTCTACCGGAGCGTCCGGCGCGTGGTCGCGCCCGGCGGTGCCCTGGTCGTTCAATCGACGTCGCCGCTCTTCGCCCGGCGCGCGTTCTGGTGCGTCGTGCAAACGCTCGAGACGGTGGGCTTCGCCGTGGCGCCGTACCACGCCTTCGTCCCGTCCTTCGGCGAGTGGGGCTACGTCCTGGCCAAGCACGAGCCCTTCGATCCGCCCAGCGCGTTCCCCGTGGCGAACCTGCGCTACCTGTCCTCGACGCCGGCGTCGTCGCTCTTCGACTTTCCGCCGGACATGGCGCGGGTCGCCGCCGAGCCGAACCGCCTCGATAATCAGGCGATCGTCGGCTACTACCTGGACGCCTGGGAGCGCTGGAACTGACGGGCGTCAGAAGCCGGGATCGGACACCGGCGGCGGCACGAAGCCGGGCTTTCCGCCGGGCTTCTTCCCGGGCTCCTTGGCCTTCTCCGCGGCGGGCTTGGGGGGCGCGGCGACTGCGGGCGCTACGGCGCCGGGCTTGGCGCCCGAAGGCCCGTGCGAAGCGCCAGGCGTGTTCTTCTTGGCGAGCGCGAGATCGGTCGGATCGACGACCACCTCGGCGGGGCCGTCCGACGCGACCGGCGGAGCCGAGACGGGCTCCGCGGCGGGGGCCGGCTGCGCGGAGGCGGTCGGAGCGAGCTCCGGCGCCGGCGCAGCGGTGACGGGATCCGCCTTCGGCGTGCGGGTCAGCACGAGCGCCGCGACGATCGCCACGACGCCCACGCCGAGCCCCGCCAGACCGATGAGGAGCCCCTTGCTCGACGATCGCGGCGCGAGGTGCGCCGGGGACGAGGCAGAGAAGGGCGTCGTGGGCGCCGAGCTGTGGAGATCCCCGTCGGACGAGATCGCCGCGCGATAGGCGGGAGTATCCGGCAGCGTGTACTGGTCGGCGAACTCGGGGCTGCCGGCGTCGGGGTTCGATGGTCGGTCCACGACCGTGACGGACGCACGCGGATCCGAAGCCGCCGGCTTCGGCAGATCGTGCAGGCTCGCGTAGGACGAGCGACCGGAGTCGCCGGGGTGGGAACCGATGTCGTCGAGCGCCTTGATGGGCACGGCGGTGACGGGGACGTCGCGTCCTTCCGCGCGCTCGTCGGCGACGCGGATCGCCTCCTTCAGCGCGTCGCGCCGCTCCGTCCCGCGCTCACCCAGAAGATCACCGACGAGCTGCCCGACGTCCTCGCGGCGAATCCTACCCATGCGAGGCGGGAAGACCCGGTCGAGCGCCCCCTCGAGATCGGCCGCCGTCTGGAAGCGGACTCCGGGATCACGCTGCAGCGCCTTCAGCACGACGGCTTCGAGCGCCTTCGGATACTCCTTGTCGTAGGCACGCGGCGGCACGATGGGACGGTCGGAGACGATGTTCTGGAGCGTCACCATGTCGCTCTCGCCACGGAAGGGATGCTTGCCGGTCGTGAGCTGGTACAGGAGGATCCCCAGCGCGAACACGTCCGTCCTTCGATCGATCTCCTTCCCGAGGGCCTGCTCGGGCGACATGTAGGGCGGCTTGCCCTTCACCTGACCGGCGCTCGTGTTCTCCGTCGTGCGCCCGGCCGCCTTCGCGACGCCGAAATCCACGATTTTCACGACGCCCTGGTACGTGATGAGGATGTTCTGCGGCGAGATGTCGCGGTGCACGAGGCCGACGTGCTTGCCGCTCTCGTCCATCAGCTCGTGCGCGGCGTGGAGGCCCGCGGCCGCGTCCTGGACGATCTTCACGGCGATGGGGACCGGGATCCCGTCCCGCTTCGCGGCGGCGCGGCGCACGGAGCTGAGGGGCTCCCCGTCCACCCACTCCATCACCAGGTAGAGGATGTCGTCCTGCTCCCCGAGATCGAGGATCTGGACGACGTTGGGATGGACGATGCGGGAGGCGATCGTCGCCTCGTCGAGGAACATCTGCTCGAACGACGGATCGTCCGAGATGGCCGGGAGCATCGTCTTGACCGCGACCGTCTTGCTGAAGCCTCGGCTGCCCTTGAGGCGGGCGGCCCAGACGGCGGCCATACCGCCCTGCGCAATGGGGACGAGAAACTCGTACCGGCCGAGCGTCTGCCCCGGTTGGATGTCCCCGAGAGTCCTCATCGAATCCTGCGGTCGTTCGCGCCTGAGCGTGGCAGACGGCGTGCCGTCACACAACCAGCGGGGGATCTCGCATTCATGTAGGTGGAGGTGCGAAAAAGTAACACGGCGGGTCGGCCGCCCGCGTTCGGGGCGGGCCGCGCAGCGATGCGTTCGACGAGCGGCGCCCGCGTTCGCTTTCCGGCCCCGCGGCCGATGTTCAGGCGATGCAGAGCGCGCCTCCGCGGCGCGGATCGCCGGCGCCGGAGAACCGGGACGTGCGCTCCGCCAGGTGAACGCCCCCGAAGTACATGCTCGGCGCCGCGAAGCACACCGGGGTGTACCCGGCGAGGTCCGCGAGATACGCCGCGCCATCCTCGGGGAGGCCGGCGCTCTCGTAGGCGAGCGAGAGGACCGCTCGCCCTTCGGGGCTCCGCGCTGCATCCACGTGGATGCGAGGTGCGGCGACGGCCTCGCCGGGTGCTCGACCATGCTCGACGATGTGGCAGAGCGTCGTGAGGATCGCGTTGCGCAGGCGGTTCGAACCGCCGCTGCCGAGCGCGAGCAGCGCCTCGCCCGGGCCGAGCGCGAGCGTCGGCGCCATCATGGTGGAGAGCACCGCGCCTGGCGGATCGGCGTGAAACCCTCTGGGGTGCAGGTCCTCCTCGCCGAGGAGATTGTTCACGTGCACGCCGGTTCCCTCGAGGACGTGCCCCGAACCTTCCCCGTTGGTCATGGTGAGCGAGACGGCCGCCCCCTCTCCGTCGATGACGCTGATGTGGGTCGTCGAGCCGAGCGGGTTCTCGGGCGTGGGCGTCGCCGGAACCGCCGCGAGGCGCGCCACGCTGTCGTCACCGAGGAGCGCGCGAACGTTCTCGGGGTCGCGACACTCCTCGTCGAAGCGCGCATGGCGTACGGACGAGATCGCCGTCTGCGCGCGGACGATGGCCTCGAGGTGAGCGGCAGACAGGAACGCGAGTCTCCCCGAGCCCGCCAGGAGCCGCAGGCCCAGCGCGATCAGCACGCCGCCCACGGACGGCGACGGCATGGTGAACGCCTCGCGGTCTCGGAGCCGCACGCGAAGCGCTTCGTGGACGACCGGGTCGAGCCGATCGACGTCGGCATCGGTGACGAGGCCGCCCTGCGCCGCGCCGAACTCTCGCGCGAGCTGCCGATAGAGCTGGCGCACCGACCTCGGGTCCCGAGCGATGGCGGCGAGGGTCGAGGCGAGGTCGGCGTTGACGAGCACGGATCCCGCCGGGGCCGGCCGGCCGTCATGGTGGAAGATGGCGCGGACGCCCGGCGTGAGTCCCACGATGGGCGTCAGCAGCGAGAAGACGTAAGCGACGGCCTCGCCGAGCACGTAGCCGCTGCGGCCGAGCTCGACCGCCGGCTCCGCCACGACCGGGAGCGGGAGCCTGCCGTGCCGCGCGTGGACGGCCAGCAGCCCCGGAAGCGCCAGCCCCACGGCGGCGGAGCCGCGCCCGACGTGAAAGCCCTGCGTCGTCACGCCGAAGTCCACGGTCACCACGTGAAAGTCGGCGGCGACGCGCCCAGCGGCACCGAGCCCCGGCGTGCGCGCGAAGAACTCGAGGGCGAACGGCGCCGCGCCGGGAACGCGCGCCACGAGCACGCCTCCCCCGAGCGGCGATGCGAGAGGGACCTCGCAGACGAACGCCGCGAGCGCCGCGGCGACCGCCGCGTCGAACGCGTTGCCGCCTTCACGAAGCACCCTCGCACCTGCAGCGGCCGTCTGCTCGTCTCCCGCCGCCACCGCGCCGTGCGTCACCGCGGCGCAGCATACGCGAAACGGCGCTCGGCGATGGACCGTGGTAACCAGATCCGCGAACGCAGTGCTCGCCCTCGCCTTCCGCCCCGTGACGAACCGACGCGAGGCCCTCGGCCTCATCCCGTTCGTCGCGGCGCTGCTGGCCCTCGCGACGGCTGGCGACGCGCGCGCCCAGAGCTTCGCAGTGCCGTCCATCCAGCGGGTCCACGTCGGCACGACCACCCTCGTGCTCGCCGTGGACCGCAGCGCACGCAGCGTCGCCGTGGCGGTCGTCCACCCGGTCGGCACGGCCGACGACCCGCCGTCCGAGGGGGGCGCGGCGCACGTCGCGAGCGCGCTCGGGCACGCCGAGCTGCGCGCAATCGTCGAGGATCGAGGGGGAACGACGGAGCGCCGCGTGGCGTCCACACGAACCCGCTTCGTCACCGTGGTACCGAGCACGGAGATCTCGGTGGCGCTCTGGGCGGAGCTGCATCGAATGGCTCAGCCTCCGACGGAGGCGTCCGTCGCCGAGGCGACCGCGCAGGCGACCCGGGACGCGACCCGGGCCCGCGCGGCACCCCTCGGCCGCGCGCGTCACCAGCTCCACGGCCTCGCGCTCCAAGGCTCGCGCACCCGCGAGCGCGGCCCAGGCTCGCCCCTGGCCCCGCCGACGTTCGACACCGTCCGGCAGCTCCACGCGACGCGGCTCGGACCCGATCGCGCGGTGATCGCGGTCGTCGGCGATTTCGACGCCGACGACGTCGCCGCCGC
>CAZARU010000045.1:0-30852 GCA_964487605.1 uncultured Polyangiaceae bacterium
CCAGGAACACGTTCGCCGGCTTCAGATCGCGATGGATGATGCCCGCGTCGTGGGCGGACTGGACGGCCTTCGCGACGGCCCGGAGGATGGTGACGCAAGCCTCCGGTTCCACGCGGCGCTCGCGGGAGAGGTAGCTGGCGAGATCCTCGCCCTCGAGCAGCTCCATCACGAGGTAGGGGCGCCCCTCGAAGACCCCGTAGTCGAGGACGTGCACGATGTGCGGGCTCCGAAGCCGCGCGGCCGCTCGTGCCTCTTGCTTGAACCGCCTCGAGGAGGACGGCGTCTCGGCGTCGGCGGCGATCTCCTTGATGGCAACGTCCACGTCGAGCTCGACGTGGTGTGCTCGCCACACCGTTCCCATTCCGCCGGCGGCGAGCGGCTCCAGGATCCGGTAGCGCTCGGACAGAAGGTCGCCGGGAGCGAGCATCGCCGCGGATCCTTACCCCATGGACCGGCCGGTGCGAGCCGCGCGAGGGCGGGTCGAAGCGAAAAGCGTCACCCGCCGCGCTGGCCGGCAAACGCTCGGCGGCACACCCGAAAGGCCGATGATTTCCGGGCGGATCTGCAGGAGCGAATCCCCCTGGCCATGGGGCCGTGCCAAAGCGACCATGGCGGGTCATGTCGTCCCTCGATCGGCTCTCGCTCTCCCAGAAACTCGCGACGCTCGGCGTGCTCTTCCTTGCCGGGTTCGCCGCGTTCGCGTGGCGCTCGGAAACGACCGTCACCCAGGTGGGCGTCGGCGGTCCGGTCTACGAGCGCATCATCCGGTCCAAGGACATCATCGCGGACGTCCTCCCGCCCCCCGAGTACATCATCGAGACTCACCTGCTCGTCCACCAGGCGACCACGGCCGGTGATCGCGCCACCCTCGACGACCTGGTCCGCCGCAGCCGCGCGCTCCGCGTGGAGTACGAGCAGCGTCACGACTACTGGGAGCGCACGCTCGCGACCGGACCGCTCAAGGACGCTCTCGTGGCGAGATCGTACGCTCCCGCCAGGGACTACTTCGACGCCCGCGACCGGGACGTCCTCCCCGCGCTCGAAGCCGGCGATTCCGCCCGAGCCCGCGAGCTGCTGGCCTCGAAGCTCGAGCCGCTCTACCAGGCGCATCGCAAGGCCATCGACGAGGTCGTCGTCCTGGCGAACGCGGCGGCCGCCGAGGAAGAGGCCCACGCGAAGGACGACCTGCGTCGTGACCGCTGGACGCTCCTCGGGCTGGCGAGCGTCGTCGTGCTCATCCTGCTCTTCGCCGGACGCATCGTGCGTCGCGCGATGAACGACCTTCAGCGGCAGATCACCGCCGTGACCGCCGTGGCGCGACGGGTGGCGGACGGCGATCTCTCGCCCGTCACCGTGACGGGCAGCGCCGTGGACACGCGCGAGCTCGTCGGCACCATCCGCAGCATGACCGAGGGGCTCGGCTCGCTGGTGAGACGCGTGCAGCAAGCCTCCGCAGCCCTCACCGCCACCGCCAGCCGCTTGACCTCCACCAGCCGCGAGCAGGACGCGACCGTCCGGACGTTGTCCAGCTCCGCAGAGGACAGCGCGGCGGCGAGCGCCGCCATCTCCGAGACCAGCCGCGAACTGCAGAAGACCATGCGCGACGTGGCCGACCTTTCGGAGCGGGCCGCGACCGTGGCAGAGAGCGGGCGAGTGGGCCTGGGGCAGATGCGCTCGAGCGTGGAGTCCCTGGAGAAGGCGACGTCGTCGATCTCCAGCAAGCTCGGCACCATCCGAGACCGAGCCACGGACATCACCGGCGTGGTCACCACCATGACGCGCGTCGCCGAGCAGACGAACCTGCTCAGCGTGAACGCCGCGATCGAAGCCGAGAAGGCGGGCGAGCAGGGTCGCGGCTTTCTCGTCGTCGCCAGGGAGATCCGGCGGCTCGCCGACCAGTCGGCGGTCGCCAGCCTCGACATCGACCACATGGTCCGCCAGATGCAGTCGGCGGTCTCGTCCGGCGTCTCGGAAATGGACCGCTTCGGCGACAACGTGGAGCGTGTTTCCCAGACCACGACCAGCGTGGGGAGCCAGCTGGGCGAGGTCATCGAGCGCATGAAGTCCCTCAGCACGACGCTCGGGTCGGCCCACGAGCGCGCGGCAGGGCAGGCGGAGGACGCCGAGCGCATCAACGATGCGATGGCCGCCCTGAGCGCCGGCGCATCCCAGACGGCAGCCTCCGTCACCGAGCTTCGAGGTGCCGCGGGTGACCTCGAAGTCGCCGTGAAGTCGCTGCGCGAAGAGATCTCGCGCTTCGCTGCCGCGTGAGATCGGCACACGTGCTGGCCCTCTTGTTCGAGATCGGCGGTGAGCGCTACGCGCTCCCTGCGCGGCGCGTGAAGGAGGTGACGCGCGTACCGGAGGCGCGAGCCGTCCCCGGCGCCCCCGAGTGGATCGCCGGCGTGTTCGCCCGGGGGGAGGAGTGGGTGCCTCTCATCGACCTCGCGCGTCTCATCGCCGGCGTGGAGGCGCCTCGCAGGGCAGCGACTCGCGTCGCGATCGTCGAGCGCACCCGCGGGTCGGATCGGCGCAACCTGGGCCTGATGGCGCCGGGGATGACGCGAGTGATCGACGTGACGGAGTTCCTGGCGACCGGGCTGCACGTGCCGGAGCGGGACTTCCTGGGCGCCATCGCGCCCGACGCGGACCGCGGCGTACAGGTGATCGAGATCGATCGCGTGCTGCCCGCCGAGATCGACGACCTCCTGTTCGGCGGCACCCGGAGCGCGCAGGCCGCTCCCCCCGCGCGAGGGGACCCGCCTTGAACCGCGAGACCGCGAGGGCTCGTGCGCGGGACCGGTGCTGGGCCCACATCGGTGTGCTCGGTGGCGACCGATCGTGCCCCGTGCTGGCGGACTGTGGTCACTGCCGGGAGTGCGTCGTCTTCACCGTCGTCGCCGACGATCTCCTGGCGCGCCACGAGGCCACCGCGGAACCCCCGGCGAGCGCCACGCCGGCGGCGATCGAGGACGACGCCGACTCCGTCGACAAGGCGCGCCTGGTCGTCATCACGTTCGAGGCGGGCGGACAGGCCCTCGCGCTCGAGGTGGATCGCGTGGTCGAGGTGGGCGCGGCGCGCCCCGTCCGGCGCGTCCCCCACCGGAGCGACGACGCGTTTCTCGGCCTGGTGAGCGTGCAGGGCCGCCTCGAGCCGTGCTTCTCGCTCCCCGCCGTCCTGGGGCTTCCTTCACCTCAGGACGGCGGCGAGCTGCAGCTCCTGGTGATCGGCGACGAGCACCGCCGGTGCGCGTTCCACGTCACGGGCGCATCGCTGCGCGAGGTGCATCCGGATGCGGTCGCCGAGCCACCGGCCACGGTCACCGCCGCCCTCGACACTCACGTCCGTGGCATCCTGCGCATCGGACGAGAGCCGTGGTCGTGGCTCGACGCGGAGCGGCTCATGACGAGCCTCGAGCGGAGGCTCACGTGAGGTCGGAGCCGCCCGCGGAGGTCGAACTCATCGAGGTGTTCGCCGCCGAGCTCGAAGCGGGCGCGCCGCGCCTGCAGGAGCTGGTGCTGGCACTGGAGAGCGACCCGAACTCGCGAACCTCCGGGGGCGAGGCCATGCGGCTGGTCCATTCGCTAAAGGGCGCGGCTCGGATCGTCGGACTGCTCGGCCTGGTCGAAACGCTGCACGCAGCGGAAGACCTCCTCACCGCCGTGGAGCGCGGTCACTCCCTGGACACGAGCTCCGTCGAGGCCGCCCTCGAGCTCGTGGATCTCCTGGCCGCGGCGACGGGCGTGAGGCCACCCGAACTCGCAGCGCACTTCGACTCCGCTCGGGAGCAGCTCGTCGCGCTCGCCGGCGCGTTTCGGCGCGACGTTCCGCAGGGTGCCGCCGACGGGCGCACCGCGGTCGACGCGCCGGGGGCCGGTGCCGCGGCCGTGCACGAGGGTCAGGGGCTGCGGGCGGTCCGGGTCAAGGCCGAGTCACTCTCGCGCCTGCTGGAGCTGGCCGGCGAGACCGTCGTGGAGACCCGGCGCCTCGGCGCGTGCTCGCGCGTGACGACCGCCCTGGATCGCGTGCACCGCCGACTCATCGAGCGCTCCCTCGAGCTCCGCGCCGATGCTCGCGAGCGCGGCGACGCGGCGCTCGACGCGCTCGCCGAGGCGGTCGTCGAGGATCTCCGCAAGGCGCACCAGCTCGGCGACGAGATTCGCTCGCTCACGGGCGACGGGCTTCAGCGCCTGCTCGACTCCGGCGAGCGCCTGTACCTCGAGTCCCTTCGGGCTCGGGAGCGACCGTTCGCGCAGCTCGTGCCGTCCCTGCGACGCCAGGTTCGCGAAGCCGCAACCAGCCTGAGCAAGACCGTCCGCCTGGAGGTCATCGGCGCGGCCACCTTCGTGGACGGGGACGTGCTGGCCGCGATGGACCCGATGCTGCACCACCTGGTCACCAACGCGGTCGATCACGGCATCGAGACCGCCAACGCCCGTGCAGCGGCCGGAAAGCCCCCCCAGGGGACGGTCCGCGTCGAGCTCCAGCACTCTCGCGGCTCGCTGCAGCTCGGCGTGACCGACGACGGGCGCGGCATCGACCCCGAGCGGATCCGGGCGCGCGTGGTGGAGCGTGGGCTCGCTGCCGCGGCGTCCGCGCAGGCCTTGTCGCGCGACGAGCTTCTGGAGTTCCTGTTCCTCCCGGGCTTCACCACGGCCAGCACGCTCACGGTCCACTCCGGCCGGGGCGTGGGTCTCGACGCCGTGCGGGTCGCCGTGACCGAGCTCGGCGGACACGTCCGCGTCTCCAGCGAGGTCGGCCAGGGGACTCGCTTCGATCTCTCGCTGCCGGTGACCCGCGTGGTGGTCAGGGCGCTGCTGGTCCGGGTCGCGGGGGAGGTGTACGCGCTGCCCCTCACGAGCGCGGGTCGCGTCGTCCGCGCGGAGCTGGCGGATCTGAAGAGCTCCGAGGGCCGCGACTACGTCGAGCTCGAGGGTGCGAACGTCGGCGTCCTGCGCGCCGACGAGCTCCTGGAGCTCGGGACCTCGGCCACGCCGAGCGGCGCGCTGACGCTCGTCTTGATCGACGATGGAGCATCCCGCTACGGGATCATCGTGGACGAGGCCCTGGGCGAGGAGGACCTGGTCGTTCGACCGCTCGACCCACGTCTCGGGCGCGTGCCCGACGTGGCCGCCACGGCGATCCTGGCGGACGGCTCGCCCACCCTCCTGCTCGACGGCGCCGATCTCCGACGCTCGATCGAGAAGCTCACCCGCGCGCGGCGCCCGACGAACGCCCGCACGCGCTCCACGGAATCGACCGAGACTCGCCGAGTCCTGGTCGTGGACGACTCCTTCACCGCCCGCGAGGCGGAGCGCCAGCTGCTCACGCGCGCGGGGTACGTCGTGGACACGGCGGCGGACGGCGTCGAGGGCTGGACCTGGCTGCGACGGCACCGCTACGACCTCCTCGTCGCCGACATCGACATGCCACGCATGGACGGCATCGAGCTCGTGCAGAAGCTCCGCGCCGACCCGGGCCTGGCACGGCTTCCCGTGGTCATCGTCTCCTACAAGGACGCCGCCGAGAGCCGCACGCGCGCGGCGGATGCCGGGGCGGATCACTTCCTGACGAAGGCGGCGCTGGACGACGGCAGCCTGGTGCGGGTGGTCGCCGAACTCGTCGGCGGCTGAAGCGGGCGAAACGCGCGCGCTTTCGCGTGGGCAATCGACTTCGGTCGCGGCTGGACGGCGCGGGTCGAACCTCCCTACGATGGCAGCATCGATCCCGCTTCCGCTCCAGTCCCGCCGCAGCTCGGCAAGTACCAGATCGTGCGCCCGCTGGGGCGTGGCGGCATGGCGGAGGTGCTGCTCGCGCGTCTGTCGGGCGCGGACGGCTTCCAGCGAGAGGTGGTCATCAAGCGCGTGCTGCCGGAGTTCGTCGCCGACCGGGGTTTCATCGACATGTTTCGCGACGAGGCGCACATCACCGCGCAGCTCCGCCACGGCAACATCGTCCAGGTGCTGGAGTTCCAGGAAGAGGCCGGCCAGTACTGGCTGGTCCTGGAGTACGTGGACGGCGCCGCGCTCAACGAGCTGGTCAAGAGCCTGGCGGACGACGGCCGCACGCTCCCACGCAGCGTCACCGTCCACCTGCTCGTGGAGGTGGCGCGGGCGCTCGACTATGCCCACCGCAAGCGCGGCGCCGACGGCCAGCCGCTCGGCGTGATCCACCGCGACGTGAGCACGTCCAACGTGCTCGTGTCGCGCGACGGCGAGGTCAAGCTCGCGGACTTCGGCATCGCTCGCGCCGCGTCGCGCATCTCGACGACCGCGACGGGCGGCATGAAGGGCAAGCTGCGGTACATGTCGCCGGAGATGCTGCTCGGCGAGCCCGATCAGCGCTCGGACCTGTTCGCCCTCGGCGTGGTCGCCTGGGAGCTCTTCGTGGGCCAGGCTCCCTTCGAGGCCGACTCGATCCCCGGGCGGATGCACAAGATCCTCCACCAGGAGCTCGAGCCCCTGGCGAACTTCGCGCCCGACCTTCCCCACGAGCTGTCGGCGCTCGTGGACCGCCTGCTCTCGAAGCAACCGGAGAACCGTCCCGCCAGAGCCGCGGAGATCGTGGACGCGATGGGAGCCCTCGCTTTCACCGGCCCCCAGCCCGCCGCGGACGCTCTCGCCGAGCTGGTCGCGTGGCACGTCGCGCGGGCACCCCGCCCTGAGCCCACGCCGCCCCCCGTCCGCACCCGCACGGCGGCCAGTCGCCCTCGCGCGCTGGTCGTGGAGCGCTCGCCGACGGCGCGCGCCCTGCTCTGCTCCACCCTGCGCCCGCTGGTAGACGTGGTGGACGTCTCCGATGCCGCGGCGGCGCGCGACGCCCTGGCGAAAGCTCCGATCACGCTGGTGCTCTCCCAGCAGCTCCCGATGGGCGCCGAGAGCGGAATTGCCCTGTGCAGCGAGCTGCGCACGGCCAGCGGCAACGCCGAGCTTCCGTTCCTCCTGGTCGCCTCCGATCCGAGCCCCGAGCTGGAACAGGAGGCTCGCGCCGCGGGGATCACGGCGGTCGTCTCCAAGGCGGACCGAGGCGCCCTCGCCGACGCCGTCAAGCGCGTCCTCGACTCGGCGTAGAGCGCCCTGGCGCGCGCGCCGCTGCGCAACTGCGCGGCCCCGCGCGCAGCCCTCGCCGCCAGGGGCCCGCTTCCCCGGTGCTCTCGCGTGGCACGCTCCGTGCTGTAGCGCGACCGTGGGCAATCCTGACCGAACCCAGAGGGCACTTTACGCTGGGTCGGCGTTTGCGCACCATGCGCGCGTGCTCGCCCCCGTGCTCGTCGCGCGTCGCCTGGGGCGGAGCGCGCTCGTGGCCGCGCTGGTGGGCACCGCGGCTTGCGGCTCGCTCTTCGACTACCCCGTGTCCGAGGACGAGGCGAGCCTCGCGAAGTGTACCAACGGAAAGGACGACGACCTCGACGGCAAGACGGACTGCGACGATTCCGAGTGCGCCGCCCACTGCGCGGAGAGCGATGCGACGAGCTGCACGAACGGGCGCGACGACGACCAGGACGGCAAGACGGACTGCGACGACTCCGAGTGCGCCGCCCACTGCGCGGAGAGCGGCGCCGCGCTCTGCGCCAACGGCAAGGACGACGACGCCGACACGCTCGTGGACTGCGACGACGACGGCTGCGCGGGGCACTGCCCCGAGCGCGACGCGGCGAGCTGCGCGAACGGGCGCGACGACGACGGCGATGGCCTCACGGACGGCCGCGATCCCGGCTGCTGGTCGGTGCTGCCGCTCGGGGTGCGGAGGTGCTCGTCCCGCTCCGCCGTGACGTTCGTCGAGAGCCTGCACCACGGCTCCCAGGGCGACCTGCGCCAGTGGGCCACCTTCGGCGGCCAGGGCTACGCCGTGACTCCGCACGCGCCCGAGCGCGAGGGACGGCAGGATCCGGCGCTGCGCTTTCCCCTGCCCCTCGACTCGCCCGACCCCATCGCGACGAGCCTCCCGGGCGGCCTCGCGTCGCGCTCCACGTTCGCGCTCTCCACGGGATTTCGCCTGGCGTTCTCCGCGCGCGTCGATCAGCGCGCCTGGCTGCGCGTGGAGATCGTGCCGGCCGCGCTCGCGCCGCCCGGCGAGGAGCCGCGCGCAGGCGCCGAGACCGCCCTGTCCCTCGAGATCGACGGGCGCGCCAGCCCACGCATCGCCGTGCTCCACGCGCAAGGACGCAAGGCCGTCGTCGCCCTGGACGGCTCCGGGAGCGACGAGTGGCTCCAGGTCGCCCTCGCGACGCGCGGGGATCGCGTCGAGGCGGACGTGGGTGGCGAGGCGCTCGCGTGGGATCTCTCGCCCGGCCTCGCGGCCCTCCCCGAGTCACGACTGGTCATTCGAGGTGGAGCCTCCGGCCTCGTGGACACGACGGGCAGCGTCCCGTTCCTGAGGCGCTGGGACGCGTACCTCGACGACCTGGTCCTGGTCACTGCCGCCGACGAACCGTGTGACGCGCCCGTTCCCACGGTGCCCAGCGCTGCGACGTGTCCGGGCGCCCCGAGCGGCGGCGACGGAGCGACGGTCTCGGTGGCCCGCGGAGCCGAGTGGACGTGCGCCCTCGCAGGCGGCAGCGCGACGGGCTCCGACGCGACCACGCGCGCGCGGGCGTGGCGCACGAAGGACGGCGCGAACTGGGACGGACCCGCGCCGGGGCCCACGCCTCCGGCCATGGACGCGGGCGCAGGGGCCGGCACCGAAGAAATCGTGACGTTTCCGGAGCGCGACGGTCAGCGTCTGGCTGGCGCCGGTGTGGCGTGGGACGGCGAGCAGTTCGTGGCCGTGCTCGCCTACGGCGACGCCGCCGGCGTCGACCTCGAGAGCACCCGCAGCACGGACTGTCGAAGCTGGTCGACCCCGGAGCCGCTGCTGGCCGAGCGCCTGCCCTTCGACGTCGAGGCGCCGAGCCGGGTCGTGGGCGGGGCCTTCGCGCCCCACGAGATCTGGTTCACGCGCCCGCCGACGGACGAGACGGCGCGCACGCTGTGGCGACTGGACTCGACGGACGGCCTCGCCTGGGGACAGGCGCCCGTGCCCGTCGCGGAGTGGACCGCCGCCGACCAGTGGGTGGGCGCACCGGTGGCGATCCAGCGCGTGGGCGCGGAGTACGTGGCGACGTATCGCATCAGCGCGTCGTCGGCCGACCAGGGGCTCGGCGTGCTCGTCGCCGACCCGGACGCGCGTGAGTGGAGCCGGGCAGCACCGTTTCCGGTGCTGGGGCCGTCGGGCGCGACGCAGGCATTCGACGGCTCGGACCTGCTGGCCGGCGCGCTCGTGTGGCCGCCCGAGGGCGCCTGGCTCGTCTACGGCGCGCGGCCGCTTTCCGCGCTCGGCGCTCGCGAGGACGCGCGGCTCGGCGTCGCCGTCGTCGGCCCGAGCGGCGCTTCGCTGCCGACCCTGGGTGAAGGCGTCCCTGCGCCGGCGCCCGACGGGGGAACCGGCGACGCGGCGGCGCCAGGCGATGACGTCCTCTTTCGCATGAGCTTCGACGACCCGCTCCCCGCGGGACCGGGCCACGTCGTGGGCGCAACGGGCGCCCTCATGCTCGAGACGGTCCCGTTCCCGGGCGTGACGCTGGCCGAGCTCCCTCAGAGCGCCATTCCACTCGGTGACTTCGAGCTGTCCTTCCGCGTGATGGCGCCCGAGGCCGGAAGCACCTACACCACGTTCGGCCTCGCCACGGAGATCGGCGCTTTCGCCGCTCCGGGTGCCTACGCGCGCGTGCGAACCCGCTGCTCGGGAGCACCAACGGCGGATCCGTCACTGCAGATCGAGCCGTTCGTCATGCTGCCGGAGCGCTCGCTGGCGCCCGACGGATGCGACCACGGGGTGGCGCTTCCGGAGCGCTGGCACCGCGTCGCGTTGCGCCGGGTGGGCGGCGTGTACTCCGTGCACGGGCTCGACGATGCGGGCTGCGCCCTCGAGGGCACCGCGCTCGCGACCGTCACGCCGGGTGTGAGCCTGGGCGAGCTGCGGTGGCTGACGGCCTGGAACGAGGCCGGCCCGATCCTCATCGACGACGTGGAGCTCCGAGCCCTGACGACCGGCTGCGACGCGAGCGGGCGGCGGACGTGTCCGGGCCCGAGCGGCTCGGGGTCCTTCTGCGTGGACACCGAGTCGTCCCCGGATCACTGCGGGGCGTGCGGCGTCGCCTGCAGCGCGAGCTCGACCTGCGTGGGCGGCGTTTGCGAGTGCGAAGCCGGTCTCGACCGCTGCCCCGCGGGCTGCGTGAACCTCCGGGTGGACGACGGCAACTGCGGCGCCTGCGGCGTCACGTGCGACCCGGGGGAGGCGTGCGTCGCCGGCGAGTGCTTCGGGAGCACGTCGTGCAACGACGCCGTCGTCATCGACCAGTCGGCCACGCTCGATCCACTGCTCTACACGGCGGGCACGTCGCCCTGTGGCTCCGCCTACCCTTCGATGGCGGTGCTCCGGTTCGACGCGTTCTTCTCGCGCCCCGTGGCCGTGGAGGTGACGAGCCCGACACCCATCGTCCCGGAAGTCGCCGTGGATCTGGGCAGCTGCACGCCGTCGCCCGCGGTCATGTGCGGCCAGCTCACGAGCCGTAACTCGCGCGTCGTGACGTTCGACGCGAGAGAGAACACGAGCGCCTGGATCTTCGTATACATGCCGGGACCCTTGCCGGCGGTGGTCACGATTCACGAGGCCCTGTCTTGCGATGGCAGCGAGGTCACGTTCCCAGCGGGCGTAAAGCACGACTGCGCGCCCTACGCATGCACCGGCACGAGCTGCCGCACCACCTGCATGACCGCCTCCGACTGCGCCGCAGGGGCAACGTGCTTCGTCCAGATGGGGGCCTGCGGGTGAAGCCCCCGCGAGGCCTCGCGGCGCTCGGCGCCCTCACCGCGCTCGCACTCGCCGGCCTACCGGCGTCGCGCGCGAGTGCGTCCGACGCCCAGGGCGGAGCCGGCGGAGTGCCGGGCACCGCGGGCGCGCCGTCAGCGGGGGGCGGCGCGGGCACCTCGTCGGGCGCCGCGGGTGTACCGGGCATGGACGCATCGCCCATGCTCTGCCAGGACTTCGCGTGCCCCCACACGCAGCCTGGCGCCGTCCCCTGCTGCCTGACGCCGGAGGGCCCGTGCGGGGAGAACTTCGGGGCGGGCTGTCAGCCGACGGCGGGCGGGCTGCCGCTCGGAGCGGTGTGCTGGTCTCCCGTGGCGTGCGAGCGACCGGGACATTTCTGCCTCGGGTTCGAATCAGCGACGGGCCAGGGGACGTGTACGGTCGCGTGCACGAGCAACGGCGAGTGTGACGCCGAGCGCCCCGGCGCCGTCTGCGTGCCCACGTTTCCGTCCCCAGGCGGTCCCGCGGCGGTGTGCCTGCCGGGGTGCGAGCTCGGCACTGGCAGCGTCAGCGGACCGTCGAAGTGCCTGACGGGAGCGTGCGGCCCGGTCACGGACGCCAGCGGTACGCCTGCGGTCGCGTGCCGCCCCGTCTGCAACGACGCGCGGTGCTTGAACCAGGGCCCGTCGTGGAAGTGCGACCACCGCTCGGGACTGTGTGTCCAGGGCGACACGCAGACCGGACTGCCGCCGGGATCACCGTGCACGCCAGGCGATCCCGCTGCGCCCTGCCGGGGATACTGCGCGTTCGAGTCTGGCGGTCAGGGCCGGTGCTACGACGTGTGCGAGACGACGTCGATGCTCTCGTGCCAGGGCTCCACGAACCCCAACGACTCTCCCGGCGCCGTTTGTCGCCTGCAGTTGCCCGGCAACACCTCGCCCCACCCGCAGGACGCGAGGCTCTGCGCGGCGGCGTGCAACTGCGACGACGAGTGCGCCGAGTGGGGAACGCGATGCGTCCCGCAGCCGGTACCGCTCGGCAACGCCGTCGGGCTCTGCGTGCCACCGGGCACCACGCCCCAGGCAACCGGCGAGGGCGTGAACTGCGACGTGGACGCCACCGTGAGCATCGGCCAGTGCGTCTACGGCGCCACCAAGGCCTGCCGCGGCGCCGGCGGGTGCCTCGGCTCCTCGCGCTGCCTGGACGATCAGAGCGGCTACGGCGAGTGCTCGTGCGCGACGAGCCTCCCGGACGCCGGTGCGCCCCTCGACGCCGCCGCTGACGCCGACCTCGACGCCTCCGGGGCGACACCGAGTGCGGCGAAGGCGGACTCGGGATGCGGCTGTCGCGCCACGGGCACCGGCGGAGCGAGCGCGACGGGCGCCGTGATGTTCGCCGCGCTCGCGCTGATGTGGCGACGACGCTCCGGGGCCCGGGTGTTTAGAGGCGCCACCTGACGGGGCGCCTCGGCTGATACGCTCCGCGACCGAGGGCGCGAGCGTGTCGGAGTTCATGGGTCGCATCCGGAGCGCAGGGCGCGCACCGACCGGCGAGGAGCGCCTCCTCGACATCGTCGAGCTTCACGGGGCCCGGCCAGGGATCACCGAGGCCACACTGGGCGCGTGGACCACGGCAGAGGGCAAGACGGGCTACGACCTGCTCGTGGAGCACGTGCCGCCCGACGCGACGAGCGTGCTCGAGCTCGGAGCGGGAAACGGTCCGCTGCTGGCCGCGCTGAAGAGAGCGCGCCCGAGGCTCTCACGCCTCGTGGGAGTGGACCTCTGCCGCGCCGATCTCGACCTCGCCCGCGCCCGACTGGGAGACGCCGTGGAGCTGCGCCACGAGCGCGCCGACGCGCCCAGCCTCGGCGACGCGTCCATGGACGTCGTGCTGACACACCACGCCTTCTACCTCTTCGATCCCCCCGAGCCCGTCATCCGCAACGTCGCGCGCGTGCTCCGACCGGGTGGGCTCTTCGCGACCGCGCACTGGACGTTCGCACGCGGACGCGAGCCGCTGTTCGAGCAGCTGCTGGCGGCCTCGGCTCCGCTCACGCAACGCGACGCGCCGCACTTCTCGGGCTGGGGCGACCCACGAATGTTCGAGCGCACCGCGCTCGAGGCGCTGCTCGCCGAGGGTGGCCTGGCCGGCCGAGTGGGGGTCGAAGAGCACACGCTCACCATCGCGGAGCCCGCCGACGTCGTCTGTGAACGCCTGATGGGCTTCTTCTACACCGTGGAGCTGCAGCGACCCGACACGCAGCGCGAGCTGCGCGACCGCTGGCTCACGCTCCTCCGCGGGTCGGTCGGAAGCGACGGCCTGGCGCACCTGCGCTTCCCCTTCTCGATCGTGACCGCCCGCCTTCTCGATCGCGACCGTCCGCTCTGACCATGACGGGTCAGCGACGTGTCCCGTCCCGCGATGCGCCGGGCGTGGCCCCCAGGATCTCGTCGGCCGCGCGACGCCCGGACTCGACGGCGCCCTCCATGTAGGAGCGCCACTGGGTCGCCGTTTCGGTGCCGGCCATGTGCAGCGGCCCGACGGGAGCCCGAAGTGCAGCGCCGTACTTCGTCCAGGCACCCGGAGCCAGGCGCGCCGCGTAACCGCCGCCGGACCAGGCCTCCTCGGACCAGTCGTACTCGAGGTAGTGCCCCGGCTCCCGAGCACCCACCTCCGGAAGACACCGCCGGACGTGCTCGAGCACCGCCGCGCGCCGCGCGTGGTCCTCCAGCTTGCCCAGGCGCTCTGCGTGGCGACCCGTCACGAGTGCAACGAGCACTCCGGGGCTCGCTGACGCGACGCCCCCGTCCATGAGGATGCCGATCGGGCCGGACTGCGTCATGGCGAAGCCGCTTGCACCCCGCTCCCGCCAGTACGCGCGCTCCCAGACCAGCACGCACTTCCGGACGCTCCCTCGGACAACTAGCTTCTGGAGCGCTGCTCGGGGGCCTGGAAGCGCCGGAACGAAGTCGATGGTCGGGATCAAGGGGAGAGGTACGGCCAGCACGACCCGGCGAGCGTTCCAGACCCGCCCGTCGGCGTGAACTCGAGCGCCATCGCTCCGGTGCTCGATTCGCCGGACGGGCATCGAGAGCTGGACGCGTCCCGCGAGCCCGGACGCGAGGTGCTCCGCTATGGCCTGCGCACCCGATCCGAAGAAGTCCTGCTCGGCCGTCGCGAGCGCCCGGAGGCCGCCGAGGGTCTTCACCTGCTGCAGCAGGTCCAGCGCCGATTGCCTCGCCGGAGCCGCGCAGGTCGCCGTGTCCACCAGCGTCGTCCAGAAGTCGCGTCCGAGCCGGGTGAGAGCCCTTTGCTGCAGCCACTCTGCGGCGGTCACGTGGTCGAGCGACGAACGGTCGTCCTGCCAGGGCTGCTCTGCCGACGTCGCGTGGGCTGCTCGCGCGAGACGAAGGCCGATCTGAGCGACGTCGAGGAGCGCGAGGAGAGGAAGTGGAGGATGCTCGCGCGACGTCCGCGAGGAGCGCCCGCCGAACTCGAAGAGCTTCGTGCCGCGCGTGAACGTCGGAACGATCGGCACGCCGGCGGCACGAGCAAGCTCGTACATGCGGTCCTGCCCCGGACCGATCCACTGCCCGCCGAGGTCGACACGAAGCCCGCCCTCGATGGAGGTCGAGTGAACCCTCCCGCCGACACGCGCACGCGCTTCGAGGACGACGACGTCCCGCCCGGCTCGGTGAAGGCGCTCGGCGGCGCTGAGACCGGCCAGCCCCGCTCCGACGACCAGGATGTCGGCGTCCACTGGCGACGGACTCTAGCCTTCGACGCTCAGCGGCGCTCACGGTGAGCGCGCTGGCGCTCACGGTTGCTCCGCGCGGTGCCGCTGCGGGGACGACCGCGAGGCGGTCGCGGCCGCGTCCAGGGGCGACCACGGATGCTCTCGCGGCACACGAGGTCGCCGATGCCGTAGGCGAGCGCGCAGACCGCGAATCGGGCTCGGCCTACGGGCCCGAGATTCGCCGGCGTCCCGATCCGAACCGTGCCCCATTCGCCGGGCTCCCGGGCGATGCCGATCTCGCCGGGGGCCAGGACCACGCGCCGCTCGGTCCACGGACCGCTCGCGCGGCACTCCGCACCGGCGAGCGCGAGGAGTTCGCGAACGGTGCGAGATCCACGAACGTCGATCTTCCGGACGAGGGAAGCTGGCGGAAAGAACAGCGGAGTTGACATTTTTCGTTACTGTAACGCAAAATACTCTCCCATGGAAACCGCCGATTTCCAGACGCTGCTGGCCACCTGCGCGGAGGTCGCCGAGATGTTCCCCGATGGCATCGCGTTCATCGGCGGGATCGCCGTCTACCTGCACGCGAAGAACCATCGCGAAACGGAGGGTCTGGCAGCCTTCACGCACGACGCGGACTTCTACGTCTCCCTCGCGGACATGGGGGACCTGCGCGACATCGAGCAGGTCACCGCGAATCGCCGGCTGAGCAAGCACCAGATGGTGAAGCGGGGCTTCGAGTTCGACATCTACACCGAGCGGCAGTCGTCGCTCATCGTTCCGTACGACGCAGTCATCGCCGAGTCGGTGGTGGTCGGCGGAATCCGAGTCTCCTCGCTCGAGCACCTGCTGGTGCTGAAGCTGGAAGCCTTCGCCGATCGGCGAGGCAGCTCCAAGGGCGACAAGGATGCCATGGACCTGCTCCGCATCGCGGCAGTCGCGCGCAGGAGCCGTTCTCCGTTTCGGCGCGACCTCGTCCTGCCCTATCTGCGAGACGCTCACCTGGAGCTGCTTCCCCTGGTCGAGCGTGGCCCTCATGCTATCGCGCTGGCGTCGGGCAACGCCAAGACGGCCAAGGACCTGCGACGGGACTTCGAGGCCATCGTCGCGACCATCGCCGAGGAGGGAACGCGTCGCCGTCGCCGGAGTCGTGGCTGAGCGATCGGGGCAGTTGCCAGCTCGAGTTGGCGCTCACGGTAGGCCGAGCCCCCGGGTGCGGGGACACGCCGTCGCTGAGCCATCCGTCGCGGAACATCACCTGCTTCTTCATCGGTTGCCACAGCGGTGTCCGATGGGAAGAAGTCCTGGAGGTGCAGCGTCGCGCCCCGTACGCGGTGCGCGTCACGCTCTGCAAGAACGGCGTGTGCGCGGCGGGTTCGTTTCGGTTTCCTGACGGCGAGAATTCCTCGATTCGTACGCCGACTACTGGCCCATGCTCGAGTCGCCGGCGAATCCGGACGAGATCGCGAAACGGAGGGTCTGGCCGCCTCACGCACTACGCGCGCCGCCTACGGTCCGTCGTAGTGTCGCGCCTCGATGACGTTCCCGTCCGGGTCCTGGAAGTAGAACCAGTGGGCGGAGTTCCCGCGCGCGCCGAAGGACTCCTCGCCGACTCGATGAGTCGGCACGCCCGCCGACTGCAGTCGCTCCGCCAGGGCGTCGTGCTCGGCGCCGCTCATCGAGAGGCACACGTGGTTGATCGGCTGCCCCGCGGCGGTCGGCACGGTTTCACCGGTGAAGTAACGCGCGAACTGAGCGGCAGGCGCCGGCATCAGGTCGAGGATGGTGCCCTCACGAACGCGCACGCTCGGAAACGGTGCCTTGCCGGCCGCAAACTCTTCCGCACGCACGGCAGAGAGGCCCAGGACGGTGACGTAGAAGTCGAGTGCGCGCTGCGCGTCGGCGACCCAGAGGACGAGGTGATCGATCTGGTAGGACATCTCGGCGGGGACCATAGCGCGTGGCGCTGTCGGGGCGAGCACCGCGTCGTTGACGGGCGGGGGGCTCGCCGGCACCCCGCGTGTACGAAGCCACGGTGTCCGCGGTGACCTGCCGAGCCGCCGAACCGTTGATAGGAGAGATGACGGAGACTCCCACACTAGGGCACGCCCACCTCAGCGCAGAACGTGCCGAAGGGGAGCTGACGGACGCCGTCAACGCGGACGTCCTTGTCGCCGAGGTGGACCTGGTAGAACGCGGGGATCCGCACTCGCTCGCGAAAGTACCCCATTGCCGGGCTGATTCCCCGATCGGCGACCTTCGCTTCCACGGCGAAGAGTGGCTTGCGGTCCCGAAGCACGACGAAGTCCACTTCTCGACCGTCGGTGTCTCGGAGGAAGCGCAGCTCCATGCGGTGTCCTTCGGTGTCTTGCACGTAGTGGCAGAGCTTGAGCAAGTGGGACGCCACCATGTTCTCGAAACGTGGTCCTGGCTCCTCCACCGCCGACCAATCCCACAGGTACAGCTTCTGTTCCTTCTTCACCGCGCGGATCCGCGGTGCGCCGAAGGGCGGGATGCGAAAACACACGTAGAGGTTCTCCAGGATCGCGAGCCATCGCTCCGCGGTGTCGTGTGCCACTTCCAGATCTTCGCGCAGGTTCTTCACGGACAGCGGCGCGCCGACGCGCGCGGGAAGCGCATCTACGAGCAACTCGATGAGGGAGAGCTCGCGCACTCTCTCGAGGTCGCGAACGTCCTCGCGCACCACGCGGTCGATGCGCTCGCGCTGCCACCTGCGCCAGTGCTTCTCCGAACCGCGCAGAAGCGGCTCGGGGAAACCGCCGAAGCGCAGGAGCGCGTCGACGGCGTCGCGCCCACCGCCCAGCTCACCCACCGAGAACGGATGAAGACGGTACGCATGGTAGCGGCCCTGGAGCGAGTCGCCACCCCGTCGATACACGTCGAGGCGTGCAGAGCCGGTGACGAGAAAGGATTGGCCGCGCGCGCGCGTGTCCCACATGCCTTTGACGGCGTTTCGCCATCGAGCGTACTTGTGGATCTCGTCCAGCACGATGCGCGGTTGACGCGCAGGGAGCTCGCCCGCCCGAATCGCCGAGCGTGCGCGGGGGTCGTCCCAGCTCATGTACGCCGGGTGAGTCGGCCCCGACGCGCCGAGCAGATCGAGCGCCAGCGTGGTCTTTCCAACCTGGCGCGGGCCACTGAGGAAGACCATCTTCTCCGCCAGATCGGCCGAAATCGGCTGCGACAGGTAACGCTGTGCGGTCGAGCGATGCACGGTAAACTTTGGTTAATCCAACTTTACTCATGAGTAAAGTTTGGCTTGTCCTGAGTTGACAGGCGTGCGGGACGGACCGAGGCGGCGAACCAGGGCGGGCTCCGGGTTCGCTGCTCGCTAGGGCGGGCCCGCCACCAGTATCGTGCACCGACCCACGACGACCCCGGCGGATCCGGACACCTTCTCCTTGACGAAGGTGAGCTGGTGCGTGCCGGCACCGTGCCCGCTGACGGTGTGGATCCACGCGACGTCGGGAGGCGCTCCGCCGCCGCTGACGAACTGGGTCGTTGGGGCGCCGGGTCCAGTGATGAGCAGCGCGATGTCCGTGTAGCCCTCGGTGGCTCGGAACGTCACGTCGAACGAGACGCCAGCCGTGATGGGATCGTGGCTGAACGAGAACGCCGGGTCGCAGGGCAGCGAGGAGGCATCGGCGCCGGAGTCGGCTCCACCGACGCCGGCCCCGCCCCCCGAAGCGCCATCTGCAGCGCTCCCGCCGGCCGCGTCGAGGCCCGCCGCGCCGCTCGAACCTGCAGCGGCACCCGCTCCCGCAGCGCCCGAGGATGCACCCGACCCGGCCGCACCCGACGAGCCACCCGCTCCAGCCGTCGCCCCGAGTCCCGCCGAACTCCCTGCGCTCCCTCCAGATCCCGCTGCACCACCTTCGCCTGCGCCACCGTCGGATTCAGGATTCACCGTTCGGGTCGTCGCAGAGCAAGCGACCGCAACCAGAAGCAACGCGAAGCAACGCATGTCGCGAGCCTACTCTGGCGGACGCTTCGCGAATTGTCGAGACGAGCGGCGCGCTGCTGCAAGTCTTCGAGAGCGTCAGACCGCGCGGCGTCGTGGCAACCGCGTCGCATTCGGTCCTCGTACCTGGCGCCTCCGAGGGTCGGCGTCGGCGGACGGCACGGAGGATCCCTTGACGCCCGCACGCCGGCCGGGCCGCGCTGTCGTCACCGCTGGCGCCGGGGCAGCCGCTTTCGCCGCGCTCTCGGCCGCGCGCGCTGCTTCGTCCCTGGCCACGCAGCACTTCTTGTACTTCTTCCCTGACCCGCAGGGGCACGGGTCGTTGCGTCCGATGCTCATGGCCGTCATCCTGGCGCGGCCCGGCGCGGAACGCGAGCGTTCACGCGGTCGATTGCGCCGACGCGTGGCTCCCGCGCAGGGTCGCCCCGAGCCGATGTTCGCGGCGGCGCGTCCTCACGCGCGTGCCGCCCTCGGGACTGAAGGTGATCGCCCGTCTCACCGTCCGTATGGGGGCGGGTTGCGCCAGCTCCAGGGAGACTCGAGCGAGCACCGTCGCCATCACGACCTTCATCTCGTAGAGCGCGAACGCCATGCCGAGGCAGCGGCGGACGCCGCCCCCGAACGGTAGCCACGAGTACGGATCGGGTCGCTTCCCGAGGAATCGTTCCGGTCGGAACGCCTCCGGATCGGGATACACGTCCGGACGACGGTGCGTGAGGTAGATGCTCGGCGCCACGGCGAACCCGGGAGGGATCTCCCACTCCCCGATGCGCAGGGGTGCGTGGAGCTTTCGGCCCACCATCGGAATCACGGGACGGAGCCTGAGCACCTCCTTGATCGTCGCGTCGAGATACTCGAGGCGCCCGAGGTGCTCCGCGAGGAGTGGACCGCCGCCGAGGACGGCCGAGAGCTCCTCGCGCACGCGCGCGTACACCTCGGGCGTCGCGAGGATTCGCTCGAACGCCCAGGACAGCGCCGTGGCGGTCGTCTCGTGGCCGGCGACGAGGGCCGTGACGAGCTCGTCGCGCAGCTCCACGTCCGAGAGCGGCGCGCCCGCTTCGTCGCGGGCCTCGAGCAGCATCGAGAGCATGTCGCTCCGCTCCGCCGACGACGCCGAGGACGCGCGGCGTCGAGCGATCTCCCGGTAGATGAGCGCGTTGGCGCGCTCGAGCTCGGCGACGAAGCGATCCCACGGAGCCCACGGCCCGAGCTTGCGCCGAAACGCGGGCACCAGCAGGAACGAGCTCGCCGGGGAATCCACGACGCCGAGGACGCGCCGGAGCTGATCCCGCAGCTCGACGAGCCCGGCTCCTTCGTCGACGCCGAAGACGGTGCGCAGGATCACCTCCAGCGTGATGCTCTGCATGTGGGGGTGCAGGGCGATGGTCTCGCCGTCGCCCCACTCACCGACGGTGCGCTCGGTGATCTCCTGCATGGTCTGCGCGTACAGGCGCATCCGCTCACCGTGGAAGGCGGGCAGCAGCAACTTGCGGTGGCGCATGTGCTCGGCACCGTCGAGCAGGAGCACGGAGTGGGAGCCGACCAGCGGCTCCAGGATGACGTTCACCTCACCGGCTCTGAACTCGTCCGCGTCGCCGGTGAAGACCCGCCGGATCGTGTCCGGGTCGGACACCAGGACGACGTCCATGGGCTGAAGCTTGAGGCGAATGACGTCGCCCCAGTGCTTGTGGCACCAGTTCATGAAGGGGATCGGCCTGCCGACCCAGGCCACCGTCTGGATCGCCATGGGCAGCGGCGGACCCGGCGGAATCGACATCGTTCGAGTATCGCAGGCTAGGGCGACGGGGTCGATGCGTCGCTGCGGCGCGCTGGACGAGACCACCCCGCACGGGGAGGTTCGGCGCTAGCCTGGCGAGACCATGCCAGGCGAGCTCAAGGCCGGCGCGCGACTCGGGCGCCACGACCTGCTGGTCGAGGTCGGACGCGGCGGCATGGCCAGCGTCTGGGTGGCGCTTCGCGCCGCAGACGGCGCCCATCGCGAGGAGCTCGTCGCCATCAAGGCCATGCTTCCCGAGCTCGGTCGCGACCCGAACTTTCGGTCCATGTTCCTCGACGAGGGGCAGCTCGCGCGAAGCATCGACCACCCGAACGTCGCGAAGGTCCACGAGGTCGGCGAGGAGGACGGCGCGCTCTTCATGGCGCTCGAGTGGGTGGTCGGCGACTCGCTCAGGACGATCATCCGGGCCGCCGAGGAGCGTAAGCCCATCCCGGTGGAGATCGCCGCCCGGGTGATCGCCGACGCGGCGGCTGGCCTGCACGCGGCACACGAGCTACGAGGCTGGGACGGCGAGCTTCGCGGCCTCGTGCACTGCGACGTGTCGCCGCACAACATCCTCATCGGTCTCGACGGGGTGGTGAAGGTCGTGGACTTCGGCGTCGCCAGCGCCGCGGGCGCCATGAGCGAGCTGGACGAAGGCCGCGTTCGGGGAAAGTTCGGCTACATGTCGCCAGAACAGACGCACGGGCAGAAGCTCGATCGCCGCAGCGACGTGTTCTCGCTCGGAATCGTCCTGTTCGAGCTGACGACGGGCCAGCGGCTCTTCGCGGGGCGCGACCGACACCACAGCATCGATCTCGTCCGGTCGGCGAAGATCCCGAGCCCGCTCGAGTTCGATCCGAAGTACCCGGCCGCACTCGCGAGGGTCGTCGAGCGGGCGCTGCGGCGCGACCCAGGCGACCGTTACCAGACGGCCGACGAGATGCGCGCTGCCCTCGAAGGGTATCTGGTGGAGGCGCGTGTCGTGGTTCCCCGCGCCGGCGTCTCGGGTCTGCTGCGCCGCGTGCTGCGGCGCCGTCTCGAGCAGCTCCGGGAGGCCGTTCGAGCCGAGCTGGCCAAGCGCGGCGGCGCCGGTTCGGGCCTGGCGCGGTCCGCGCCGACGCTCACGGCGGAGGACATCAGCAGCGTCAGCGTCAGCGAGGTCGGCCTCGAGTCCGACAGTCGGTCCTGGGCGTCGAGCCCTTCCGCCAGCGGAGTGGCGCAGTTCGTGCCGCCCTCCGAGCGCAGCTCGACCGGATTCGGCACACAGACGGTGACCAGCTCCCACCCCTCGGCGCCCGAGCGCTCGATCCACGCACCACGTGCGCCACGCGCGCTCCTCGGGGCCACGTTCGTGCTCGGAGTGCTCGCGGGCGTCGTCGGCACGCTGGCGGGCCTCCGTCTCCTGGACTCCGACGACCGCGCAGACGCCACCGCGCTCTTCCGCGCCCTCGGCACGGCGCCGCACGAGGAGAGCGCCGGCGCCGAGCCCACGAAGAGGCCCGGCCACGCGTCGAGCATCGACGACCTGGAGGTCGTTCAGGAAGCCGACGCCAGGAGTGCGCGGGTCGAGCGCGAGTCCACACCGGGCGACCGCGCCGCTCGACGCGAGGAGGCCGTTCGGCTGGAGGAAACGGCGAAGACGCCCGCCAAGGAAGTCGCCCCCGTCCCCGCGACCGCCCCCACGGCAAGGACCGAACCACCGGCGAGCGAAGATCCGGTGCCGCCAGCTGGCGAGCGCGGTCCGGTCAATCGAGGCGCCATGATGGCCGCCCTCGGCACGGCCTCCCGGGCGGCAGCGGGTTGCAAGCGCGCGGGAGGACCCAGCGGCTCGGGTCGGGTCAGCGTGACGTTCGAACCGAGCGGCGCCGTGTCGAGCGCGGCCGTCGGCGGCAAGTTCGCGGGCACCGACGTCGGAAGCTGTGTGTCCGCCGCGTTCCGACGCGCCCGGGTGCCGGCCTTCACGGGCAGCTCGGTCACGCTGGGGTGGAGCTTCTCCATCGCCGAGTGACGCGAGACTTCGGCTCGGGACCGCCTGAGGTCACTGGGTGGGCGGAGTCCGCGTCTTCAGGCTGTCGACGGCGTGCACGGGCGGTGCGTCGCCGGTCATCAGGTGAGTGATGGCGCCGTAGACCATGCGCTGACTCTCGAGGGTCCCCTTGCCCGCGAACGCGGGTGAGGTCACCACGATGGTGAAGTGTCCGCCCCCGCCGCTCACCTCGGCCTGGGAGTCGGGGATCTTCTGCTCGATGGCCTCGCGCAGCGCCGTGATGACGTTGCCGGCGAAATTCGTGGGGTGCGACGACATGTGTGAGCGCTACCGCGACGGTGGCGAGGAGACCAGCCATGGGGCTCCACCCTCGACCGGTACGGACCGGCCCCGCCGGACTGCAGCGCCGTGAAAAGCCCGCCTCCGGCTCCACGCCGTGCCCAGCGACCAGCCGCCGGACTATCCTCGCACCGTGGGATCCGAGGCCTCGTCCACTCGCGCGCTTCGCCTGCCGGACGCCATGCCCGTCCGAACGGTGGCGCTGACCGTCGCGGGCGGGGCCGGCGCCGCCACGTGGGAGGGTGACCAGGGGACGGTCGGCACGGCGGCCGACAACGCCCTCGTCGTGCGCGACGAGACCGTGTCCCGCTACCACCTGCGGGTGCAGGCCGTCGCCGACGGCATTCGGGTGACGGACTTCGGCTCGACGAACGGGACATTCGTCGGCGCCATCCGCATCGACACGTGCACCGTCCCCCCGGGGACCGTGCTGCGACTCGGCGCCACGACGATCTCGGTCGGCGCAGGGGTCCCCTCGACGGTGGAACTGCACGACGAGGACCAGCTCGGGGCGCTTCGAGGGCGCACGCAGATCATGCGGCGCCTCATGAGCCAGATTGGACGCGTCGCGCAGAGCAGCGTCGGGGTCCTCCTGATCGGAGAGTCGGGGACCGGCAAGGAGCTGCTCGCGCGGGCCCTGCACGACGCGAGCCCGCGAGCGGCAGGGCCCATGGTGACGGTGGACTGCGGCGCGGTGACGCCCACGCTCGTCGCCTCCGAGCTGTTCGGGCACGAGAAGGGCGCCTTCACGGGCGCAGTGGCCCAGCGCACCGGTGCGTTCGAGCTCGCCAATGGCGGCACGCTCTTCCTCGACGAGATTGGCGAGCTGCCGCTCGAGCTTCAGCCCACGCTCCTCGGCGCGCTGGAGCGCCAGCGCTTCTGCCGGGTCGGCGGGCGGAGCGAGATCGACGTGGACGTGCGGGTCGTCGCCGCGACGAATCGCGATCTCCGGACCGAGGTGAACTCCGGGCGGTTCCGCCTCGACCTCTACTACCGTCTGGCGGTGGTCACCCTGGACGTTCCGCCTCTGCGTGAGCGCATCGCCGACCTGCCGATCCTCGTCGAGCACTTCCTTCGAGAGGAGGGCTTCACCGGCGACGTGCAGGACGTGATCGGGGCGAGCGCGCTGGAGGAGCTGCGACGTCATCCCTGGCCGGGCAACGTGCGCGAGCTCAAGAACTACGTGCAGGCCACGCTCGCGATGGGCGAACCGGCGACGCTGCTCGGAACGACGTCCCCGAACGACGGCGTCGGGGCCCCGGACCACCCTAGCTGGGACGGCCCGTACGCCGACGTCCGCGCACGGGTGGTCGAGGACTTCGAGCGCGTGTACCTCGAACGCCTCCTGACGAAGACGGGCGGCAACGTCGCACGCGCCGCCCGCGAGGGGCAGATGGCGCGCTCGCACCTGAACGAGCTGCTTCGTCGCCACAAGCTGCGCTGAACCACGCTGCCTGCGTGGTAGGCTCGCGCCATGACGTGGCGCGTGCCGGTCTCGCCGCTGGCGACGGTCGTCCCGCTGCTCGCCGGATGCGAAGGCCTGCTCGACCTCGACGTCCGCTACGAGCGCTGCGTGGAGCCTTCGTCGCCGTACCAGGAGGAGTTTCGCGGTGGGCGCAAGGACCTCCTCGACAAGTGCTGGCAGATCCAGAACGTGCGCGCGGGGGATTCGGACGCCCAGCGGCTCTTCGTCGACGACGGGGATCTCGTGATTCACCTGGGCGACTACGGCGCGTGGACCGACGCCGAGCAGGCCCCGGCCCTGCTCCGACGCATCGACGGCGACTTCGTCTTCGCGGCGCGCGTCGAGGCCCTCGGCAAGGTGAACGCCGACCACTGCATCCCCGACTCGAACTTCGCGAGCGTCGTCCTGAGGTCCCCGGACGACGCGACGGTGTGGGCGACGGTCGAGCTGGGCCCGTACTTCGCCGACGAGGCGCGCCGCGACGAGCAGTGCGTGGACGAAGCTCCCGATCCGCCCACCGCGCGCGCTCGAGTTCGCGCGGGAAGCGGCCTGGCCACGGACGGTGCGGCGCCGCGCTTCTCGCTCGACGACATCGGCGACGACGGCGAAGCGGACCTCGCCGTCTGCCGGCAGGAGTCGGTCGTCGCCTACTATTACCGCGACCACCGCGAGGCCGATCCGATCAACGCCTGGAAGCAGATCCCGGGCCCGGCGCGGTACACCCTCCCTGCCGGCGCCGTGGAGGTCGGGCTCTCTGCCGCAGTGGTCGCGCCGCAGGACCCCGACGCGGGCGGCGCGCCGCCGGAGTTTCTGGTGGCGGCGCACTTCAACTGGATCGTCGTGAAAGCCGGCCTCGGGGGCGACGGGTGCAGCGGCGCGCTCGACGCACTGCCCGTTCCGAAGGGTGACTGATGTCGGGACGACGTCTGGCGGGGCTGCTCGTGGCGGCGTGCGTGGGACTCGCCGTTCCCGCCGCGCTGGCGGACGTCCCGGCGGGCGCGACCGCCATCGAGGAAGGGGAGCGTGGTGTGGAGCTGTACGAGCAGGGCCGCTGGGAGGAGTCGCTCGCGCGGTTTCGGACGGCGGAAGCGCTATATCACTCGCCGGTCTTCGTGCTCTACGAGGCGCGCTGTCTGCGCAACCTGAACCGCTGGAAGGACGCGCGGCGGGTGTTCGCGAGGCTCGCCGCGGAGGACCTTCCGGCGTCCGCGCCGGAGCAGTGGCACGCGGCAAAGCGCGACGGCGCCGCCGAGCTCACCGCCATCGACGCGGCACTCCCACGCGTGGTCGTCTCGATACGCGGTGCGACCGCTGCGACGCGCCTCACGGTGGACGGACGAGCCGCGAAGGCCGGCGTCGTGCTCGACCTGGATCCGGGCACGCACCGCTTTTCGGCGACCGAGGCCGGGCGCGAGACGACCAGGACGCTGACGCTGACCGCGGGCGCCGCCCAGCGCACCGTCGAGCTCGTGCTCGCCCCGGCGAGCGCGAGGCGCGCAGTGGAGGCCCCGTCCGCGACGAACCGTGGTCCCTACGTGCCCGGGGTCGTGCTCGCAGCGACGGGCGGCGCCGCGCTCCTCGCCGGCGGCGTGTTCGGCGTCCTCGCGCTGCGCAAGGGCGACGACACCATCGTGTCGCTCCCCGCGTCGTGCGTGGACCGGACGTGTCCGGAGGGCCGCCGCAGGGAGGTCGAGGCCGAGCAGGACGCCGCGCGCGGTCTCGCGACCGCCTCGACCACGCTCCTGGTCGGCGGCGCGATCGTCGCAGCCACCGGCGTCGTCCTGTGGCTCGTGGACCCTCGCGCCACCGAGGCGCCACCCCGCCGTTCCGCGTCACGCCGTGTCATCGCGGGCGTGGAGTTCTAGGGCGAGGTCGACGGGCCTGCGTCGCGATCGTTGCTCCCACCATCCATCGGCGCAGCGGCGCGCAGCGCGAGCTGACCTCGACGCGCATGGTCGATTGCCACGGCGAGGATTCGCGCCGCCTCCTGCGGCGCATGGAAGCCCGTCGAGTTCTCCGCTTCGACGAAGTCCACGAAGAACGTCGCCTTGCGGTGGTGCTCCCGAGCTTCGGCGAGCGCCGCCTCGGGAGCGCTCCGTCCCGCTGGCCCGTCGAAGTCCCCGATCAGCGCCACCACCGCGTCGAGTGCGCGCCCCCGGAGCTCGTGGCTCGTCTCCTGTATGCGTTCGACGCGCGCGCGAAGCTCGTCCTCGGGCCAGCGATGACACACCTGGCACGCGCGATCGACCATGAGCATGGGGCTCCTGACGTGATGGTCGGTGACCTTGTGCGCGCCCTGCCGCTGGTAGGGCATGTGGCAGTCGGCGCAGGCGACTCCGGATCGCGCGTGCACGCCCTGGCTCCAGAGCTCGAACTCCGGATGCTGCGCCTTCAGCACACCACCCCCCGTCTTCGCGTGCGTCCAGTCGGAGAACCCCCGTTCGGCGTAGTACGCGTAAATGTCCTCGACGCGCAGGCCCTTCTTCCACGGATAGACGAGCCGCTTCTCCTTGCCCTGGAAGTAGTACTCGACGTGGCACTGTCCGCACACGTAGCTCCGCATCTGCTGGTGCGTCGCGTCACGATTGACGTCGAAGTCCGTCTTTCCCTGGAGAGCCTCGTAGGCGCGGATGCCTTCGATGAACGCCGGACGCGTCACCCTGAGGCGCAGCGTGGTCGCATCGTGGCAATCGATGCACGTCACCGGGTGGGTCACGAGCTTGCGCGCCTCGGCATAGGGCTTCTGGTTCATCGCCGCGAAGCCGGCCATGACGTCGCCGTTGCCGAGCTTCTTGTAGGGAACGTACACCGACGCGTGGCAGTGAAGGCAGGTACCCGGCTGCTTCGCCACGCGCTGCCGCTCGGTGAACGTCTGATCTTCGAGCATGAACGCGTGCCCGCGCTCTTCGCGAAAATCCACGGCGAACGCGTACCCCGCCCAGAGCGTCTTCAGCCGCGAGTCCTCCTCGATGCGCGACTGCGACACGACGACGCGCGGGTCCGCCTCGGTGGGTGTGCGCGGGAGAGCTTCGCTGCCCCCGAAGCGCGTCCGGGTCTGATCGACGGTTCGGCGATAGGCGTCGTAGTGCTGAGGAAAGTTTCGACCCCACACGGCAGGGTCCTCGGTGTCGTCGTCCAGCTCCACGACGCGAAAGAACGGGTTCTTCGCCTCTTCCTTGCGCGCAACGACGTTCACGAGCAGCGCCGCGGAGAGGGCCGCGATGACCACGGTGACTCCGGCGATCACGAGCGCGCGGACGAGCGAGCGTCTGCGCACCGGAGCGCCGAGGGACGGAGGGGGCTTGGTGTCGGTCATGGCGCTCGTTTCATCGCGGGTGTCCCACGGAGTGATGGCAGCGGACGCAGGGCTCGCCGGACGACGTGCCATGGCCTTCGACCATCGGGGCGTGGCAGTCGCGACAGGCTCCCTCGACGACGGTCGCGTTCCGCTCTCGGATGCGGAGCGGCTCCGGAAAGTCGCCGGTGGTGAAGGCGAAGGCATGCCAGAACCCGTTCGACGCCTTGGTCGTCCACTTTCCGACGAAGTCGCCGGGCGTGTGGCACGAGTTGCAGGTGGCCACGGACCGATGGCTCGACTTCGTCCACCCTGCGAGGTGCTCGCTCATGACGTGGCAGTTGGCGCACGCCGCGGGGTCGTCGCGCAGGTACGAACCGCCGTCCGCGTAGGCGAAGGTGTACGCCCCTAGGCCGAATGCGGCTCCCGAGCCGAGGCCCGCGACGAGAAACGCCACCTCGAGCCGCCTCACGTCACCTCGCGCAAGAGGAGCGACCCGAATGGACCAATTCGCCTCGGGAACGAAGGAATTGCGCGATCTGTGAAGCGCGACCCATGCACGCGGCGGCAGAGTGCAGGAGGCGGGCCACCCGGTGCCGCCGCTCGAGGAGACGGCTTCGCGACGAGCCGCTCAGGTAATTTCGATGGCCGGGCCACGGGGTCCGGCGTAGGAGCACCTCCGTGAGACTCGTCCTGATCACCGTCCTGATCCTCGCAACGCCTGCGTGCGGCGGGACCCCCGGTCAGGAACGGCTGGGCGGCAGCGCCGGTGCTGCGGGCTCCGCTGGCGCCCCGGTGTTCGACGCGACCTCGCCGGGCTACCCGCCCGGACCGTACGGGGCATCCGTGGGAGCCACGGTGCCGGATCTGGCGCTCGAGGGCTACGTCTCCGACGGCACCGAAGCCCTGGCGTATGCCGCACCGCTGGAAGCGCTCTCCCTCGGCGTCCTGCGGGACCGCGCGGTCCACGACCATGCGCTCCTCCACGTCTCGGGGTTCACGTGAAGCGGCTGCAAGGCGGCGGCCCGTGACATGGTCGCCCAGTACCCGGCCTACGCAGACCGCCTCCACTTCGTGGAGCTCCTGGCGGAGGGCGGCTCGCACTCCGTTCAGGCCGAGGCGTCGCACCTCGATTCCTGGATCGGGTCCTTCTCGATCCCCTTCACCACCGTCCGCGATCCGGACGGCGGCGGCATGCAGATCGTCCGGTCCTTCTCCGCTCGGGAGAGCTCGTTCGTGGTCGAGCTGGCCACCCTGCGCATCCTGCACCGAACACGGAGCCCCAGGGACGCCCTCGCCTTCTTCGACGCGCTCTGAGTCGAGCGCCCGGCCACGGCTTCACGGGCAGTAGTCGTACTCCGCCTCGGAGTTCAGGTGGACGACGAACGGGGAGCCGCTCGCGTTCGCCGGCACGAGGACCTCGGGCACCTGATCGCCGAAGGTCGCGGTGCGACGGAACATGCCACCCAGGGAGATCGACAGCGACGGATGATCGGTCTGCACCACGTCCCAGCCGGCGACCACGGTCATGTCGCTCCCGTCGCCGCGCGCCGACACCGCCCACTGCAGGCGGCAACCCTCGTCGGCGCGCGCCACCCAGAGCGTCCGCGGACCGACACCTGTCAGCGTCTTGAAGGGGGCTCCCGATGGAGGCCCTGCGCCGAAGCCGACGTCGCCGTAGAGCGAGATCGGCGATCCGAACGTGCCGACGACCGTGACGCGCCCGAGGGCGTCGGTACCCACCTGCCACCCTCGAGACGACCCGTTGCCGTTCGCGGCGAGCGCGGCGCGCGTCACCTTCCCGTCGAGCTCGAACCGCAGAACGTGCGTCGCCGAGAGCGCGCTCGTGATCTCCCTCAGGAGCACGCTCTGCGTCGGGTCGCTCACGCTCGGCGTCTTGCCCAGCGTGTCCGCGACGACCATCACGGCGCCGCCCGCGAGGCGTGTGACGTCGCCGGGGGCGTCCGAACCGTCGGAACCGATTCGCGCCGCCCACTCGAACGAACCGCTCGGCTTGAGCGACAGCACCCAGACGTCGGCGGCGCCCTGGCTGGCCTGGGTCAGCTCACCACCGGGGCCGAACTTCCACTGGCCGTCGAAGCCGCCGGTCATCACCCAGCGGCCGCCATCGTTGCCGAACACCGCGCGGGCCGTCACGACGCCGGAGTTGACCGGATGCACGACGCGGGAGCCGAAGATCCCCGCGCCGTCGTCACGGAAGCGAGCGCTCCAAACGCCCGGGCCTTCCACCGTGACCCAGGAGGCGTCGGCGGCGTCACGGACGTCCATGTTCTCGTCGTTGCTCCCGACCACGACCGTCGTGAGGTCATCGAGCGTCGCCACGGAATCGATGGTCGCGCTGCCGCCGGGAACGGCGCGCGCCACCCAGGCGATCTTCCCGTCCGGGCGATAGCGAGCGACGAAGAGCTCGCTTCGCGTGTTCGCCAGCGAGTAGACGTCACCCGGCTGCCCCCACTCCGCGCGCCCGATGAAGCTGCCGACGATCGTGAAGCTGTCGTCGGGGTGAACCGCCGCGTGCGTCACCGTGAAGTCGCCCTGGGTCTGTCCGTTGTCCCGGGCACACCCGACGTTCTGCAGGAACGCCACGCCACCGAGCTCCCGGTACGCAGCCAGGTAGAGCCCGTCGCGGCATCCGACGGGCAGTCCGAGGCTCTGCGGCGCCGGATCCCAGAACGAGAGGGTGCCGCGGTAGGAACCGACCGTGCCGAGCGTCCCGTCACCGTACGAGAAGACGTCCATGGAGTCCGGACCGCTGCCGCTGCCACCCGGGTCGTCGGCCCAGTCGAAGTTGGCGTTGACGCGCGGATCCGTTCCGGCGCAGCTCCCGCCCGAGCATTGATCGATCTGCGTGCAGAGCGTCCCGTCGTTGCACGCCGTCCCGTTGGGCTTGTTGGACTCCTGGCAGCCCACGGCGACGTTGCACGCCATCTGGCGGCACTGGTTCGACGGCGGCGGGCACACCACGGCGGTCCCGCCGGTGCACGAACCCGACCCGTTGCACGTCTCGCCCGTCGTGCACGCGTTGGCGTCGTTGCAGCTCGCGCCGCTGCCCTTCGGCGGATTCGTGCACACGCCGGTCGTCACGTTGCACGTCCCGACGTTGTGACACTGTGACAGCGCCGTGCACACTACCGGGCTCGCGCCGGTACACGAGCCCCCCTGACACGTGTCCGACTGCGTGCACGCATTGCCGTCGTTGCAGACCGTGCCGTTCGCCTTCGTCGGGTTCGTGCAGACCCCCGTCGTCGTGTTGCACGTCCCCACGTCGTGGCACTGCGACTGCGCCGTGCACACCACCGGGCTCGACCCCGTGCACGAGCCCCCCTGACACGTGTCCGTCTGCGTGCACGCATTGCCGTCGTTGCAGCCCGTGCCGTTCGCCTTCGTCGGGTTCGTGCACACCCCCGTCGTCGTGTTGCACGTCCCCACGTCGTGGCACTGCGACTGCGCCGTGC
>CAZARU010000045.1:30952-32292 GCA_964487605.1 uncultured Polyangiaceae bacterium
TTCGCCTTCGGCGGGTTCGTGCACACCCCCGTCGTCGTGTTGCACGTCCCCACGTCGTGGCACTGCGACTGCGCCGTGCACACCACCGGGCTCGCGCCCGTACACGAGCCCGACTGACAGGTGTCCGTCTGCGTGCACGCATTGCCGTCGTTGCACGCCGAACCGTTCGCCTTCGGCGGGTTCGTGCACACCCCCGTCGTCGTGTTGCACGTCCCCACGTTGTGGCACTGCGACTGTGCCGTACACACCACCGGGTTCGAACCGGCGCAGACTCCACCCTGGCACGTGTCCGTCTGGGTGCAGGCATTGCCGTCCGCGCAGACCGACCCGTTCGCCTTCGGCGGGTTCGTGCACGCGCCCGTCGTCGGGTTGCACGTCCCGACGTCGTGGCACTGCGAGAGGGCCGTGCACGTCACCGGATTCGCCCCCGTACACGCGCCGCCCTGACACGTGTCCGTCTGGGTACAGGCGTTGCCGTCGCTGCACGCCGAGCCGTTGGCCTTCGGAGGGTTCGTGCAGGTGCCGGTGGCGGGGTTGCACGTGCCGGCCACGTGGCACTGGCTCTGCGCCACGCAGACGACCCCGTTCGATCCGGTGCAGACACCCGCCTGACACCGGTCGGTCTGAGTGCACGCATCGGCGTCGTCGCACACCGTCCCGTCCAGGCGAGGCACGGCCTGGCAGGCGCCCGTCGCCGGATTGCACTGCCCCGTGTTGCAGTCGTCCGTGAAGGCGCTGCAGTTGACGGGTGCGCCCGCCGCGCACGTGTTGGTCGCCAGGTTGCACGTCTCGGTGCCGTTGCACGGGTTGCCGTCGTTGCAGTCGGCACTGGTCGTGCACGCGCACGTGGACGTGTCGTTCACGCAGCCGCCCAGCGCCTCGGAGCACGAATCGAGGGTGCACGCGACACCGTCCGCGCAGTTGCGCGCGGAACCGCCGCAGACGCCCCCGGTGCATGCGTCCGCCACCGTACAGGTCAGGCCGTCGCTGCACGGCGTGCCATTGGTGGCGGGCGGGTTCGTGCAGACGCCCGTCGTGGGGTTGCACGTTCCCACGACGTGGCACGCGTCCTGGGCAGTGCACACCACGGGGCTGGAGCCCGCGCAGGCTCCGGCGACGCAGGAGTCGACGCGGGTGCACGCGTTGCCGTCGTCGCAAGGGGTACCGTCGGCAGAGGGTGGCCCGGAGCACGCCCCCGTCGCAGGGTCACACGTCCCGGCCTCGCGGCACGAGCCGCTGGCTGTGCAGGTGACGGGATTCGCACCGAGGCAGGCGCCGGAGACGCACTCGTCCGTTCGAGTGCAGGCGTCTCCGTCGGTGCACGGCGCGCCATCGGCCTT
>CAZARU010000045.1:32302-49407 GCA_964487605.1 uncultured Polyangiaceae bacterium
CGCACCGGTGCCGGGATCACACGTCCCCGGATCGTGACACCCCGAAAGCGGCGTACACACGACGGGAGAGGCCCCGGTGCACACGCCGGCCTGGCACGTGTCGCTCCGGGAGCACAGGTCGCCGTCGTCACAGGCGCCGCCATCGGGCTCGGGCTGTGCCTCGCAGCCTCCGGCTGCGGCGCTGCACACGCCCCGAACGCACGGGCCGTTCAGCGAGCCGCAGTTCAGCGGCGTCCCGTTGCGACACAGGCTCGCCGAAGTGTCGCAGGTCTCGGTGCCCGTGCAGGGGTTCCCGTCGTCGCAGTCGGAGTCCTGGGCGCACGAGCACGTGCTCACGTCGTGGAAGCAGCCGCCCAGGGTCTCGTCGCACGTATCGAACGTGCACGAAACCCCGTCGTCGCACACCACCGGGGCACCGAGGCACGCACCGCCGCGGCACGCGTCCCCGTCCGTGCAGGCGACACCGTCGTCGCAGCTCGTGCCGTCTTCCGCGACGGAAGGGACGCAGTCGCCGGTCGCGGGATCACACGTGCCGTCCACGTGGCAGGCGTCCGTCGCGGGACACGTCTTCGGCTCGCTTCCGACGCAGAGCCCCTGGCGGCACTGGTCGAGCTGCGTGCAGGCGTCGGCGTCGTCGCACGGCGTGGTGTCGGGCTTCGGGACGATGCGGCACTCACCGCTCGCCGGATCGGTCTCGACCTCCTCGCACGGCCCCGGCACTTCCGTGCAGGGCCGCACCAGGGGCACGCCGATGCACGCACCGGCGGTGCAGGCGTCCTCGCGCGTCTCTCCGTCAGCGTCGTCGCACGTCGTGCCGTCGGGTCGCTCGGTGAACACGCAGCGCTTGTTCGCACAGGTCGCGGCGATGCAACGATCATCGTCGAGCTTGTCGAAGCAGTCCGCATCGATTCGGCATTCGCGCGTCCGCTTCGAGCCGTCCTCGGCGTCGCACGCGACCACCGCCCAGACCGCCAGGAGAATGAGCCAGAATCTCGCCGAACCCACCATGCCGCGCCGCCTTCGAGTGAAGCACGGTGGGCGCGCCCAGACCAGGCGCGCAAGCTGGCGAAATCGCGCAAGGTGCGCGCTGCTCGCGAAAAACGGCGCCTCTGTGACGACTGCCGACGAGGTCCGCGTTCTCGACGCCCTCGAGCCCCGGTCGCGTCATTCGACCAGGACGGACACGAACGTCGAGGACCGGTCACATCACGAGCGCTTGACCGTCATCCCGGCAGCCTCCAGGCGCTCGAGCAAGCGAGGTCCTATCGCCGTGGCGGTCGTGAGCACGCCGCCCTTCCAGGTGTCGGGGAGGTCGTCCACCGCCAGCGCCAGCGCCGATTCGCAGAACATCTTCACGGTGCAACGATTTCCGGGATCGCCTCGGTCGCGCAGCTCGAGCCCGAGCTTAGTGCCCCCTTCTCCCCTGGCGACGAAGATCACGCGCAGGAACCCCGCGTCCATCGTCTCCTCCGAAGGCCCTTCGCCGGGCTCTGGACCGAGCGCGGCCAGCGCGCGGCGCCCCAGGCGCGTGCCCAGAATCGACTCGAAGACCTTCGAGCCGCGCGCGATGGCCGCGTGCGCGAGGCGGCTCTGCCCGCGCCCGATGGTCATGCTCTCGCGGTAGCGGAACCGCGAGCCATACGCCGAACCGGCGTCCGCGAAGAGCGCCGCACTGCGCCTCACGACACGGGTGTTCACGGGGGCCATCGCGAAGGGCGCGGTCCAGCCGCCGAGATCTTCGTCCAGCTCGGCCTCGCGCACGTCTGCCTGGTCCGCGGCGTCCTCGGGGTCGCGATGACCGGGAGGGTTCAACAGCAGGGGATCGCGAAAGAGTTCCTGGTCACCGGCCTCGAACACCTGCAACGCCGATGCGAGCGTTCCGCCGTTGAGTCCGCCGCGCATCGAGTAGAAAGCCTTCACCGAAGCGCAACCCTGGTCGTGGTCCTCGCGAAGACGCCTCACCAGATCGAGCGTGCCGACGTCCGCGGGGACGGAGTCCACCCCGGCGAAGGGCACGATGCGAGCGCCCGACCGGATCGCCGCTTCGTGGTGGCGATCGATGACGCGCCGCACCCACGTGGTCTCCCCGGTGATGTCGGCGTAGCTCGTACCGTGCTCGGCGCACGCCGCGACGACGTGATCGCCGTACTTGGCGAAGGGCCCCGCGGTGCTCGCGACGACGCGACAGCGCGCGACCATCGCGCCGATCGCGGGCGCATCGGCCGCGTCGGCGACGACCACCTCCACGTCCGCGCCGAGCTCCCGGCGAAGCTCCTCCAGCTTCTGGGCGCTGCGCCCGGCGATGGCCCAGCGCAGCGGCCGGGCGTCCTCGCTCGCAGCGAGGTACCGCGCGGACTGGCGCCCCGTGAAACCCGTGGCGCCGTAAAGGACGAGGTCGAGATCCCTGGTCGTCATCGGCGGTCACCGTAGCATCACGACGCGCCGCCGGGCGCTACCTGGATCCCGACATCAACAGCCCCGGAAAGCAGGCGACGAGCACCACCGCCACGACCTGGATCACGATGAACGGAACGACGCCGCGATAGATGGCCGTCGTGGGCACCTCGGGTGGCGTGACGCCCCGGAGGTAGAAGATGGCGAACCCGAACGGAGGGGTCAGGAAGCTCGCCTGAAGGTTCATGCCGAGCAGGACGCCGAGCCAGACCAGATCGACGCCGAGCGCGCGGGCGGCGGGCACGACGAGGGGCAGGATGATGAAGCAGATCTCGAAGAAGTCGATGAAGAACCCCAGGACGAAGACGACGAGGTTGGTGACGACCAAGAAGCCGATCACGCCGCCGGGAAGCCCCGTCATGAGCTCCTCGATCCAGACATCGCCGCCGAGGCCCCGGAACACGAGGGAGAACGCCGTCGCCCCGATGAGCAGGAAGACGACCATGCTCGTGAGGCGCGTGGTCGTGTCCATGGTCTCGCGGACCGCGGCCCAGGTGAGTCGCCGGCGCAGGGCGGCGAGCACCGCCGCGCCGGCGGCGCCGAGCGCGCCCGCCTCCGTCGGCGTGGCGATGCCCGCGAAGATGCTCCCGAGCACCACCAGGATCAGCGCGAGAGGTGGCACCAGCACGAGGAGCACGCTGCGCGCGAGGGCCGCTCCGCGAAGGGTCCTCGACTCCGGTGGGAGCGCCGGAACGAGCGCGGGACGGACCACCGCGACGCCGACGCAATAGGCGAGGTACATCCCGGCGAGCATCAGCCCCGGGACCAGCGCCCCCACGAACAGATCCCCGACGCTCACCCCCATCTGATCGCCGAGCACCACGAGCACGACGCTGGGCGGGATGATCTGACCCAGGGTGCCACACGCCGTGATGAGCCCCGTCGAGAACGACGCCGAATAGCCGTGCCGCAGCATGACGGGGAGCGAGATCAGTCCCATGGCGACCACGCTCGCGCCGACGACGCCGGTCGCCGCGGCGAGGAGCGTGCCCACGACGACGACCGCGATGGCCAGCCCGCCGCGCAGCGGGCCGAAGAGCGCGCCGATGGTCTCCAGCAGGTCCTCTGCGAGTCGGGAACGCTCGAGGAGCGTCCCCATGAAGATGAAGAACGGCACCGCGAGGAGCACGTAGTTGCTCATCACACCGAACGTGCGGCTCGGCAGCGCGTAGAGGAGCGACCACTCGAAGTAGCCGAGCTGCACGCCCAGGAACGCGAACGCCAGCGCCGACCCGCCGAGCACGAACGCGACGGGGTAGCCCGAGAAGATCAGCGCCAGGCTGACCGCGAACATGATCGGACCGAGCGCCTCGCTCACGAGGGGGGCTCTTCCCGAGACGCTCGACGCAGCACTGCCGCACGCTTGAGGACCTCACTGACCGCTTGCACCGCGAGGAGCGCGAAGCCGACGGGCACGAGGGCACGAAGCGGCCAGCGGGGCAGCCCGCCGGGATCGGGGGAGACTTCGCGGATCTGGAAGGACTCCAGGGCACCGGGCCACGAGAGGACGATGAACGTCACGCAGAACGGCAGCGCCATGACCACCGCCCCCAGCAGATCGACGAGAGCGCGAGCACGCTCCGACGCCCGCGAGTAGAAGACGTCGACGCGCACGTGCGCGTCCACCCTCAGCGCGTACGAGGCCCCGAGCAGGAACAGCGCGCTGAACGCGTACCACTGCGCCTCGATGAGACCGTTCGAGGCGAGGTCGAGCCCCGCCCACCTGCCGACCCAGCGGGCGATCGTGTTCCAGACGCCGAGCCCGATCATGACGACGGTGAGCCACGCGACGGCGCGGCCGGTGAAGGACGCCACGGCGTCCACCATCGACGCCACGCGCAGCGCGGCGGACTCGGCGGGTTCGCGCTTCGGGTCCAGGGCGGGACCTCAGCGCAGGGCGAACCGCGTGTACGCGAGCTCCGCGGTCCCGAACCATCGATTCATGGACTTGCGAGCGGCGTCCCAGTGCTCGAACACGCCGCGGTACGCCGGGTCCTTTGCGGCCAGATCGGACAGGAGCGTGCGAGAGACCTCCTCCGCGGCCTTCATCACGTCGTCGGAGAATGGTTCCAGACGTACCCCGCCCTCGAGGAGGCGGCTCAGCGCAGGGGGGTTCTTGTGATCGTACTCGAGCTGCATGTCGCGCGAGGCCTCGGCGGCCGCCAGCTCGAAGACCGACTTGTAGGCGGCCGGGAGCTTCTCCCACGCCTTCTGGTTGACGACGAAGCTCAGGGCCGGACCCGGCTCCCACCAGCCCGGGTAGTAATAGAGCTTGGCGACCTTGTGGAAGCCGAGCTTCTCGTCGTCGTACGGGCCCACCCACTCCGTCGCGTCGATGGCGCCCCGCTCGAGCGCGGGAAAAATGTCACCGCCCGCGAGCACCTGCACCGTCGCGCCGAGGCGGCTCATGACCTCGCCGCCGAGGCCCGGTATGCGAATCTTCAGACCCTTGAGATCCTCGACCGAACGGATCTCCCGCTTGAACCAGCCGCCCATCTGCACGCCGGTGTTGCCCCCCGGAAAGCTCACCGCACCGAAGTCCGCGTAGAGCCCGCGGAGCTTCTCCAGGCCCCCGCCCTTGAGCAGCCAGGCCTCGTGCTGGCGCACCGTCATCCCGAACGGAACACAGGTGTCGAAGGCAAAGGCCGGATTCTTGCCGGTGAAATAGTACCCCGCGGTGTGCGCGAGATCGACGCTGTGTTGCTTGACGGCGTCGAGGACCTCGAGCGGCGGGACGATCTCGCCGGCGGCGTGGACCTTGATCTCGAACTGGCCGCCGCTCAGCTCCCCTACCCGCTTCGCGAGCACCTCGCTGGCCCCGAACAGCGTATCGAGTCCCCGCGGGAACGACGACGCGAGGCGCCAACGAACGCGCTCACCGGTCACGACGGCGGCGCTGCCCTGAGGCGCCGGGCCGCCCGCCTTGCCCCTCGAGCACCCGAGCGCCACCGCCGCTCCCACGCCGAGCGCTGCCCCACCGACGAAGTCTCTTCGCTTCACGGGGGCATGATGTTCGCTTTTTCGAGCCGCGGGCAACGGGCAACCCACCGGAGCCGCCGGGCGACGGCGTCCGCGAGCCACCTACCGGCCAATCCTCGCCGCTCCCCGCGCGATTCCCTCAGGGAATGCCGAGCGGGGGAGCAGGCACGTCGCCACCCTTGCGCACGTAGTCCGCGATGAGCTGCGTCAGCGCCTCGTGGTGCTTGCGGCACGGCTTCTTGTCGGACTCTCCGACCTTGCACAGGCGATCGCCGAGCCCGTTGCGAAACGCAATCCCCTTGTCGCGAAGGAGCACGTCGCGAACGGTCGGATCGAGCTTGCGCCAGGGGATGATCGCCGTGCGCGGGAACCCGACCCGGCGCGTCGTCACTTCGTCCGACATCAGCGAGACGCAGGTCCCGTCCCACCTGAAGACGTCGTAGCTTCCGGAACCGACGATCTGGACTCGCCCGGCGCCGCCCGTGCGGTTGGCGAGGATGAGCACCTCTTCTCCGACTTCGACACGACTGGGATGGGACATGCCGCCGCCCGCGTACCAGGCGTCGGCGTTCACCCGGATGTAGCCGCGAGTCCAGGGCGCGCCCTTGCGGAACATGACCAGCGCCACCTCCGGGGCGGCCTGCCGGCAGAGCCGCTCGGTGAACTCCTTGGGCGGCGTGCAGATGGCACTGGTTGGGTCTGCGCACTCGGTGGGCACGCCGACGGACGTGGCCTTCGGCGCTTGCTCGGGCACAGGCTCCGGCGCGGGCTCGATGGGTTCGTGCTCGGTCGCGCGCGTCGAGATCGCGGGCTCGACGGCGGTCGGCCCGCGCGCGGGGGTCGAGCTGGCTCCGGCGCCGCCACACGCAGCCGACGCGAGCGCGACCGTGGCGAGGAGCGGGGATGGCCAGCGAGGCATCGGGGGCCGGCGAACGTAGTTCACGAGGTCCTAGCGAGCCACCGTGAGCGCGCCCATCGCGAGGAGGCTGCAGAGCAGCCGTACCGCGGCCCGACCCCGGGCGGCGGCGAGGACCTCGAGCGCGCTCATTTCGCGCCGCCCGGCCACCAGGAGCGCAAGCCCGAGCGCCGACGCCGGAACGTCGATCTCTTCGCCCCCGACGTAGAGCCAGGCTCCGCGCGAGCGCAGGAGGAGGGCGTAGCGAAGAGACTCCGAGCGGAGCACGGTGCCGCCCCTCCGGAGACCGGCGAGGACGCGGGTCGGAACCGGGGCGCGGCGCGGCCTGGGCGGCCGCTGCGCCGCGACGCCGCGCGTGGCGAAGGCGCCGAACCAGCGATCGATATCCGGATCGGGGCGCGGCAGCGCGCGGAGCGTGCGTCTGACCTCGACCAGCAGGCCCTCGGGGATGATCCCGGGATTCGACGCGACCCCGAGGTGCGGATCGGAGAGGACCGCCTCGCCACCGACGAGACCGGCGGCATCCTCCGCGTAGGCCGTCCAGAGCGCACCCGCCGTGGGGGCGCGGAAGCCGACGGAGTACGTGAGGCACGGCGACTCGGCGACGCCGTGGTGCGCGAAGCCCGGCGGCAGATACAGGACGTCCCCCGCCTCGAGCACGGCCTCGTGATCGGCGTGGAAGCGCTCGAGGACCTTCAGATCGAGCCCGGGCAGGAACGCGGGATCGCGGAGCGGGCGCGCACCCCACCGCCAGCGTCGCGTGCCCGAACCTTGAACGAGGAAGACGTCGTAGCTGTCCACGTGCGGCCCGACACTGCCACCGCGCGCGGCATGACTCACCATCACGTCGTCGACTCGCACGTTCGGGATGAACGCGAAGTGGTCGAGCAGGCGAGCCGCACCCGTGACGTGGCGATTCACGTCCTGGACCAACACGGTCCAGCGCGCGCGCGGCAAGCGTCGGGCGAAGCCCCGGGGCAGCGGGCCCCACGTGACCTCCCAGCCTCGCCGCCCGCGGACCTGCCGCACCAGGCGCGATTCGGCGTCTTCGCGCGTGGCGAGCGCGAAGAGCTCGCGTGAGGTCAGCGGATCGCGGAATCCGGAGAGCGCCCCGCGGAACAGCACCGGGCGTCGCTGCCAGTACCGCGCCATGAACGACGGCGGATCGAGGCGGAGGCTGGGGGAGGTCGCCACGGCGCGACGAAGGTAGCTCGGATTGGTCTCGCGAGGCGCTCCGCGGCCTTCCGCGAGCCCGAGCGTTGGGCGATACTCCTCGCGATGCTCCGCCTCCCGAGAGCTCGCCTGGAACGCCTCCGCGACGAGCTTCGCGAACGCGTGCGCCACCGTCCCTCGATGGTCCTCGGCGCCGCGCCGGTCCGCGTGGTGGAGGCGTTGCACCTGCTCGAGGAGTACGGCGCCGTCTGCGAGGCCATGTTCCTGGTGATGGCAGCGGACTCGAAGGTGCTGAACGTCGAGCGCGAGGTGCTGCGTGGCGCCCTCGACGTGATCTCCGGCGGCGAGCTGCGCACGGCGCACATGGAGGCGATGCTGGACGCGGCCGGCCGGCGCCTGGCGCGCGAGGGCGAGGCGGCCCGATGCGCGCACGTCGTGGAGCAGCTGAAGGAGGACCGAGTGCGGGCGGAGCTGACGCTCGTGCTCGCGGCCGCGGTGGCCGCCGCGGACGGGACCATCGCCCCGGAGGAGCAGCGCGTGATCGCCGCGCTCGCCGAGGGTCTGGACGTGGACGAGTCACGGGTCGAGGAGCTGCTCGGCCAGCTCGAGGCGGCGCCTCCGAGCAGGGCACCGTGAGCCGACCGTCCACCGCACGGCGGACGGCGTCCGGACGTCGCGCGGCGTTCAGCTCCCCGGATCGCGAACGTTGCACCGTGCCGCTGCGAACGTGCAGCCACGATGTACGAACGCGAGCGCAGCCGCTGGTACGCCGATTGCTCTGGTCTGCGCCCGTGACCTCCTTCAGATTCGCGTCCCGTGTCCTGTGGTCCGCTCCTGCTCTGATCGCGCTCGGCTGCGGCGCGGCCCCCGACGAGAAGGACCGCCTGTTCGGACCAGGAACCGCCGGAACCGGAAGCGTGCTCGAGCCGCCCGCCGACGCCGGCACGACACCGTTCGATCCTGGACCCGACCCCGGGGCAGGTGGTTCGAGCGCGGGCGGCGCGCCAGGCGCGGGGGGAGGACCCGCGGGCGCAGGGGGCGCACCCGCGGGCGGCTCGGCAGGGACCGGGTTCGGCGGCGCGGGCGGCGACGGGTTTGGCGGCTCCGCGGGCTCCGCCGGCACCGGTTTCGGCGGGTCGGGGGCTACGGCGGGCACGAGCGGCGCGGGCACGGGTGGCTCGGCGCCGACGACGCCCGACCTTCACCTCGAGTTCGTCGATCCGACGCCGGGCGAGATCCACGTCCAGATGCCCGGCTCGCCACCGATGGCCACGGTGTCGTTCGCCGTCACGTCCGGCAGCGGCATCGCCAGCGTCGAGTACGTCATCGAGACGGGCTTCTCGCTCGGTGTCTCGACCATGGCGCCGACGTTTCCTCTCACGTACGCATACCAGTACCCGGGGACGCGCTGGGCCGAGGCGCACGGCTTCGATCCACTCGGCGCTCACGTGGCAACGGCGAGAATCGACTTCGTCGTGCAGGCGCCGACCACCGGCCCGACCGACCCGCCGCCCACGACGGGAACGTGCCTGGGCGACCTCACCGCGCTGGGCGTCGCATACACCAACACGACCGCGCGCGGGGTCGTGGACGCGGTGAAGCTGAACGGCCCGGTCAACGGCGTGCTCTTCGCCAACGGTGAGACGACCAATCCGTCGGGTGATCCCATGGCGTGCGAGTTCGTGAAGAAGCTCTGGGCGTTCGCGGACCTGCTGAAGGAGCACGGCGTGGTCCGCATCGGTACCCTCGGCTCATACTGTTATCGCTGCTGCTGCTCGTGGAGCAGCACCAACTACTGCCGCGGGCCGAGCGACCCAGAGCCGAGCTGCAGCTCCTACTCCAATCACTCGTGGGGGCGGGCCGTGGACGTCCGCTACCTGTGGACGGCCAGCGGCCAGAAGTGGGACATCAACTCCAACTCCGACTGGACCCAGTCGAGCAGCTCCACGACGTGCACCTCCGGCATCGCGTCGCAGAGCGGAACCAGCCTGACGCTCTACACCATCGCCTGCCAGGCGAGCGCGCGGAAAATCTTCGGCAGTGTCCTGACTCCGAACTACAACTCCGCCCACCGCAACCACTGGCACATGGACATCGGCCGGAGCGGGACGCCCTCGAGCTTCGTCACGCGCTCCTCGCTGCCGAACGTCGACGCCGACGAGCACGGCGACGAGTGATCTCGGCCCCATTCGACCGCCGCACGCCCACCGAGAGCCGCGACGCGAGCCGTCGCCTGTGCCGACTTGCCCCGGGACCGTGACAAGCCGAGCACGTGGCCCCATGCTCCGGGCCCGGAGGCAACGAACCGCCCATGCTGCTGCTCAACGATCTTCCCCCCTACCACTGGGCCGTGGGCGGGGCGGCCATCGGCGTCGTCACGCTCCTCTTGCTCTTCCTAGGCAACAAGCGCCTCGGGATCTCGACGGGGTTCGAGAACGTGTGCTCGCTGGTGGTGAAGGTCCCCTACCTGGCGCGCAGGGAGATCGTGACGTCGAACGGGTGGCGTCTGCCGTTCCTGGGCGGTCTGGTGATCGGCGGCGCCGCGTCCGCCGTCCTGGGCGGAGGCTGGGCACCCACCTGGGAGCTCGGCATGTTCGACTCGACGTTCGGAGGCGGACCGCTGTCGAAGGTCGCCTGGATGTTCGGAGGCGGGCTGCTGATCGGGTTCGGCACGCGCCTGGCGGGCGGCTGCACGAGCGGCCACGGCATCTTCGGGCTGTCGAACTTCGAACGCTCGGGCCTGGTCTCCACGGTGAGCTTCATGGCGGCGGGCGCTGCCACGACCTGGGTCGTCTACGGCCTGGGGAGGCTCGGCTGATGCCCCTGCTCTACATGTCCTTCGGTGCCGTCTTCGGCTGGGTCCTCAGCCGCAGCGGCGCCGCCGACTACGACTTCATCCAGAAGATGTTCCTGTTCGAGAGCTTCCAGCTCTACGGCATCATCGGGACGGCGATCGCGGTGACGGCTCCCGGGCTCCTGCTGCTCAAGCGCCTCGGCAAGACGGCGACCGGCCAGCCCCTCGCCCTCGGCTCCAAGCCGAGCCACCGCGGCAACGTGTTCGGCGGCGTCCTGTTCGGCATCGGCTGGTCCGTCACCGGGATGTGCCCGGGCCCCATCCTCGTCAACGTGGGCGAAGGAAAGCTCTACGCGATCGCGGCGTTCCTCGGCGTGCTCGTCGGCGCAGGGTCGTTCAGCACGCTCTACGAGCGCCTGGTCCCCGTGTTCGGGCTGCCGTCCCTGGAGCGCGGCCCGGGGGACGGCTGACGCCGGACGAGGTGTCTCAATCCGCGGCGGCAGCGCCGGCGTCGCGGGTCCCCGGCGGCCGGACGGGCGCTGCACGCACACTGACCCACATGCCGGCGCGTCGGGACCGGTCGCCAGGCGAGCCCCGCGGGCCACGCCGGGTGGTAAGCTGCGCGCCATGATGACTTCGTCGGGAACGGCTTCGGCCTGGTTGGGTGTGGCATTGGTGGGCGGGTTGATCGCCGTCAGCTGCGGGAGCTCCGACGGCGGTGACGACTCGACCGGTTCGGGAGGCTCGGCTGGAGCCGGCGGGACGACGATCCAGCAGATGCCGGGCTGCACGCGCACGCCCGACTGCAACGCGTGTGTCTCGTGCGAAGAGACGTGCCACTGCGTCACCGGTCTGACCCAGGAGTGCTTCGACTCCTGCCAGTCGGGCATGGGCGGTGCGGGCCCGGGCGGCACCGGCGGCGCGGGTCCCGGTGGTTCCGGTCCGGGCGGCTCGGCGGGCGACGGCATGGGCGGCGTCGGCGGCGTCGGCGGCGCGGGCGTCGGCGGTTCGGGCGGCACCCCGAGCACGGTCTTCGATTGCTTCAAGGACATCTACGGTGGAGGAGCGCTCCTCGTCCCCAGCTACGACCAGTTCGGACCGACGGTGGGCTCGCACTGCAGCGGCACGAACCACCAGGACATCGTGGGGGTTGAGAAGGTCGCGTTCTTCGGCGACTCCATCACGGCGATGGACTACGCGATCTTCCCTCCGGTGACGGCGACACCGGCGCTCATCTATCGGTTGCAGCTCGGGGAAAAGCTCAAGCAGAAGTTCCCGGGCGTCGAGATAGTGGACTGCTCCAAGGACGGCGCCAAGACCGACGACTTCATCGGCGGCGGCAACCAGCTCCCTCAGTGCTTCCCCGGCGTCGAGCAGAAGAGGACGCTCAACATCATCACCATGGGCGGGAACAACCTGCGCGACATGGCCCAGGGCAAGATGGGCCCCACGGAGTACCAGCCGCTCGTCGACCAGACGCTGACGGAGCACCGTGCCGCCCTCGAGTGGCTCACCGATCCGTCGCGCTTCCCGAACGGCTCGTACGTCATCTTCGGCAACGTGTACGAGTACACCGACACCTCGACGGACATGAGCTCTTGCGCGCTCGCGAGCGCGGTGGGCCTCAGCGGCACCTGGCAGCCCGGCGCTGGAGCGATCATCCAGCTCGCCGAGGGCTACATGAAGATGGCGGTGGAGACGAAGACCGACATGGTGTTCATGCTCGAGAACTTCTGTGGCCATGGCTTCCGGCGCGACGACGCAACGCTGCAGTGCTACCGAGGTCCGGGCGCGGAGCTCTACTTCGACCCAACCTGCATCCACCCCAGCGACGCGGGAGCCACCGCGCTGGCGAACCTGTTCAACAACGTCGTCAACGAGTAGCGCTCCGCGGCCACGCGAGAAACACCGCGCTTGACCGCGCGGCGGGGCGGCGTCACGAAGGGCGCGATGAAGAAGCTCGTGACCGCGGCGCTCGGCGCCGTCCTGCTCGGCGCTGCTCCCGCGCCCCACGTCCCGGTGGAAACGCACGTCCTCGACAACGGGCTCACCGTGCTCCTGAGCGAGGACCGACGTCTGCCCGTCGTGACGGTGGAGCTGCGATACCTCGTCGGTTCCGCCCACGAGCGGGCCGGCAAGAGCGGGTTCGCCCACCTGTTCGAGCACCTGATGTTCCAGGGTTCCCGGTCGTTCGACGACGAGTACTTCAAGCCCTTCGAGCCCATCGGCGGCGCGGTGAACGGCACCACCAACACCGACCGCACGAACTACTTCGAGCGGGTTCCCAAGAACTACCTGGAGCTCGCCCTGTGGATGGAGTCGGACCGCATGAGCGGGCTGCTCCCCGCCCTGACGCAGGCCAAGCTCGACAACCAGCGGGACGTCGTGAAGAACGAGCGCCGCCAGAGCTACGAGAACCCGCCCTACGGCCTCGCCTGGAAGTATCTCACCGAGGAGACGTACCCGCCGGGTCACCCCTACCACCACCTGACCATCGGCTCCCACGAGGACCTCACGGCGGCCACGCTCGACGACGTGAAGGCGTTCTTCAGCGAGTACTACGCGCCGTCCAACGCGATCGTGACCATCGTGGGCGATTTCGAGCGGGACGAGGCGAAGGAGCTCGTGCAGAAGTACTTCGGCGCCATGCCCCCGGGGAAGCGCGCAGCGACGCCGGCCGCCCCGCGCGCGGTGCTCGAGAAGACGAAGCACTCGACGTACACCGACGACGTGAAGCTGCCGCGCATCTACCTGGCGTGGCCCACTCCCGCACTGTTCGAGAAGGGTGACGCGGCGCTCGACGTGCTCGCCAGCGTGCTCACCAACGGCAAATCGAGTCGACTCCACCGGCCGCTCGTGTACCAGCAGCGCGTCGCGAAGGACGTCGTCGCGTACCAGGCGTCGCGACAGCTCGAGAGCCAGTTCGTGATCCAGGCGACGGCCGCGCCGGGCAAGTCGGTCGCCGAGCTCGAGAAGGCGCTGCTCCGCGCCCTGAAGGAGGCCCTCGCGACACCGCCGACCGACGACGAGATGTCCCGCGTGCTCAACGACTGGAAGAAGTCCTTCTACGAGCGCATCGAGAGCGTCATTTCGCGGGCGACGATGCTGAGCACGTACCATCACTTCACCGGGCAGGCGGACTGGCTCGGCAAGGATCTGGAGCGCTACACGAGCCTCTCGGGCGCGGAGGTGCACGCGGACGCGAAGCGGTGGATCGACGTGGAGAAGTACGTCCGCGTCGACATCGTTCCGGGGGCCGCCGACGGCGGCGCCCCCAGCGTGGCCGCGGGAGGCGCGAAGTGAGACCGCTCTGTGGCCTCGCGCTCGTCACGGTGCTCGGGGGATGTGGAGCTGCCGCTCCGGCCGCGACAGCACCCCCGCCTGCCGAACCGAGCCGCCCCGCAGAGGAGACGCCCGTGACGACCGTGGACCGCTCGAAGCTGCCCGCTCCCGCGGCAGCGCCGTCGTGGGCCCCCCCGGCGGTGCAGACCTTCTCTCTCGGCAACGGCATCACCGTCTGGTACCTGCAGCAGGGGTCGACGCCGCTCGTCTCGGTGCGGCTCGTCATCCCGCGTGGCGCAGCCACCGATCCCCCCGGGAAGGCGGGGCTCACTTCGCTCATGGCGTCCCTCCTGGACGAGGGGGCGGGGACGCGGAACGCCCTCGAGCTGAACGACGAGTTCGATCGCTTCGCGACCCAGTTCGGCATCGCCGCCGCAACCGACGACGTCACGCTCTCCATGGACGGGCTCACGGACACGCTGGATCCGGCCCTGGGACTCTTGCGAGACGTCGTTCAGCAACCGCGCCTGGAGAAGAAGGAGTTCGACCGAATCAAAGCCGAGGCGATCGCCGCGGAGATCGCCAACGAGGCCAGCCCGGGGACCACGAAGACGCTCGTTCTGCGACGTGTGCTCTTCGGCACGGGTTACGGGGCGTTCGCACCGACCGGGACGCGCAAGAGCCTCGAGGGGATCACCCACGCGGACACGAAGAAGCATTTCGCCAGGGTCGTGGGTCCGCAGGGCGCGTCGTTCGTCGTCGTGGGCGGCATCGACGTCCAGACGGTGAAGGGGATGCTCGAAGCGACGTTCGGGTCATGGAAGTCCGCTTCCGACGCGACACCCGTTCCGATCGACGGGACGGCGAGCGAGCGCGCCGTGCACGTCGTGGACTTCCCCGGGAAGACGCAGTCCTCCATCTCCGTGGGCAGGCGGACTCCGGGAATGGACGACCCGGAGTACTTCGACGCGCTGGTCGCCAACCGCATCCTCGGCGGACAGTTCTCCAGTCGGCTCAACCTCAACCTGCGAGAGGAGAAGGGGTACACGTACGGCGCGCGCAGCTCGTTCCAGCGCTGGAAGCACTCCGGGTTCTTCCACATGAGCGCCGACGTGAAGACCGACACGACGGCGGCGTCCGTTCGCGAGATGCTGTCCGAGGCGGGTGACCTGTGTGGAAAGCGCCCCATCACCGAGCGCGAGCGCGCCGAGAGCGTCGACGGACTGCTGCTGGGCTTCCCGAGCCGCTTCGAAACCGTCGGCGGCGTGGCCGAAGAGATCGCGGATCTGCCGCTGTACGGCTTCGGCGCCGACTGGCTCACGAAATGGCCCGAGCGCCTGGGCGCCGTCACGACGACCGGAGCGAACGCCGTCGCACGACGCTACTGCAAGCCGGAGGACTTCGTGGTCGTCATCGCCGGCGACAGGAAGAGCATCGACGCGTCCCTCGGGCAGCTCGAGCTCCCGGTGGTCGCCTGGACGCCCCGGGGCGAGCGCGCCAAGGCCGAGCGCTGACCGACGTCAGGTCGGTGCCTCGTCGCGGGCCGCCGCGGTGGCGTCGAGAAGTGAGCGCACGGCCCGAAGCAGCCCGTCGGGCTCGAAGGGCTTCGGGACCACGAGCTTCGGTTCGCCAATCTCACCGAGACCACGGTTCGAGTAGCCGCTCGCGAAGATGACGGGCACACCCGGCCGGATGGCGCGGATCTCTTCCAGGGCGTCGGGGCCGCCCAGCACCGGCATCACGACGTCGAAGACGAGGAGCGCAATCGCCTCGCTGTTCGCCGCGAAGAGGCGCACGGCCTCCGCCCCGTTCTTCGCCGTCAGCACCGTGTAGCCCGCGCGCTCGAGCAGCATGACGAGCACGCGCCGGACCGCGTCCTCGTCCTCGGCCACCAGAATGGTCTCCGTTCCGCCCTCGACTCGGTCCTCGATCTTCGATCCGACCTCGTCCGCCCGCCGCTCGGTGACCGGCAAGTACACCTTGAACGTGCTGCCACGTCCCACTTCGCTGTAGACGTGCACGAAGCCCCCGTGCTGGCGGACGATGCCGTACGCCGTCGCGAGGCCGAGGCCCGTGCCCTTGCCCGGCTCCTTGGTCGTGAAGAACGGTTCGAACATGCGCTCGCGGACCTCGGGGGAAATGCCGGTACCCGTGTCCGAGACGGTCACCAGCACGTAGCGCCCGGGCACGGCCCACGGGTGGGTGTCCCGATACTTCCCGTTGATGAGCACGTTCTCCGCCTCGATGGTGAGCCGGCCGCCCTTCGGCATCGCGTCGCGCGCGTTGACGCAGAGGTTCACCATCACCTGCTCCATCTGACCCGGGTCGGCGTGCACCAGGGCCAGATCGTGACCGGCGATGACGTCGATCTCGATGCTCTCGGGGATGAGCCGACGCAGCAGTCGCACCAGGTCGACCGCGAGCTCCCCCATGTCGAGCGGGATGGGGTTCATCCGCTGGCCGCGCCCGAAGGTGAGGAGCTGCCGGGTGAGGTCCGACGCGCGCTTGGCGGCCACCTTGACCTCGGCGATGAACTCACCCCGGCGCTGCGGATCGTTCTCTCTCGCGGCGAAGTCGGCGTTCGCCTGGATGGCGAGGATCATGTTGTTGAAGTCGTGAGCGAGACCGCCCGCGAGCTGGCCGATGGCCTCCATCTTCTGCGCCTGGCGAAGCTGCGCCTCCAGGGCTCGCCGGTCCGTGACGTCCCGGGCGACCGCGTGGATGTGCCGGCGCGTCGTATCGGGCGCGGCGCGCCACGAGAACAGCCGGTACTCGCCCGACTTGCACCGGTAGCGGTTCTCGAAGTCGATCATCTCCTGGCCTTGGGCCAGGCGAGCGACCGTGTCACGGGTCTTCGACCGGTCGTCGGGGTGGACGAAGTCGAGGTACGGCTCGGCCAGGAGCTCCTCTGCGTCGTAACCGAGTACCTTCTCGAAGGCCGGGTTGAGTCGCTTGAAGTACCCGTCCATCCCCGCGACGCAGAGCATGTCCACCGAGAGGTCGAAGAAGCGATCACGATCCGCCGCGGCCTGCCGCCGCTCCGTGACGTTGCTGCTGATGACGCTGAAGCCGACGATGTCGTCTCCGCGCTTGACGGCTCCAACGCGCGACTCCCAGAACGAAACACTGCCGTCCTCGGCCACGTAGGCGGTCTCGTAGCTGTCGGGGCGACCGGAGGCACGGACCCGTTCGAAGCACTTCTTGATTCCGGCGCGGTACTCCTTGGGCACGAACTCGAACACCGGGACGCCCAGCACGCGGTCCACCGTCAGATCGGGGACCGTTCTGTTGATGAACTGGATCCGCCCAGCGGTGTCGAGGAGCATGATGTTGTCGGGAGAGTTGCTCGCGATCGAATGCACGGCCGCGTCGCCCCGCAGAAAGCTCGCCTCGAGGTCCGCGACGAGGCCCCGCAGGCGTTGAACTTCGGCAGCGAGGTCGGTCGGCTCCCCCACTGGTAGACCCTGCCTTCCTAAACTTGCTCCCGCAAGGCGCGGAAGGCAGGGC
>CAZARU010000046.1:0-49052 GCA_964487605.1 uncultured Polyangiaceae bacterium
CCAACGAGGCCGTGCTGCGCATGCTGCGCGAGATCGGGAACGTCGGGAGCGTGCCGCAGTTCGTCAAGGACGTGAAGACCGGCCGGGGCGGCCGACTCATGGGGTTCGGCCACCGCGTGTACAAGAACTACGACCCGCGCGCGAAGGTGATCAAGCGCCTGGCGGATCAGGTGTTCGACGTGGTGGGGAAGAACCCGCTCCTGGACGTGGCCCTCGAGCTCGAGAAGGTCGCGCTGAGCGACGAGTACTTCGTGGAGCGCAAGCTCTACCCGAACGTCGACTTCTACTCGGGCCTCATCTACCAGGCGCTCGACATCCCGGTGGACATGTTTCCCGTCATGTTCGCGATCCCGCGGACGGCAGGGTGGCTCGCGCAATGGGAGGAAATGCTCCTCGACGACGATCAGAAGATCGCGCGGCCTCGCCAGGTCTACACGGGGCACTCCGAGCGCGAGTTCGTCGCAATCGATCAGCGCTGACGCTCGATCCAGCAACCGCCGGCCACGACCGGCGCGTCACGCACGGCTTCGTGGCTCATCGCGTACGCCTGGGCGCGAGATCCGTCCGAGAGGTCCACCTCGACGCGCTGGTAGAGGTGGGGCACGTCTTCGAATGCGTCGAGGCGCTCCAGCAGGCGCGCGCTGGCGGAGTAGACCTCACCGTGAACGACGCCGGCTCCCTCGCGCACGAGGGCCGGGTACTCCCCTTGTAGCCGAAGCGACCACCCGTGCGCGGTCCGCGCTTCGCCCAGACACTCCGCACCGCGGAGCTGCTCGTGGTGCCGGAACCCGCGCTTCAGGGAGCCGTAGACGAAGAGCCTCACGGCACCCTCACCGGTTGTGTCCATGCCTTCGCCCCGGAGGGGGCCTCGACCACGGCGCGTACGTAGCCTTCGGTCCCCACCACGTCGTAGCGGGCCTCGATACCGGTCGTCCGCGCGAGGACGCGGCCACCTTGGCCCACGAACCGGATGGCCACCGGCCCTTCGGTGTCGTCCACGCGGACTTCGATGGCGCCCGGGCCCCGCGGCAGCGCGGACAGGCTCACGCCCGTCGTCGCGTAGAAGCGGCCTTCGAGGATGGCGCTTCGTGCGGACGCGACGTCGCGGCTCGAGTCCACCATGATCCACGCCTTGTCCCCCTCGTAGGGGTGCTTGCCGGCCCTGGTTCGCTCCGCGGCGTCGTCGAAGTGGTGGGCGTCGTCGGTCGCGACCCCGTAGACCGTGCTTCCACCGGAGAGGACCGCATCCCAAAGCGCCTCCGCGCGCCGTTCGGCGGCTTCGCGCCCCGCGGGGTGCTGCGCGTCGAGCGCGGCGTTCACGAGTTCCAGCAGACGCAGCCCTCGCTTCGCGAGCTTCGAAACGAGCCTGGCATCCGCCGCGAAGTGAAACAGCGGATGGTTCAGGACCGGCACCGCGCCGTGGGCCTCCGCCCACGCCAGGTGGGTCGCGTAGGCCTCGAACCGACCGTGCCGGAACCCGAGCGCGACGTTCCCTTGCTTCGACGCATCTCGCGCCGGATCCACGAACAAGGCGCCGGTGTGGAAGAGACACCGATAGCCGGGGAGCGCCGGGGGCGCGCACGTTGCCGCGTTCTGCGTCAGCTCCACGCCGAGCGCCACCAGCATCCCTTCGGGCGGTTCTGCGCGCGTGACCCGGTCGTGGTCCGTGATCACGACGAGATCGTAGCCTCGCGACGCGTAGAAGCGGAGCACGTCCTCGGGCGGTGTCCTGGCGTCGTAGGAGCCGCTGGAGTGCGCGTGGAGCTGTACCTTGAGGAACGTGGACGCCCCTCCGCGGGCGGCAGGCTCCCCGTGCGCGTTCCCGTCGTCCTCCCCGGGTGTGGTGACCGATCGCGCGCGAAGGGCAGGCGCGCTCCTGGAAGCGTCGGGCAACGCTCGCGGCGTGGCGGTACACGCGACGGCAACGACGAAGAGGACCCCTCGGAATCGCACCGAACGAGCATCGCGCGCCGCACGCCGGGTGCCAAACGCGCCGCGCCCGCCCACGGGACGCGTCATGGATTGACGTCGCTGCTGGCACGCACCTACCCTCGCGCGCGTGCGCAGGACGCTCGGAGCACTCCTCGGCCTCCCCGTGTTCGCCTGTGCCGGCGCCGGGCCGCTTCCTGCCGAGGAGCCCCCCGAGCCGAGCGGCGCGGGACCGGTGGCACCCGTGATCTTCGACTCCTTGGCGAACTCCACGCCGGCGATCCGCACTCGCCGCGACGACACGGCGGACGTCCACTTCGGCGTGCGCGTGCCCGACCCCTATCGCTGGCTCGAAGCCGACAGCGCCGCCGTCGGCGAGTGGACGGAGCAGCAGAACGAGCACCTGGAGCGCAGCCTCGGAGCGATCGCCGCCCGACCCAGCCTCCACGCGAGACTCTCCGCCCTGCTGGCGATTGGCACGGTGAGCCACCCGACCGTGAAGCGTCTGCGAGGCGGCAAGCTCCGTTACTTCCACCAGCGACGCGACGCTTCACAGGACCAGCCCGTCCTCCTGTACCGCGACGGCGTGGACGGCGAGGATCGCGCGCTGATCGATCCGAACGCGCTGAGCGCCGACAGGACGACCTCCCTCGACTGGTACCACCCCTCGTCCGACGGCTCGCTCGTCGCGTACGGCCTGAGCGAGGGGGGGAGCGAGCTGTCGACGCTGCGCGTCCGCGTGGTCGCGACCGGAAAGGACCTGCCGGACACGATCGAGCACACCCGATTCTCGTCCGTGTGCTGGGCGCCGACGTCCAAGCGCTTCTACTACGCGCGGTTCCCGGCCCCGGGCACCGTCCCCAAGGGGGAAGAGACGTATCATCGCAAGATCTTCGAGCACACGCTCGGAGCGGATCCCGCGCGCGATCCCGTCGTGTTCGCGCCGACGAAGATGACGGACTTTCCGAGTTGCGTGCTGTCCCCTGACGGTCGCTGGCTCGTGGTCCACGTCCATCAGGGCTGGAGCAAGAACGAACTCTGGCTGGCCGACACCACCAAGGTTCCCCTGAAGTTCGTCCCCCTGGCGGCGGAGAAGGAGCAGCGCTACCGCCCCATCGTCACCAACTCTTCCATCTGGATCACGACCGACGAAGGCGCGCCCCGAGGCGCGCTCTGGGCCGTCGATCCGCGGACACCCGAGCGAACGGCCTGGCGCCTCGTGCTTCCCGAGCACGCCACGGACGTCCTCGAGGACGTCCACGTCGTGGGCGACCAGGTCCTGACTGCGTTCCAGCGAGATGCCGTGAGCCGCCTCGAACGCTTCGACACGCTGGGGAAGAGCCGCGGCGCGGTGCCCCTGCCGACGGTGGGCACGAGCGACGGATTCTCGGGCATCCACGACGGCAGCGAAGCGTTCTTCAACTTCGAGTCCTTCGCCGATCCGGAGCGGATCCTTCGAATCGATCTGGCGAGCGGGGCGACCTCCCCGTGGGCGACCGTCACCGCGGACGTGCGGTCGGACGAGTTCACCGTGACACCCGGGACGGCCACGTCCAAGGATGGCACCGCGGTGCCGTTCCTGGCCGTCCACGCCAAGAACGTCACGCTGAACGGTGGGAAGCACCCCCTCTTGCTCTACGGATACGGTGGCTTCAACCAGAGCCTGCAGCCGCGGTTCAGCCGCAGCACCTACGCGTTCCTGGAGAAAGGCGGCGTCTACGTCCAGGCCAACCTGCGCGGCGGCGGTGAGCAGGGCGAGGCGTGGCATCGTGGCGGTCAGCTCGAGAAGAAGCAGAACGTCTTCGACGACTTCATCGCGGTCGCCGCTCACCTCATCGACCGCGGAGCCACGACGACGGATCGGCTCGCCATCCTGGGGCGCTCGAACGGCGGGCTCCTCGTGGCCGCGGCCATCACGCAGCGGCCGGACCTCTTTCGCGCAGCCGTGAGCGGCGTTCCGCTCACCGACATGCTCCGCTATCACCGCTTCCTGATCGCGAAGCTCTGGATCCCCGAGTACGGCGACCCCGGCCAGGAGGATGCCTTTCGGTGGCTTCACGCGTACTCGCCGTACCACAGGGTTCGCGAAGGGACGCGCTACCCCGCGGTGCTGTTCACCACCGCCGAAGGCGACAGCCGCGTGCACCCGCTCCATGCGCGCAAGATGGCCGCAGCGCTGCAGTGGGCCACGGCGTCCGATCGCCCGGTGCTGCTCCGCACGGAGCTGCGCGCCGGCCACGGCGCCGGCAAGCCGGTCAGCAAGCAGGTGGATGAGCTCACCGACGTCTACGCCTTCATCATGTCGCAGCTCGGCATGATCGACGGCGGCGACCCCTGACCCGACGAAGGCGCCTCCGCCCCGCGCCACGAGCGGCCCGAGACGGGGAAGAAGCCCGCGCGCCGGCGCGTAGCAACGCCATCTGAATCCCGCTAGACTCCGGCGCGTCTGACGCCGGAAGGTAGGGCATCCTCATGAATTCGAAGGTCTTGATCATCAGCTTTTTTGGCCTCGCGGCCCCCGCGCTGGGCTGCATTGTGGTGCAGGACAAGCCGGCCAACAGCACGCCTGCCCCCGAGCCCGCACCTGCCGCGACGACCACGGCGACCACGACCGCGACCGGCGCGCCCGCCCCCGCCCCCACGGGGCAGCCCGCGAAGAAGAAGGATCTGAAGCTGAAGTCCGTTCCGCCCCCTGCGCCCGCGGGCTCGGCGAATCCGGCGCCCTGAAGGCAGCGGCGCCGCACCGGCAGGCGCCGCGCGTTGCGCCGTAAGTACCGGATAGATTGACGCTATTGCTATTGTCCAACAATTTGCGTTGATTGTTGGACAGAGCCTCGGCTAAGTGGGCGCCCATCAGGATGCCCGCCGGACGCAGCACCCTCTCCGACCGGATCGCCGACACGCTCAAGCGGCAGATCCTCTCGGGCGCCTACGTGCCCGGTCAGAAGCTCCCCGCCGAGCCCGCGCTGGCGGACGCGATGGCAGTCAACCGGTTCACCGTCCGCGAGGCCCTGAAGGAGCTCGAGCAGCTCGGTCTGATCGAGCGGCGCGCCGGCGTCGGGACGGTGGTGCTCGCGTACGCCGAGCACGCGAGCTTCGGCGTCATCGAGCACCTGGTGCTCGACGCCGCCGGGCGGGTCAACACCAAGGTGCTGGCCGACCTGCTCGAGACGACGCGGATCCTCAGCGCGGAGATCGCGTCGCTCGCCGCCGAGCGACGGACGCAGGAAGATCTGAGAACCGTCGAGGTGATCGTCGCCAAGATGAAGAGCGAGAACAACCTGTCCCGGCTGTTCTGGCTCGACTTCGACTTCAACTGGGCGCTGGCTGCCGCCGCCAGGAACGTCGTACCGCGGCTGTTCCTCAACTCGGTGCGCGGCCTGCTGGAGAAGTACACGCACCTGCTCGAAACGCTCTGGGTCTCGCCGGGCTCGATCACCGAGGGGTACGATCACGTGCTCGAGGCGATTCGCGCTCGTGATCCGGAGCGCGCGCGGTCGCTGATGAAGTGGATCTGGACGGGGCGCCATCAGCGCTTCGTAGAAGCGGCGGAGCGCAGGAGCTACCCGCCCTCACCGGCGCAGAGCGCCTGACCTTCGGCGGTCGAACCATCGACGGTAGACCGGACGGATCCCCCCTCGGAGATCCATCGCACCGAAACCCGGTAAGTGAAAACAGGAGAGACGCAAATGGGAACTGCAAAGGAAAAGATGGACGAGGCCGCCAAGCAGCTCGAGGCCAACAAGGAAGCCGCGAAGCAGATTGGCGCCGTTTACAAGTTCGCCCTCGACGGCGACGGCGGCGGCACCTGGATCATGGACTTCAAGGACAACGTCGGCGTTCGTGAAGGCGACGGCGACGCCCAGTGCACGATCAAGATGGCGGCGAGCGACTACGTGGACATGGTCGAAGGTCGCGCGAACGGTCAGCAGCTGTTCTTCACGGGCAAGCTCAAGATCGAGGGCGACATGGGCCTGGCCATGAAGCTCCAGAAGGTGATGGAGACGCTGAAGTCGTGATCTGGGGTCGTGGCGGCGGGGCCCTCCCGCCGTCACGACGCGACTCGAGGGTGGGGCGACCCTTCCCAGCAGGCGGGGACCACCGCTAGTCTCGTGGGAGCCGGTGGCCATGACCAAGCTCGGGAAGACGCAGCCGATGTTCCGCAGGGGCGAGTCCGCGGACGAATCCCGCGTCACGAGGGGAAGCGCTCGCTCGGCCGGCGCCCTGTCCAGACGTGCCTCTTCGCCACCCCCTGCCGGCAAGGTCGAGCGTCAGCAGACGCGCCCGCCGCGCGGCCGCAGGACCCCTGCAGCGCCGGTGGCGGCGCCCGATTTCGGGCCAGACCTTCCCGCGGGTGCACCGGGCTGGATGCGTCGCGCGCGACGGCTCTCGACGGCCCTCGAGCAGATGATCGAGCAAGGCAGCTTGTCCGCGTCCGCGGAGGCGAGCATCGAGCGCGCGTTCGCGGCGTTCGAGCTCGGCTCCACCGACCGACACATCGCGCACGTGGCGCACCTCGTCGAGCGCGCTCACCGCGCGATCCGCAACTCGGCGCGCGCCGAGCTCGAGACCGCGGCTGTGGACTGCGCGGAGGTGCTTCACCAGGGCCTTCCACCCCACGTCGCACGTCGCGTCACGCTCGACGTCGTCGTCGACGTGGTACGAGGCCTGCGCGCCGAGGCGGACGGCTGGAAGGCCACGGTGGACGGCACCTCGGCGCTCCTCGGGTGGACAGGAGCCGCCAGCGGGCATGCTGCCCACGCCGTACGCGTGGCTCTCGTCGATGCACCGCCGCGCAGCGAGCCCTCGCAGTGACTCGAGCCGACGACGACGCTGCCGGCGAGCAGGTCTTCGCGAGCGTGCGCAACGCCATCGACGAGCTCGACGAGAGGATCCTCGCGCTCCTCGACGAGCGCGCGCGGCTGGCGGCGGAAGCCGGGCGGCTCAAGCGCGAGACCGGCCGCGCGCTCTACGATCCCGAGCGCGAGGAGCGGGTCCTTTCGCGCCTGCAGGCCACCCAGGAGGGCCGTGCGGGCGCGACCTTTCCCGCCCGCAGCGTGCGCGCGGTGTTCCGCGAGGTCATCAGCGCCTGCCTCGCGGTGGAGGAGCCGCTCCGCGTGGCGTTCCTGGGCCCGGAAGGCACGTTCACCCACATGGCGGCCCGCTCGACCTTCGGCCTCGCGGTGCGCTACGTGGAAGCCGCGACGATCGCCGGAGTGTTCGATGCCGTGGAGCGCGGGCTGGCCGAGCACGGCGTGGTCCCCATCGAGAACTCCACCGAGGGCAGCGTGACCTTCACCATGGATTGCCTCGTGGAGACCACCGCCAAGATCCGCTCGGAAGTCGAGATCGACGTCGCCCACTGCCTCGTCGCACGGCGCGAGGACCTCTCGCGAATCGAGCGAGTCTACTCCCATCCCCAGGCCCTCGCGCAGTGCCGCTCGTGGCTCGCCAAGCATCTGCCGAATGCGCAGCTCGTCGTCTCACCCAGCACCGGGGCGGCGGCACGCGAGGCGCGGGCGGACGAAGCGGCGGCAGCCATTGCGAGCCGTCTGGCGGGCGAGCTCGCCGGACTCCTCATCGTGCGAGAGGGAATTCAGGACCGCGAGCGGAACGCCACGAGGTTCATCGTGCTCGGCGCAGAGGACGCGCCCCCGACGGGAAACGACAAGACCAGCATCGTCTTCTCGGCTCCCGACGAGCGCGGCGCGCTCCGCAAAATCCTCGAGATTTTCGACGACGAGGGGATCAACCTGTCCCGCATCGAGTCTCGGCCCACCGGGCGAGACCTCTGGCAGTACGTCTTCCTCACCGATCTGGCCGGACATCGACGGGACCCGGGCGTCGCACGCGCCCTCGAGCGGCTGGCGGCCCACTGCCGGATGACGCGCGTTCTCGGCAGCTTTCCCGCGGCGCGCCGCATCTCCACCGTCGCGGCCGATCCCACGCGGAGCGGTGATCCGGCTTGACCTGATCACCGGTTCACTTCTATATGCGACCTCGGGGTGGCGCGGAGATCACCATTGGCCGATCACGCACGAGACGATGGAGGTCACCGGACAGGAAGCGGCCCCCGACCGCGCGCGACCGCTCGGTTCAGCCTGCGCCTCGGCGGGCACGACCTTCCCCTCACGGACGGCCGCTACACCCTCGGTCGCAGCCCGACGTGCGACTTTCGCATCGACAGCACCCACGTGTCGCGACAGCACGCCAGCCTGGAGGTCCACGGCGACGTGATCACGGTTCGGGATCTCGGGAGTCGAAACGGCGTGTTCGTCGGCAGTCGCCGTGTGCGGGACGGGCTCGACATCACCGAGAGCGCCACGCTGAACGTCGGCGGAGCCGTCGTGGACGTGATCCGGCTGGGGGACCAGGTCGCCCCCGCGCGAGCTCGCTCCGCGATCACCGTGGAGATCAAGCCGCTGGACGACGACGAAGAGCCGGTGGAGTCCACGCTGAACGCCGATGGCTTCACCCTGCTCACGGGGGTGGTGGACAAGATGTTCGTCCTCGGCAGGGCGGACGAAGCAGAGCGCGTCCTGGCCGGACACCTCTCCACGCTCCTCGAGGAGGCGAAGGCCTCGGTGCCCTTGCGCAGCGAGAGCTGCGAGACGGCGGGAAGGTACGCCGCCCGGCTCGCCGCCTCCACGCGTCGGGGCGAGTGGGTGAGCTACGCGTTCCAGCTCTATTTCCACGCCCGCCTCGTGATGCCCACCACGCTGGTGGACGACCTGCTGCACGCCGTTCAGCGCTCTCGAGGCGTCGACCGGAAGAGGATCCGAGAGTACGTGGAGTACCTCGACGCGCGCTCCGCCGGGCTGTCTCCCAGCGAGCGATTCGCCCTGCAGCGAATCACGAGCCTCGAGCGCCTGGCCGCCGCGCTCTGAAGCCGGGCCCACGCCCGAGCCCGCCCGGCTCCGTCCTTGCTTCGTCGCCGATGGCGCCAGGCACAGGTGGGAACGAAGGCGTCTTCAAGGCGCCCACCCGCCCCGGAACGCGCCGCCGGCGGGCATTCTTCCGCGCACGCTTTGCTCGGCCGCTTGTTTCTGGCTAGAACGCCGTCTCTCCGAGGTCGGACATGAGCATCGTCGCAGCATTCCAGGGCATCGAAGGCGCACACTCGAACGTCACCCTGGGCGCCTATTTCGGCGGGCTCGGGATGGCCCACACGGCGATCGGTGTCCCCACGTACCGCCACGTCGCCACGGCGGTCATCACGGGGAAGGCGGACGTCGGGATCCTCCCCGTGGACAACGCCATCGCCGGAACGGTGCGAGACGGATACGATCTCGTCGCGCAGTACGATCTCGTGCCGATCTGCGAGGTCGAGTGGCGCATGGACCACCGCCTGCTGGGCCCGGAGGGCGCGGAGCTGTCCGACGTCCGGGAGATCCACGCGCATCCGCTGGTTCTGGCGGAGTGCGGGCGCTTCATCGGTACGCTCGCCGGCGCGCGCGTCGTCCCGTCGCTCGACACGGGCATCGCATGTCGGGACGTCGCCGAAGCGGGTGATCGCTCGCGCACTGCCATTGGCCCACCGGAGGCGGCCAAGCGCTACGGTCTGACGGAGCTGGCGCGCAACGTGGCCGACCACCCGGAGAACTACACACGCTTCCTCCTGTTCTGCTCACGGGACGCCAAGCCCGAGGTAACGGAACTCCTGGGCCGCTCGCCGCCGGAACGCAGGAAGACCAGCGTGCTGTTCGCCACGAAGCACGAGAAGGGCGCGCTGGCGAAGTGTCTGGCGACCCTGTCGGACGCCGACATCAACCTCGCGAAGCTCGAGTCGCGGCCCAAGCTCGGTCGAGCGTGGGAGCACCTCTTCTACGTCGACCTCGAGGGCGACGCGACCCTGCCGCAGGTGGCGCGCGCGCTGGAGTCCCTGCAGGAGCACACGACCAGCCTGCAGGTCATCGGGAGCTACGACCTGGGGAGCGCGCACGCCGACACCAGCGTGGAGGAGCCCGTGCGTCAGGTGGTGGCGCGGGGGACGGCCAGCAGCGAGCGCGCTCCGCTGCCGAAGTCGGCCTCCGGCTACCCGAAGGTCGCGCGCAAGACCGACGTCGGCACCAGGCTGCCGATCGGCTCGGCGGTGCTGGGCGGAGACGAGTTCGTCGTCATCGCGGGGCCGTGCTCCGTCGAGTCGCGCGATCAGGTCATGGCGACGGCCAAGGCCGTCGTGGCGCGCGGCGCCCGCATGCTCCGAGGCGGCGCGTTCAAGCCGCGCACCAACCCGTACTCCTTCCAGGGGCTCGGCTGGGACGGCGTCGCCCTGCTGGCGGAGGCAGGGCGAGCAACGGGTGTTCCGGTCGTGAGCGAGGTCATGAGCCTCGACCAGGTGGAGCGCATGGCCCGCGAGGTGGACGTGCTGCAGGTCGGCGCGCGCAACATGCAGAACTTCGACCTGCTGAAGGCCATCGGGAAGACCGACAAGCCCGTCCTCTTGAAGCGTGGTCTCTCAGCCAGCCTCGACGAGCTGCTCGCCGCCGCGGAGTACATCCTCGCGGAAGGGAATCCTCACGTCGCGCTCTGCGAGCGCGGGATCCGCACGTTCGAGACCGCGACCCGGAACACGCTCGACCTCTCGGCCGTGCCGGTGCTTCGCGAGCGCACCCACCTGCCCATCATCGTCGATCCGAGCCACGGCGTCGGCGTGCGCCGCTGGATTCGCCCACTGTGTCGCGCCGCGAAGGCCGTGGGCGCACACGGGATCATCGTCGAGGTTCACCCCAACCCCGACGAGGCCCTGAGCGACAAGGAGCAAGCGCTCACGTTCGACGACTTCGAGGAGATCATGAGCGACCTCGAGCGGATCCCGTACGGGATCTGATCGCCGGCCGCGCGTCGCTCACTTGATCTCCATGAGCTCCACGTCGAAGACGAGCGTCGCGTTCGGCGGAATCTTGGGCGGGCTGCCGGACTTTCCGTAGCCCTTCTCCGGAGGGATGGTCAGCGTCCGCTTGCCACCCTTCTTCATGCCCACGAGGCCCTCCTCCCATCCCTTGATGACCTGCCCGGCGCCGAGCTTGACGTCGAAGGGCTCGTTCCGATCGCGCGAGCTGTCGAACTTCGTGCCGTCGGTCAGCTTCCCCGTGTAGTGCACGGACAGCGTGTCCCCGTTCTTCGCCGCCTTCCCCTTGCCCACCTTCTCGTCCTTGATGACGACCTCCTTGGCCGTCGGCTCCGTCGCGGCGCCGCTCGCCGGCGGGGCCGCCTCGCTCTTCGGCTCGGCGGGGGTCGCGGTCTTCGCCGGCTTCGGCGGTGGCTCCGGCTCGGGAACGGGGTCTTGACACGAAAGGAGGGCTGCCGCGGCGAGGGCGGGAAGTGCGGTGATCGGCCTCATGGCGCGGTGTCTAGATCGAACCCGCGACGGATGTCCACCGGGACGGAAGCGCCGCCACCGACGGCCGCCTGCGCGGCAACCGGGTTAGCATCGGGCGCGTGAACCCCGTGCGCTGGATCGTCGCGGCATCGGTCGTGGGCACCGCAGCCCTCGCCGCGGTGTGCGTCGCGACGGATCGCCAGCGACCTCCGGACGCACCTCCGGCGTCCGCGGCCGCAGGAGCCGACCCCACACCGCCCAGCACCTCGCGGATCCCGCGGATCGACGTCCACGTGCACCTGTCCGGCGGCGGCGAGGCCGAGCTTCACGCGCTGATGGAACGCTACGAGTTCGACCACGTCGTCAACCTGTCGGGCGGCCACCCGCTGCGCGGTCTGCACGACCAGGTGGCGCGAGCGCGAGCGTCCGGTCGCGTCACGGTCTTCACGTCACTTGCGTACGAGCAGGTCGAGCGCGCCGGGTACGGCGACCGCATGGCGAAGCTGCTCCAGCTCGGTCACGAGCTGGGCGCGCGAGGCCTCAAGATCGCGAAGCTGCTCGGCCTCGGCCTGGCGGGCCCGGACGGCAAGCTGCTGCCCGTGGACGATCCGGGACTCGACGCCGTCTTCGACGCCGCGGGGCAACTCGGAATGCCCGTCGCGATCCACAGTGGCGATCCCCGCGCGTTCTGGGACGCGGTGGACGACCACAACGAGCGCCGCGACGAGCTGACGGCGCACCCCGGCTGGTCGCTCCACGGGTACGACGTGCCGTCCTTCGACGAAATCCTGAACCAGCTCGACCGACGGATCGGGCGCCACCCGAAGACGACCTTCATCTCGGTGCACTTCGGCAACTGCGCCGAAGACCCCGATCGGGTGGCGCGCATGCTGCGCAAGCACCCGAATCTCGTCATCGACACCTCCGCGCGAATCCCCGAGATGGGACGCCACGACTCCGAGAAGATGCGCGGGTTCTTCGTAGAGTTCCAGGACCGCATCCTGTTCGGATCCGACCTCGGCGTGGGACCACCGGGAAGCGCGTTGTTCCTCGGCTCGTCGGGCGACCGGCCGCCAACCGCCGAGGAACGAGAGCTCTTCTTCGGGGCCACTCGCCGCTACTTCGAGACGAGCGACCGCGCCTTCGCCCACCCGACGCCGATCCAGGGTCGATGGAAGATCGACGGCGTGAAGCTGCCCCGCGACGTCCTCGAGAAGGTGTACTGGAAGAACGCGGCGCGCGTCCTCGGCATCGAGCGCCCGCCCCTCGTGCCTCAGCCGAAGAGCCGCTGAAAGGCGCCGGCGCCGACCAGGGACTGGCCGCCGTCCACCACGAGGGTGGTGCCCGTGATGAAGTCCGCCGCGGGTGAGACCAGGTAGAGAACCGCATCGACGACCTCGTCCACGCGGCCCCAGCGGCCCACCGGGAGCGTCCGCTGCATGCGGTCCGACGCATCGGAGTCCTGGGGCGCCAGGCGCCGCATCCCCTCGGTGTCCGCGATGGGGCCTGGCGCGACGGCGTTGACGCGTATCCGGGCTGCGCCCCACTCGAGGGCCAGATCCTGGGTGAGCTTCGCGATGCCCGCCTTGGCCGCTCCGACGTGCGCCTGCAGCGGCGTGGGGACCCACGCCTGCGTTGCCGTGATGCTCACGATGGATCCGCCCTGCCGGGCGAGAGCGTCGAACGACGCCCTGCACGCGTTGAAGGTCCCGAGCAGATCGATGTCGATGACCGACTTGAACCCGTTCGCGCTCATACCGACGGCGGGCGCGGGGAAGTTTCCCGCGGCCGAGCACACCAGGACGTCGAGACGCCCGAACGCCTCGACCGCGGCACGCACTCCGCCCTCGACGTCCGCGTACTGCCGGACATCGGCGGGGCACGCCAGCGCCGTTCCGCCGGCGCCCTCGATGCGCTTCACCACGTCGTCGAGCTTTTCCTTGCGCCGACCGAGCACGGCCACCTTCGCACCGTGCTCGGCGAAGCGCTGCGCTATCGCCGCGCCGATCCCCGAGCCGCCACCCGTCACGAACGCCGCCTTGCCCTCGAGCAAGCCCTCTCGAAACACTCCTGACACGGTCACTCCTTGGGCGGTGGGCGGCTCGCGCGCTTGGCGCCCGCCCGCGCTCCCTCGATGATGCGGTTCGCCTCCGGCGGCGGGATCTCGAGGAGTCGCGTGAGGTCCGAGAGAAGGCCCCGCTCTTCGTCGGTCTCCACGCCATCGGCGCAAATGAGCAGCGCCGCGTTGCCTAGGAGGAGCTCCCGGTCGTCGGTCTCGAGCTCCGCCAGCGGGATGTCGCCGAGAGACCGCCGCACCTTGGCGTACTCGAGGATCTCGGCCTCCTCCTCTTCCGTCGCGTCGAAGGCGAAGAGCAACCCCTCGAACACGCCGGTCTCCGGCGCCTCCATGCTCCCGTCCGCCCAGGCGATCGCCACGAGCGACTTGACGATGCTCTTCTCGTTCGGGGTCATCTCGGGCCTCGAGACTACCGCGGCGCGCGCCCCCCGTCGCGCGCCACCGGTGCCGCGTACGGGATCAGTAGCGGTAGATCTCGGGCTTGTAGGGGCCTTCCACGGAAACGCCGAGGTACTCCGCCTGCTTCGCCGAGAGCCTGTCGAGCTTCACGCCGAGCTTGCCGAGGTGCAGCCGCGCAACCTTCTCGTCCAGCTTCTTCGGCAGAATGTGGACACCGGGACCCACCTCCTTCCGGAAGAGCGCGATCTGGGCGATCACCTGGTTGGTGAAGCTGGTGCTCATGACGAAGCTCGGATGGCCGGTCGCGCACCCCAGGTTCACGAGGCGGCCCCGGGCCAGGACGATCAGCTTCCTGCCGTCGGGGAACACGAAGTGATCCACCTGCTCCTTGATGGGCTCCTCCTTGATGTCGGGCTGACTCTCGAGCCACGCCATGTCCACCTCGCTGTCGAAGTGGCCGATGTTGCAGAGGATGGCCTCGTTCTTCATCACCACCATGTGCTCGCCCCGAATGACGTCGCAGCACCCGGTGGCCGTCACGAAGATGTCGGCGACGGGCGCCGCGGCGTCCATCGTCGTCACCTCGTAGCCCTCCATGGCGGCCTGCAGCGCGCAGATGGGGTCAATCTCCGTGACGAGGACCCGCGCCCCGAGGCCGCGCATCGCCTGGGCGCAGCCCTTCCCGACCTCGCCGTAGCCCGCCACGACGGCGACCTTCCCGGCGAACATCACGTCGGTCGCCCGCTTGATGCCGTCCGTCAATGACTCACGGCACCCGTACGTGTTGTCGAACTTGCTCTTGGTGACCGAGTCGTTCACGTTCATGGCGGGGCACTTCAGCGTGCCCTTCTTGAACATGTCGTAGAGGCGATGGACGCCCGTCGTCGTTTCCTCGCTCAGTCCGCGAATCGGGTCGCCGCCCTCGAAGAGCTTGGCGTGCTTCTCGTGGACGACGGCGGTCAGGTCGCCTCCGTCGTCGAGGAGCATGTTCGGCCCCTTGCCTCCGCTGAACGCGTAGAGCTGCTTCTCGATGCAGTCGTAGTACTCCTGCTCCGTCTCGCCCTTCCACGCGAACACCGGCACGCCGGTCGTCGCGATGGCCGCAGCAGCGTGGTCCTGCGTGGAGTAGATGTTGCACGAGGTCCACGTGACCTCGGCGCCGAGCGCCGTCAGCGTCTCGATGAGCACGGCCGTCTGGATGGTCATGTGGAGGCAGCCGGCGACGCGCGCACCGCGGAGCGGCTGCTCTTTTCCGTACTCCTCGCGCAGCGCCATCAGACCGGGCATCTCGGTCTCGGCGATGGAGATCTCCTTGCGGCCCCATTCGGCGAGGGCGAGGTCCCGAACCTGGTACGTCGGGCCGATTTGCGTCGGAATCTTGGTCTTCGCCATCACGGGCGACTTGGCGCTCGCTTCGGCGGTGGTGGTGCTCTGTGCCATCGTGTTTCCTTCCCGTACTGCTTTCTTCGGTTTTCGTGGTTGCCGGCGCGCGAGGCGTGCCGGCCAGAGTTCACTCCGCGACTCGCGCGACCAGCGCGTGCCACTTCAGGTGCGCGTCAGGACCGTTCCCGGTACAGCCCCTGGGGATCTGGACGACTTCGGCCGACGCGAGCCCCACGGCGCGAGCGAGGTCGAGCAGCTCCACGTCCTCGAAGCCCATCCACACGTCCGCCTGGCGATCTCGAAACGTCTCGTCGTCGTAGGCGACGTAGTCGAGCACCACGACGCTGCCGCCAGCCCGCGCCAGCCGCGCGAGCGCCGCGAGGGTGGCTCGCGGGCGCGTGGCGTGGTGCAGCATGCGGGCCCCGACCACCAGATCGGCCCGCCTGCCCAGCGCCGAGTTCACCTCCCGGCCGTCCACTTCCCCCACGACCAGGCGAACGTTCTCGTAACCGCGGGCCGTGACGCGACGACGGGCGTGCTCGATGCGCGCCTCGCTTCGATCGAGCGCGACCACTTGCTCGTAGAGCGGCGCCAGCGCATCGAGCACGGCCCCCGACCCCGTGCCCGCGTCGACCGCCACGCCCCGCTCGCCCGCGATCCGCCCCAGCACCGTCAGATACGCCGGCAGCTCGGCGGCGACGCCGAGCTCGTCCTTCGACCCGGAGGTCGCCGCGAAGTACTCCCGTGCCTGCGCGTCCCTCGCGGCGACGACGGCCTCGACGCGATCGAGGCTCCCCTCCGCCTTGCAGAGGCGGCGCCCGGTGGCCAGGGCGTCCGCAACCACTGCGTCGGACTCGGCACCCCGACGCACCCGCGCGAGGACCCGCGTTCCCTGGCGTCGAACCGACACCAGTGAGGCCTGCCGCAGGGGGGCGACGTGGCGGGTGATGTTGGGCAGCGCCTCGCCCAGGAGCTCCGCGAGCTCCCCCATGGCGAGCTCGTCGTGCTCGGTGAGGGCCAGGACGCGAAGCCGGACAGGGTCGCTGAGGAGGCGGTACAGACGCCAGCGATCGCCGGCGGGGACTGGGTGCACCTGGACCATCCGGGCCTATTTTTCAAAACTTTCGCAAGAGTGCAACCACTCCGACGCGGCGACAGCGCCTCGCTCGTAACCTGCTGACTTCATGGAGCACTTTGTCGCAGGCTCCTGGGGCCGGCGCGGGCCGCAAGTCCCCGCACGCCGCCGCGACCGCCACGACCGCGCTCTTGGGACCGAGCTCCGCCTGACGCGCACCGAGCGACCGTTGGCGCGGGGTCCGCTGCGAATTCCGCTAGACTGCGCGGCCCGATGGATCGGTTTCGGCGGTTCGACGAAGCGTACTATCACCGCTTCTACGAGAATCCGAAGACGCGCGTGTACACGCCCGAGCAGCACGCCGGGCTCTGCGAGTTCGTCTTCGGCTTCGCGAAGTGGAACCTCGTGGCCGTGGAGAGCGTTCTCGACATCGGGGCCGGCGTGGGCGTCTGGCGCGACTGGATCAAGGCGAACACCAAGGGCGTGAAGTACACGGGCACCGAGGTGAGCCAGTTCATGTGCAAGAAGTACGGCTTCCTGCACCGGGACATCGCGCGCTGGCGCGACCGCAAGAAGCACGATCTGGTCGTCTGCCACGGCGTCCTTCAGTACCTGCCCGATCCGGACGTCGCGCCCGCGGTGGCGAACATCGCGGCCATGGCCCGCGGGCTGGTGTACCTCGAGGTCACGACCCGGCTCGATCTCCGCGAGCGCGTGGACCGCGCGAAGACCGACGGCGACATTCACGTCCGCAACGGGTCCTACTACCGGGGCATCTTCGCCAAGCACTTGATCAGCATCGGCGCCGGCCTCTACTGGCCGCGCGATCGGGACCTTCCGTTCTTCGAACTGGAGATGTGCGGCGGGAGCAAGTAGCCGAGTGGCCGACGTGAAGCGCTTCGTCCGGCCGATCATCTCGGTGATCCTGCTCGGCGCCACCGCGCTCGGTCTGATCAACACCTTCTCGGACAACAAGGACGTCATCGCCATGGCGGAGGTGACCGCGTGCGGCAAGCCGTCGTGCTCGGTACAGATGACGCGAGAGGCCCGGAGTCCGTTCGCGCAGTCGTTCTCGTTCCAGACCGACCGGGCGCCGCAGAAGGTGGCGAACGTGGAGTGCCGTCGCGCGTACGTCCTGCTCGGCGCGTACGCCTGCCGCCCGGAGTAGCCCGCGTCCGCCCCGGGCGGCGTCGCAAAGCGGGGCAGAAAGCCCCGATGTCAGCGACCGGACTTCATCACGGTGCGCAGGACCTCGAGCAGGTACTGGATCTGGTCCGTCTCGTACTGCTGGGCGAAATCCACGAGTTCCGCCAGGATTTCTTCCCGCTCCGATCTAGGCGCGCGCGCCTCCGGGAGGAGCTGGGCCACGCTGATCTCGAGCGCACCGGCGATCCTGACGAGGGTCTCCGCGGTGGGCATGTGCTGCCCGAGCTCGAGCTTGTTGACGTAGTCCACCGACAGTCCCGCGGCTTCCGCGAGGTCGCCAATGGTCATCTTCTTCTTCGCGCGGCCGCTCTCCCCCGTTGTCGTCTCTCGGGACTGACGCGCGCGGCGCACGCGACCCCCAATGGAGCGTTTCAGATCGGGCATGCGGCCTTTTAGGACCGACTTCGACGGGGAGAACATGGTGTGGAGCGCGGAATCCTCACCCCCGGAGCAGAAATTCCGGTGCGTAGCGCCTTCCGGCGACGTTCTGCCTCCGAATACCCTCGTGACGGGCGCATGTCGGAGCGAAAGCTACGGAACGACGAGACGTTGGGGGTTCACTTAGCACCCGCTTCGCCCGGGTCAACGAGCGGAGCCGCTTCCGGCGGCGAGGGTCACGTCGAACTGGCCGCTGCGTCCGAGCACGCGGTCGCGGCGGGCGCGCCCGCGCAATCGCTGCAGGCTCATCCGAGTGCGGCCGAACCGTACGCGCAGCGGATGCAGCTCCTCGGCGCGCTGGCGGGAGGCGTCGCGCACGACTTCAACAATCTGCTGACCATCATCGGCGCGGCGACGTCGGCCCTGGTCGCCGGCGCGGAGAGGACGGCGCGCGCCGAGCATCTCGCGGCGATCCTGGACGCCGTGGATCGCGCCACCGCGCTGACGCGCGAGCTGCTGGTCTTCGCCCACGGCGGCGACGCACCCCGCACCGAGCTCGACCTGAACGAGGTCGTCTCCGACGCCCGGCGGCTGCTCGCACGCGTCGTCGGAGACGCCATCTCCCTCCGGGTGGACCTCGAGCGCGGCTTGCCGCCCGTGGCCGCCAATCGAACCCAGCTCGACCAGATCCTCATGAACCTGGTGACCAACGCGCGCGATGCGATGCCCGGGGGCGGCGAGATCTCGATTCGCACGGCGTCCCGCGGAGAAGGACGGCGGGCCGTGGTGCTGTCGGTGAGCGACACCGGGACAGGGATCCCCGACGCCGTCCGGGCTAGGATGTTCGAACCGCTCTTCACCACCAAGGGCACACGCGGAACGGGCCTCGGCCTCGCGGTCGTCCGGGACATCGGCAAGAGCCTCGATGCGACCATCGAGGTCGAGACGAGGCTCGGACACGGCACCCGCTTCGACATCGTGCTCGCGACGTCCGGCCGATCGCCCGCGCATCCGCCCGACGAGCCCTCGGCGCAGCGAGCGCCGCGCCATGTCCTCTTGCTCGAACCGGATCCGATGCTTCGCGACGCCCTGCGCGAGGCCATCGTCCGCGGCGGCCTCGAGTGCACCGCCCTGGGCACGACGGACGACGCGAATCGCGTGGCCACTCTGGCCGCCGGCATCGACGTCGTCGTCTGCGACGAGTCGTGCATGCCGCTCGCGCTCGACCCGCCTCGCCCGACGCTCACGCTCAGCGCCTCGACCCTCGGCGACACGGAGCAAGGCGCCGCCGGCGCCGTGCTGGCCAAGCCGTTCACGCCGGAGTCCCTGCTTCTGGCGATCGAGAGCCTGCTCGCCCGCGCCTGACTGGCCGCCGGATTCCGTTCAACCGAGGGAAACGCCCAGGCGGCGCCGGAGCGTGCCGTACTCGTCGGTGATGGAGTACGCGAGCAGGTCCGCGGCCAGCTCCTCCACGTCCGACTCCTGGTCCTGGGGAAAGCGACGCGTGAGCGCGCTCGCGAGCCCGAGGTCACCGCACGCGAGGAGTCCGGCGCGCGAACACATCCTACGCGCACCGTTCATCCACGCCCGGACACGGCGCCGGGCGCGCGCCGGATCGAAGCGATGCACGGCGTGGCGAAGCAGGGCCAGGTCGTCGTCCGCGAGCAGCTCCGTCAACCCGTCGCGAACCCGGGACACATCGCCCTCCACGGAGGACGGCTCCGCGTCCTCGCCGCCGACGGAGAGGGCCGCGAGGAAGAGCACGCCGAGGTCGCGCAGCGTCGGAAAGAAGACCAGCAGGCGAAGCTCGTCGCGGTGCATGGGAAGGCTCCGGCCCCACAGGAAGGCGAGCTCGGAGATGCCGAGCCCGGTGCCGAGCGCCTTCGAGACCACGCTCGTCGGCCGCTGGACGGCGAGGGCCGCGATGGGAACGTCCAGCTCCGCCAGCACGTGCACCTGCGGCTCCGGGACGCCCAGTAGCTTCGCCGTCCAGACCGCGGAGCGCGCCAGCGTCGTGGTGCTCGACGCGAGATCGAGCAGCGTCGAGGCGTGGAGTGACGGCGCCGATGCGGTGGTCGCCCGCCAGGCGATGGCGGCCGGCGCGACCGCCGCGAGGACGGCGTTCACATCGTCGTCCCGCTCCGGAAGGAACAGACCTTCGAGCCAGTCTTCCTCGGCGAGCCCACCGGTGACGGGGAGCAATCCTTCCGGGCGGTGCTGGTTCGCGAGGAGCGACTCGTTGATGTCGGCCTCCTCGAGCTCGTCGAGGACCGCCGCTGCTCGCCAGGCGGCATCCTTCATCCCCCTGCGCTCGAAGAGCCAGAGCGCGCGGCGATGGATGTCGGCGCTGGTCGGCGCGGCAGCAGCGGCCCGCTGAAACTGACGCGTGGCGTCCTCGAGGCTCCCCGCGGATTCGTGCAGCTCCGCCAGCCAGTACCGCAGCTCCACGTCGTTCGGGTCGAACGTCGCCGCGCGCTGGAACGCGACGAGCGAGCCCTCGACGTCGTCGAGCTCGTCGCGGTGGATTCGGCCGAGCTTCTTGGCGAGGTCGTGCGCGACGACGGGATCACGCGCCGCCTCGATCGAGCGCAGGTACACCGCGGCGAGGTCCCTCCACCTGCGTACGGCGCCGAGCTCGCGTGCCGCGACCTCGAGGGCGACCAGGCTCGTCGGGTCGGCGTCCAGAGAAGCTCGCGCCAGGTCGATGGCATCGGCCTTGTTGGGCAGGCTGGCCGAAGCCAGGGCGGCAGCGTCCGCCAGCACGCGGCCCCGCGCAGCGAGTTCCGGCAGCACCTGCGCCAGCCGCCGCAGCGTCGCGACGGTGCGGGCGGGACGACCGTTCTTCGCCTGCGCGTCCGCCAGGCGGGTGAGTATCGTCGCGTCGTCGGGCCGCAGCGCGAGCGCCTTCTCGAGGACCTCCTCACCCCTGCTCGAGTCTCCCGCCTCCTCGAGCCACACGGCGGCGATCTCCATCAGCACCGCGGCCTTGTCGTCGGGTCCGGTCGCCGCCTCGAGCTTGCGACGAAGCAGCCGCTCGAGCGAGGCGAAGTCCGCCCGGTTCCGGAGCAACGCCGCGGCCGCGTCGAACGCGGCCGCATGGCCCGGGTCCAGCGCCAGCGCCTTCTCGAAGCTGCTCGATGCCTCTCGCTCGCTTCCCGCGCGCAGCCGCGACGTGCCAATCTTCACGTGGAGCGTCGCTCGCTCGGCGGGCGCCGAGGACCCCAGCATCATGAGCGCCTTCTTGTACTCGGCGACGGCCGGGTCGAACCTGGCGGCGGCGAAGTGCTCGTCGCCCAGGGCGATGCAGGAGGGGACCGTGGGCTGCAGCCGGACCGCCTGCAACGACCCCGAAGGAGGCTTCCTGGGCGCTCGCGACGACAGCGGGCCGCTCGACGGCGGCGACTCGTCGCCACGCGCGGCGGCCGGCTCCGGCGCTTCGCGCGGTGGCTTGCGCGGAGCCCGCGACGACAGCGGAACGCTCGACGGCGGGCTCGACTCGCTCTCGTGAGCGGTCCAGGAGAGCCGCGCGCCGGTCCCTTCGAAGCAGCCGGACGCCGGGATCTCGATGAACCTGTCCTCGTCCTCGCGCATCGCCGAAAAGACGCTCTTCGCGTTCACCGGCGCGCCGCGGGTGACGAGCCCCTCGACGGCGGACAGCAGCAATCGCGTGAACAGCGACGGGCCCGGAAGCGACCCGCCGCTCGACGCACGCGCACCCACGAGCAGCGTCGCGCCCGTGGCCGCCGGTCCCATCGCGTCCCGCAGCTCGGCCACGAAGGTGGCGGACGCGATGGGATCGTCGTCCGCGCGCGGGTGGACCGCATCGATCACGACGCAGGTTGCCCCGGTTCGCGCTCGCAGCCTGCCGCGGATGGCCGACAGCTCCAGGCGGTCGTCGCCTCGCCCTTCGAGCGCCAGCGTCGCCGCGTCCGGAAACCTGCCCGAGAAGTAGAGGATCAAGTCGGCCGTCGCGGTCGCGGCGAGCGCACCGTCGAGTTTCTCGGGCAGGCGCGGGCCCGCGTCGAGGACGCGAACGTCGAAGCCCGCGTCGTACTCCGCGAGCCGATCGGACATCATGGCCAGGTCCTTCACGACCGAAGGGACCGGGTCCGTCCCCGACGTCCTCTCGTGGGCAGCCCCCACGAGGAGCGCCACACGCCGATTCGCGGCCGGAGTCACGTCGTGCTCGTCAGTTCGGCCGGGCGTCGGTTCGCGACAGGCGCGTGACGATGCCACGGACCTCGTCCGCATCTCGCGCGTCGGGCGCGAGCGAGAGGTACCGAGCCAGGTCCTGCAGCGCAGCGCCCGGCGCTCCGAGCTTGGCGGCGACCAGGCCGCGATCCCGGAGCTCCTCGGCCGCGTCCGGTGACATCTCGACCAGGCGATCGAGGATCATCAGCAGGCTGCGATAGTCGCCCCTCGCGGCATACGCAGCCCGCAGGTTCATGAGCATGCGGGCGAAGATCTGCCGTGGTGTCGCCCGAGCCAGCATCGCGGCCGACACGCGACGTCCGCCGTGCTTGCCCGCCAGCTCGTCGAGGTCGGAGCGGGCGAGCACGCGGCCACCGTTGAACGGATCGACGAGGATCGACTCCCCCACCGGATCGTCGATCCGCACGAGGAAGTGCCCGGGGAAGGAGACCCCGACCGCTCCGATCGCCACGCGCTGAGCCACCTCCATGTAGACGAGACCCAGCGAGATCGGGATCCCCGAGCGGCGATCGAGCACGCGGTTCAGGTACGAGTTCTCCGGATCGTAATAGTCCTCGGCGTTGCCGCGAAAGCCGCACGTGCCGAACAGGTGATCCGCGAGACCCGCAGCCTGCACGCGAGCGGACGCACGGTCCATCGCGAGCCCGATGAGCGGCACGGCCAGGTCGTCCAGCCGCCGTCGCTGCGCCGCGACGTCCAGCCCCGGATAAGCGTCCGCCGCGAGGGAGAGCGCCGCGCTCAGGAGGTCGAACCCTTCTTCGTCCCGCGCCGAGAGCGTCCGGAGCTGCACGCCCGCGAGTATAGTCCGCGCCGACGCGGCGGCGAGACGTTCCGCCCCGCGGAGTCAACACGCCTTCCCCGCTCGTCCGATCGGAGGGGTTCTCCGGTCGGGGCGGCCAGATTCGAACTGGCGACCCCTTGACCCCCAGTCAAGTGCGCTAACCAGGCTGCGCTACGCCCCGTGGGCCGAATGGGGAAGGCCCGCGGAAGGTAGTCGGTTCGTCCCTGATTGCAAGCACTCGCCCGAGGTCACGCCTCTTCGACGGCGCGCTGAGCGATGCGGATGCCCGCTCGCGCCAGGTGGGTCGCCAGGCGGCGGTACAGCGCCGCGCCGAGATCCGCGTCGGCCTCGCACACTTCGGCGAAATCGTCCGCCCGAAGCCGCATCAGGCGGGTGCGCTCCTCGGCACGAGGGGGCTCGCCCGAACCGGCCACGCCGACGAGCGATTCGGGAAACACCAGCGCAGCCGTACCCACGCGCCGCTCGTCGCTGAAGCGCACCAGGCCCTCGACGACGATGTACGCGACGAGGTCGTTCGCGACGACGCGCGGGACGATCTCCCCCTGCGGGACCTCCACCTCCACCGCCGCCGCGAGCGCACCCAGAACCGCCGGCAGCGCAAGCCCGTCCAGGAGCGGGCACGCTCGGACGCGCTCGAGATCGTCGGATCCGACGCTGCGATCGTTCCGGTCGCGCGTGACGAAGCGATCGGCCACCTCGACGACGAGGGCCGTGGCGTTGTCCCGACCGCGGATGCCCGCCGCGTCGACCAGCGCCTTGGCCGCCGCGCGCGCGCTCCCCGTCCGAAGGAGCTCGCCCAGCCGCGCCTCACCGTCCACCTGACCGTGAACGCCGTCGGTGCACAGGAGCAGGCGATCACCCCGTCGCAGCTCCACGAAGAGCGTGTCCACCGAGATCTGCTCCGCGATGCCGATGGCGTTGAGGAGCCGGTTCCGCGACGTGGTCTTGCGATGCGCGCTGACCACGCCGGTGGCCTTCAAGGTCTCCAGGTAGGCATGGTCCTGCGTGAGCTGCAGGGTGGCCGACGACCGCGCCACGTACACGCGGCTGTCCCCGGCGTGCGCGATGAACGCGTGGTCGCGCGCCAGCCAGACCACGTCGGCCGTCGTCCCCATGCCGGCGTGGTCCTCGTTCTCGTCCGCGGCCTCCCGCACCTTCGTGTTGGCGCGCTCGAACGCGCGGCGAAGGCGCTGGAACACGGCCCGCCGCGTCTCGAGGTCCGGCGTGGAGACGTAGCTCTGGATCACGCGCTGAGAGGTCTTGCTCCGCAGCGTGGCCTCGATCTCCTGCAGGGCGAGCCTCGCCGCGACGTCTCCGGCGGCATGCCCGCCCATTCCGTCCGAGACGGCGAACATGGCGAGATCGAGCGCGACGCGATGGGCGTCGTCGTGATGCTCGCGGTGCCTGCCCTGGTCCTCGGCCACCGCGGCGTCCACGCGAAAGTCGAAGCGAGGGACGATCTCCGGCACGGCCGCGGCAGCATACTCGAAGCCCAGAGGGTCGCGACGACTCCGTCTTCCTCCGGCGGCGCCCCCGGTGCATCGTGGGACCCGTGCGAATACTCGGCTTGAGCACCTCCGCGACGCGAGGCTCGGTCGCCCTCGTCGACGGCGACCGACTCGTCGCCTGGGAGGCGCACGCGACCCTGCACGGCCACGCCGAGCGGATGCTCTCGCTGGTGGAGCGAGCGCTCGCGGCAGCCGCGTGGAGCCGGACCAGCCTGGATCGCGTCGCGGTGGACGTCGGCCCCGGGTCGTTCACGGGGGTCCGCGTGGGCATCAGCCTCGGGCAAGGCATCGGCCTCGGCCTGGATCGTCCCATCGTGGGCGTGGGCTCCCTGGAGAGCATGGCGCGCGCCGCGCGTTCCTCGACCGGACCGACCTGGGCGCTGCTCGACGCCCGCCGCGAACAGGCGTTCGCCGCCTGCTACGACGCGGACGGTGCGGAGCGGGTGGCCCCTCACCTGATCGCCCTGTCGGACGTGAGGGACGCGTGTCGGGACGCTGCGGTGGTCGTCGGGGCCATCGCCTCGACGCTCGGTCTGCCCCGCGCCCACCGGAGCCCCGACGCCGACGAACCCGACGCGCGCTGGATCGCGGTCATCGGCGCGACGCGGTCGCCCGCGGTCGGCGTCCAGGCCGCCTACGTCCGAGACGCCGATGCGGTGATCCCGATTCTCGCGCGCTCACGCGTCGAGTGAGATACGCTCGACCGCGAGATGTCGACGCCGGAGGCCACCGAGCACGAGCGTCTGCTCGCGAGATTCGGTCGTCCCTTCGAGGCGGGCGACGTGGTGTTCCGCGAGGGAGACGTCGGCGGCGAAGCGTTCCTGCTCCAGGACGGTCGCGTTCGCCTGATCAAGCGCATGGGCGGCGTGGAGCGGAACCTGCGCGTCCTTCGCCCGGGGGATCTCTTCGGGGAGTCCGCCCTGGTGCCGGGTTCGCGGCGCACGGCCACCGCCGTCGCCATGACGGACGGCGCCGTCCTGGTGCTCGACGAGCAGACGTTCCGGCACGTGCTGGCGGGCAACCCGGCGCTCGCACCTCGCGTCGTTCAGCAGCTGGTCCGCCGCCTGCGCGACGCCGAGGATCAGATCGAGATCCTCATGGTGCGCGACACCCAGATGAAGATCGTCGTCGCGCTCCTGAAGCTGGCACAGGAAGTGGGCGTATCCGGCGACGGGAAGATCGCCCTGACCATCTCTCCCCTGGAGCTGTCCACCCGGGTCGGACTCGACGTCGAGACGGTGAAGCGGAACGTGCAGCAGCTGCGAGACAGCGACTACGTCCGGATCGTCGACGAGCAGGTCGAGATCGTGGAGCTCGACGACCTGAGGACCCTGGAGAGCTTGCTGGGCGTCAAGGAGCAGGTCGCGGGGACCTCCCTACCCCACCGCTGAAGTTCCCCGCGATCCGTCCCTCGAATGTTGGCCCGGAGCGGGTGGGGACGGTATCGGACCGCCGTGCGCACCCTGCTCGCCGCCCTGGCACTCGCGTTGGCCTGCTCCTCGACCGCCTGCTCCGGGAAGGAGCCCGCCCACCCGCGCGCGGACCCGGAGCGGCAGAGCCTGGCGGAGTACGACGTTGCGACCGACCTGTGGCTCCGGCGCGGCGAGCCTCGGCAGGCCCTCGACCACGCGCTCCGCGCCGTGGACCTCGACGACGAGAACGCCGAGGCCCACCACCTGGTGGCCCTGATTTACCTGCGATTCTGCGAGATACGGGAGCGCGTGGGCGACCGCGCCCCCGACGCCTGCCGCCTCGCCGACGCCGAGCGGCACCTTCGCGACGCCATCGAAGCGAACGGGGACTACCGCGAAGCCAGGAACACCTTGGCCGTGGTGCTGCTGCAGCAGAAGCGGTACCGCGACGCCATCGGCGTGCTCGAGCCCCTGACCTCCGACATCCTCTACCAGACGCCCGAAATCGCCTGGGGAAACCTGGGATGGGCGTACCTCGAGACGCGGCAGGTCGATCGCGCCCTCGACGCCCTGCAGCGCGCCGTGGCCGCTCAGCCGGAGTTCTGCGTAGGGTGGTATCGCCTCGGCCTCGCGAAGCTGGGCAAGCGTGACCTCACGGGCGCCGACGAGGCCTTCACGGAAGCCGTCTCCCGGGACAAGCGCTGCGCGGGCCTGCAGGTCGCCTACTTGAAGCGCGGCTCGGTGCGGGAGAAGCTGGGTCTGGCGGAGGAAGCTCGCGACGACTTCGAGCGTTGCGTGGAGCTCGACCGGTCCACTCGGGACGGGAAAGAATGCGCGGTTCGCCTGACGAAACTGAAGTACTCTCGCGGACCCCGGTGGAACCGCTCGGACAGTACCTTCGCAAGCAGCGCGAAGCGCAACGAATGAGCCTGGAAGAGCTCTCGCGCGCGACGCGTGTCCCGGCGTCGAGCGTGGAGCGCATCGAAGCCGATCAGTACGACGAGCTGCCGGGAGAGGTGTTCGTTCGTGGCTTCCTGAGATCGTACGCCCGCGCCGTCGGTCTCGACGCGGACGACGTGCTCGCCCGCTACACCGCGAGCCGTCGCGTCGCGTGGGTCACCCCCCTGCCCATCTCGAGTCCCGCCAAGCCCGCGCGGGGGAGGCGCTTCGGGGTGGCCATCGCCTTGGTTCTGCTCCTGATTCTGTTCACCCTGGCCCTGAGCATCGTCCTGAAGCCGCGGGGCCACGACATGCCGCAAGAGCTGTCCGGGTACGCCAAGGATCCACCCGCCCGAGCGTCGTGACGCGAGCACGGAGTGGTCGCGCGTTCGCGACCCACGACACCCTCGCGCAGCTGCTCAAGAAGGTGGAGTACGGCGAGGCCGACCTGGTCGTCACGCTGTTCACCGAGCGCCTCGGACGCGTCAGCGCGCTCGCACGCGGAGCGCGCAAGAGTCGGAAGCGCTTCGGCGGCGCGCTCGAACCGCTGCAGACGTTGAGGGTGACGCTCGACGAGCGCGAAGGGGCCGACCTCGCGCTGCTGCGCGAGGCGACCATCGCCACGCCACGCCTGCACCTCTCGGCCGACCTCGCTCGCATCGAAGCTTCGGGCATCGCGCTCTCGTGGGTGCGGCGCGCGGCGCCTCACTCCAAGCAGGAGCCCGAAGTGTGGCGCGAGCTCGAGCGGCTCCTCGACGGCTTGAACGATCGCTCGGACGAGCGCCCGCCGCGGGTGCTCCTCGCACAGAGCGGTCTGGCGCTGCTCGCCGCGTTCGGGTGGGGTCTCGAGCTCGAGCGATGCGTCCGGTGCGCGAAGGCGTGCGAGAAGGGTCGTGCCGCCATGATCGATCCGACTCGCGGCGGACTCGTCTGCCGTTCTTGCGGCGGCGCCGCCCGACGCTTGCCCGGGGAGGTCCGCGAGCGGCTGACCCGCGCCGCGGCGGGCGAGAAGTCCGCGCTGTCCCGGGCGGACGCGGAGACCGGCCTCGCGCTCATCGACGCCGCCCTCCGCGCCCACGCCGGCCTGACCTGACCCCCCGCAATCCTGCGAAAAGTCGCGCGAATCGTCGTCCCGCGGTAAGCCCCGGCAGGTGAGCGACCGGCCCGACGAGGCGAGCCGCGCGGCGGCCGGCGCTCGCGAGCGCGAGGCCATCACGGGCCGGGCCGGCATCGTCGCGGCCGGGACGCTCGTGAGCCGAGTCCTCGGCCTGGGCCGGGACCAGGTGCTCGCCGCCGTCTTCTCGAAGGCCGCGACGGACGTCTTCTTCGTCGCGTTCGTGATCCCGAACGTGCTGCGGCAGCTCCTCGCGGAGGGTGCCACCCAGAGCGGCGTGATCCCCGTGCTGGCGAAGACGCGGGAAGAGCAGGGCGACGGTGCCGCCCGCGAGACGTTCCGGGCGCTGCGCGGTGTCTCGCTCCTGGTGCTGCTGGCGGTCACCGTCGCAGGCGTCGTCTTCGCGCCGCATCTGGTGGACCTGTTCGCCGGCGGCTACCGGCAGCACGGTGACCAGTGGGACCGCACGGTCGCGCTCACGCGCTGGGTGTTCCCGTACATCTTCTTCATGGGAACGGCAGCGCTCGGCGTCGCGGCGCTCAACACGCACCACCGGTTCGTCGCCACGTCGTTCTCGCCCGCGCTCCTGAACGTGAGCTTCATCGTCTTCGCGCTCGCGCTGCCGGGATGGTTCGTCGCGCGCGGCGAGGATCCCGTGCTCGCCCTCGCGGTCGCCACGCTCGTCGGCGGGGCGCTCCAGGTCGTCGCGCAGTGGCCCAGCCTGCGAGCGATCGGTTACCTGCAGCTTCCCACGCTCTCGCTCCGGCACCCCGGTGTGGCCGAGGTCATGAGGCGCATGGGGCCGGTCCTCTTCGGCACGGGCGTGTACTTCGTGGACGTCGTCGTCGCGCGGCGCTTCCTCTCCGACCTCGACGTGGGCTCCCAGAGCTACTTCGGGTGGGCGCTGCGCCTCTGCGACTTCCCTCAGGGCATCCTCGTCATGGCCCTGCAGACGGCCGCGCTGCCGAGCCTGGCCGCGCTCGCCGCGCGCGGCGAACGCGACGAGCTCGCCCGGACGTTCGCGTACGGCCTCCGGCTGGCGACGTTCGTCGGCATCGCCGCGACGGGGCTCTTCGTCGCGCTCGCCGAGCCGCTGGTGGTCGCGATCTTCCAGCGCGGCGAGTTCGACGCCGTGTCGTCTCGCGAGACCGCGCGCGCGCTCGCCGCGCAGGGAGCGGCCATCTGGATGGTGGCCGCGGTCCGGCAGCTCGTGACCACGTTCTACGCCATGGGCGACACCCGGACGCCGGTGGTGATCGCCGCGGTCGATTTCGGGGTCTTCCTGGCCCTCGCGCTGGCGCTTCGAGGTCCGCTCGGACACGTCGGGATCAGCCTCGCGGTCACCGGGGCCGCGGCCGCTCAGATGACGCTCCTGTGGCTGGCGCTGACGCGGAAGCTGCCGACGCGCTCCACGGAGGTGTTCGGCTCGCTCGCTCGCGCCGGCGTGGCCGCCGCCTCTGCGGGGATCGCCGCCGCCTGGACGGCCCGGCGCGCGGCCGAGGTCGTCGGTGACGGGAGCATCGCGCGGCTCGTCCCGGGCGCCGCGGGCGTCGTCGTGTTCGCCGTCGCGTTCACTGCGGTCGCCTGGGCCGTGCGCAGCCCGGAGCCCAGGGAGCTCCTTGCCGCCCTCCGGAGCCGCGCCACGCGCCGAGCCGCCGCCGCCGCTGGCGCCGCGGAGCCACGAGCGTAGGCTCACGTCGCCGTGCCGCGCGCCACCTCCGAGCCTCCGCCGCGGGTCCTTCACGCCTCGCACGCCGCCTCCGCGCTCGTGGCGAACGATCTCCCGCCACCCGTCGGCATCGAGATCGCGTTCGCCGGTCGATCGAACGTCGGCAAGAGCAGCCTCCTGAACGCCCTGCTCGACCGGCGGAATCTCGTGCGAACCAGCTCCACGCCCGGGCGCACGCGCGGCATCGTCCTGTTCACCGCTCGCCTCGCCGACGACACCGTGCTGACGCTCGCGGACCTTCCCGGCTACGGCTACGCCAAGCGATCGAAGCAGGAGCGCGAGCAGTGGGCCGAGCTCGCTCAGGCGTACCTGCTCGGGCGCCCCACGCTGGCCGGCGTCGTGCTCCTGGTGGACATTCGCCGCGGCGTCGAGGCGGACGACCGCGACCTGCTCGACCTCGTGGTCGCGAAGGAGGCCGCGCCCCGACCCGAAGTGGCGCGGATCGTCGTCGCGACGAAGATGGACAAGGTCTCCGCGTCCGCTCGGCTCCCCGCGCTCCAGAAGGTCGTCCGCTCCACGCCCCATCCCACGCTGGGCTTCTCGGTGAAGGATCGCACCAGCCGCGAGGCGCTGTGGCGCGAGATCCTCGGGCGGGTGCTCAGGGCACCGAGCCCGCAGCGTCCGGCCCGGTGATCTCGCTCGCGCAGTCACCGTAGAGCGTGAAGCCGTGGCTCCAGCCCGGGATCTCGAAGCGCCACGCCGGCCCGACGCGCGACCGGTAGTACTCCACGCGCGCCGGTCGCTTGGGATCCGCGCCCTTCTTCAGAGCGTGCTCCCACACGTCGGCCAGGGTGCAGCGCGGCGGCGGGAGCCCGTCGGTCCACGGGACGGGGCACGGGTGCGTCGCAAGATCCGGATCGGCCACGAGCCCCGACGACGAGACGTGGAGGTTCTGCTTGCCGCAGTACGTTCGCGTGGGCAGCGTGCCCGGGGGCCGCGGCGGCTGCGGCCCGTGGGCGGCCGGGCTCTGGAACGAGAACCGAATGCGCGTGCTCTCGTTCCCGAAGTTCATCGACCCATCGCTGGTGACCCCCACCGCGACCATCCCCCGAAAGCTGATCCGCGAGGTCGCGTCGCGCGCGATCGGGAGCACCTGCAGGGCGTCCACCGACTTCGGCCACCCTTCGATGCCCGCCGCGCTCGGCGGCTCGGGCTCCGTCGCGCGCTCGGGCGTCGACGCGTGGCGGGACCAGTACGAGATCCCCAGCGTCGCGACGAACGACGCGACCACGATTCCGAGACCGAGCATCCGGTCACGCCGCCGGGCCGGATCTTCCGCCGCCGCCGTCGCGACGGTCGCGGCCGGGTCTGCGGGCGGCGGGTTCGGTGCGTCGCTCATCGCTCGGCCTCATAGCATCGGTCGCCGCGCCCAGGCACGGTCGCGCCGACGGCCCCCCCTCCTTTTTCGCGACGTTTGCCCGCCGCGAAGCCGCGCGCTATGAAGCGCCCTCCCCCGGCTCGGGCGCATAACTCAGCGGTAGAGTGCGACCTTCACACGGTCGAAGTCGTAGGTTCGATCCCTACTGCGCCCACGAAGGAAGAGGAGAGCGTTTTCCCGGCGCGGGTGGGGCGGCGCGGTGCGCGAGCGGCGGGGGAGCGACGTGCGCCCAGAAGCGGCGGGGACGAGCGTGCAGCGTGCAGCGCGAGAGCGAGAGCGAGGGTGCAGCGCGAGAGCGAGGGCGAGGGTGTCGGGCGGCGGGCGCTGAGCGGGAGGGGTGAGCGGGGGTGTGGGGCGGGCGGGCGGTGAAGCGTCGGGATTCGGCTTGGCTTTGGCTCCGGGTCTTGCATCGTCCCGCCGTGCTCGGCGGGTTCAAGGCCGCGGCCGGTGGCTTCGCCACCGGTTCGGGCGCGCGAGCGCTTGCCCGAAGCCTTGAGCCCGCCTGCGCGCGGCGGGGGGGCGAGGGCGGTCGCCATGGGCGGCGGCCGAGAAGGAGAGCTCGCATGCTGAAGATCTACCCCGTCGTTCTCGAAACGCTTTCGGCGCTGAAGCCGGTACTCGTGCAGGTCGCGCGCGCGGACACCGATCTCGCGCGCCAGCTCCGGCGCGCGAGCGCGAGCGTGGCGCTGAATCTGGCAGAGGGCATGTACTCGCGCGGAAAGAACCGCGGCGCGCGTTATCACTCTGCGCTCGGCTCGGCGCGGGAGACGCTCGCGTGCGTGGAGGTGGCCACCGCGCTCGGCTACGTGCGCGGCGGGCAAGCGGACGTCAGCGCGAAGCTGAACCGGGTGATCGGGACGCTGGTGAAGCTGGTGGGCGCGGCGTGAGGCCGCGCGCGCCGCCTCACCGCGGAGGGTTCAGCTTCCAGAGCATGGCGAGCACGCGGTCCAGCAGCTCCGCGGCTGGCGCGGCGCGCTCCGCGGTGAGGTAGCCCCAGGCGACCGCGACCTCCAGGGCAGCGCGCGCCTCGCTGGCGGAGCCGGCGGCGGTGTAGAAGCGCGCCCGGCGCGTGCCGGGGTCGTTCCGGTCCCCCTCCGCGATGTTCAGGACGACGGACGAGGCCGCCTTCGTGAGCTGCACCACGAGCGCCTTGTCCCGGCGCTGGATGGCGGGGAGCAGCGGGCGGATGGAGTGGATGGCTTCGAGCGCGACCGACTGAGCTGCGAGTGACATGTTCTTTCCTCCGAGCGGGTGGTGGGTTCGCAGAGCCCACCCACCACCCGCTCGGGGCATCAGAAGCGGTTCAGGTTCGAGCCCGGCCGAGTCGCCCACTGCACGTGCACGCCCCAGTGCCACGCGAAGCGTGGCGCGGGCGTGCCGGCGTCCGATGTCGGCACCGGACCCGGAACCGGAACCGGAACCGGAACCCGGAGCCGGAACCGGAACCGGAACCGGAACCGGATCCGCAACCGGCCCCGCTCCCCCCGCTCCGCGTCACCCCGCGCGAATCCGCTCCACCACCCATCGCCAAACCCCCTGAAACGCCCCCATCGCCCCCGGGTCCCCGAGCACCGCCAGGCTCACGCGCGGCTTTCCGGCGATGCGGTCTGCACCGATCTCGATTCCCGGGACTTCGCTCAGCCGGCGCCGCAGTTCCTCGCGAGGCTGAACTTCATCGAAGGGTGGCCTCCGCGACAGGTCGTCGAACCAGATCGCCAGTGCACCGTCCAAGCGAACCTTGCAGAAGTAGTAGGTCGTTGCGCGGGCGCGATACGTGAGCGAGAACCCCTTCGCCGTCAGGTACGGCTCCACGCCCGCGTCGCGGAGCCCGCTGAAGAGCTCCCGAGCGATGGCCACCTCCTCCGGCGGTCGCGCCGCTTCGAACTGCGCGAACAGCGACGCCTCCGTGACGGCCCCACGACGCGCCGCACGCCCTTCGCTCTCCTTCTTCCGTACGCGAACCTGGTAGTCCTGGGCCTCGGGCAGGGGGAGCACCTGCTGGGCGTCGACCAGCAAGCGCCCGTCGAGCTTGTAGGCGCGAAGCCGCAAGCACCGGATGTCCAGATCGTGCTCGTTCAGCCACAGGACCGTGGTGGTGATCTCGCGAGAAAAGTCGGGGGCGACCAGGACGATGCGAACGTCGGCAGCGAACTCGCGTTCGTTCGGGGTCGTCCACCGAAGGAACTCGAGGATGCGCGCCCCGGCGTTGCCTTCGAGCCCGCACTTTCGCAGATAGGCTTCGTGCGCGTCGCAAGCTTGGTCGAAGGTCATGGTCGAGGTCATGGCGGCGTACCTCAGCGCCTGGAGCTCCAGGTGGCCGCCGTCCTCTTCCGTCTTGAGCTCGATCACCACGAGGTTGGCTTCCTCGTCGAGCGCAAGCAGGTCGATGCGGCGCCGGCTGTCCTCCCAGTCGCCGAACTCCTCCGCAAGGAGCAAAGTCTTCGGCGCCACGATCTCGAGCTGATCACGAAGGAGGCGCTGCAGATCGGCGCGCTCGCGGAGACCCTCCGCGCGAAGCTCTGCGTTCGGGACCGGTTCGAGGCGATCGGGATGGATCTCGAACAGCGTCACGGCGTGCCTCGCGTGGCGGGTGCGAAACTGCGCGCGCTGCCGCGCGCGCGCGGACACTTCGAAGTACTCGACACCGGCGCGTTCCGGCTACGCGGCAACGCTGGCTTCACCATCCCTCGCCTCCAACACTCTTCTGCACGAGCGCGGTGCACCAGCCCTTCGCGACAAACATGCCCAGCTCGACGACATGGCATGCGGCTGGCGCTCGACGAACGGCCCACGGATCGACGCGGCCTCACTCCCGACCCGCGGGTAGAGCAGGCACTCCCACGACGAGCCCCGCCCCCACCAGGCCCATCCATTGCCGCTCGAGCTGCGCCGCGAATGTCGCGTCGTGCAGGAGCACGCCAGCCTCGATGTTCCGCTCCTGGCCGCGGCTCGTGAAGTTCGCGCTCGAGACGAATGAGCGGAGCCCGTCCACGGTCACGCATTTGGCGTGCAGGCTGGACCACGGGGGGCCGGGTCGTAGCGAACGGCGATCGCAGTACAGGTCCGGGTAGGGCGCTCCGAACGGCCAGCTACGCTCCCTGAACGCGAGCAGCGCGGCGCGCCCGAAGGCGTCCGGATCCGCGACGGCGCTCTGCGGCTGGTCCACTTGGACGAAGAACGTCGCGTGGACGTTCGCGTCGCGCATGCGGGCGTGGAGCGGGGCGAGGACGTCCTCGGCGTTCCAGAAGCTGTAGCCCGCGAGGACGACGCGTTGCTCCGCCCCCTCGAACAGCTCGCGCAGGACGACCCGTGTGTCGCGGGCGGCGGCGTGCTCGCCCTCTGGGCCCGTCCAGACGAGCTCCGGGTCCGGCCGGTCCAGGTTCGCCCGCTCGGCGAGGACCGCCTCCAGGATGCACAGGCACGCTGCGCGGGAGTGGCCCTCCAGGAGGGCGACCAGCGCGTCGAGCTGGCCCTTCACGCCGAACGCCACGAGATCGGACCGCGCGAGTGGGGCCCGCACCGCGCCAGAGAGCAGGGCGGCACGCAGGCGCTCGAGGCCGGTCGTGCTGACCGCGGAGAGCCCCCGGCCGGTGCTCATGGTCGCTCCGGAAAGAAGGCGAGGCCATCCGGGTTGCCGATCGTGGGCACGACGAGCGCACGGTCCAGGAATCGGTTGAAGCGCTCGCAGCACGTCTCGGCGACGTACAGGCAGCCGTGGCACGCGGCACCTTCGAGCCTGCGATCGCTGTTGGCGCCGGACGGGTCGTGCGAGGCGCAGACCGGATCGTTGGAGCACAGACGGCCGAGATCCCAGGCTTCGCGGAGGTGATGCCGGATGCGCCGGCCTTCCTCGACGAGGCCACCGAGCGTGCCTTCGGCGCCGGTCGTGCCGGTCGAGAGCAGGAGCCCGGTCCGCGCCCTGCCGTCCGCGCCCGGCGCCAGGCAGTAGATGCGCTCGCGGATGGAGCTGGCGGCGTACCCGCACTCCAGCGCGATCGCCGTGAGCAGCAGGTGGGAGAGCGAGTGAACGAGGAAGAACCTCGCGTCGAGCTCGTCGTCCTGCACGCCGTCGGCCGCGAGAGCGCGGCGGAGCATGTCCGCGCGGTCCACCACTGCGGGGCGCTTCTGCCATTCGACCACGGCGTCGGGGTCGAGCTCGACGAAGATGCCTTCGCCGCGCACCTCGGCTGCTGGGAGCCACTTCTCGTTGCCGCTGGGCAGCGTGAGCACGGCGGGCTTCACCCGCGCCTTGGCAAAGTCGTATTCGCCCTGGACGTTGGCGCTGATGGAATCGAACCGGCTGAAGCTGACCTGGACGCGGACCTCGCGAAGCTCGGGCACGATCACCAGGCGCGAGAGCCCGTTCGGCAAGTCCGCTCGCGCGGGCGGGATGCGGTACGCGGCGAACTGCACGCCGCGAGGAGCGAGCAGGCCCGGCGTCTCGTCCGGGGCGCCGGCGAGCTTCTCGAACTCGGCGGTGCGTAGCGGCTTCTCGTCCAGGGCGTCGCCGGTGCCGCGCGCGCGCTGGATGGCGGCGAGCACCTTCTCCAGGCTGTGACCCGCGATGGCGCTCGCCACGACGTCCTGGAGCTCCGCGAGCATCTGGAGCTGCTCCACCTTCGTGACCTTCTGCACCGCCTTCCACACGTCCGGCTCCTGGAGGCGAAGCGTGAGCTCGTCCGGGCTCGACGACAGGGGGAGCCGCAGCGCGCTGACGACCTGGGCGAAGTACGCATTGGTCGCGGTGCGCACGAGCAGCTCGAGTCGCTCTCCGCACTTCTCGGTCGCACCTCTGCCGCCGAGCCACGGGCGGTCCCCCTGACAGTCGAACGGCAGGACCCTCGCCTGGCTCAGCGGCCGAGCGCTGCCACAGTTGGTGCACTCCACGAAGATGCGAGCGACGTCGCCCGTGGCGCCCTCCCGAAGGTACAGGTCCGGTCGTTCGCAGGCGCCGGCCTCGTGTGCGAACGAGATCCAGGGGAAGTCGGCGAGGTGACCCCGCACGCACGCGGCGACGAACCGCACGGGCACGGCATGGGACTGCAGGTTGGGCCTGCACTGGTGCCGATAGCGCTCGCCCTTGTCCTCGAACTGATCGCTCGCGCGGGCGAGCTTCCGGCAGCCGTGACACACGAACCACCTCGGGAACTCCAGGGCTCGCACGCCGGCCTTGATCGTCGGGTCGCGCAGGTCGCACTCCGGGGGCATCCGGAAGTAGTTCTCGGTGGCGAGATCCAGATCGGCGTCCAGGGCCTTGAGCCTGGGAACCAGGGACCTTCGGAGGCGCTCGTCGTCGAGGGCGACGAACGGCTTGGGCCCGTAGCTCCAGTGCTCCAGCCCCCCCACGACCACGGATCGGTCGACGAGGTCGACCATGGCGCCCGGGCCGAACGTCATCACGAGCTGGCTCTGGCGGATCTGGCCATCCGGTCTCGGCGCCTTCGGCGCGCCAAAGCTCCTGCGTCGGCGCGCCACCCGTCACTTCCTCTCGTCGAGCTGGCGAAGGCTCATCCACACGTGCGTCGTCGGCTCGACGTCGCGCATCGACGTCGGCGCCAGAAACCGGCGCTCGTCGAGATCTGCCGGCGCGTCGTCGGTGGCAGTGAACATCACCGGCTTGCCCTCCGACCTGGCGGGATCGAGACCGCTGTAGATCCGTCCGCCGGCGCCCTCCCGCGCCCGGTCGGCGACGCGTTCCCAAGCATCCAGGAAGTTCCGCCCGCGAGTGCGCAGCTCGCTCTCGATTCGTTCCTCCGCCTCCTGGTCGTGCCACTCCCTGTGCTTCCGGCCACGCTCGACGAGTGCTTCGAGCGTCTCGTTCGCGCGCTTGCGGTGCTCGTGGAGCGCCATGACCCCCTGGGGAGGCTGCAGCTCCAGCAGCCCGTGCCGGATCATCGAGAGCAGCGTACCGACGAGCCCGCGATCGAGCGTCTGGATGCTGAACGGCGTGACGCTCGTCGCCTCGACGTCCCGGTAAAAGCTCTCGTGGTAGGCCACGAACCGCTCGTAGTGCGATCGGTCTCGCGGGCGCGATGCGTTCAGGCACGTGACGACCAGCCCGGGGTACCTGCGCCCCACTCGACTCGTGGCCTGGATGTACTCGCTGCTCGTCTTCGGCTGGCCCGCCACCACCATCAGTCCCAGCCGATCGACGTCGAGCCCCACGGAGATCATGTTCGACGCCAGCACGACGTCGAGCGGTTCGGCGCCGCCGTCTCGCCCGTCGGACGCGCGCCGTGCGGCGAGCCGGCGCTTCGTCTCTTTCACCTGGTCCGTCGACTCCCGGGACGTGAGCTCCGCGGGCAGCGGCAGCCGGCGGTCGGCGGCCCACGGATGCGTGCCGACGAAGTGATGCGGGCGCTTCTCGTCCGCGAACTCGCTGACGCGGGTCCCCACCTCATCCTCGACGAGGCGACGCATCCCCCCCAGCTCGCGGAGCGAGTTGAAGTAGCCGACGAGAGTCATGTAGGGATCCGCGGGCTGGTCCAGCGGACCCTTCGGGTCGAAGTGCTTCTGCGCGGCGGCCAGCAGCGTGGCATAGGTGCGCACGGTCACGGCGCGCAGCGCGCGACCGGGCGCCGCCACGCCCAGGTACAGCCGCCCCGGGGCAGCGTCGTTCACCTTCGAAAAGAAATCGTCACCCGCGTCGATGCCCCGCGGCGGGAAGATCGCCATTTCGCGCTCGAAGAGTGCGCGGATCTGCTCCCGGGCACGCCTGACCGTGGCAGTCGAGCACACGACCTTCGGCACGCGACGAACGCCGTCGACCGTCCGCTCGCAGAGATGGTCGATGGCCGTTTCGTAGAGCCCGACCATGGTCCCGAGGGGCCCGGAGATGAGGTGGAGCTCGTCCTGGACGATCAGCTCCGGCGGGAGCAGGCCGTCCGGCAGTCGGGTCGCGCCGGCTGGAGCCGCGTGCATGACGCCGTACGCCTGCGTCGCGTCGATGTGCGTCGCTCGCCCGAACAGCATCCCCGCGGCACCTCTCCACGGCAACATGGCGAACTTGTCCACCGTCGCGACCACGAAGTCGGGCACCTCGCGATAGATCTGCTCGTCCACGAAGAGCACCGGCAGGCCCTGCCCGGGACGTCTGCGCTCCGTGAACGAGCAGTCGGGGCCCTCGCAGTACACCACCGCTCGCTCGTACTTCGTCTTGCTCGGAACGCCCTTCCGGTCCACGAGCTTCACGTCGTGGCTCTTCAGCGCGGCGTTGCACCAGGGGCACGTGGTGAGCGGAAAGGGCGAGTCGGGCCGCCCGGGGGTGAAGTCGTGCAGCGCCTGGTGCACGTCCTTCAGCGTGTTCGCCGTGGCCGCCTTGCCCACCCAGAGCCCCACGGCGAACCGGCTGTTGCCGAGCCGCTTCGGATCCTTGAACCGCATCTCCTCCAGGGCGCACATCAGCGTGGCCGCCCGCCCGAGCTGATCCAGCGTCAAGAGGCGCAGCGTGTACCGCAGCAGCACGGCGACACCGCGACCCTCGTCCGGACGCTGCTTCCCCCGGAGCCTCCGCAGCACCAGCGTAAACGCGATGAGCCCCAGGTACGCTTCGGTCTTGCCGCCGCCGGTCGGGAAGTAGATCAAGTCTGCCGTCAGCCGATCCGGGTGTGCCGGATCGGCGAGCGACGGGAGGTTCATGAGGACGAAGGCGAGCTGGAACGGGCGCCACTTCGGCTGCTCACCGTCCTTGTATCGACGATCCTCGCGCCAGGTGTCGGCCTGGCATGCCTGGGTGTGCATGGCGAGATTCGCGAGGCCTAACGCTTCGCGCGCGTGAGCGTCCGTCTCCAGCAGCGCGATCCCCTCCTTCATGCGCGCGCGCGCGCGGTCGGCCTGCGCCATCAGTCCCTTGCGCGTCTTGTCGAGCTCCGCGCGGTCCAGCGGTGCGTAGCGCTGCCGCTCGATCCACGCGCCGTACTCGTCCACCAAGGGCTCGAGGGCCCGAGCCAGCCCCGGCCCGTCGAGGCCGGCGAGCCGCGCCATGCCCAGCTCGCCGCCCACCGACGCGTGCTCGACCCGCCGCACCTCGCAGCGCGGGAGCTGGGTGGTCCGCAGCTCGCGCACCACGCCGCTCGCGTCCGGCACCGCCGGCTCCACGCTCGTGTTGTGACCGACGGCCCACTCGAAGCGGTCGCGGAACAGGAGCGCCAGCACCCGCTGATCATCGTCGGAGCCGGCCTCCCCTCGCCGATTCGGCCGGGGCACGAAGCCGCCCTCGCAGCGGAGCGTGAGCCCGACCTGGAAGACGTAGCTCAGGTCGCGATCGCGCTCGAGCGACTGGCGCTGGTTCACCAGAAAGAGGCTGAGCACCCGCGTCCCCGGGGCGAGGCCTTCGAGCTCCGTCGTACGGAGCTCGCCGCGCAGGCAGAGGCCCTTGCTCTCGGGCCAGCGGATCCCAGCCTCGCTCGCGAGCTGCTCGGCGTCGAGCGGAACCCGCACCCGGTAGGGCCCACGGGGAACGCGCTTCCAGCCGATGCGCGCCTTCTTTTCGCTGTCCTCCGCGATGGACTCGTGGACGTAATCCGCGAACCGGACCTCCACGTCGAGGTGATCGTCCGCCCCGGGAGGCAGGAACACGGACACGCCCATCGACGCGGGGAACCGCTGGGTCCGCTTCGGCTCCGGATCGACCTCGCCCTCGTCGTCCGCCGGAGAGTCCCCGTCGCCGTCGAGCTTGGCGTGCGCCTCCAGATCGCCGACGTCGGGCGCGGCGTCGCGCGGCGCGAGGAACCCGGTCAAGTACCAGCGCGAAGGCGGGAGCGGGAGCACCTCCGCCCCGTCCGGCGTGAACGGCCCGACGAGGTCGGCTTCGAGGGCCGCGACGAGGTGGGAGCGGACGTCGGCGCCAGACACGCGGCCCGAGGATAGACCGGCTTCCGGCTCCACGTCCCGGCGCCGATACTCCGCCGGGTCGCCCGGGGGCGGCGCCTGCGCTAAGTTCCTCCGCGATGGTTGCGCTGATGCTGCTCCCTCGGCTCGCGTCCGCGCGCGAGGTCCAGCTTCCCCAGGGAGTCAGTCGTGAGGCCGTCGCTCGCCTGGAGAGAGACGCGCGGGAGCTGGTTGCAGATTACGTGCGGGCGCGGCCGCGGCCCGGCAGCGCCGAGGAGCATCCCTTTCACCTGCGCTACGTCGAGTTCAGCGCCGCGGCGGCGTCCGTGCTCCGCCTCTCGTTCCTCTCGGTCTCCCGGGAGAATCTGCTCGCCGCCACACGCAGCCTCGTGGACCACGAGCTGGCGACGGACGACGCCGCGCGGAAGTTCGCGCTCCGCCAGCTCGCGCAGGCCACGGAGACCGCCGGCGTCGTCCTGGAGCGGGTCGGTGCGGCACTCGAGCAGGTCGGCCCTGCGGTCCTGGACGGCCCTGTGACCGATGCCATTCGGCTGGTCGTCGCCGGGGGCCGACCCATCGAGGCCGATGAGCGTTCCATGCTCCGGTTCGGGCTCGATCTCTCCGCGGCCTTCATCTCCCTGGACGCGCCGCTCGAGGAGCTGACGGAATGGGCGCTCCGCTGCGCCGTGAACGGTCGACGCGTCCTCGCGCTGCTTCCGACCTTCGACCTCGTGGAGTTCCGGAGCGAGCTCGTGCGGTTTCGGGCGAAGCGCGCGTGGACGAAGTGGTCCCCGGAAGACGTCGAGCAGGAGATCGCGCCGTGGGCACCGCTGGAACCGCGGTAACGAACACTGGACCGATCATTGCGCTGAGCGGAGCCGGGCACCTGGGCCTGCTGGAGGCGCTCTTCGACCGACTCGTCGTGCCGCTCGGCGTCATGTCGGAGCTTCTTGGCAAGCCGGACGCGCCGGAGGCGCCGCAGCTCTTGCGACTGCAGAACTTCGAGCTGCGTCCGAACACGCACCCATTGCCGATCGAGACGCACGGGCTCGACCAGGGCGAAGCCGAGGCCATCGGGCTCGCCCTCGAAGGATGGAGCACCGTGGTGTTGCTGGACGAGGCCCACGCGCGGCGGGTTGCGATGTCGCTGGGCCTGCAGGTCCGAGGCTCGCTGGGCGTTCTCCTCGAGGCGAAGCAGCGCGGATTGTTGCACGCGGTGCGGCCCGTCGTGACAGCGATGGTCGAGAACGGCTACTTCGTCGGACCGGACCTGGTCGAGCGCATCTTGCGTGCCGCCGGTGAGGAGTGACGTCACGCAGCCTTCGTTCCGCGTCGACCCGATCACGTGCATCCGCCGGCTGTCTCGCGAGCACTTCCGCCTCGTGACCCGGAGCGAGGCGCTCCGCGGCGACGACGATCTGAAGATCTCTCCGCTCCTCGCGAAGCTCGACTCGGCGCTGCCGGGCGGGCTGGCCGCGGTGCCGGCAGCGTGGGAGCCGCTCGGCGAAGGCGTGCCGCTCGCGAATTGATGGTAGCGTTTCGGTCGTACGGAGGGGCCGAACGGCACGGAGGGCAGCATGACGAAGCGTTCGAGACCGACCTGGAAGCACCGGGTAGACAGGGGCATCGCCGCTCAGCGAGTTCTTCGGGTGGGCGGCGCCATTCAGGGTCCGCTCGGGTGGCTCGCGCTCCGAGCCACCGTCGAGAACCGACTCGCACCGCCCCCGCAGGGGGTCGCCTCGAGCCGCGGGGACCAGCCGGCCAGCCTCGGAGACGACGCGGACCGACGAACGCGGCCGGACGAGCCGCCGGCATGACGGCGACTCGAAACGCCGGCCGAGATGGCTGAAGCAAACGTCGTCGCTGGTTCCCGAGGCGAGCTCGCCTTCGAGATCACGTGGAGCGAGAGCGTAGCTGCCGGGAGCGCGGCAGACGCCACGCTCGGGCGAATGTGCGTCTACGTCTGCGGCCAGCTCACGTGGGGAGACTCGGATGCCTCGGGCGCGCAGGGCCTGGAGTGGCCGTGGGTCGAGCTGCTCGAGCATCTCGCGACGGCGTGGAGGTACATGGTGTGGGAAGAGATCGACCCGCTCGGCCTGGGAGGCGAGCCCGAGACCCTGCGCGATCGCGCCGAAGCGCGGTGGATCGGGATGGCAGAGGCCGACGCCGAGCGCGAAGACGAGCTCCTGCGCGGCTTCGAGCGAACCCACGATCTCTCGGCGGCGTTGAAGGGTGCGTGGCCGCCGTCCGTGTGGGTGTTGCGCGTGGGTGAGCAGGGGAAAGTGGCCGCACCGGGCATCCGCGTCACGGCCCCTTGGAAGAGCATCCTCGACACGCTCACCCAGCTCGGCGACGCCATCGGCGAGCGGCTCGCCGGCCTGCGCGACGAACGCGCAGTGCTCGCGCTCCACGCGTGGGAGAAGCGGCGGGACGTCGACGGCGCGGGGGATCCCTCGCGCACGCCCCGCCTCCACGTAGTCCCATGACCCCCAAGCACCCCGTCGTCTGGATCCTGGGCGCCGGCTTCAGCAGGGGACTCGGCGGACCCATGCTTCGTGACCTCCTGTCGCTGCGCTCGAAGCGCGACCTCGAAGCTCGCTACCGTGCGCCGGACGCGGCGCAATCCGTGACGAACTCGACTGCGGCGATGTGCGTCTATTTCCTCTACCACCACGGACGGCGCTACCCTGAGGGGTCTCCATTCGGCGCGCATCGCGACCCGCCGAGCGGCGAACTGGTATGGCAGGACGCCGAGGAGTTCCTCGACCATCTGGACACGGCCGCGCGGGATCCGAGGGGGCCGACCGAGAAGAGGCTGCTGCAGCTTCTGCGCGCGTCAATGCCCGAAGGCAAGAGCCAGGGCGTTCCGCTCCTGCGCCGCGCCGCCTGGCGGATCATCGCCGCGGAGTGCAGCGCGTTCCTCCAGAACGCGGACCTCGAGCTGGAGCGGTGGGGACCGTACGCCCGCTGGGCGAGCATGCTGACCCGAGAGGACACGATCGTGTCGTTCAACTACGATCGCGTCCTGGAGGTGCTTGCCGCCCAAGGGCGTGCTCCGCTTCACGTCGAAACGCGGTGCGACGCTGGCGAGATCGCGCGAACCCGGACGAAGAACCGCGCCCTCGTGCTCAAGCTCCACGGCAGCGTCGACTGGGTGCCCCCCGAAGCGACGGACGGTGCATGGACCCGTTCCGACGATCCCGAATGGGCCGTCTCCGCAGGCGCCGATCGCGACGTGCTGATGGCACTGCCCGGTCCCGGCAAGAAGCTCGCGACGCACGGAGTGCTCGCGCCGCTCTGGGACCTCGCCACGAAGGCGCTCCGCGACGCCCGGACCATCGTGTTCGTGGGCTACCGCTTCCCGCCCACGGACGCCCACGCGCGGCAGGTGCTGCTCGACGCCATCTCGGACAACGCGAGCAGGTCGACGGAGGGCCTCACGCTGCACACGGTTCTCGGCCCGCAGTCGCGCGACGACGACGAACGGCTCGAGCAGTTGCTCCGGTACGCCATCCGCGGGTCCACGCGGTCTCGCATCGTTCGCAACGCGCTCTTCGCGGAGGATTTCTTCTCCGTGTGGGCGCGGGAGGACTTCGAGAGGGCCGAGGGTTGATGGTGCCTCCATGGGCTCGGCCCAGTCGCTCGGCCGCTCGCCGGGCCTCCCGAAGCCATGGTCGGCCGAGGCACCAACGACTACAGCGAGATCCCGTGTTTCCCCGCCTTGGCAACGAGGAAGCTGACGAACGCCGAACACGTCACGAGCATGTACTTCGCGTCGTCGAAGTCGCACTTGGCGTCCTCCTGCATCGCGTGGCGAATCCCGCCCTCGTCGCTCGTGTAGCCGTAAAGGCGTGAGAACGCCTCCTTCATCGCGGGATGGAGCTCGAGCTTCGTCGCGAGGGGACCCAGCGTCTTGCCGAGGGTGTTCTTCTGGCCGGTAATCGTCTACGCGATCGACTCGACGGCCGAGATCGACTCCTTGATCGAGTTTCGGTAGTCCGGTGATTCTCGGTCCGAAAGCATTTCCAGCGCCTGAGTGAGGTGCGCGCGAACAGCTCGGAGCTTGCCAGTTTCGGTGACGTCGATCGCGACTCCGATGGCGTCGACATCTGAGGCCTCGGCGATCGGGGCGAGAACGTCGCCAATGATCCGATAGCCGGACACCTGGGTCGATCGGAGAAGGAACCTTCGGTCGTTCGTCGAGCGCAGGGCGGCCGAAGGCCCGAGGCAGGCAACTTGATCAACGATCTCCGCCGTTTCCCGCCGGGCGCCGGCCCCCGACGTCCCGCGCGTGATATCGTTGCACCAGAAGTTCGCTCCTCATGTGAACTTGCGGCCTAACGATGTCATCTGGCATATCCGCCTCCGGGCGCAAGCAACTAGCTGCAATCATACGCAAAACTGACCGTCTCGTAGCCGTTGCGGGCGCCGCCGACGCGCTCGGCGTCCCACCGGCGGCGGCCGCGAAGCAGCTCGCGGCCTGGGCGGCAGCAGGCTGGCTCCGCCGCGTTCGGCGCGGACTGTACCTGGTCGTGCCGCTCGACGCGACGGACCCGAGCGCTTGGACGGACGACGCCCTGTACATCGCCGATGCGGTTTGGGCGCCCTGCTACTTCACGGGCTGGACGGCTGCAGGTCACTGGCACCTGACCGACCAGATCTTCGAGACGATCGTCGTCAAGACTTCGAACCGAGTCCGTCGCACGCACGTGCAGCTCGCCGAGCATGACTACCTTCTGCTTCACGCTCGGGAGTCGACCTTCTGGGGGCTGGAGCCGCTGTGGGTCGGCGGCCGTTGCCTCCGGATGGCGGACGTTGCGCGAACGGTGATCGACGTCCTCGACCGGCCGAAGATCGCCGGCGGAATCCGTCACGTCAGAGAAATCCTCACAGCGTACCTCGACGAGCACCCGGCCAAGCTGCTGCTCGAGTACGCGGACCGTTTCGACAGCGGCGCCGTGTTCAAGCGGCTCGGCTACCTGGCGAGCCTCGCTCCCGCGCAGGCGCGGCTTTCGACGGCGTGCCTGAAGCGCGTCTCGAAAGGGATGTCGCTGCTCGACCCCGACGTGCCGGCCCGTGGACGCCGCGACACGCGATGGGGTCTGCGGCTCAACGTGGCCCTCGCAGGTGACGCTGAATGATCCCGAAGCGGGACATTCTCGATCTCCGTGCCGAGTGGGGTCTGCGCGCGGAGACGATCGAGAAAGACTACGTGCTCGGGTTGCTGCTCGGCGCGATCGCGAGCCACCCGATCCTCGGAGCGAAGTGGATCTTCAAGGGAGGAACGTCCCTCAAGAAGTGCTACTTCGAAACCTACCGGTTCTCCGAGGATCTGGATTTCACGGTCGTCGACGGTGGCCCCGAGGAGCCTCGCTAGCTCGGGCCGCTCTTCGTCGAGCTCGCGCGCGATCTCTACGGCCGAACAGGGATGCGGCTCGACGTCGGGGACGCGACCTTTCGTCGCAAACAGAACCGACGCGGGAAGCCGACGACTGAGGGTCGAGTTGCCTATCATGGCCCCCTCGACGCACCCGGTACCCCCAAGATCAAGATCGATCTCACGTCCGACGAGGTGTTGGCTTCGGCCCCGGAACTTCGCGACGTCCATCACCCGTACGGGGACGGCCCAGAGCAACCCATTCGCGTGCGTTGCTATGCGCTGACGGAGCTGTTTGCCGAGAAGATCCGCGCGCTCGCCGAACGGTGTCGGCCACGCGATCTCTACGACGTGGTTCATGTCTTCCGGCGCTTCTCCGGCCAGCTGAGCGCGCAGGCGGTCAGCGCGGCGCTCCACGCGAAGTGCAGCTTCGTGGGGATCGCGCCTCCAGAGTACGAGACGATTCGTAAAGCCGCCGCCGCAGGCGACCTCGAAGAGTCCTGGGCGAGCATGCTGACCCATCAGCTGCCGGCTCTGCCCGCGCTCGACGCGTTCTGGGACGACCTCCGCGAGATGTTCGAGTGGCTTGCGACCAGTCGAGCGCCCCGCGCGCTCCCGCGCGCCGAGCTCGCGCGCGATGACCTTTCCTCGTGGGTCCCTTCGCCTCGCATGGCCCGGTGGGGTAAGGGAGCTCCGCTGGAAGTCGTCCGCTTCGCCGGGGCGAACCGCCTGCGCGTGGAACTCGACTACCGACCCAAGGCGGGACGCACTGGATGGCGCACCTGCGAGCCCTACTCCCTTCGCAGCACGCGCACGGGCCATCGCATCCTGTACGTGTTGAACGACCGGCGGGAACTCCGCGGGTACAGGGTCGATCGGATCGCGAATGCGCGGGCTACGGGCCAAACGTTCGTGCCTGCGTTCCACGTCGAGTTCTGACGCGGCGGAGCTTCGAGCCTGGACGAAAGCGCAATAATCCTCGCGAGTTGTCAAGCGATCGACGCTGATGTAGAGAGCGACGAGTAGCGTCCCGGTGGGCCCAATCTCCGACAACTCTCGCGATCATCTCGTCCGCGCGCTCGAAGCGGACGTCGTCGGCCCCTTCCGCGTCGACGATTCGCCCGCTCCCGAGAAGCTGCCGCTCCCTCCCTCACGCTGGTACGTCGCTGGCTTCCTCGCACCCGCTGCCGATCGCGAACAGGACGACCCTGCCGCGGACGACGACGGCACCGCCGGATCTGTTCTTCGACCCTGAGACGAACACGATGCGGGCGGTTCTCGACGAGTTTCCGAAGGTTCATCGAGCCTTCGTCGAGCGGCTACGAAGCTCGGACACGCCTCTGACGCCGTAGGTGGTGCCCATCAGGACACGAGCATGGGTTGCTCACCTCCGCAGCCGTCCGAACCGGCGCGGACGAAGTGATGGGTCTCGTGGTCGAAACGGACAGCCCCGAACTTAGGGAGAATCACGTGCTCCCACCGAGCCGGAAGCCAGGCGATCGTCCCGTCTGCGTGGATCCGGTGATGCCGTTCGTCATCCGGTTCGAAGCGTATTCACGGGCACTCCCCGAACGAGTCGCACGCCCCGCTGACGCAGGTCAATCCGTCGCAGCACAGCTGCCCCGAGCCGCCGCACGACGCGCAACGCAGCGTCGACGCGACGCACGCAAGGCCGGGACCGCACCACGGCCCCTCGGCGTGGGTGACGTCACAGCACCGCTGGCCGTCGCCGCCGCAAGGCTCGCAGCCGTTGCTGCTCCCGACGGTGAGCGGCGCCACGCAACCCCCGGGCGAGCACCCCCACCCCCCGAGGCCGCCGCAGCGGTTGTTGGACCACCGGCACGCGCCGCCCCTGCAGATTCCCTCTGCGGGCGAGCAACTGTCGCCCGCAGCGACGCAGACGTCGCCCGAGCAGCACGCATCACCGGCGCAGAGGTTTCCCAGACAGCAGGGCTGGCCCGGCGCACCGCAGGGCTGGCACGTATCGAGCATCGTGTTGCCCGTGCAACGCATCTTGCCCTCGGTGCAGAACGGTCGCAGCGCGCCCTGGCAGCAACGCTGACCACGCCCGCCGCAGTCACCGCACGCGCTCGGCGCGCTCGACGCGCAAGTTCCTCCGACCACGCCGCCGCAGTTCTGACCGGCAGCCACGCACACGTCGGCCAGACAGCAACCACCTGCATCGCATTCGTCGTTCTCGCAGCAAGGCTCTCCGGCAGCGCCGCACGACTGGAACGTTCCGTCGATGCACACCGTCGCCGGCAAGCTGCCTGATGCCCCGTGCCCGACGCAAAGCCCGCTGCCCGAGTCGAGGCACCCGCCCGCCACGCAGGGGTCGCCCGCAGCGCAGGGCGCCGTGTCGTGCACACCACAGAACTCGCACGCGTCGTTCCCGATGCACACCGCCTCGCTGGGTGCGCAAGGCTCACCGATGGCGATGCACGTTTGGTTCGGCATGCAGCAGCCCGCCGCGCATCGATCGTCCGGGCAGCAAGCCTGCCCGGGACCGCCGCACGGAGCCGTGCACTCGAGCGTGGAGACGTCGCACGCGGTGTTGGGCGCGGTGCACTCGACGACGGTGCAACACGGCTCCGCCGGGCCGCCGCACCCCCCGCACGAGCCAGCCGCGCAGACGGGCGCTCCGGCGACGTAGTTACAGGTCAGGCCCTGGGAAACGCAGCGCCCCAGCGGCTGACAGCACCCACCGCCGTCGCACGCCCCGCCGGGGCAACAGAGCTCGCCGTTTCCGCCGCACGGCTGGCACGTTCCGTTGGATTCGTCGCAAACGGTGCCGCCTTCGGAACACAGGTTGCCGCGACAGCACGCCTCGCCCGAGAGACCACAGTGCTCGCAGGTGAGAAACCTGCAAGTCTCGTCGGGCGCGTCGCAGATGGGGTTCGGGCAGCACTGCTCACCGCTGCCACCGCACGCTCGACAGACGCCGGAGCTGCAACCGAGCCCCGCGGCGCAGCTACCGCCGACACAGCACGGCGCACCGTCACCGCCACAGAGGACGCAGGTGTTGCCGGCGCCGCACGCCAGGCTCGCCAGATTGCACGGCGCGGCTCCCTGGCAGCAGGCTTCTGCCGCGTCGCCGCACCCGCTCGACGTCCCGCCCGCGCCCGCGTCACCGGCCATGCCGGCGGTGCCACCCGGACCGCCAGAGCCCGCCACGCCGGCGCTACCCGCCGCACCACCGAGCGCGCCGATACCACCGATCCCCGCGCCGGCCATGCCGCCCGAGCCACCGGCCGACGCTCCCGCCGCTCCGGTGCCTCCCGTCGAGGTGCCGCCGGCCCCGCCGGTCCCCGCGCCTGCGTCGGGTCCGGAGGCACCCGATCCGCCCGCTCCAGCGCTTGCGTCCTGTGTGGTCCCGGCGTTCCCACCACCGCCTCCACCGCGCTCGTCCGAATCTCCGCAGCCAGAAGCCATCGCGACCGCGACCGAGGCGAACGCCGCCCACCTCGCCCACGTCCCAACCATGGCGTGCGCCCCGACATCCGAACCCCGCGAAGCCACGTCGCACCATAACATGGCCGACCGTTCGACGGCCCGTAGCCGCGTGCCGGACCCCGAGGGTGCGGATCGGGCACTCGCGGAGGAGCGTTGCGGAAGGGCGAGCGTGCAGGGCTGGCGCGGGGGTCCAGTGCGTGGAGCGGCGGGCGTTCCGCGGGAGTGTCGTGGATTGGGTATGGGGCGTCGAGCCGAGCTGGTGCTGCATCGTCGACGACGCTTCGGCGCAATGATCGATCCGTCCCGTCGGTCTCGAAATGCTGCAGCCCGACGGCTTCGAGTACTTCGAGGGCGCCGGGACGCTCTGGAGCTGGCGTTGGCGCCCCACCGCCAGCCCATGCCCAGCTCCTGGGCGGCAAACCTCCCCGAGCCCCCGCGCACGGCCTACCCGAGCACGCCGTCCAGCGTCGCCTCCGTCAGCACCCGCCGCGCCCAGCGCTCGATCTCCTCGGCCGTCGCGCCGCGAACCC
>CAZARU010000047.1:0-47835 GCA_964487605.1 uncultured Polyangiaceae bacterium
CGTGCTCCTGTGGACAAGCTCCGCGGGACCTGTGTCCTCGTCGAGCCCCCGGCGAGGCTGACGTTCTACGTCCTTCCCGCGCTTGACGCGCGCCGTGGTCGCGCACATGAACGCACCCGTTCTCGAATCGGAAAAGAGGCGGTGAAATGGCGGACGGGCTCAACCGTGTGATGCTCCTCGGAAACCTCGGCGCGGACCCCGAGCTTCGGATGACCAGCGGCGGGCAGGCGGTGCTGAAGATGCGGCTCGCGACGTCGGAGACGTACCTGGACCGTGATCGCGTGCGCCAGGAGCGGACCGAGTGGCACAACGTGGTCGTGTGGGGCAAGCGCGCCGAGGCCCTCGGGAAGTTCCTGGCGAAGGGCAGCAAGCTGTTCGTAGAAGGCTCGCTCCGCACCTCCAGCTACGAAGACCGTGAAGGTCACAAGCGGTACAAGACGGAGGTGATCGCGAAGGAGATCATCCTGGCCGGTCGCGGCGGTGGCGGCGGTGGTGGTGGTGGTGGCGGCGGCGGCGGTCGACCCTCCGGTGGTGGCAGTGGTGGCGGTGGCGGCGGCGAGTTCGGCGACGAGCCGGCGGCGTCGGGCGGTGGGGGCTACGACGACGCGGACTATGGCGGCGGTGACGACGACATCCCGTTCTAGTCGCGCCGGTTTCTCACCGCGCCGCGGGTCCACGTCGGCTCGCGGACTCGTCGCCCTCCTGCTCACGTCCGTTGCGGCGCCCGGTTGCCGCGCTTGCTCGGAGGGCGACGGGCGCGCGCCGATGGGCTCCGCAGCGGTCGAGAGCTCTGCGGCGCCGGTTCCGGCCCCGGCAGCGCTCGTGGCGGAGCTGATCGTCGCCAAGCCCGACGTGACCTGGACCACCGTGCGGGATCTCGTCGGTTTCCCCGCGACCGCGCTGCCCGCCTCGTCCGGGCTCATGCTGGGCACGCTCCTCGGATGGTCGGGCGCGGTCTCCGGGCAGTTCTCGGGGGACGTCCCGCTGCTCGGCGTCCTGCTCGAGGACGCCGAGAGTGATGCGCAGGTGGCGGCCGTCGTCGGCGTCCACGTTCGGAGCGGGCCGGAACTCGTGGCGACCCATACCAAGGGAGCCTCCGCGGGCTACACCTCGCGGCGCGACGACGCGAGCGGCGTCACGCTGCTCGAGCCGGTCCCCGGGAAGGCGCCGACGGACTACTCCGTCGGAGTCGTCGGCAACTATCTCGTGGTCGGTCTTCGGCAAGCGCACGTCGTCGCCGCGGGCCCGTACCTGGCGAAGACGCTGTCGAAGAAGCCGCCGCCTCCCGAGCCCATCGTGGTGGTCGTCGAGCGGCCGGCGCTCTCCAAGAACGTTGCCAGGCTCCTGGATGGCGCCTGGACGGCGTACCGCACACGGCTGGAGCGACAGGACGCGCAGAACCGCGCGCGTCACGGCGGCCGGGCGCCGGACTTCGGCGATCCTGGCGCGGCGCTGCAGGCGGTGGAGGGCGTCGTGGCGCGCGCCAAGGACGTGCTCGGATCCGCCGACCGCGCGCGCTTCGTCGTCACGCCGTCGCCGGGTCGGGTGGAGGCGACGCTGACGGTGGAGGCCGCAACCGGGGGCGAAGCCGCGCGCGCCTTCGGCGAGATGGTCACCGGCGAGGCGGCGCCGCTCCTCGCGCTTCCTGGCCGCACCCTCGCCGCCATTCTCACCCGGTCGAACGCGGCGAGCCGGGAGGCGTCCGCGAGCACCCTGGCGAAGGGGCTCGGGGGCGTCCTCGCGGACAGGCTCGAACCCGCGAGCCAGGCGAAGGTCCAGCAAGCCGCGACGTCGCTGTCGTCTGCCCACGGCGACTGGACCACCTACGCGCTGCTGGCGGAGCCGGCGCTCCTGGTGCGCTCGCCCGTCGCCGACGCGAAGGCGCTCGACAAGGCCGTGAAATCGCTCTTCGGCCTGCTCGAGGTGCGCGCTTTCGCGGAGCCGCTGCGGCAGTTCGTCGGTGACGTCACGACGAAGCACTCGACCCTCGACGTCCCTGGCGTCGCCCCCGACGTCCGGCGGATGCTCGTCGGGATCAAGCCCGCCCCCATGAGGCTCGGCGGCTCCGGCGCGACGACCGTCGCCCTGGAGCCTCCGCCCTTCGAGGTGCTCTGGACCGTCCGCGACGGAGTCGCCCACGGCGTCATCGCGGGAGAGGGCGCGCGGACGCTCGTCGAGTCCGCGGCGCCCGGCGTCGAGCCGTCGGCCACCCTCGGCGGCGATCCTCGCGCGTCGGCGGCGCTCGGCCGGATCCCCACCCCCGTCGCTTACGTCGTCTACGCCCAGCCCCTTCGTCTCGGAATGCTCGGCCGGGCGTTCGGGGCCGACGCGCCGTCGTCGCCCGTCGTCGTCTCGCTGGGTGGTTCGGCTACCACCTGGTCGCTGCGAGCGGAGATCGCGAAGGAAGTCGTCGGCGAGATCGCGCGCCAGTCGGTCACCCGGTGAGGATCCACCGCGTGCCCGAACCCGGTAGGAACTTCGGGTGCGCGGTACTAGGATGGCGGCCGCAGATGACGGCTCCCTCGTTCGCGCGCGCAGGGCTGCTCGCGCTCATGCTCGGCGTCCCCCTGGCGGGGCCGTCCGGCTGTCTCGGCCGCTCCACCCTGGACGGCCTGCCCGCGGATGCGGCGGACGCCGCACCGGCGGGTGGCTCGGCGGGCGCCGCCGGCAGCGCCGGTAGCGCGGGCTCGTCGGGCAGCGCGGGCTCGTCGGGCAGCGCGGGCTCGTCGGGCAGCGCGGGCTCGTCGGGTAGCGCGGGCTCGTCGGGTAGCGCGGGCGTCGGCGGCGCCCCGGGCTGCGGGCCCTGCGACGGCTGCTGCGACGCCGCCGGTCAGTGCAGCTCCGGTGACGGCGTGAATGCCTGCGGCGCGAACGGGATCCCGTGCGTGGACTGCGGCTCCCTCGGGTTCGACTGCGTGAACGGTCGATGCGAGGGCGTTGCGCCGGTGTGCGGCCCTGCCAACTGCGCCGGGTGTTGCGACGCGCTCGGGCGGTGTCGCACGGGCAGCCAGAGCGATGCGTGCGGTCAGCGCGGCGCGGTGTGCGACGACTGCGCCGCCAAGGGCGAGGGCTGCTCGGCGGGCAGCTGCCAGGGACCACCACCGCCCACCTGCGGGCCGAGCAACTGCGGGGGCTGCTGCAGCTCGCAGGGCGTCTGCCAGCCGGGTGACCGCGACAACGCGTGTGGCGCGGGCGCTTCGGCCTGTGCGAACTGCACGCCCAGCGGCCGCGTGTGCAACGTTCCGGGTCAGTACTGCGCGTTCGTCCCCACGTGCGGCCTGACGACGTGCCCCGCGGGGTGCTGCGACGCGCAGGGAAAGTGCCAGAGCGGCAACACCGACGCGCAGTGCGGGGACCGCGGGCAGAAGTGCACCGACTGCACCACGCAGGGCCTTTCGTGCGCCGCGCAGGGGTTCTGCTACGCGGGGCCGCACTGCGGACCCGACAACTGCGCAGGATGCTGCACGGCCACCGGAGAGTGCCGCAGCGGTTCGACCAACCAGACGTGCGGGCAGTTCGGCGTGCTCTGCGACAACTGCTCCAACCGAGGGATGACCTGCCAGGGTCAGGTGTGCAGCGACGGCAGCACGTGCCCCGCGGCGTACGCCGGGTGTACGCCGGGCTCGCTGACGTCGCAGCCGTTCACGTCGCGAGCGTGCACGGCGAGCGACCTCGCGGCGCTCGCCATGGCCTGTCCGGGACCCGAGGCTCCGCCGAGCTGCGGGGACCAGTTCGAGCGGATCCTCCGGACGAACCCGGGCTGCTACGACTGCCTGCTGCAGTTTACGAGCGAAGAGGCCGTCGCGAAGTGCGTGGTGCCGTTCCTGACGGCGACCTGCAATCACGACCTCACCTGCGCGGTGGACTGTTCTTCCCGCTCCTGCGGCCTGTGCTCGCCGATGGAGGAAGAGGCCTGTTCCGACGAGGCGTTCGGGCCAGGTGGCGCGTGTCGCCAGTACGTGAACGGCTTCTTCTGCTACGACGCTGCGCGCCAGGGCCCGGCTGCCTTCTGCGACTTCGAGCAGTACAACGACGTGGGGCAGTGGATCTCGTCGATCGGCAGCTACTACTGCGGCGGGTAGGCGTAACGGATGCCCGCCAAGGGATACGAAGAGGTCGTCCTCGTCACCGGGTACCCGACCTTCCGCGGCCGGAAGATGGTCGAGCACCTGCTCGATCGCCAGGAGCAGGCCCTCGTCTACGTGGTCGTGAAGTCCACGTTCGCGGAAGCCGCGCAGACGGCGCTCGCGGAGCTCCCGCGCGCACAGCGCGAGCGCGTCGTCGTGCTGGACGGCGACGCCGCTTCGATGGACCTCGGCCTGAGCGGCAAGGAGTACCGCGAGCTCGGCGAGCGGGTCGACCGCATCCACCACGTGGCCCAGGTGACCTACCCGGGAGCGCCGCGACAGATGGCCGAGGCGGTCAACGTCGTCGGCAGCAAGGAAATCGTCGAGCTGGCTCGCGTCTGCAGGCACCTGGCCTGCCTAGTGTTCCACTCCAGCGCGTCGGTCAGCGGGAATCGCACTGGGCTCGTGCTGGAGGACGAGCTGGGTGCGGGTCAGTCGTTCCGGACCCCCGTGGAGGAGTCCCTCGCCCGCGCCGAGAAGATCGCCCGCGCGGCTATGAAGAGCCTGCCCGTGGCGGTGCTGCGCCCGACGCAGATCGTCGGTGACTCTCGCACGGGCGAGGTCGACCGCTTCGACGGTCCCTACCTGCTCATCCTGCTCATCGTGAGTTCGCCCCAGGAGTTCCCCGTGCTCCTGCCGACGCGCGGTGACGCTCCGATGCACCTCGTACCCGTGGACTACGTCGTTCAGGTCGCGCAGCACATCGGCCGGGACCCGCGCGCCGTGGGCCGGACCTTCCACGTCGCCGACCCCACGCCCCTGACGGTGAGGCGCGTCTTCGAGCTGGTCGCGCGGGAAGGCGGCAAGCGGCTCCCGAGCGGCTTCATCCCGAGCCAGGTGACACGGGCGCTCCTGCGCGCGCCCGGCCTCGAGGCCCTGGTCCGAAGCCCCCGCGCGTTCCTCGACCTCATCGCGACCCCGGTGCGCTACGACGCGCGCAACACGAACGAGCTGCTGCGTGGGTCCGACATCGTGTGCCCCGCGTTCGAGGACTACGTCGAGCACATCGTCGCATTCGCCCGCCAGCGCTCGCGCACGCCACCCCTGGACGAGGCCCCGGCCGAACCGGAGGCGGACGATCCGCTCCTCTGATCACGAGCTCGTGCTCGGCGGGCTCGTCGCCTTCGCGAGCGTGCTGGTCGTCGTCACGTGCTCCGCCGGCAGCGGCGCGCCGGCGCCGCGCGCCGCGCCACCTCCGCCCGCAGCGACCGCTTCGTCCGGCCCGCAGCGCGCCCTGCCCTCCGTGCACGCGGCGCCCTCCGCGTCGACCGTCGCCGTGGCGAGGGACGCTGCGCCGCCGGTCCCGGAGGCGCCGCTGGTCTCGCTACCTGCCTTCTTTCGACGGCTCCGCGCCCTGGAGGCAGGCACGGCCGACGCGCCCGTCCGGGTGCTGTGGCTGGGCGATTCACACACCCAGGCCGACTTCTGGGTCCAGCCGGTACGGGCTCGCCTTCAGGCGCGGTTCAAGGCCGGCGGGGCCGGGTTCGTGCATGTGGGCCTGCACACCTATCGTCACTCGGCGTTCGACCTCACCGTGGACGGTGCCTGGCTGCGCGAGCCATCCCAGCCGTCGCACATCCGCCTTCAGGGCGACGGGGTGTTCGGCCTCGGTGGGTTGCGGACCATTCCGAAGGCGGGCGCGCGGGCACGGCTCACGCTCCGCGACGACCCCGGCAAGGAGGTCCGATGGGAAGTGACGTATCGGTTACCCGCGGCCGGGGATTCGTTCGAAATCGGCGCGGGCGGGGAGCCCCGCCGGGTCGTCGATGGTCCACTGGCGGGAAGCGACGCCATCTCGTACGTCGAGCTGCGCTCCCCGGGGAGCGCCGCGTTCATCGTCGCCGCTCGCTCGGGCGCGCCGCAGATCCTCGGGGTGACGTCAGAGACGTCGGAGCCCGGCGTGGTGGTGGACACGTGCGGCATCAACGGTGCGCGGATCGGGACGCCTCTGGCATGGGCGGAGGAGCGGTGGATCGAGGTGGTGGCGCGTCGTGCTCCGGCGCTCGTCGTCATGGCCTACGGTACGAACGAGATCGGGGACGCCACGAGTCTCGACAAGTACCCGCCGCGCTACGAAGCCCTGCTGGGCCGCGTGCGCCGTGCGGCTCCGGGGGCCGATTGCCTCCTGGTCGGTCCCACGGACCTCGGCAAGCCCGACTGGACGAGCCACCCGCGCGGTCCCGAGATCGACCGCCTGCAGCGCGAGACCGCCGCGCGGCTGGGTTGCGGGTACTTCAGCGTGATCGACCACATGGGCGGGGACGGGGGCATCCGACGCTGGTACAGCGCGAGTCCCGCGCTCGCCCACGGCGACCGCGTCCACCTGACGCCGAAGGGCTACGCCGACGTGGGGCAGGCCCTGGCCGTGCGGATCCTCGCGGGCCACGACGCCGCTGCTCGCGCCGACCGGCGCGCACGCACGCCGTAGGAGTTCGCCCGGGCACACACGGTCACCCGTCGCGTGCCTGGTAGCCGTTGAAGGCGTCCGCGAGCGCGCGGAAGATCCAGCTCGCCAGGACGTCGGAGCCGGAGCCGGTCGGGTGGGTGAGGTCGGCCTGTCCGAGACCGCGCCCCACCCAGCCGGCCATCGACCCTGGTCCCCCCATGGCCTGATGCGTGTTCCAGAACGCGCAGCCGGCGTCGGAAGCGGCGCGGCGCTGCTCCTTCACGATCGCGGCGATGACGTCCATGCTGACGAGGGCCCCGCCTCGCTTCTCCGCGCGGTCCATCGCTGCGAGCACCAGGCACCCGGCGGTCGGCAGGGCTTCCCGTCCCTGACGCAGCACCTGCACCATCGTTCGGTGGTACTCCGTCATCGGGTAGGCGAAGCCATCACCGCTCTCGTTCGCGCCGAACTGGTAGACCACGAGGTTCGGTGCTCGCCACCGGAGCTGCTCGGCCCAGTGGGCGTCGTCCTGCTGGTCCAGAAACCGGATCCGCGCCCCCTGGATGCCGATCGCGTCGAGGACGACGCCCGGGACGTCACGCTCCATCACCACGCCGAAGCCGCGGGTGTAGCCCTTCGAGGTGACGAGTTCGAGTTCGTGCTCTCCGTCGGGGACCTCGAACGACCGGTAGGCGACCTGGACTCGATCCGAGCGAGTGTCGATCGTCGCCTGCTCCTTGCCGTCGATGAGGACGCGCGACTGGCCACCCTCGGGATGCTCCAGGTAGGCGAGCGTGAACCGGGAGACGGCGCGCCCGTATGAACCCTGCTTCGCCGTGCCGAAGCGAGCCCGAGATCCCGGGGGGGCGCGGAACGAGACACCGCCGAGCCCGTAGAGGCCGTCGGGCGACAGCGGCCCGACGACGCGGCTGACCAGCCAGCCCGGGGAGGCGAACCGGTAGACGTCGTTGTGGTTGTACGCCGGCCAGGCGTTGGCGAGCAGCACGAAGCCGTGTCCGGAGTCGCCGAACTGCTTCTGCAGCTTGCGCCGCAGCGTTCCGGTCACGTAGTCGCTGGTCACGATCGAGTCGCCGAAGTGCACGATGCGCGTCACCGCGCCGGGCTCCTTCCGGATCGTCCGCTCGAGGGCAGCGAAGAAGCCGTCCAGGGCGCGTCCCGTGGCGTCCTCGATGGGCACGGGGGGCTTCTCCACGTCGAGCGGGGGCAGCGCTTCGTGCCGGGACGCGATGGGCCCGCGCGCCTCCGTGCGCGGAGAGTCTTCGACCGCCAGCGAGCGCGTCTCCATTTCCACCCGCGCCTCGCCCACGTCGAGCACCGGAGCCTCGACGCCCAGGGGCGACGGTGCCGGCGCGACGGGCAGCTCGAAGAGCCGGAGGCGCTCGAGCCCCGGAACGACGTACGTGAGCGCACCGAGGACGACCACCGTCGCAACCGCCAGCGCCGGCCGGCTCGCCAGCGCGACCGCGGGTCGTCGCGCAATGGGCGCCCTCACCGCGACGGGATCGGGCTTCGTGTCGGCCACGATCCCGACGCTCAGTTGCCGCCCGCGTTCTGCTTCTGCTGGATGAGAGCCCCGGCGCGGGCTCGGCACGCCGCGTCACCGAGCTGGCCGCAGAGTGCCCGCAGCATTCGGAGCTCCTGGAGCGACGCGCGGCCGCTGTTCGCCTTCGCCTCGTAGATGGCCTTGGCGCGCAGCGCATTGGCGCGGTCACCGCTGGTCGCCAGCTCACTGGCGCTGGGACCCCCGGCGTGGACGGGAGCGGGCGCCTTCGGGACGCCGACGGGCCTGGGAGCGGCGGGCGGAGGCGCCGCCATCGGTGCGCTCGGCGCGGCGGGGTCCTCGCCGAACGGGTTCTTCCTCACGATCCCTTCCTTGATCGTGGACTTGTCGATGATGGGCGTTCCGGGAGCGCGCTCGAGCTCACTGGGATCGACGGCGCCGCCTCCGAGCGACGCGATCTTGTCTGCGGCGAGCTTTCGCCTGCCGTCGTCCACGGTGGTCGTCTTGGCGATCCTGTCGAGAATACGGCGCTTGTCGCCGTGATCCGCGGCGGCGTCCGCGGCCTTGAAGAGCGAGTCGGCCCACTGGCCCTCGATGTCCCGGAACTCCGCCGAGCGGCGCAGATTGCTGTCCTCGGGCAGCGAGCTCACCTTGGCGTGGGCTCCCTCGAAGTCGCCCGTGCCGAGCAGTGCGCTCGCCTCATCCAGGATTCGCTTCGCGTGATCGGCGCTCGCCGACGCGCTGAGGTCACCACGGTTCGAGGAGCCACTGCCGAAGATGAGCATGCCGAGGATGACCAGCAGGCCGAGCCCCGCCACGGCCGCCCCGACCTTCACGATGGTCGGCAGACCGCGCGCCTCCAGCGCGAGTGCGGGAGGAACCCCGGTGGCGGCTCCGAAGTAGCTCTCCATGCGCAGGCTCTCGTCGGCGCCCACGGCGTACACGACGCCCTGCGGGATGAACTTGAGCTGCACGTCGCCGAGTTCGATGGTGTCCCGCGCGTCGATCAGGCTCTGCTTGAGCTCGACGCCGTTGATGCGCACGCCGTTCGCGCTCTCCTTGTCCACGATCTCGTAGCGCCCATCACCGAGCGCGATGATCTCGGCATGCACGCGGCTCACCGAGCCGTGGTTCACCGACACGTGGCATTCCTCGCCTCGTCCGATGGTCATGCGAGGCTCGGAGAGGGGAAACTCGGACCCCGGCGACGGTCCCACGATCATGACCAGCCGGTCGGGCTGGCTGAGGAGCGCGTGACTGCGTGGCAGCGCCGGGACGGTCGCCGCCGAGCCGGCCGTCGCGGCCTCCTCGACGGATTCGTCCGAGATGACGAGGCGGTAGTCGCCGAGCTGGACCAGATCCCCGTTGGCCAGCGGCTGCTGCTCGGACACGCGGACGCCGTTGACGAAGCAGCCGTTGTAGCTCGAGAGATCCTCGAGGACCCATCCGACGCCGTTACGCCGCACTGCGGCGTGCCGTCGCGAGATGTTGCGCTCCGTCAGGCGGACCGTGTTCTCCTCGCCCCGGCCGACCGTGTACTCCTCGCGCACCAGGTTGACGACGGTCTTGTTACCCTGGTCGTCCTCGACGGAGAGCTTCCACATCGGGCAGCGGGCATCCTGCCGCGAAACGCCCAGCGCGCCAAGGTCGGCGCGGAATCTGGTGGGTCCGGGCGCCCCTGAACTCGCGAAAAATCCGCGGATTCGGCGGCGAGGACGCGCGCCCGTCGGCGGGCCGATGGAATCGGCGGGTCAGCCTGCGTCCCGGCGCCGGATGGCGGCCTCGAACGCGACGTCGTGTGCCACTGGCCGCGCCGCCCGGATGGCGACGTGATCGCGAGTGGGACAAACGCGGTTCGTCAGGAGCGCCACGACCACCTCCGCGTCGGGATCGCACCAGAGGCTCGTCCCGGTGAACCCCAGGTGGCCGAACGTGTTCGGGCCGAACCGGTGCCCGGCGGAGGCGCCTTCCGCGGCCTTGCCGTCGAAGCCCGCGCGCAGCGTCCCGCCGGGGCGACACCGGACCAGCACCCTCGCCTCGGACGTCGAGAGCCAGTCGGAGCGGCCGGCCAGGGCGTCGAGAAAGGACGTCCCGAAGCGCGCCACGCTCTCGGCCACGTCGAAGAGTCCGGCGTGGCCGGCCACGCCGTCCCGAGCGAGCGCCCAGGCGTTCTCGTCGTGCACCTCTCCGCGGATCTCTCCCCCGCGCCAGCCGACGTGCTCCGTGGCGACGACCCGGCGATCGAACCCCGGGTCTCGCAGTCGCCACCGTCGCGCCGAGGCTGTGGAGAGGGCCAGCGGAACGCACACCTCGGCTTCGATGAGCTCGCCGAGGTCCCGACCGGCGACCCGAGCGATCGCTTGCCCCGCCAGGAGGTAGCCCAGATCGCTGTACACCGGCGGAAACCCGTCGTCGGGGGCCGGACCGAGGCAGTCCGTTCGACGCGCGTCCGCCGCCACGCGGAGCGCGTCCGAGCGGTCCAGCGGTTCACCTCGCGCGAGCGGCTCGTAGAGCGGCCGATGGGCGTCGAGGCCGGCGCGGTGCGCGAGGAGCGACTCGAGCGACGCGTCCGCGCAGGACGTCTCTCGCGCCTCAGCGAGCAGCTCCCCGAGGGGAGTTCCCCACTCCACGTGCCCCGATGCGACCAGCCTCGCGACCGTCGCGGCGAGGTAGGGCTTCGTGACGGAGGCGAGGTCGAACGGCGACGCGCAGGTGACGGCCTCTGCGCCGCGTGCCGTGGCCGTCCCCGCCCAGCCCGTTCCTCGCACCCACCCCGCCGCAGTCCGTGCGGCGATCGTCGCGACGCAGGCGGGCGCCACTTCGGCGGCCACGACGACGTCGCGCGCGACGCTCGCCGCGGCACGCCCGAGCAGGTCGTCGCCCAGGTGGTTCGCCGTCGAGTCCGCGTCGGGACCGAGATCCGTCACGGGCGGCAGGCTACCCCCACAACCGTCGATCCGCCGCGACTTGAGCCCACCCGCGGGGGAACGGATCCCTCGGTTTTTGACGCTTCGGGCGCCGCGCGGCTATGCTTTTCTCTGGCGGAATAGACACAGATGGCCGAATTCGTCTGGGAAGCCCGAGCCAGGACCGGAGAGGTCCGCAAGGGCATCATGGAGGCCGACTCCGAGGATGCGGTCACCAACCGGCTGCGGCAGCAGCAGCTGAACGTCGTCCGGGTCAAGCGCAAGGGCAAGCGCCTGAACCTGACGTTCGGCAGCGGCGTGACGACCAAGGACCTCGTCACGTTCACGCGCCTGTTCTCGACGATGATCGACGCCGGTCTGCCGCTCGTGCAGTGCCTCGAGATCCTGGCGAACCAGCAGAGCAACAAGGTGTTCGCGGGCATCCTGCGGGACGTCAAGGCGTCGGTCGAGCAAGGGTCCACCTTCAGCGACGCGCTCCGGCGCCATCCGAAGGTCTTCGACGAGCTCTTCGTCAATCTGGTCCAGGCGGGCGAGGTCGGAGGCATCCTCGACACCATCATGAACCGCTTGTCGATCTACATCGAGAAGCGCATGAAGCTCGTTCGGCAGGTTCGCGGTGCCATGGTCTACCCGGCCATCGTGCTCGTCGTGGCCATTGGCGTCATGGCGGTGCTGCTGACGTTCGTGATCCCCGCGTTCGAGGGGATGTTCAAGGACTTCGGCGGTGGCAAGAACGCGCTCCCGAAGATCACCCAGGTGATGGTGGCGATCTCCCACGGCTTCGTGAGCTATCTGCCGTTCGTCATCGGCGGCGGGGTCATCGGCACCGTGTCGTTCATCTACTTCTACCGGACCCCGCCCGGGAAGCGGGCCGTCCACAAGACGCTCCTCGCCCTCCCGGTCATGGGCGACGTGCTGCGCAAGATCGCCGTCGCGCGGTTCACCCGCACGCTCGGCACGCTGCTGCAGTCCGGCGTTCCGATCCTCGACGCCCTCGACATCTGCGCGAAGACGTCCGGCAACGTCGTGATCGAGAGCGGCATCAGCCACGTGCGGCAGAAGATCAGCGAGGGCCGCAACATGGCCGAGCCCCTGACAGAGACCAAGATCTTCCCCGACATGGTCGTGCAGATGATCGCCGTCGGCGAGCAGACGGGCGCGCTGGACCAGATGCTCAACAAGATTGCGGATTTCTACGAGGAGGAGACCGACGTGGCGGTCGCCGCCATGACCAGCATGCTCGAGCCGATCATGATGGTCGGCATCGGTGGCATGGTCGGCGTCGTGCTGATCTCGATGTACCTGCCGATCTTCTCGCTCGCGGGTAACATCAAGGCCGACTGAGCGAGGGGCGCGCCCTCGGACGTGGGCGCGTCTTGCGCCGCCCGTCGGTCGGTAGTCGCCACCGATGCCTGTAAGACTCGGACTCCCCGAAGCGCTCGCCGATGCGCCGCTGCCGCGGCGACTGGCCTGGGTCACCGCGCTGCGGTTGCTCGTGCTGACGCTGCTCCTCGGCCTCGTCGCAGCGTTCTACCTGCGTACGGGCGCGAGCCTCGAGTCCGCGACGGTCAAGGTCGGGCTCGTCACGCTCGCCGTGTCGTTCGGCCTCGCGGGCGTGTACGCCGGCGTGCTCCGCTCGGGGCGGCACCTCACCGGCCTGGCCGACGCGCAGATCGTTCTCGACCAGCTCACCTGGTCGGTGGTGGTCTACCTGTCGGGCGGCGCCACGAGCGGGGCGACGTCCTTCTACGGCCTCACCTGTCTCCTCGGCGCCATCCTCACCGGATTTCGCGGGGCCACGATCGCGGCGCTCGTCGGCGCGGGTTGCTACGTCGGCCTCATCAGCCTGCTCCGCTCCGGGTGGCTCCTGCCGCCGGGCGATCAACCACCCTGGCTATACGAGGCGGGCGACCAGGAGCTGCTCTACTACGCTCTGGTGAACCTCCTCGGGATCGTCGTCGTCACGCTCCTGTCGGGCTACCTTGCCGAGCGGCTGCGCATAACGGGCCAGGAGCTGGCGGAGGCGGAGCAGAGGGCCGAGCAGGCCGAGCGCATGGCGGCGCTCGGGCGCCTCACCGCCGGCCTCGCCCACGAGATCCGGAACCCCCTGGGAGCCATCTCCGGCTCGATCCAGCTCCTCCGCTCGGCAGACGCGCTGGGAGACGAGGACCGCAGGCTGTGCGACATCGTCCAGCGGGAGGCGTCACGGCTCGATGACCTGGTGACCGACATGGTGACGCTCGCCCGACCACGGCCCGCCGAACGCGTGCCCGTGGATGCGGCCATGGTGGTGCGCGAGGTCGTGGAGCTGGCGGGGCGTACCGGCCGAGGAGCGACGGACGTCCGCGTCGAGTATCAGGGGGTGAACGCGGCCAGCATCGACGCCGACCCCGCGCAGCTGCGACAGCTCGTGTGGAACCTGGTCCGTAACGCCGTTCAGGCGAGCGGCGAGGGGCAGAAGGTCGTCGTTCGCCTGGAGCAGGATCGCGGTCTCGTGCTGTCGGTCGTGGACACGGGTCCAGGCATCGATCCCGGGGCGAGGGAGCGGCTGTTCGACGCCTTCTTCACGACCAGGTCCCACGGGACGGGGATCGGGCTCGCCGTCGTCAAGCGCATCGCCGACGAGCATGGCTTTGCCATCGACGTGGAGAGCGAGGCGGGGCGCGGAGCGTGCTTTCGCGTGCACCTGGCCGACGGGGTGTGAACGCAAAGTCGCGGGGTGTGCCGAGCCCTCGCGCCCGACGGGGGACGTTCCGGCCGCCGCCCGGGCGTCATCTCCCCTTCGCCGCTTCACCAAAGTTGCGATTTCAATGGGAAATGTTCAGATCCCCACAGCCTGAGTGAAGGTTTGGCCCGCACCTTGCGTAGTACGACGGTAGACCCCACCTGACAGGACCCCCATGACGTTCCGCCGCTTCCTCTCTCTGGCCAGCCTCTCGCTCGCTCTCGCCTTCCCGGGTGCCGCGCTCGCGGACTCCGCGGCGGAGTCCTTCGTCAAGGAGCGGCAGACGCAGCTCGCGGCGCTCCTCAAGGCGGGGAAGTCGAAGGGGAACGAGGAGAAGATCTCCCGGATCTTCGACGGCATGATCGACTACGGCGTGCTCGCGCGCGAGTCCCTGAAGAACGACTGGGGGAGTCGCAGCGATGCCGAGCGGGTGGCGTTCGAGTGTGTCCTGAAGCAGCTGGTCCAGAACGCGTACAGGGGCAACCTCGACAAGACGCTCGAGTATGCGGTGACCTACCGTGGCGAAGCGAAGGGCAAGCGCGGGCTCGTGGTCCGGACGGTCGCCAAGAGCACGACCAATGCGCGGGAAGAACCCGTGACCATCGACTACGTCATCGCCAAGCAGGGCGACAAGCTGCTGGTCGTCGACATCGTCACGGAGGGGTCGAGCCTGGTGTCGAACTATCGCAGCCAGTTCCGCCGCATCATCAAGAAGGACGGCTTCGCGGAGCTGATGAAGCGGATGAAGAAGAAGCTGGCGGACAACGGTACGCCGGTCACGTGCGGCTGACGGCGGGGCGGCGTCCCGGCGAGGGGCTGCGGGGTGCGCTTCCTCGCCCAGGGCCCGTTTGATCGGAGGATTCGCCCTTCATGAAGTCCCCGGCGGCCGTCTTGGCCAGGCGGTGACGCCCGCTGATACGATCTCCACTCGGATGAGTGGGTCAGTCTCCCCGCACCGCCGCCCGATCGGGCGACTGGCGCGCCGCAGGCGGCGCGAGGACGAGTTCTTCGAGCACTCGCCGCTGCGCCTCACGGTCACGCGCGGCGTCCTCGGTCTCGAACTCTACCAGCCCATCGACGCGGGGCCGCTGCAGGTCGTGCATCTCGCGGAGTCGTTCGCAGGGCTGAGGTTTCCCCTGGATCTTTCCGGGGGAGTGCGCGCTTTTCGGCACCGGCGGGGCGAGCTTCAGCGCCTCGAGCTCCGGCTCTCTCTAGGGGCGCTCGCCAAGCTGATCGCGACGCGGGCCCGCCACGTCATCGGCGAACTCGACCGAACCCCGTCGGTCTGGATCGTGGACGGCGGGCTCGGCCTCGGACTGACCAGTCACGACCGGGCCCTCGCGTTCGACCTCCTTTGGGCGCCGCGGGACACCGACGCGAGGTTCGTCGTGGCGCGGGCGCGCGGCGTGGGCCTCGTGGGCGCGGCGCTCGGGCACGCGCTTCGCGTCGTGGACTCGGTCCTCGGCGATCTCGGCCAGCGTCTCGGCCGACTCGTCACGGTGCCGCGGGTGGGTTTGAAGGTCGCCCGCGCGCTGCTGCCGCCGCTCGGAGCGAGGGCACCCCGGGCGGAGCTGGTGCGCTTCGGCCAGGTCGAGCACGGCGTCGACGAGGTCGGCGTGGTCCTCGACGCAACGTACCTGCCGCCCGCGGTCCACGCCGACGCCTCGCGTGCCCTCGAGCTGGCGGAGCTCGTGGAGGCCGCCGACGACGCGCTCGCAGCCGGTGACGTCGACGCGGCGCGAAGTGGGTACCTCTCCGCTCTCGAGCAGGCGCCGCGCCACCCCGAGATCGCGCGGATCGTCGCCGAGCTCGACGTGGCGATCCCGGGGCGAACGGAGGCGGCGCTGGGCATCCTGGTGGAGTCGCTGGCCGCAACTCGCGCCGGCGCCGTCGGGGCAGAGCTGCTGGCGGGAGTCGGCGACCTCGACGGGGCGCGAGACGCCGTTGCGGCCTCCGCCAGCGCGGAGGTGTACGCGCCGCTCGCGGCGCTGCTCTGGAAGCGCCTCGCGGAGCTGGAGCAGAGCCTCGTGGCACGCCTCGAGGCCCTGGACGAAGCCGTGGCCCGGGCGCCTTCCCTCGCGACCGTACGCTGGGCGCGGTTCGACGTGCGCCTCGGACGCGGTGACGTGGACGGTGCCCTCGCCGACGCGCAGCACCTCGAGGCCGCCGTGGCCGGCTCGCGGGGCAAGCACGACGTCTGCCGGCGCGCGGCCAAGCGGCTGCTCGACGAAGCCTACGTCCGCGATGCCGGGAGGCTCTTCGAACGCGCGCTCAGGTACGTTCCCGATGACGCCGCGGCCACGGCGGGCCTCGCGCGGTCGCTGCTGCAGGTGGGCAAGACCGGACGGGCGGTGACCTTGCTCGAGCGCGCGATCGAACTCGGCGAGCGCCGCGACGACGTGGACGCCGAGGTGCTCCTCGATCTGGCCCGCGTTCTCGCGGGCGAGCTGCGGGATCTGCCCCAGGCCATCGCGAGGGTGCGTCAGGTCCGTGCTTCGAGCGGTCGTGCCGCCGACGCTCGCGCGCTCGAGGGCCGCTGGCGCGCGGGTCTGGGCGACGTCGCCGGCTCGTCCCTCGCGTACGCCCGGATGCGAGACGAGATCGAGCTGATGAGCGCCGCGCGGCCCCGCGACGCGGCAGATTGGCTGCTGGAGGCGGCGAGGTTCGAGCGAGACGTCCAGAAGGACCCTTCGGCGGCGGAGCGCCACCTGGCGGTCGCGCTCCGGGTCGCCCCGCGCGATCGGCGCGTGTCCGAAGCCTTTCGCGAGGTCGCAGCGGTCGTTGCCGCTCGGTCGCGCCGGGGCAAGGAGCCCGAAGTCGAGCGCCCGGCGCCCCACGCGGACGAGGACGACCGCGCGATGCTCGACCAGCTCAGAGCACGCCTCGTGGCTCGCCCCACCGACCACGTCGCCGCGCGGCAGCTCGCCGACCTGCTCGAGCGCCTCGAACTGGACCAGGAGCTGTTCGCGCTGCTGCGCGGGCGCCTCGAGGATGCGACCGACGACCAGCGTCCCGATCTGGCGAACCGGCTGCGCGTCGTGACCGAGCGACTCATCACCGCGGCGGAGCGCGCGTCTCATCGGACCGAGGCCGAGCTCTATCGCGAGGTCCTGGCAGGTCTCGAGTCGCCGGCAGCCTCCGGAAGGCCCACCGAGTAGCCGCTCGTTTCGCGGCGGTTCGCTCGCGCGTCACGGCGTGGTGCTGGCCGCCGGGGTCGTCACGAAGAGCTCGTGCCAGGCTCCTTCGGCGGCGTCCGCCGCGTCGGGCAGCGTGAGACAGGAGATGCGCAGTGGCGAGGTCGTCATCCAGATCGGCAGTCCGGGCAGCGAATCGAGCGCAAGATGGACGTTGCGCGCGGACGTTCCGACCTCCACGCCGACCACGCTCACCGAGGCGAGCCCATCGCCGATGACGAGCCCGTCGATCTGTGCCGCCTCGATCGACCTCCTGATCGAGGGCCAGTCCGGCACGTTCGTCAGCGGAGCGCAGGCGATCACGTCCTTGCCGGCGATGGAGAGGTCCCGGAGAGGCAGGCCGCACTCCGACGCCACCTGGAGCAAGGGCGTCGCCGCGGCGGCGCGCGCGCGCACCAGCGCGAGGTTCTTCTGCACCACGATGGTTCGCGTGCGGGCGCCGGACGCACGAACGAGCGTCTCGCGCGCGGGGCCCCCTCCTGGTCCATCGGTGTCCCCCGTCTTCCGCGCGTGAATGACGACGTCGTGAGCCCGGGCCCACTCGACGGCCTGCGCGTTGAGTACCTTCGCCCCCGACTCTGCCATCTCCTGCAGCGACTCGTAGTCCACTTCCGGTAGATGCCGGGCGTCCGGGACGTTGCGGGGGTCCGCGGTGTACACGCCGTCCACGTCGCTCATGATCTGACACTCGGCGGCGTCCAGGGCCGCGGCGAGGGCCACGGCCGTGGTGTCCGACCCGCCGCGGCCGAGAGTCGTGATCTCGCGCTCCTGGCTCATGCCCTGATAGCCGGCGACGATGACGATGCGCCCCTTGCCGAGCTCTTCTTCCACGCGCTGAGGCCGCACCTCGATGATTCGAGCGTCGAAGTGGCGATTCGTCGTGATGATGCCCGACTGCGACCCGGTGAAGCTGATGGATTCGCGCCCGCGGGCTCGGATCGCGATGGACAGGAGCGCCATCGAGACGCGCTCGCCCGTGGACACCAGCATGTCGAGCTCGCGCCGGGCCGGCTCGCCTTCGCCGTCGGTCCCGGGTGGCGATGCGGCTCGTCGAGCAAGCGCCAGAAGATTCTCGGTGGTCTTGCCCATGGCGCTGACCACCACGACGACGGCGTGGCCGGCGTCGCGCGTTGCCACCACGTGGTCGGCGACGGCCCGCAGCTTGTCGAGATCGGCGACGGACGAGCCGCCGAACTTCTGTACTATCGTAGTCATCGCGTCTCGTCCTCCGGAGGCGTCGCGTAGGCGAGCCCGAAGTCCCCGGCGATCCACAGCCGCTTCGTGCCCGAGTCGAAGACCAGCGCCTGGACGGCCGAGCCATCTTCCGCGGCGCTCGGTACCTCGACGATTCGCTCGGCCGAGCCCGTGGAGACGTCCACCCGCAGGATCTCCGTGACGCCGCGCGTCTCCCGTGCGACCGCGACGAACAGCAGGGGTGGCGCTCCGTCGTGAAGCGCCAGGGCCACCGCTCCTACCGTACCTGCCACGCGCTCGAAGTCGGAGCGGGCGTTCGCGCGGAGGGCGACGCCGTGGTGGCGTGATCCCAGGGCGACGATGCGCCCCGCGGCGCCGAGGAGTGGGTTCTTCTCGGTCGTCCAGGGGTCCGCCCCGATGGGCTCGATGGTCCATGCGACGCCGTCGCGAGACACGTGAAGAGCGGGGCTCGGCGCGCCGGACACCGCGATCCACCCGCGCTCTGCGTCCGCTGCCAGAGCCCGTACCAGAGGGACGTCGATGGGCTGCCAGTCCCGGCCCGCGCGGTCCGCGCGACCGAGACGACCCGAAGCCGTTCGCGCCACGATGCCGCGGTCGGAGCCCACGACGCTCAGGGCGTCCGGCGCGTCGGAGGCCAGGTCGAACGCGGCTCGCCAGTCGTCCACGGGCTGTGGGTCGCCCCCGCGGAGCAGGGTGTACAGGCGCCCGACGGCGTCGGCGCCGAGGAGCCCCTCGTCGATGGGGGCGATGCTGATCCAAGGCGTCGCAGTCTCGGCCAGCACCGAAGGCAAGGGCTCGCGATCCGCGAGCGCGACGGCGCGGACGGCGCTGCCACCGATCCAGAGCGTGTCTGGGGTCGCGGCCAGCGCGGCGGCGGGAACGTCGCTGACGAGCGACCAGACCCACGGGATCGCGGCCGCGGGCGCCGGCTCGTCGTCGACGACGCTCACGGCGTCGCCCCAGGCACCCAGATCCTCGTCGTTGGCGTCGCCGTCGCGGTCGGCATCCAGCTCGGGAAGCTCGTCGGACACGAGGCCCTCGAGGCCTTCGCTCGTTCCTTCTCCGGTGCCCTCTCCCAGCGCGGGAAGCTCGGCGAGCAGCGCGCCGTCGTCGGCGCCGTGAGGGCCCATCCGGTCGTCGCCGGACGACTCGTCGGACTCTGGCACCAGGGCGACGAGCCCGTCGATGCCACCAACGGCCGTCTCTCCGAGATCTTCGGCGGCGGGGGCATCGAGGTCCGGCAGGCGAATGCCGATGTCGAGGTCGTGCGCCACCGAGTCGTCGGCGTCCGCCGCGTCGTCATCCGCGAAGACCCGCAGATCGAGCGGCGCTTCGATGGGGCCTTCTCCGTCGGCCCCGTCGTCGAGGGGAGGCAGTGGCTGGAGCTCGTCGGTTGCGCCGACCGGCTCGCTACAGCGACGATGGACCCGTCGGGCTTCGCTCATGTGGGCAACTTGAGGAACGGTTGATGATATCTCGCGGTGCTCCGCTCGACGGGCTGACGGAAGGTCTCGTCGTGAGAAGGCTGGACGTCCGACCCGAGGACGTCGTGTACCTCAAGAGCGTCGTCGGTGCGAGCGAAGGCATCGCGGTGGTGTTTTCGGAGAGGGGTGGGGACGTCTGGGTCGCCGCCACGCCGTCCATGGAGCACGAGCTCGATCGGCTGGTCGGCGACCTCGGCGCCGAGCTCGCGGGAGCCGAGGAATCCCCAGGAGGATCACCGTTGCCGAGTACCGAGTGATCCTCTAGCGTGCGCCCGCATGGTGCCGGACGAGCGCCGACGGGGAACGAGCGCGGACGCCACTCCGCTTCCCGCGGCTCAGGTGAGCGGTGTGGACGCCCGCACACTGGACGTGTGGTGCACGTGGCTCGGCGAGCTCGCGACCAACGCGGAGGCGGCGCTGGCCGCAGCGCACGCGTACAAGGTACTCGACGCTGGCGCACGCGACCGCTGGATCGCCGCGCTCGAGCACGATGCGGCGCGCGTTCCGGTACCGCGCATCGCGATCTACGCGCCGCTGCTCTCCGTCGAGTCCGACCCCGACCGTCGGCGTGCCATCTTGACCGCGATGGGACCGGCAGAGCCCTCCGTCGAGCCTCGATTCGAGCCACGCGGCCTCCGTGGACGGCAGGTGGACGGGACGAGCGTCGCCACCCTGGTCCGGCCGCTGTACCTCGACTTCGCGCAGGTCCTCGCCTGCGGCTACGACGAGTACGGGTTCCGATGGGTGAAGCACGACCCGATCATGGCCGTCGCGAGCACGCCCCGCGTGGGGGACTCCGTCTCCGGCGCGACGCTCGAGTCGGTTCCGCTGAAGGCGCTGATCGACGAGCTTGCTCCGGTCGTGCTCGCGCACGTGCGGCGCGGCCGGGAAATCCCCGAAGCCTTGCGGGTCTTCGCCGACTTGTTCAGCGCCTCCGCGGAACCCGCGCCGGCGGTGTGACGTGACGCGACCGCGCGCGCCGATGCGGCGTGGCGCGTGACGCGCTGGCTGGATCCCGTGGGAAGATCCCTGGTCGTCCCGGTGCTGGCCGTCCTGGCGACGTCGTGCGCGTCGGATTCCGCAGACCGGGCTCCGGGCGCGCATGTCCCCGAGAGTCGAGGTGGCCTGGCGACGACGTTCGCGTACAGGAGCCTCGACGGTGCAGAGGTGTCCAGCGCGACGACGCGAGGGCGCCTCACGGTCGTCGTGTTCGTGACGACGTTCGATCTCGCGTCGCAGGTGCAGGTCCGCGCGCTCGAGAGGGTCTTCTCCGCGCCCGTCCGCCCGTTTCATGCCCTCGCCGTCGCGCTGGAGCCCGCCGCGCACCGTGTTCTCGTGGAGGCATTTCGGTCCTCCATGAAGCTGACCTACCCCGTGGCGCACGAGGTGGTCGAGGGGGCCGATCGCGGCGGACCCTTCGGTGACATCGAGCGAGTGCCCACCCTCGTCGTCCTGGACGCTCGGGGCGTGGAGCGCTGGCGCAAGGATGGTCTGGCGTCTCCGCGCGAGATCGAAGAAAGCCTTGCGGCGGCCTCGCGCCGCTAGTTTGCTCCGCCGGTTCTCGCTCCGGAGGTCGTCGTGAAGAAGGTGAAGAAAGTCGTGCTGGCCTACTCGGGCGGCCTGGACACTAGCGTCATCCTGCGCTGGCTGATCGAGAAGTACGACTGCGAGGTCGTCGCTTGGTGCGCCGACGTGGGTCAGGGTGAAGAGCTCGGAGGGCTGGAGGAGAAGGCCAGGAAGTCCGGCGCTTCCGGTTACGTCCAGATGGACCTCCGGGAGCGGTTCGTGCGGGAGTACGTGTTTCCTGCCATTCGCGCGAACGCCGTCTACGAGGGGGAGTACCTTCTCGGAACCAGCCTCGCGCGGCCCTGCATCATCGAGGGCATGATGCAGACGGTGAAGGAAGTGGGCGCGGATGCGATTTCGCACGGTGCCACCGGAAAGGGCAACGACCAGGTACGGTTCGAGCTGGGCGCCTACTGGTTCGATCCGGAGGTGACGATCATCGCGCCCTGGCGCGAATGGGATCTCCGGAGCCGTTCGGACTGCATCGCGTACGCCAAGCAGCATGGCATTGCCGTGACCGCGACGGCCGAGAAGCCCTACTCGATGGATCGGAACCTCCTTCACCTGTCGTTCGAGGGCGGCATCCTGGAGGACCCCTGGGCGGAGCCGCCGCGCGACATGTTCCTCCTCACCAAGGACCCCGAGGACGCCCCGGCCGCCGCGCGCTACGTGGAGATCGGCTTCGAGCACGGAACTCCCGTCAGCGTCGATGGACGGACCCTCGGTCCGGTAGAGCTCCTGTCCACGCTCAACACGATGGCCGGCGAGAACGGCGTCGGCCGCGTGGACATCGTGGAGAATCGGTTCGTGGGGATGAAGTCGCGTGGCGTCTACGAGACGCCCGGCGGTACGTTGCTGCACCGCGCGCATCGTGCCGTCGAATCGCTGACGCTCGACCGCGAGCAGATCCGGATCCGTGACGCGCTCATCCCCGAGTATGCGGCGCTCGTCTACCGGGGGTTCTGGTTCTCCCCGGAGCGAGAGATGCTGCAGGGGATGATCGACGCCATCTCCGAGCCGGTGACGGGAACCGCGCGACTCAAGCTCTACAAGGGAGGCGTGCAGCTCGTCGGAAGAAAGAGCCCCAACAGCCTCTATCGCGAGGACTTTGCCACCTTCGAAAAGGACACCGTGTACGACCAGGCGGACGCGACGGGCTTCATAAGACTGAACGCCCTGCGGCTCCGACTGCGGGCGCTGCGGGCGCGGTCTGGCGGGTGATCCGGTCACCGTCGCGTCGTTTCCTCACGCGGCGCGTCGCGTTCAGCACGACGCCACTGTCGTGCGACCCACGGGGCGGACCCCGCTTTCTCGCGGGGGTGTCTGCGGTCCACCGCGCGGGATTGGAAATGTACCCAGGGGCCGAGTAAGCTCCGACCTGGTGAATCGCGGGACGGCTTGCTTCTCGGAGGCGTGGTTTCAGTGAAAGCGAAGACGGTGCGCGGGCTGGTGGTTTCGGGGCTCTGGCTGTCGGCCGGGCTGGTGGCCTTCTCGTGCGCGAGCCCGGAGGAAGAAGGGCTTCTGCTCCTCCCCGAGGGTGGCGCTGCGACGGGGGGAGTTTCTGCGGGCGGCGTGGGCGCGACCGGTGGTGTCAGCGGGACGGGGGGCACCAGCGGCTCGAGCGGTGTCGGCGGAGCCAGTGGAACCAGCGGGACCAGCGGCAGCGGGGGCATGTGCAACCCGGCGTTCTGTCCGTCCAGCGGCTTCGGTCAGGCTTGCTGCATCACGACCAGCGACAAGTGCGGGTGCAACTTCGGCATGGGGTGCATGGAGTGCACCGGGGGCATGGACGGCGGCAGCTTCGGCGGTCTCGGTGGGACCAGCGGTGCGGGTGGGACCGTCGTCACCGGCGGAATGGGCGGGACCGCCGGGACCGGCGGTACGAACGATGCGTCGACCGAGGGCGGGGATGCGTCCAGCGACGCATCGCCCGATGCCACGCCCGACGCGTCCGACGCCTCGGTGGACGCCCCTGCGACGGACGCGAACCCCGACGTCTCCGTGGACGCACCGGCCGGCTGAGACACGGCGCCGCGACGCCGTCGCGGCCGGCGGCTCGCCAACCGGTCCGCGCCTGGGTAGAACGAATCCATGGGCACCCTCGTGCTCGTCCGGCACGCCCAGGCCTCGTTCACCGGCGAGGACTACGACCAGCTCAGCGAGCTCGGCGAACGCCAGGCGCGCGCCCTCGGGCACCTGTGGGCGTCCCGTCGGATGGGCGCCGACGCCGTGTACTCGGGTCCACGTCGGCGTCAGATCCGAACGGCCCTCCTCGCAGGTGCGGAGGTCGAGCGCGCCGGCCTCCCGTGGCCCGAGCCGAAGGTTCTCGACGCGCTCGACGAGTACACGCTCGACATCAAGGCCGCGATGACGCGCCTGACGTCCCATCCGAAGGTGGCACCCCACCTGTCGGCCATCGTGGACGCGAGGGGCGAGGAGGCGAAGAAGCGGGGCTTTCATCGAGCGCTCGAGGCCGTCATGCGCCTCTGGGCCGTCGGGGAGCTGGAGGATCCCGATGGCGAGACCTGGGACGATTTCAAGGGGCGTGTCTCCGGGGCCGTCTCGAAGATGACGGCGCAGAAGGACGCTGGGCGTCGCGTCGTCGCGTTCACCTCCGCGGGGACCATCGGCGTGGCCGTTGGTCAGGTCCTTCGAGGGCCGCGCGACACCCTGCTCGAGCTCGGGTGGGCGCTGAACAACGCGTCGGTGACCGAGATCCTCTTCACCGAGGGCCGCCGCTCGCTGAGTCGCTTCAACGGGCTCGACCACATCGACCACGACGAACTCCGCTCGTACCGATGAGGGGTGCGCAGCTCGACCTGTTCGCGCCGACGGAGCTGGACGCCCACGTCTCTGGAGAGCTGAGGGCCCTGGCCGAGCGCGTTCCATCCCACGTGCGCTTCGGTACCTCGAGCTGGACGTTCCCCGGCTGGGCGGGCCTCGTGTACCCCGGGAGACCCACCGAGCGGGAACTCGTGGAACGAGGGCTCGAGCTCTATGCTCGATATCCGCTGTTTCGCACGGTCGGCATCGACCGGACCTACTACCGTCCGATGGACCGCGCCGCCTTCGCCCGCTACGCGGAGCAGCTCCCGGACGGGTTTCGCTGCGTGTCGAAGGTGTGGAACGAGATCACCAGCGCGAGCGCCCCGAGAACCGGCGGGAAGAATCCCCACTTCCTCGACGTGGGCGTGTTCGAGGAACAGGTCCTCGCGCCGCTGCTCGAAGGCTTCGCCCCTCACGCGGGGCCCCTCGTCTTCGAGTTGACCCCTGCACCCGAAGACGTTCGCGACGCGCCATCGGCCCTCGCGCGCAGGCTGGGCCGGTTCTTCGCTGGCCTCCCGCGCGAGCTCGACTACGCCGTGGAGCTGAGGAACCGCGAGCTGTTCACGCCGCGGTACCTCGAGACGCTCGCGGAGCATCGCGTGGGCCACGTCCTGAACTTCTGGGAGCGCATGCCCGACGTCGGGGAGCAGCTCGAAGCGCCCGGCGTGCTCACGGCACCGTTCGTGGTGTGTCGCCTCCTCATCCCACCCGGCCGCCGGTACGAAGAGCGCAAGCGAGAGCTCGCGCCCTTCGATGCCGTGCGCGACGAGCAGCCGAAGATGCGCGACGACGTCGTCAGGCTGGCGCTCGAGTGCGAAGCCCTGGGCAAGGTGCTCTTCGTCATCGTGAACAACAAGGCGGAAGGGTCCAGCCCGTTGACGGTGCGGGCACTCGCCGAGCGCGTGGTCGCCGCCCGTGACGCGGGCTGAGCGGCGCCAGGTGCCCCCGCCGGATCCGGCGCGCCTGACGGCGGCGACCGAGCTCGCCGCGCGTGCGCCGGTTCCGGCGCGCTGGGGCAACGTGCTCGCCGGGACCGCGGGCTGGACGGACAGGACGCTCGTGAAGAGCGGCCTCTTCTATCCCAGGGGGACGGCCAGCCCGGAGACGCGGCTTCGCCACTACGCGAGCGTGTTCCCTCTCGTCGAGGTGGACGCGACTTACTACAGCCTGCTGCCTCCCGAGACGGCCGAGCGGTGGGTGGCGTGGACACCCGAAGACTTCGTCTTCGACGTGAAGGCGCATCCCGTGCTGACCGGGCACCCCATCGACACGAAGCGTCTCCCCTCGGATCTCGCGAGGGAGATCCGGCGATCGGCGCGGGATTCGCCACGAGTGTACGCGGACGGGCTGCCCACCGATCTCGTCGAAGAGCTCGAGCGCCGGTTCTTCATGCTCACGGAACCGCTGTCGCGGGCGGGGAGGCTCGGGTGCGTCATGCTCCAGTTCCCGCCGTGGTTCCGCGCGACGCGGGGCAACGCTCGCCGCCTCGAGGCCCTCCGCGCGCGTCACCCCACCACGCCGTTCTCCGTGGAGTTTCGCCACGCATCGTGGCTGGACTCCGCGCGTCGTGATCGCGTCGTCTCCCTGCTCACCGAGCAGCGCCTGGCGTACGTCTGCGTGGACGAGCCGGACGTTCCCCTGGGCGGGGTTCCACCCTTCGCCGTGGTCACGGTCCCCTCGCTGGCGCTCTTCCGGTTCCACGGGCAGAACGCCGCAGGATGGCGCAAGGGCGCCAGCGTCCACGAGCGCTTCGACTACCTGTACAGCCCCGAAGAGCTTCGTGCGTGGGCGGCGCCCGTCCGGCGCATCGCCGCCCAGGCCGCGAGCGTCCACGCGATCTTCAACAACTGCGTGCGAAACTACGCGGTCCTGGATGCCCAGGGGCTTTCGGTGGTCCTGGGGGAGCCGGGCGGCTGACTCGTCGTCGGTGTCGGCGTTCCCGATGGGGTGTGGAAGGCGCCTGATTCCACGGGTTTCGGGGTTGTGGCGGCGACCCTCGCCCCCTATCTTTCACAACCCACGCCGCGACCCGGTCGTCGCAGCCCGAACGTGGGGGCGCCCGCGAACGCACGCCCCCGGAGGATCAGCATGGCCAAGCTCGAAGGAACCAAGACACACCAGAACCTCAAGGACGCTTTCGCCGGAGAGTCGCAGGCGAACCGCCGTTACCTCTACTTCGCCAAGGTCGCCGACGTCGAGGGCTACCCGGACGTCGCGGGTCTCTTCAAGGACACGGCGGACGGCGAGACCGGCCACGCTCACGGACACCTCGACTTCCTCAAGCAGGTGGGCGATCCGGCCACGGGGCTCCCCATCGGGAACACGATGAAGAACCTGAAGGCGTCCGTCGCCGGCGAGACGTACGAGTACGAGACGATGTACCCGGGCATGGCGAAGACCGCCCGCGACGAGGGCTTTTCCGACATCGCCGAGTGGTTCGAGACGCTCGCCAAGGCCGAGAAGTCGCACGCCGGTCGGTTCGACAAGGCGTCGAAGGAGCTCGAGTAGGCCCGAGCGCGGTCATGCACCGAGTCCCTCATCGACGGCCCGAGCGACCCCCCGAGTGGGATCCGTCCTCGGGCCGTTACTGGGACGAACGCGATCTCGAGTCCGAGCTGCTCCGCGCATTCCAGATCTGCGCGGACTGCCGCATGTGCGTCACGTACTGCGGCTCGTTTCCCGTTCTGTTCGCGGCCATAGACCGTGACGTGGACGCGGGGCGCGCCGAGGGCGTAGAGACCGTCGGTCCGGAGACCATCGACGCCGTGGTCGATCACTGCTGGCAGTGCAAGCTCTGCTACATCAAGTGCCCGTACACCGACGACGAGGGGTCCTACGAGCAGCTCGACTTCCCGCGGCTCATGGCGCGAACGGTCGCCGTCCGCGCGCGACGCAACGGAATCCCTCTCGTCGACCGCGTCCTCGGCGAGCCGGCGCTCCTGGGTCGGCTCTCCGCTCCCGCGGCGCCCATCGCCAACTTCGTCAACGCGAATCGCCTGGCCAGAAAGGTGACGGAGCTGGCGGCGGGGATCAGCGCCGAGTTCCCCCTCCCGCCGTTCGCCGCGGAGACGTTCCCGACGTGGTTTCGCGCCCACGAGGCGCTTCCCGGCGCCGGTCGGGAAGGGGACGTGGTGCTCTTCTCCACGTGCTACGGGGACTACAACTTCCCCAGGGTTCCCAGGGCGGCGGTCCGCGTCCTGGAGAAGAACGGCTACGCGGTCCAGCGTCCCGACGAGCTCGACTGCTGTGGGATGCCGAACCTCGACGGCGGCGACGTCGCTGCGGCGAAGCGCAAGATGTCGGCGAACGTCGCCGCCTTGCTGCCCTGGGTGCGCGCGGGTTCGAAGGTCGTGGTCCCCGGTCCGACGTGTGGCTACACGCTCAAGAAGGAGCTGCCCGTGTACGTCGGAACGGACGAGGCGCGCGAAGTCGCTGCCGCGGTCGTAGACCTCATGGAGTTCCTCGATGGCCTTCGCCGTCAGAAGAAGCTCGACGGCGCGTTCGAGCGCGGATTCGGCAGGGTGGCGTACCACGCGGCGTGCCACCTCCGGGCCCAGAAGATCGCCTTTCCCGGTGAGCGCCTGCTCGAGCGCCTGCCGGACACCGAGGTGACGGTGGTGGAGCGGTGCTCCGCCGTGGACGGAACCTGGGGCATGAAGGCGAAGTACTACGACGAGGGACGCCGCTACGCCGAGCGCATGGCCGAGGACATTCGCGACGCGGAGCCGGATCTCGTCGTCACCGACTGCTCCCTTGCCGCTCAGCGCATCTGGGCCGAGAACGGCGTCCGCGCGGTGCACCCCATCGAGGCGCTGGCGGAGGCGTACGGCCTGGAGGTGGACTCGTGAAGCCGGTCTCCCGCGGAGAGATCCTGGACCTCGGCGCGTACGAAGAGATTCGGGAGCGATTTCGCGCGCGCATCATGGAGGAGAAGAAGCGCCGTCGCGTCGCGCTCGGACCGAACATGAGCGTGCTGTTCGAGAACCACGACACTGCGCTCTTCCAGATCCAGGAGATGATACGCACCGAACGCATCACCAAGGAGTCGTCGGTCGTGCACGAGATCGAGACGTACAACGAGCTCGTTCCTGCGGATGACGAGCTGTCGATCACGCTCTTCGTCGAGTACCCGGAGCCGCAGGAGCGCGAGCGGATGCTGACGGCGCTTGCGGGACTCGAGCGCCGGGTCTACGCGGTCGTTGCCGGCGAACGCATCGCGTTCGTCGGAGCGGCCCGCGGCGCGCGCGACGATCGAACCACGGCGGTGCACTACCTGAAGCTCCCGCTCTCGGGCGACGCCGTGCGCGCGGTGCAGGCTCCCGGCGCGGACGTCCGCATCGGCGTCGATCATCCCGCGTACGCCGTCGAGGTTGCGCTGCCCCCGGCGACGCTGTCGGCGCTGGTGGACGATCTCGCCGAGCCGTGACGCGTCGGTGAGCGGCGCCGCCAGGCGCGCGTCGAAGACTCGCAGAAAGGGCCGTCCGGCCGCCCCGCGCGAAGCGTTCTTGGCGCTTGCGGTGGCTCGGAGGGCACGGTAGCCCATCGATCGTGAGCGCCGCCCTACGCAGGACCCCACTCCACGCGGCTCACGAGAGGCTCGGGGCGCGCCTGGTCCCCTTCGCAGGATGGGAGATGCCCGTTCAGTACGAGGGGCTGGTCGCGGAGCATCAGGCCGTTCGTACGCGCGTCGGACTCTTCGACGTCTCACACATGGGGGAGCTCGAGCTCGACGGCGAGCGCGCCCTCGAGGTCGTCGATGGACTGGTCACCAACGCGCTGGAGCGCGTCGTGGACGGCCAGGCCATGTACACGTGCTGCTGCAACGAGCGCGGCACCATCCTCGACGATCTCATCGTCTACCGCCGGGCATCGGACCGCATCCTCGTGGTCTGCAACGCCTCGAACGTCCAGAAGATTGCGGCTCACTTCGAGGCGGCGGCGCGGGGCCGGTGCGCCTTTCGCAACGCCAGTGACGACACCGCCCTCATGGCCCTGCAGGGGCCCCGCGCTCTGGCGACGCTCTCCGCCGCGGGGACGAGCTTCACGGACGTCTCGCGAGCGCTCCCTCCTTTCCGCTTCGCGGACGCCGACGTCGCTGGTCGCAGGTGCACGGTCGCACGGACGGGGTACACCGGGGAGGACGGCGTCGAGATCTTCACGCGCGCCGCCGACGCTCTCCACGTCTGGGATGCGCTGCTCGAGGCGGGACGCCCCCATGGCGCCGTTCCCGCCGGCCTCGGTGCGCGAGACACGCTCCGGCTCGAGGCGCGCCTCTCGCTGTACGGGAACGACATCGACGAGACGACGAACCCGATCGAGGCCGGGCTCGGGTGGACCGTGAAGCTGGACAAGGGGGACTTCGTCGGGCGCAAGGTGATCGCGAAGGTGAAGGAACAGGGCCCGCCCCGGCGCCTGGTCGGCTTCGAGATGACCGGCCGAGGCGTCGCGCGCCACGGCTACCCCCTGCTCGACGTGACCGGCGTCACCATCGGCCTGTGCACGTCCGGCTCGCCCTCGCCCACCCTGGGGAAGGCCATCGGTCTAGGGTACCTGCCCGCCGATCGCGCGGAGGTGGGCACCGAGTTCCTGGTCGATTGTCGTGGCAAGCACGTGGGCGCCGTGGTCGCGAAGACACCGTTTTACAAGCGCTCGAACCCGGGCTAATCGAACCCGCAAATTTCAGCTTCCGGAGGTGCGCGACATGGGCGCAGCCGAAATCAAGGACGACCGCAGCTACACCAAGGACCACGAGTGGGCGAAGCGCGACGGAGCCACCATCGTCATCGGAATCACCGCGTTCGCCGTCGATCAGCTCGGAGACATCACGCTGGTGAACCTGGACGTGAAGGTCGGCGACACCGTCGAGGCCGGGAAGCCCTTCGGTACGATCGAGAGCGTCAAGACCTTGAGTGACCTCTTCGCGCCCGTGTCCGGGCGCATCGTCCGCGTCAACGGCGATCTCGAGAACCACCCCGAGCACGTCAACGAGGACTGCTGGGAGAAGGGATGGATGGTCGCCATCGAGCCTTCGAAGCTCGACGCCGAGGAGGCTGGTCTCCTGGCGGCGCCGGCCTACGGCGAGTTCCTCGCGGCGTCGGACCACTGATGCGCTACCTCCCGCACACGGAGGAGGAGATCGCGGCCATGCTCGCGGTGATCGGCAAGCCGTCGGTGGACAGCCTGTTCCACTCCGTGCCGGAGGCCGTCCGCTTCCGCGGGCTGCTGGACGTCGCGCCGGCGCTCGACGAGGCGTCGCTGATGCGCCACATGGAGGAGCTGGCGGCGAAGAATCGTGGCGCCTCCATGCTGTCGTTCCTCGGTGGCGGCATGTACGCGCACCACGTGCCGCCCGCGGTGGATCAGATGCTCCTGCGCAGCGAGTTCTACACCGCCTACACCCCGTACCAGCCGGAGGTGGCCCAGGGGACCCTGCAGGTGATCTGGGAGTTTCAGACCATCGTGAGCGAGATCCTGGGTCTGCCGCTCGCCAATGCCAGCATGTACGACGGTGCAACGGCCGCGGCCGAAGCCGCGCTCATGGCGCGCCGACTCACGAAGCGCGGCCGGGTGCTCGTCAGCGGCTGTGTACACCCGGAGTACGTCAAGGTCATCCACACGTACCTGCGTGGCATGAGCCCCGAGGACTTCGTCGCCGTCTCCGCCGCGGCGGACGGACGAGCCGATGCGGACGCGCTCTGCGCCCTCCTGGGCGACGACACCGCGGTCGTGGTCGTGGGTCACCCGACGTTCCTGGGGTCCATCTCGGACCTGCGGCCACTCGCCGACGCCGTTCACGCGCGCGGAGCCCTGCTCGTCACCGCGACCACCGAGCCCTACGCCCTCGCGGTCGTCGAGGCCCCGGGAGCGCTCGGTGCGGACATCGCCGTCGCCGAGGGGCAGCCCATCGCCTGTCCACCGCAGTTCGGAGGTCCCGGCGTGGGCCTGTACGCGTGCCGTGACGATCGCAGGTACCTGCAGCAGCTCCCCGGTCGCGTCTGCGGTGAGACCGTGGACGGTGACGGAAAGCGAGGCTTCGTCCTCACGCTGTCCACCCGTGAGCAGCACATCCGTCGCGAGCGCGCCACGAGCAACATTTGCACCAACCAGGGCCTCATCGCCCTCGCCCTCACGGTTCGCATGACGCTCCTGGGAAAGCGCGGCTTCGTCGAGGTCGCCGAGCAGTGTCTCGCGAAGGCTCACTACCTGCGGGGCCGCATCGCCGGCCTTGAGGGTTTCGGTGTCGTCAACGGAGACGCGCCGATCTTCAACGAGTTTGCCGTCAGCGTTCGTGGAGGGAGCGCTTCGGTGGTGTGCCAGCGCCTGGAGCAGAAGGGGATCGTCGCCGGTCTGGACCTGGGCCGCGTCCAGCCCGAGTGGAGGGACAAGCTCCTCATCGCCGTGACCGAGCGGCACACGAGGGCAGAGCTCGATCGCCTGGTGGACGCGCTCGCGGCTTTTCCGGAGCGCGCCAGCTACCATCCCTGACGTGGCGCGCGAAGCGCCGGGACGTCACTTGCAGCCGTCGATGCCTGCGGCGGCTCCGCAGCGGCTCGGGTCCTCGGCGGCGCGCTGCGCGGCCAGAAGCCGGCACTGCAGCGTGTTGCCCGTCGTGACCTGCGGGAGGGCAAAGCCGGAGTCTCGAGCCGACCCCACGAGGGTGCCGCACTCCGCCAGGCAGGCCGCTTCGCTCGCGAACGTTCCCGCGCAGAACGCCGTCATCATCGAGCAGTAGCCGTCGCAGTGCGTGGCCCCGCAGTGACCGTCGCCGCCTGCGGAGGCGTGCGCGCAGTGAATCTCGGGCGAGTTCAGGGAGGCGTTGGAGTGGTACGTACGGCACCCCACCGTGTTGGGCGTGGTATCGGCGGCCGATCCGAGCGCGAACGCGGGGCACACGGCCTTGCACTGCGCCAGCGACTCGTACACCTGGTGCTCTCCCTGGCACGCCGTCGTCACCAGCGCGCAGTAGGCGTCACAGTCGGGTTCGGCCATCCCGCCGTCCACGTCGCAGCACGGGCACGTCGAGACGATAGCCGCGTGGTCGCAGTGCGAGGAGAAGCTGCCCGTCGGGACGACGTCGATGACCGCGCTCGTGGCGTGCACCAGGCGACACTGCAGCGTGTTCTCGGAGTAGTTCACGTCCACGTCGTAGCCCCTCCCCGGGGGGATCACCGCGCAGGCCGCGAGGCAGGTTTCGACGGTGTTGAGCTTCCCCTCGCAGCCCTCCATGAACAGCGTGCAGAACCCCTCGCAGTCGGTTCCGCAGGTGCCGCCGCCGCCGGGTCCGGCCCTGCGGCAATGGACGTCGGGCTCCCCCGTGCTCTTGGCCAGGACCGCCTGCCCGATGCGACACGCGACCGAGTTTCCCGTTGCGTCTCCAGCGGCGCCCGGCGGCAGGATCGCGCAGACGCCGAGGCACGCCTCCATGGACTTGTAGACCTGGTTCGGGGACGTGCAGTTCTCGAAGACCAGGTTGCAGTAGTCCTGGCACTGACCGCTCGGCGCAGCGTCCGGGGCACCCCCTGCCGCGCCCGCGCTGCCGGAATCTCCGGCCGTGGCGCCGGAGCCGTCCGGTGGGTCGAACGTGCGATCCTCGATGCCGACGATGGACTGACACGCGGCGCCGGCCACGAGCAGCGCCACGGCCGCGAAGGCGGGACCAGCTTTCAAAACGTGCCCCCGAGCCGGACGGAGCCGAAGCCCGGCGCCCCGGCCACACGAACGGCGAGGCCCGACGTGGGCGCGTTCGCCGACGGTGCCGTCGCGAAGATCACGATGCCTCCCGCGAGCGCGGCCAGGCCGAGGCCGAATGCGATGGTGGAGACGCTCGCTGCGTCCTTGGCCTCGTCGGTCAGCTCCACGCCGTCCCTGGTATCGCAGCGGTTCCCGCGAGGGCAGTGCTTCTCGGCTTCGGCGTTCCTGTCGATGGCGCGCAGGCCGAAGAACGACCCGATGCCGACGCCGACCGCGCCGGCTCCAGCGAGCACGAGGCCCATCGTGCGCTGACCGGCCCCGGACTGCGCGTCGGCGGTGGCGTCCGGCGGTGCCTCCGAGGGCGGGGGTGGGGCCGCGGTCACCGGCGCAGGCGCGGGGGCGGGCTTCGGCTCTGGTGCGGCGATGGGCGCCGGAGGGGGCTCTGCGGGCTCGAGCACGGGGACATCGAGGGTCGCCTGGGCGCTCCCCGCAGCGACGGTGAGGACCTGACTCCACGGCTTGCGACCGGGCGCCGTCGCCTCGATGCGCCGCTCCCCGGGATCCACCGGGATGGGCACACCGAAGACGGCCGGGTCGATGACGACGCCGTCGCGCCGCAGCTCGAGCCCCTCCACGCGCGCCTGCGCGGGGACCGTGATGGTCAGTCTCGAGAGCACGGGGTCGAGAGCGCGCGCACGTTCGTCCGCCGCTTTCTCGCGACGGGTCTGCCCCGCGGCGCGTGCCGCCGACGCCGCCTCGCGGAACGTCGCCCACGCGCTCGCCGTGCGTCCGACCTTCTCGTAGCATTCGCCCAGGTAGAGCAGCGTCCCGATGCCCGGGTCCAGGCGCTGGCTCTCCTCGAGCTTGGTGCAGGCGGCGGCGAAGTCGCCCTTCCGCATGAGCTGCTGCGCGTGATCGAACAGCGCCTCGGCGGCGGCCTTCGACTGGGCGAATCCGGTAGAGGACACCGACGCGGTCGCCAGTGCGACCGCCAGCGCTCCGGCGCGAGCGAGCGAGCAAGCGCGATTCACGCCCAACGTTCTACTCTCTTCCGCCGAAATCCGACAACGCGGGCGATGCTCGCGGCGGCGCGGATGCGGGTTTCGCAGCTCCGCGCCCCCGCGTGGCGGGTCCGGCTGGGTGCCTCGGGCCCTGCGGATCTCCGGTCGCCGAAGCCGCGGGCGCAGCGCTCGCGCTCGCGGACGGTGGCTCCGGCGGAGTCGCGCGCTCGGACGGCGCGAGGGCCGCCGACGAGGGTGCCCGGGCCGGTGCCTCGGGCGGCGCCGCGAGGGCGGCGGAACCCGGAGTCGCCGCGGATGCGGCGGTCCCGGGATCGGACGTCATGGCCCACCAGATCCCCGTGGCGGCGACGGCCAGCCCCGCCCCCAGACTCACCAGGAGGGTCTTGCGCCGGCGGGGCGCGATGCTCCCGCCGCCGGTGCGGCCCCACGAGTCGATCGTGCGGGCGCCGGGAGGAGCGCTCTCCGAGCCCGGCACTGGGGCCGCCAGCGATCCGTTCGCGTTCACCGTGGGGGAGTCGTCCATCCCCGAAGCGCCCACGTCGATGCTGATGCGCGGAGAAGATCGGAGGCCCGGCGCGGATCCGGAAAGGAGCCGCGCCGCTCGCTCGGCCGAGATGCGTCCCCTGGCCGACGCGAAGCCGCTGAGCGCGCCGGCCAGCTCCGCGACGCTGGACCAGCGGGCGTCGCGCTTCTTCTCGAGGCACCGGAACAGGGCGTCCTCCAGCGCGGCGGGAACGTCGGCGCGCGTGGCGCGAAGGCTCGCCGGGGTGTCGTTGAGGACCATCGCGCACACCTGCGGGAACGACGTTGCCGCGAACGGCGGCTTCCCGCTCAGGCACTCGTACAGGATCGCCCCCAGAGACCAGATGTCGGTGCGGCCGTCCACGTCCCGAGCGTTTTCCATCTGCTCCGGCGACATGTACAGCGGCGATCCGATCAGCGCCGAGGTCTTGGTCAAGGACAGATCCGCGCCGTCGGGCGCGAGCGACTTGGAGATCCCGAAGTCGAGCACCTTCACGATGCGCGTGCCGTCGGAGCGCTCCGCGAGGAACAGGTTGGCCGGCTTCAGGTCGCGGTGCACGATCCCGGCGGCGTGCGCCTCGGCGATGGCCTCGCAGCACTGCACCACGACGTCGACGGCCTCGCCGACTTCGAGGGCACCGCGGGCGCGAAGCTCCCGGGACAGATCCTGCCCCTCGAGGTACTCCATCACCATGTACGGAACGCCGTCCGACGTGGTGTCCACGTCGAGGACGCGGGCCACGTGCTCGCTCTTGATCTTCACGGCGGCCCGGGCTTCTCGCCGGAACCGCTCGGCGGAGTCTCCCCGCGTCGCGAGCTCCGTCAGGAGAAACTTCACGGCCACGCGCTGATCCAGCTCGATGTGCCAGGCCGCGACGACGACGCCCATGCCCCCCTCGCCGAGGACGCGCTCGACTCGATACTTCGAGCCGATCATCTCCCCGGCGCTGATCGGTCCGTCACTCACGGCAGACGCTACCTTAGCGGAAAAATGCTGCGGTGCGCCGACTTTCCCCGTTCAGCGTCCCGCGTCTTCCGGGCGATGCGCGGGGAAGGGATTCCTCCACCAGCTCGAGCCCGTGCGGCGGTACACGGTGAGTCGCGCCAGATCGATCCCGACGGTGGCTGCGAACGACCGCGAGTCGTCCGTGCCGAACGTCGCGGTGGCGCCGAGGGTGAGCCCCCACGGAGCGCCCAGGAAGAGGGAGCCCCGCAGGCCGTTCGAACCCACCCCCCACCACCGCTGATACCCACCGGCGTCGAGCGCCGCGCCGAAGTCGCCGTTGACGAAACCGTGCGTCGCGGCGCGCAGCGCGAGGGAGAGGTCCGTCCCCTCGCCGAACAGCGTCTCGGTGTGACCCATCCCACCGAGCACGATGGTTCGCGACGGTGGCGTGCCCATGCCGGTGCCCAGGGTCAGCGTCCCCGCGCTCCGCTCCGGACCGCCCGCTTCCGAGACCAGCGTGGGCCCGCCGCCGACGAAGAGCCACGACGAGACGTCGGCCCGAGCGGGCGTGGCGAGCAAGAGCATGGCGAGGCCCGCGAGAGCGACGTGTACCGGGGCGGACCTCATCTGGCGCGCGGAGCTACCACGCCCCCGGCGCGTCGCAAAACCGCGCGCGGCATCGGCTCAGGTCCGGGATTGAAATTCAAGCACGCGATCGGCGACCCGACGGAGGGCGCGCGCGTCGAAGAGCAAGCCGTTGTGGCCACACGAAGGGATCACGACGTGGCCCCATCCCGGTAGGGCGGAGTGGGCGCCAACGAGAGCGTCTTCCGATGCGGAAATGGAGAAGTGGGGCACGTGACTGTTCTCCGAGCTCTCGGTCAGGCGGCGCAGGGTGGGGCTCCCGGGCAGGATGTCCTTGCCCGCGGAGCCGGGCATCCAGCGAGCCCGCTGCGCGCCCGCGAACGGGCTGCCCAGGGAGACCGTGTGCGAGACCCGCGGGTCGCCGCCCTGAAGCTGAACGAACCACCTGGCGATCACGCCGCCGAGGCTGTGCCCGACGAGGTGCAGGCGGGCGTCCTCCGGGAGGCGCTCCACCAGCTTTCCGAGACGCACGGCGAGCTCCTCGACACCTGGCCCAGGCTCGTAGGTGAACGTCGCGACGTGCGCTCCGGTCGCGCTGCGGAGCGCGTCGCCGAGGGGGCGAAGGACGCCGGCGGTCGCGAACAGACCGTGGAGCAGGATCACGACGTCCTCCCCGGAGACGACCCCGTCGGGCAGCACCGTGCCGACGTCGCGGGGAAGCAGCGCGGCCAGGCGGGCGAACGCCCGCGCCTCGCGACCGAACCGACGCACGACGCCGAGGTTCGCGCGTGCGGCGATTCGATCGACCACGGCCGCGGACGGCATCGGCGGTTTCATATCGCGAGTTCCTTCCGGCCGCACGGTTTCTGCTACCCTCGGCCACACCTTTCTGGCGGTGCGTCGCTGGCTACGCACCTGTTTCGCCAAGAACTCCGTGCCTGCCGTCGCTCCTTCCGAACCTCCGTCGACGGCCCATCGCCGCGTCTTTCTGGTCCATGCGGACGACATCGACGAGCTAGGACACGCCGGGAACGTTCGCTGGGTGCAGTGGGTGAACGACTCCGCGGCGGCCCATTCCGCGTCCATCGGGCTCGATCTGGCGGCCTATCAATCGCTGGGCGTCGTGTGGGTCGTTCGCCGCCACGAGATCGAGTACCTGGCAGAGGCGCGAGAGGGGGAGACGGTGGAAGCGCTCACCTGGGTGGAGTCCCTGAAGGGCGCGACGTCGCTTCGGCGCACTCACTTCCGCCGCGGCGGCCAGGTCCTGGCACGCGCCGCGACCACGTGGGTGCTCCTCTCCATGTCCACGCGGCGCCCCACGCGGATACCGAAGGAGCTGCTGGCGCGCTACGGCTACTCCGCCTGAAGCGGCTCGTCAGCGCAGCTCACGCGGATTCAGCGGCTGCCCGGTCGGGCTGAACCCGGCCTTCCGCCAGCGCTCCTCCTCGGAGAGCCCCTGCTCGGCGGGCGGTCGTGTGAGGTCGCGAATGACGAGGCGTGTCGTCGGGCCGTCGGCGATGACCTCGATTCGGAAGACGCGCTTGGACGGGTCCCCCTTGACGTAGGCCTGTGGAAACACGGTTCGGGCGGCACCGATCTCGACCCGCTCGACCTGCACTCGCTCCCGGACGTAGTTGGCGACGTCCTCTGCGCGCGCCGTGCCGACGATGTGCGCGGCGTCGGCGAAGTTCGCGTCGAGTCGCATGCCGCGCGGTACGGGGATCCCGAAGGCGTTGACGTTGCCCTCGGCCAGCTCGCCCGGTGTCAGCCGGTCCACCGGCTTCGCCGACGACACGGGCGTGTCGGCCCGCGGCGCATCGACGACGACGTCCGTCTCCGAGCGGCAGCCCGTCAGGCCGCTCGCCAGCACGACCAGGGTGCCGAGCGCGCCGCGCATCAGGTCACGACCCTACTCGACGATGGCGGCCCACGAATCGATCGTGGCCGTGTTCTGGGGCGCCGGCAGGTCGATCTCGAGGGTCTTTGCCGCCCCACCGAGCTGCGTGGATCCCCCCGAGCCCGTGTGCATCACGAGCTGGAACTTTCCGGGGTTCACGCTCGTGAGCGCCGTGTGACTGCCGCCGCCGAGGTACGGGTCGCCGGAGACCGACGTGGAGTCGTTGCAGCTCGGCGTCTGGGCGACGCCGACGCCGAAGATGACCGCGTCGTCCGGCAGGAGCGGGCTGGACGCATCGATGAACTGAACCAGCGTGACCGGTGTTGCGGACGGGTTCTCGGGGAGGCGCGCCGCGCCGCCCTGCGACAGATCCGCGGCCACCTTCGGCAGCAGGTAGTGAACACCCCAAACGCGGCTGGATCCGGCCCGGCACACGTTCGTGCTTCCCGCGGCCTCGGGCTTGAACGACGAGAAGAACAGCGAACCGTTGAAGAGGGACATCGCGCCGGCGACGCGCTCGCCGTCGGTCATCGCCGAGAACCAGTTCGCCTTGGAGATGAAGCGGGCGGTGGCACCGGACGTATCGACGGTCTCGGTGAGGGACCAGACGTAGTTCTTCATGTTCGGCGTCGCCGTGATGACGTCCTGGTCGCCCGTGGAGAACGCCACGGTGATCTGCCCCTTCAGGTCCACCGAGAGGATCGGAGGCGTCTGCACCGGCTGCCCCGAGCCGAATGCGTTGCCGAGAATCGTCGGGAAACCGTCGAAGAAGAGGCTCATCGTCCAGTTGGCAGGCTCGGTCGACGACAGGTCGACGCGCCAGAGGTTGCCGTCCAGGTCGCCCACGAAGATCCGGTCCGCGATGGAGCCGGTGTCGGCCGGGAACGCCACGGGCTGCCCGGTCACCGGCGAGAGGAGCCCGGCGACGGTGGACACGCGATTCTGGACGCTCAGGCCCACGGGAGCCTCACCCGTCGTGCGACGGAACGTCCGGATCACCTCGCCGGTGTCGAGTCTCACGATCGTGAGCGACCGGGACTCGATGCCTGGACCCGTGTAGCAGGGGACCGAGGTGCGCGGCACGTACGACGTGTCGATGTCGTTGGCGAGTCCCGTCGGGCGGGTGCACGGGGTGGACGTCGCGGTGGCGCCGGCGCCGCCCGGCAGGACCGCGACCGCGACCTCCTTCGTGGAGGCGCCGTCCTTCATGAAGATCGTCGTGATCACGGGAGTGCCGCTGCTCGTGCCGAACAGCGGAGCGCCGGCCGAGTCCGTCGTGAGCTGCCAAAGGAAGCGTGGCGCCGTGTGGTCCGTCACGTCCAGGGCGTAGTAGCCGCCCCTGGACGGCCCGAAGCCGGCGACGAGCACGCTGCGCCACGTCCCGTTGCTGCCCTTGCCGACCTGCGCGTCGGCGCCGAGGCGCTCGAACTTGAACGCTCCGCCGCCCAGCGCGGTGGCGACCACGTCCTTGACGACCGGGACCCCGTCCAGCAGGTTCAGGTGCGTGCCGGGGTACTGGGCGGGAATGTCCGGGAGCACGGCCGGCGGGATGAAGGCCCAGAGCTCGTTGTTGGTCAGCGAGTCCACCTTGAAGGTGTCGAGGGCGTCGCCCGCCGCCACCTTGAAGGCGTGGAGGAAACCGTCGTTGGTCGCCGTGTAGAGGACCAGCGGGCGGCTCGCGTTCTGCGCGGCGAAGACCGAGTACGACTCGTCCCGGAGGAACTCGCCCGGCTTGCCGATGATCCGGGGCGTCGAGTGGTAGATGTCTCCGACGAGGTTGCAGTTCGCCGAGCCGGGGGTCGCGCATCGGTGAAACACGGTGCCGTTGTCGAGGCCGACGTCCCACTTGAGGTACTTGTCGCGACACGCCGCAGCCGACAGCGCCGGCGCGGTGCACGTCGTTCCGCTGATGGAGAGCGCCTCCGGCTTGACGCTGGCGACGAACACCGCCGCCGAGCCCTGCTCGACGGTGCCGCCGTACGTTCCCAGGCCGTCGGTACCGACGCCGGCCGGGCGCTGCGTGCGAGCGGAGTGCACCTGGCCGGCCTGATCCGCGCCGACCACCGTGATGAACCTGCGCGGCGCGCCCTGTCCCGAGTTGACGTTCGCGACGAAGTCGTCGCCCTGCGACGGGGTGATCGGCTGCGGCTCCGGCTTGATCAAGTTGTCGTTGCTGTCGAGCTTGCAGATGAAGCGTCGGCGCTGGAGGACACCCTTCCACAGGTCGAAGCTCTGGGGCTCGAAGGCCGAGAAGAACCGGTAGGCGGCGGCGAAGTTGTCGCGAACGCTGGCGCCGCTCGAGAAGACCGGGACGGTTCGGCTCGTCGTGCTCGCAGAGACCTGCGACAGAATTGCGCTCAACGCCTGGCGCAGCTCGTCCGGGTTGCTGGCGAACTGGGCGCGCGTCGTCCCGCCGTTGTAGGCGATGCGGCTGAGGTTGCAGCAGGCCTGCAGCGGCTGGTTGTTCGGATTGGTCGCGCACAGCGACCCCGATGCCGGGTTGGAGTCGATGTCGGTTGCCGTCAGGTCCTTGCACTGCACCGGGCCCGCGCCGACGTTCACCGTGGACAGCGCGAAGCCGACCACGAACGTCTTCACTCGCTTGGTCGGGTCCGCCTGGTTGTTCAGGTCGAACGAGATGTCTTCGGCCTTCTCGTAGGGACACACGCCAGGCTGCGCGCCGGAGGCGGCGCAGAACGGCCGCAGATCCATGTTCGGCTCGCCGTCGCTCAGGAGGATGACGACGTTCTTCCGGCAGCCCTGGACGATGTAGGGATCCGCGTAGGGACCGAAGTTGCCGGACCCCGTCACCGGATCGACGGACGTGTCCTTCAGGAGGTACTCCCTCGCGTCGTCGAGCATCCCGGCGATCGGCGTCGGGCCGTAGGGCCTCATCGCCAGCAGGATCTCCTGGATCTGCTGGTTCTTCGCGACAACCTGGGCGCCGGCGGCCGCGGGCGCGCCGAAGCCGACCATGCGACCTTCCCAGGGCGGAGCCGCGGCGTTGCGGGCGCCCACCTCGAACGCCTGCAGCGTGTTGCAGTCCGCCGGCTTGCCCTGGCGGGGAGCGGGCGCCGAGAAGAAGTAGCTCCATGTGCCGCCCACGCCCGCGGCGACCGAGTCGAAGGGCAGTCCGCGGCCCGCTCCGACGTGAGAATCGAACGTCATCAGTCCGAACCGCACGCGATCCGCGAACGCGTCCATCAGGCCGTCGTTGGTCTGCCCGAACGAGCACGTCGTCGCGGTGTTGTTGTACGGGTGATACTTGATGGCCCCGGAGGGGTAGTCGTAGACCGACGACGGGGCGGTTCCCGGCCCAGGCGTGCACGTGCCGGACAGGATCCGGTTGTACGGCTGGACGTAGTCGGCATCGTAGGGATCGACGCCGCTGAGGCGATACTCGGTCTTGAACGCCGCCGATGCCCTGTCCTGAGCGAAGCAGCTGAAGTTCTGGACCTTGCCGGTCAGCACCTCGACGAGCTCCGTCCAGCGGCTTCGCTGACTTCCGGTGGAGTTGCCCGGGACGCACGTGGGCAGCGTCGGTGACGAGCTCACCCACTCCATCGAGCCCGAGGTGTCCACGAGCAGCATCACGTTCGGCAGCGGCGGGTTGACGTCCACCTGGGCGGCGGCTCCCCGCGCGAGGCCGAGCACGGCGACTGATCCGAGGAGCGCGCTGAAACGTCGGGTCATGATCCTATCCTCCCCCCGGCATGGGCGGCAGCGTCACGTAGGCACGGAGCGACTGCACGCCGGCGGCGGCAGAAGCGGCATCGTCACAAACATTCGCGGGAACGAACGGGCGGGTCTGGCCGGTGCCCGTGATGGTCACCTGGCGTCGCACGAAGCTCGTCCCCGTCCCCCCGGCGTCGCTCCCGGCCAGCGGTGCGGTCGGAGGACCCGGATCGGTGATCTCGACGATGAACGTGCCGGACAGCGGAGTCTGCGTCGCGTCCACGAGCTTGGGTCCCAGGCTCCCCGGGGCGGTGAGCGACGCCTGGTCGAAGATCTTCTGCCCGGCGAAATTCGTGTCGATGCGCGCCGCCAGGTCGGTGAGGAAGAGGCGGTAGCACGGCACCTTCGCGCCGGGCTGAGCGGGCACGACGTTGGCCGTCTGCACGCACGACTCCGCGCCGCGGGCCATCTCGGCGAAGATGCTCTCGGCCGTACCGGAGCCGAACTCCGAGGCCACCGTGCGCGACCCGTACTCGGTCACGTAGAGCGTCTGGACGGCCTGGCGGTTGTAGCCGGAGGCGACGTCCACCAGGCTCGCGGCGCGCGCGCTGAAGACGCCGATGGCGGTCAGCAGGGTGATGACCATGAGGACGATGAAGAGCGCGGCGCCGCGCTCGCCGCGCCGCCCCGAGGATGATGACGCGAGGGTTCTCATCGGAAGAGCGCTCCCTCGTGGTTGTGCATGGCGACCTCCGCCTGCACCGTCCGCACGCGCGCCCAGACCCCGCCGTCCTGCGCGAGCGAGAAGCGATAGAGGCCCTGCCCCAGGGTGCCCGTACCCGGCACGAACGAGGTGCCCGAGGCCATCACGTTCGCGCGACGGTCACCTTCGCGGGAGCGCGTGCTGAGGCGCGCCCTCACGCTGCGAATGAACTGGGGTCCGCGGTTCAGTGCCGTGATCCCCGTGACGTCACCCGCCCAGTTGGCTATGCCCCCGGTGCCCGCCGCCACGGCGACGAGCGCGGGGTCGATTCCCTGGGGGTCGCCCGAGATGTCGGCCACGGTCAAGCCGAGGGCGAAGTCGACCGCGTACTCAGCGACCACTTCTTCCGTGTCCGTCATGAAGCCGCCGGAGGTCGCGTTAAGCTCGACCCGCACCAGCTCGGTGCGGTCCTCGTCGAACGGCCCGGCCGCGCCGTCGGCGTAGAGCGGATCGTACCCCGGGTTCGCGCCGCCGAAGTTCGACCCCGACGCGAGGTTGCGGACGTCGTACTTGATGACGCTCACCACGCTGGCGACGCAGCCCGTGCAGTTGCCCCGGATTCCGCAACCCACGGCCGAACTCTGCCGGAAGGTGAGGGCCGGCACCTGGGCGAGCTTCACGAACGGCTGCGCGGGATCGCTCACGTCCACGGCGGGATCGCCCGCGATGGCGCCGAAGTGCTGCTTGCCCTCGCGATCGACGATCCGCAGCACGCGCCCCGCCTGGAACGTCTGAGCCAGGTTGTTGAGGCCCACGCGCGCGATCGCGCCGGACTGCTCGGCGAGATAGACGCTGTAGCCCGTGCCGATGTCCACGATCCGCTGGATGGGGAACTGCTCGACGGACGCGTAGCTGCCGGAAAGCACGACCTCGTCGGGATCCACGCCGTTGGCGGTGAGCGTGGCGGTGTTCGGTGAGCCGCCGACGGTGACACGAACGCTCGCGAGCCGGCCCATCTCGAGCGGCCACGTACCGTCAGGGCGTCCGCAGACGAGCGGATCCTTCCGCACGTTGGGCGTGGAGAGGAAGCCGGCGCGAGCCAGGTCCGCCCGGAGCCGCTCGAAGCCGAGCACGCTCCCGAGCGTCGCGTTCGCGACGCGCGACTCCTGCTGATAGAACCGCGACCCGTGCTTGGCGAGCATGAACACGGCAATCATCACGAAGAGACCGCCGGTGAGCGACACCATCAGCTCCACCAGCGTGAAGCCGAACGGGAGGGCGCGGCGCGTCGTGGCGCGGGAACGCGGGCGAAGGCGAGGGAGAAGGCTCATCGCGCCGTCGCCTGCTTCACGGAGCTCGTCATGTAGACGAAGTGGTAGTCGTTGACGGCGTCGCCGATCACCGTGACGTCCGCGTTGGGATCGCAGACGCCGGCGCTCGTCACGGGTCCGCCCGCGTCGTCGCGCAGCCAGAAGACGCGGACCTCGGTCCGGATGAGGCCGTTGCCCTCGACCGGCTGGTTGTTTCCGACCGTGTCCGAGTACATCCAGGACAGCCGCACGTGGGTGCAGAACTGCGCCTTCGTCATGTCGTTCGTGTCGAAGCCGAGCGCGGTGAACGCAGGGCCGGCCCCCAGCGTCGCGTCGAACGCCGGCCGGAGCCACAGGCCGTTGTTTCCCTCGACGTTCCGCAGCCACGTGGTGTGCGTCGCGATGTCACGAAAGCCCGGACGCCTCGGCGACGGGTGGTTCCACTGCGCTCCATCCGCGGTGAGCCGATCGAGCCAGAGCTGCGCGATGTGCGTCGCGATCGAGAGATTCTTCGCGTGGACGTTCGACGCGACCGTGACCTTCTGCATCGCGATCACGCCGGACACGCCGATGGCGAGCACGGTGAGCGCCATCATGAGCTCGATGATGGTGTAGCCGCCGAGGGCCGATCGGCGCGTGGTCGTCACAGCGCGAGCCTCGCCGAACCGTTCGGCAGCAGGAGCACACGCCGTACCGCCCCGCCCGTCGCCGTGCGGTACACGTTCACGGCGGCCGTCCCCGTCAGGGGCAGGAACGTACTGGCGGGGTTCGTCCGGAAGAACGTGCGCCCCATCGGCGTGAAGCAGACGTCCAGGTTCGCGGTGAGCGCCGGAACCACGGCCCCTGCCGGCGTGTAGGCGTCGATCTTGACGCCCGGGTAGTGGGCCGGATCGATGATCTCGCCGGCGACGCGCTGGTTGTCCGCGTTCGCCGGATCCCAGGTCGTGTTCAGGCAGCTGTTCGACGGAAGCGGCGCGCACTGGGCGTCCGCCGCGGCGTTGCCGACCCGGGCCTCCCGGACCTCGACCCGACCGCTGGCGAAGCGCACCAGAACGGCCGACCCGCGCCCCATCGCGCGCATGCGCGCCGTGCGGTAGAAGCTCGTCACCCGCTGTGCGACCTCCTGGGAACGACGCTCCTTCAGCCGCACGCTCACGCTCGGTACCGCGATGAGGGCGAGCACCGCGATGATCAGGACCACGACGATGATCTCCAGCAGCGTGAAGCCTCGCGCCTGGCCGCGCGGGCTTCCGCGCTTCAGGTGGCTGATAATGCGTCGCGTCATCTGGAAAGATCCGTCGTGGCCTACCGAGCAAGTGCCATGCCTGCCGACACATCCAGCAAACTGCTGAAATCGCGATTGATTTGTCCGGTGTCATCGCGGTCTGCACAGTAAGGATTGCACCGCTGTGTAATCCTTGCGGACCGCGGAGCGCCGGGGCGGGCCTTTCTTGCGGACGGCGGGCAGGACGGGTTTTTGCGCGGGGACGCCAAGCCAGGCAAAGAGGCCCCATGAGCGCTCCCACGAAGTCGTTGATCGGGTTGGCCGCCCTCGCCGTCGCTGGCAGTGGTTGCGAGGAGAAGAGGCCTCCGGCCGAGGAGCGCGGGCCGCCACCGCCGACCGTGGCGAGCTCGGCCCCGGGAATCTGCGCGAAGGGTCCGGGAAAGCTGAGCGACGCGGTTTCGGCCGGGTTCTTCCCGCCGACCAGCGCGGGCTATTGCGTCGACCCGAACGGAACGGTCCAGGCGTACGGGGATCAGGCGCCGGGCTCCGTGGACAAGGTCTGCACCGAACAGTTCGACGGCGAGTGCGAGGTCTACAAGAGCTACGGTCTCTCCAGGGTCGTCACGCTGCGCTACGTCGATGACGGCGGTTCGACGGGCACGGTGAACGTCACGCTCAGTCGGTTCAAGACCGTCGAGGGCGCCTACGGCTTCTTCACCAAGCGCGTGATCGCCGACGCCGATCCCGCCGAGACGAAGCCCGAGCCGCTCGCGGCGGGCGGGGCGGGGCAGCTCGGTGGCAGCAACGCGAACGTCTGGCGCGGAGACTACGTGCTGGAGCTGGCGTACTCGAACGAGCGCGAGGCGCCGGATGCCCTTCGAAAGACGACGGGGCGCGTCGTACCGCCGCTCGCCAAGGCCATCGCCGAGAAGCTGCCGGGCAGCGTGGGCTTGCCTCCCGCGGCGGCGGCGCTGCCAGCCGAGGACCGCCTGCCGCTCGGTATCGCGTACGTCCTCGACGAGGCGCTCGGCGTGAAGGGGGCAGGAGCTGCGGCGATTGGCTACTACGCCAAGGACGGACGCCGCTGGCGCGTATTCGCCGCCGTGCGGCAGGACGAGGAAGGAGCGAAGGATCTCCTGAAGGCGCTGAAGAAGGTCCCGGGCGCGACGGGTCTGGCGGGCGTCACCTTCGACGCGGCATCGCTCACGCTCCGCGCGGACGAAGAGTCGCCCAGGGTGGAGTGGGTGATGGGGCGCAAGGGAACGAGCGTGCTCGGCATCGGCGACGAAGAGGCCGTTCTGTCGTCGGACATGACGCCCGCCGACGCCGCGAAGGTTCGCCTGGATGCCGGGACCAAGGTGGAGCGCCTTCGAGCCCTCGTGGGCGGCTGAGGTCGCCGCGTCCGCGGAAGGCGCGCGGCGCGCCCGATGGTTCAACCATTCGGTCCTCGAGCCGACGCGACGCGCTGGGCGAGCGGCGCGGCGTTGTGTGGTAGCCATGCGCGCCGTGCATTTCGATCTTCCGGAGCCCCATCGCATCCTGCGGGACACGGTCAGAGATTTCTGTGAGAGGGAGGTACGGCCGCACGCGCGCCGCTGGGACGCCGAGGAGCGCTTTCCCGCCGAGATCGTCCCCAAGCTGGCGGAGCTTGGACTGCTCGGCATCCGGATCCCCGAGGCGTACGGTGGCGCCGGCATGGACACGCTCGCCTACGCGCTCTGCGTGGAGGAGGTCGCGCGCGTGGATGGATCACTCGCGCTCACCGTCGCGAGTCACAATGGCCTGGGCACGAGCCACATCCTGTCCTTCGGCAGCGAAGACCAGAAGCGGAAGTACCTGTCCCGGGCAACGACCGGCGAGTGGCTCGCTGCGTGGGCCCTCACCGAGCCGGGGTCGGGCTCGGACAGCGCGGCCCTCAGGACCACGGCGCGACGGGACGGGAGCGACTGGATCCTCGACGGAACCAAGATGTTCATCACGCAAGGTTCGGTCGCCGGCTTCTGTGTCGTTCTGGCGCGCTCGAACCCCGACGTTCCCGCGCACCGCGGAATCACCGCGTTCGTCGTGGAGACCGACGCGCCGGGCTACTCCGCGAGCAAGCACCTCGAGAAGTACGGCTGCCGGTCCAGTGATACCGTGGCGGTGACGCTCGATGCCGTGCGCGTTCCCGACGAAAATCGAGTCGGCGAAGTGGACCGCGCGTTCTACGACACCATGTCGATTCTCGATCGCGGTCGCGTCTCCATCGGCGCCATGGCGCTGGGTCTCGGGCGTGGCGCGACGGAGCTGGCCGTCCGCTACGCCAAGGAGCGACGCACCTTCGGCAAGCCGATCTCCGAGCACCAGGCGATCCAGTGGATGCTCGCCGACGCCACGACGGAGCTCGACGCTGCGGAGCTTCTCGTGCGGCGGGCGGCGGTCCTCGCGGATTCGGGGCGGCCGTACTCGCGCGAGGCGGCGGTGGCCAAGCTGTTTGCGAGCGAAGCCGCGACGCGCGCGTGCAACGACGCGGTGCAGATCCACGGGGGGTACGGCTACACGCGGGAGTTCGACGTCGAGCGCCACCTCCGCGACGTGAAGATCTGCGAGATAGGGGAGGGAACCAGTCAGATTCAGCGCATGGTCATCGCGAAGCACCTGCTCGGCCGGTGACGCGAGGGCACGTTCGCACTCGTCGTCCCCGCGTCACTCCGTGCGCTTGATGACGTGAAATCCGAACGGCGTCTCCACGACCCCTGAAGTCTCGCCCGGCTTCAGCGCGAAGGCCGCGTCGGCGAACGGCTTCACCATCGCCTGTCGCGCGAACTGGCCCAGATCTCCGCCGCGCGGAGGCCCGGACGGGTCGTCGGAGAACTCCTTGGCGAGCGCCGCAAAGTCCGCGCCCGGGCCCTTGGCCTTCTTGGCGACGTCCTCGGCGCGCTTCTTCGCCTCTTCCTTCGAACGCTCGATGGTCGGGGCGGCGCGCAGACCGCCCTTGTACGCGACCAGGACGTGACTGGCTCGGATGCGCTCCTGAGCGGCGGGGTTCTGGGCGAGCGCGGCTGGCGCCGTCGGGCGGGCGGTGGGCGTGGGTGACGGTGTGGTTGCGGGGCTCGGCGTGGCAGCTGCTCCGCTCGCGTCCCCCGTCCCACCCCTCGGGAAGATGACGCCGAAGAGCCCGAGCACGCCCACGGTGATCAATCCGATCATCACCGCCCACGGGGTCCACCAGTAAGGATCCTCGGCGTCGTCGGCCTTGCGCGGCGCTACCTCGTCGTCGTCGTCATCGTCGGAGTCGTCGTCGTCTT
>CAZARU010000048.1:0-47380 GCA_964487605.1 uncultured Polyangiaceae bacterium
GAAGCCGGCGCCTTCACCGGCGCCACGAAGCAGCGCCGCGGCAAGTTCGAGCGCGCCGACCGGGGAACGCTGTTCCTCGACGAGGTCGGCGACATGCCGCTCGCGATGCAGGCCAAGCTGCTGCGCGTCCTGCAGGAGCGCGAGATCGAGCGCGTGGGCGGCAACGCGACGCTCGCCGTGGACGTCCGCGTCGTCGCCGCGACGAACAAGGACCTCACCGACGCCTGCGCGAAGGGCGAGTTTCGGGCCGATCTCTTCGATCGCCTCAACGTCGTGCCGATCTTCCTGCCGCCGCTCCGCGCGCGACGCGACGACATCCCGCTGCTCGCCGGACGGTTTCTCGAAACCGCCCGGGTCGCCAACGGGCGCCCCGCGGTCACCCTCGAGCCGGAAGCGCTGAAGGCTCTCGCGGAGCACTCCTTTCCCGGCAACGTCCGTGAGCTCCGCAACCTGGTCGAGCGCCTGGTCATCCTGTCCCCGGACGACGCGATCGGCGTCGAGCAGGTCCGCCGCGCGATGGGGAGCGCCAGCGCCGCCCCCGTGGCGGGCCTCTTCCGAGCGGACGTTCCGTTCAAGGTCCTCGTGGAGGAGGCCGAGCGAGCGATCCTGGAGGAGGCCCTGGCGGCGCACTCGGGGCAGATGGCGGCGACGGCACGCGCCCTGGGCCTCGAGCGCAGCCACCTCTACAAGAAGGCACGGGCGCTCGGCCTGCGCGGCGGCGGCGGCGACGACGACTGACGGGGCCCGAACGGGACCGACAGCGCTCGGACGCTGGTACCCTCCGCGGCGTGGGCGTGAACGGCGCGGTCGAGCTGGAGGCGGGTGCGCTGCTCGCGGATCGCTACCGAATTGCGGGGCGACTCGGCAAGGGCGGAATGGGCGACGTTTACGACGCCACCGACGAGCGGACCGGGCGAAGGGTCGCGCTCAAGCGGTTGACGCTTCGCCTTGGCGACGCGGCGACGGAGCTGAAGTTCCGGCGCGAGTTCCACACCCTGGCCACGCTCCGGCATCCGCGGATCGTGGAGGTGCACGACTACGACTCGGACGGTGCACCGTTCTACACGATGGAAGTCCTCGACGGCGTCGACCTCCGCGACGCCGCTCCCGTCGAAGCACGGGGCGCGTGCCGGTTGCTCCGCGACGTCGCCAGCGCGCTGGCGTTCCTGCATTCGCGTCGACTCATCCATCGCGACGTCGCACCCCGCAACGTGCGGTGCACGTCAGATGGTCGAGCAAAGCTCCTCGACTTCGGCGTCCTCGCGACCATCGGCGTCACTGGAGAGGTCGTGGGGACGCTCCCTTGCATCGCACCCGAGACGACGCTGGGCGTCCCCCTCGACGAGCGCGCCGATCTCTTCGGGCTCGGGGCGCTCGCCTACTGGCTGCTCACGAAGACGCACGCTCGCCCCATCCGACGCCTCGAGGATCTCGTGCGCATCGAGTACGCTCCGCCGCGTCCGCCCTCCCGACTCGCCGACGGAGTTCCCGCAGCGCTGGACGACCTCGTCCTCAGCCTCCTCGCGAAGGACCCCCTCGCGCGCCCCGCACGAGCCGTCGAGGTCATCGATCGCCTGGTCGCCATCGGAGAGCTCGACCCTGCGCCGGAGCTCGCCGTCGCGCGCAGCTACGTCCAGAGCACGGCCCTGGTGGGGCGCGATCGCGAGATGGCCGTGGCCCGAAGACGCGTCGAGCGTGCGCTGGCGGCGAGCGGCCGCGCGGTGCTCGTGCGCGGCCGAGCCGGCTCCGGCAAGTCCAGGATGCTCCGCGAGATCGCCCTCGAGGCGAAGCTCGCGGGGTTCGTCGTGATCCGTGCGGACGTCACGACGCCGTCACCCTACGGCGTCGCCGCCACGCTGGTGGCCGAGCTCGCGCGTGCCGCACCCGAGGAGGCTCGTGAGGAGGCCGCCGGGCACGAGGCCGTCCTGCGGCGCGTCGAGCCGCGAACGGCGGAGTCCCTGAACCTCCCCGACGTGGCCCTTCCCAGCGCGGACCCTCGAGAGCTGCGCCTGGCCATCCAGGCGGGACTGTCCGAGTGGTTCTTCGGGGTGGCCGCACGAAGACCCCTCTGTCTGGTGGTGGACGACGTCCATCGCGCAGACGAGGCGTCGCTATCGCTGCTGGCCGGGCTCGGAAGGGAGGCACGCCGCCGGCCGCTGCTCGTGCTCGCTGCGGCGGCCAAGTCCGGCGTCCCGCACGCGCGAGACCCCTTCGGCGTGCTCGAGACGCACGCGCTAACTCTGCGCGCGCGCGGGCTCTCCGCCGCGGAGATCGAGGAGCTCGTTCGCGCCATGTTCGGCGACGCGCCCGGGCTCGGAGCGCTGGCGAGCTGGCTCCGAGGCGCCGTCGGCGGCAGTCCGCTCCTGTGCACGGAGGTCCTCCGTCACCTCGTGGACCGGGGGACCCTGCGCCTCGAGGGAGGCCTGTGGTTGATCCCCACGGATCTCGATCGCCTGGAAGTTCCGCGCAGCCTGCGGGACACGATGGACGCTCGCGTCTCGGCCATCGAAGACCCGGCGCGGCGCATCGGGCAGATCCTCTCGCTGCTCGACGACAGCGCGCCCGTCGAGCTCATCGCTTCGCTCTCGGAGGTGACCGACGATCTCACGTTCGCCGCGCTGAACGATCTGGTCGCCGGTGAAGTCCTGGTGGGGTCCCCGCGCGGCTACGCCTTTCGCCACGACGGACTGCGCGACGCCCTGCGCCGAACCCTGTCGCGCGCAGAGCGGGCTCGTCTCGAGCGCCGGATCGGGGAGGCCCTCGCCCGTGATCCCTCGCCGTCGCCCGAGCGCGAGAGCCGGACGGGGTGGCACCTGCTGCGCGGGGGCGAGCGCCAGCGCGCGGCCGTGCTGCTGGCCCGGGCAGGTCGGCGCGCGTTCGAGGCGACGTCCTTTCGCGACGCCATCCCCGCCCTGGAGGCGGCCCTCGACGTGCTCTCCTCGGACCCCGGCTCCACCTCGGCCGAACGCTGCGAGCTGCTCCAGATGCTGGTCACGGCGGGCTTCTACGCGGACCGGGACGCGGCGTTGCGGCACCGTGAGGCCGCCCTGGAGGCTCTGGCGAAGGAGGCCGGCGTCCTGCGCGCGCGACGACTCGTCCCGTACGTCGGCGTGCGGCTCGCCATGATCGTGGCCCTCGTGATCGCTGCCGCGCTCTACTGGAGCGTCGGGCGACGCCGGGGGCGCCTCCGTCCCGCGATCGCCATCGCGGGCTACCTGCGCGTCGTCGCGTACTCGGCCGGCGTGGCGGGCTTCTCGTTCGACACGGCACGACTCCGTGACTCGGTGGACGCGCTGCGCGAGGTCCGCGCGCTGCCCCGCGCGGAGGTTCGCGGCATCGTGCGTTTCGTGCACAACCTGCTCGCGTTCAATCTGGGTCGCCTCCGCACCCTGCTGGCGTCCACCGACGCCGGGCTCGCCGACGTCGCGCGAAACGCCACCGTCGCCAATGCCGTCGAACTCGCGGTCGCCTCGGGCGGGGCGCGCTTCCAGCGCGGGCTCGCGTGGCTCAATCGCGCGGACGACCGTGCCATGGACGAGATCCGCGCGCTCGACGGCCTCGGACTTCGGCTCTGGCGCGTGGGCGCGTTTCAGCTCCGCACGATTCGACACCTCTGGCGAGGCGAGGACACCCAGGCCGCGCAACTCTGGCGCGAAGCCGAGGCCGAGGCGGTTCGCCTCGGTTCCGTCTGGCAGCTCGATGGCACGCTGCACCCGTCCATGGTCATCGGTCACGGCTACACGGGTGACGTCATCGGCCTGAAGCGCTCCATCACGGCGCTGAGCGAGATCGTGTCGCGCATGCCGGGGTATGCGCTGCACCTGCACATCGCGCGCGCCGAGTACGCGCGCCTGCGAGGGCAGCACGAGGATGCCCTGGAGCACGTGCGACGCGCCCTTGCGGCGCACCCGCCCGGCGAGGGACTGACCCGACCCTGGGCGCAGTCCGCGCTGGCGGACGTGCTGCTCGACGCCGGACGGCTCGAGGAGGCGCGCGACGCGGCGCGCGCGGCGCTCGATGACGCCCGTGACGAGGACCATCGGCAACCCTTGTTCCACTTCCGCTCCGTCGCGACGCTGGCGCTGGCCGAGGGCGCGCTGGGAGACACCGAGGCCGCGCGGGCTCGGCTGGACGAGGCGCTGGCGTCCGCCGTGCGCCTGGGCAACCCGCTGGTGACGGGAACCCTGCACGAAGCGGCCGCACGCGTCGCTCACGCCCGCGCGGACGGCGCCGAGCTCGAACGACACTTCGCGGCGGCGTCAGAGTGCTTCCGCAGCACGGAGAACCCGGTGCTGATCGCCAGGGTGGATCGCCTGGCTCGTCTGGGGGCCAGCGAGTCCCTCCGAGCAGGCGTGGACTGGGAGGGCGAGACGGTGGTCGGTGATCCGGCGTCCATCGCCTCGTCCGTGCTGAGCCACGCGAGGGGGACCGATGAACGCGCCGAGCGGGCGCTGGAGATCCTGCTCGCCGCGACGAGGGGGGCATCAGGGTTCCTGTTCCTGATCCGGCGGGGACGCCTCGATCTCGCGGCACCGACGCGAGGCGACGAGCCACCTGCGGAGCTTCGTACCCACGTGGAGAAGCTCGCCGCGTGCGATGCGGATCGGGAGTCGACGCTCTTGCCCGCTCCGCCCGCGGGCTCGGGCCCGTGGCACGCCGTTCCCTTGCGCGTGGACACCGACGGAGGAGCGGCGCTCGTCGCGGTGGCGGCCATCGCCGAAGGTGATCGCCCGCTGGTCGCGCCCCTCGAGGAGGTGGCGAAGCGCGTCGCTCGGGCGCTTTACGACGAGGGCGACGTGGTCACGACGCCCTCCACCGCCACGATGACGCTCACGGAACTCGCGGCGCTGAGCGCGGCGCGACGTCAGGAGAAGTGACGCCGGCAGCGCCGGCGCGTCGCACGACGACGATGGCGGGCACGAGGAGCAAGTAGCAGCAACCCGCCACGAGGAACGTCCGGCTCAGTCCCCATTCGAGGCCGATGATGAGCGCCACGCTGCTCGCCAGGACTCCCCCGATCCCGTTCATCCCCCAGAACCACGGCGTCTCCGGCGCCCCTTGCGCGCGCACGATGCGCATACCCGCCGGGAAGGCGACACCGAGCAGGAGCCCCAGGGCCGTGCTGAGCGCCGCCGCGAAGGCGATGCGCGTCGCCAGCGGAGCGCCGATGACGCTCTTCGACCAGGCCGGAACGACGAACGCCAGGGACGCGACGGCCACCGCCAGCACGGTGGGGTAGACGTAGCAGGCCGGAGCGCGATCGAGCGGGAGCTTGTCGGACAGCAGCGAACCGACACCTGCGGCCGCCACGAGGCTCGCGAGCACGACGATGAGGCTGTACGTCGGGTGACCGAGCACGATGGACAGGCGCTGAAGGAGGCCTATTTCCGCCAGCATGAAGCCCACGCCGATGAGGGTGAAGTACGCGAGCCCCGCGACGAGGCGTGGTCCTCCGCGACCCTCGGGTCGGGCACGACGCCACAGCGGGACCGCCACGGCGCCCAGCGCGAGCAGGAGTGACGAGAGCAGCGCCAGGATGAGCGTCATCGTCGCGAACCGATTCCCCTCGAGCCCACCGGTCAGGATCCCGGGCGTGTCCTTCCCGAACGCCGCGAGGCGCACGACGTTGAAGAAGAACGGCTTGTCATCCGTGGGCGGACGGAAGTCGAGCACCGCGTGAAAGCTGATCCTGTCCACGCTCTCGCGGTCGCGCGCGTCGAGGAGCTGCGTCAGGAGCGGCCCTGCATCCGGCATGCCGGGCACGGCCTTCACGACGTACCCGTACTTCACCGCCACCTCGACGATCTTCTGCGCGTCCTCGGAGGTCAGCGGATCCCGACCCACGATGATCGTGGAGACGCGCCCCGCGTCGAGGAGCGCGACGTGCGCGCGCGCGCTCGTCGCGCCGTGCTCGAGGAGCGTCGCGGCCGCGAGAGACACGAGGCGCGCCGTCTCCCCGGTGGACCAGCGGGACACGGTGAAGACACCCCCCGGCGCCAGCCGATCGAGGAACGTGCGCCAGGCTTCGATGGTGTACAGGCCGTTCTCGCTCAGCGCGTGGGCTCCGGCCCCCGTGGCCGCCCAGGTGTCGATGAGCGACGCCTGAATGACGTCGAATCGGAGTTCGGTCCGCGACAGGTAGCTGCGCGCCTCGTCGTGCACCAGCGCGACGCGAGGGTCGTCGGCGACCCGGGTGGGGCGTCCGAGCGGGCCGCGGAGAACGTCGAGCAGCGCGCCGTTGAGCTCGATGCCCACGACGCGCGGGTGCCCGAAGTAGAGCGCCGACTGGATGTCGCGCGAGCCACCCACGCCGATGACCGCGGCCGTGCCCTCGCTCCTGATGAAATGAGCGAGGTTCGTCACGTCGCAGGCGAGGAAGTCCAGCGCTTCGATGCCGCGGTCCGCGTGATAGAGCGGCGTCGCGGCGTCTCCGTCGATGACGAGCAAGCGCTGGTCGAGCGGATCGAGCCGGCACCCCTTGCCTTCGCCCCACAGCGCCGGCGGCGCGTGCCCCTTGGGCATGACGTGGATGCGCGAGTGCGAGTTCCAGTCCTCGACCTCGACCATGTCTCGCGTCTCGGCGCGCCCCTTGACCCACAGCGGGACGAGCCCGGCGTGCGTCGTGGAGTCCAGGAGCGCCAAGGTGAGGATCCCTGCGGCGACGTACAGGCCCCGTCTCGCGAGCCGCCGCTGCCTACCGGACCACGCGAAGGCCGCCGACCCCACTGCGGCGAGCGCTCCGAGCGACAGGATGGCGGGACCACCGTTCGTGAGCGCGAGGAGACCCGGCACCAGCGGCGCGCCCACGGCGGCGCCGACGAGATCGACGGCGTAGACACGCCCCACCGGGAACGGCGTTCGCGTCAAGGCAGCGGCGATGACGGACCCCGCGAAGACGAACGGCAGCGCGATGATCCCCGCGAACACGACGAACTCGACGACGACGGTCCACACGGGCTCGACTCGCAGCGGAACGATGAGCAGCAGGACGTAGCTGACCGGGATCGCCACGGCGAACCAGAGCGCGTCGTGGGAGAGCTGCGCGGCGAGTCGGTCGGGCGCGTAGCGGTCCGGCCGCAGATAGACACGCACGGCGCCGGCGGTGATCCCGAAGAGCCCCATGGCGATCACCAGGAACGCCAGCGAGTACCAGGTCAGCACCGACAAGAGGCGCGTGTCGAGCACCTCCAGGGCCAGCATGGCCGCCGTCACGAGAAACAGCCCGGCGAGGAACGGTCCCTGGTCGAGGCGAGCTTCCTGGGACACGCGCGGCGAGCTTAGAACCTCCCGCCTTCCGCGCGAAGCGGCTCGGGCGGCGCGCTCGCTGAAGCACCTCGGGGCGGTCGCACCCGGCGGACGCCGCCGACCGCGCCGTGGTAGCCTGAAGGCTCGCTCCGATGGCGACGCGCATGGTCAAGGACGACGCGAGCGACTCCCGAATCTCGATCCCCGGCTCGCGGATCCCCGTGTCGTCGCGCGGGCTGGCGTGGCTGCTCGAGAACCTCCCGGACCCGGTCTTTCTGTACCGTGACCAGCGGGCCATCTACGTGAACGCCGCCGCGGTTCGATTCCTCGAGTACGACGATCCGCGGGAGGTCCTCGGGCTGGACGCAACGACGCTCGTCCACCCGGAGGATCGCGACATTGGCGAGCGCCGGGAGGCTCGGATGCGCGCCACCGGTCTGCCCGAACCGCCCGTGGTGCTTCGATTCGTCACCAGGACGGGGGCTCTGCGGACGGCCGAGTGCCGGCCCACGCCGGTGGACATGGACGGAGAGTTCGCCGTCCTGGTGGTCTGCACGGATCTGACCGAGCGCCTCGGGGTCGAGGTGCGGTTCAAGCAGCTGATGGACTCCATGGCAGACCCGGTCTGCGTCCACCGGGGCGGCTACCCGGTCTATGCCAACGCGGCGTTCGCGCAGTACCTCGGCTACCCCTCGGTCGAGGAGCTCTCCAAGCACCGACTGCGGGAGGTGCTGCACGAGAAGCACCACGCGGAGGCCGACGCGCGAGGCCTGCGGATGCTCGAGACGGGGCAGCCCGCGCCGAAGGTCGAGTTCACCCTGCGGCACCTGGCGGGGCACGACCTGGTGGCGGAGGTCTCTGCCACCCCCATCGACTTCGGCGGTGAGCGCCTGGTGATGATCGTGCTCCGCGACATGACCGCCCGGCGACAGGCGGAGGAGGAGGTGCGCCGCGCGGCGCGGACGTTCCGCTCGCTCATCGAGCGGTTGCCGGTTCCCATCGCGATCTTCCAGGCGCGACGGGTGGTGTTCGCCAACCCCGCGCTCGCCGAGCTGATCGGCCATCCGCTCGAGGACGTGATCGGGCGCAATCCCGTGGAGATCATCCCGGTGGAGGATCGCCCCGAGGTGGCCGCGCGGCTCGCTGCCGCCCTGGAGAGCGAGTCTCCGATCCCGGCTCGGGAGGCGCGCGTGGTCCGGCAGGACGGGACGACGCGCCTCGTGGAGTCCACGATGCTCGCCCTCGAGTTCGATGGGGTCCGCGCCCTGTGCATCGTGGCCGTGGACATCACTGAGCGCCGCGCGATTCACGCCCGGCTCCTACAGACGGATCGAATGGCGTCCATCGGGACACTCGCCGCCGGCATCGCCCACGAGATCAACAACCCGCTCGCCTACGTCACCGCGAACATTCGCTTCTCCGCCGAGACCCTCGCGGACGTCACTCGCAAGGTCCGGCGCCTTGAGCGCCAGTCCCTGCCGGACGACGCCGAACCCGCGGATTTGCCCCTCGCCGCACATCTCGGAGAGGTCCTCGAGACGCTTGACGAGGCGCGCGAGGGCGCCGACCGCATCCGGGACGTCGTCCAGGACGTGCGGACCTTCTCTCGACCGGACGAAGGCGAGACGAGCCAGGTCGACGTGCGTGAGGTCCTCGAGTCGAGCATCAACATGGCGCGGAACGAGATCCGCCATCGGGCACGGCTGGTCAAGGACTACGGGGAAGTACCCGGAGTCGACGCCAACGAGTCGAAGCTAGGCCAGGTCTTCCTGAACCTGCTCCTCAACGCCGCCCAGGCGCTGCCGGTGGGCGAGGCCAGGGACCACGAGATTCGCATTCGCACGTACACCGATCCCCTCGGACGAGCGGTGGTCGAGATTCACGACACGGGTCCGGGAGTGCCTCACGATCTGAGGGAGAGGGTCTTCGAGCCTTTCTTCACCACGAAGCCGAGCGGCGTGGGCACGGGGCTGGGACTCGCGATCTGCCGGAACATCGTCAGTGCCGTGGACGGCGAAATCGGCCTCGAGTGCCCGGAGCGCGGGGGCTCGATCTTCCGGGTGCTCCTCCCGCCGGCGAAGCACGTGCGCAAGGACGTGTCGTCGTCGGCGCCTCCGGTGCTGCGGGTCGCGGAGCGCGCTCGCGTCCTGGTGGTGGACGACGAGCCGGCCGTGGCCCGCGCCATCCGTCGGGACCTGGCCCGCCAGCACGACGTGACCGTCGTCAATGGTGGCCAGCAGGCGCTCGACCTCCTGCTTCACAAGGGCGCGACGTACGACATCGTCTTCTGCGACTTGATGATGCCCGACCTGACCGGCATGGACATCTACGCGCGCGTTCGCGAAGCCGACGGCCCGCTCACCCAGCGGTTCGTGTTCATGACGGGCGGGGCGTTCACGCCGCAGGCTCGGGAGTTCCTCGCATCCGTCGAGAACATCTGCCTCGACAAGCCATTTCAGCCCGAGGAGCTGCGCGAGCTCGCGCGGGCGTCGGTCACCCGCCGCAGCGACCGCTGACCGCCGAACCGTCTGCTCACGGAGGGGAGCCGAGCGCGGTGGCACGCTCCGCGTGCCGACGTGAGGCCTTCGCGTCACCACCCTGGCGGTAGAGCGCCGCGAGCCGTGCGTGTACCGCCGCCTTCTCGGCCGGACGAGCCGGACACAGCACGGCGGACTCGAGCTCGAACAGGCCGCGCTCGCGGTCACCGCGCGCGAGCAGGACCTCGGCCACCTCCACGTGCGTCTCGAGCCCTTCGATGTCGGCCCACAGCGCGGCCTCGCCCGCAGCGAGCGCCTCGTCGAGGCGGCCCCGCTTCCTCAGCTCCGCGACCAGGAGGCGGTGCACGTTCGGCTCGTGCTCCTCGAGCCGCGCGAGCTTCTCGAGCCATGGCAACACGTCGTCGCCGCTGGCGCGCAAGAGCTCGATCAGAGCCCCAATGGGCTCGGACTGCGTGGCGTCGAAGGCGTGCGCCTTCTCGAGCGCGACCCGGCGCTCCCTGGTCGCATTCCGCGTCCCGGCAACGCGCGCGAGGAGCATCTGGACCTCGTAGCCGTCCGCGCCCTCGGCGACGAGGGCGAGCGCGAGCTTCGACGCGCCCGCCGCGTCGCCACGCCCGAAGGCGAAACGCGCCCTCATGTACCGGGCGTCGCGATGGCGAGGATCGGCCCTCAACGCCCGTTCCACCGCCTGCTCCGCTTCGTCCTTCTTGCCGGCGCGAAGCGCGGCGAGCGCGAACCGAACCTGGAGGTTCGCGTCCTTCTGGCTCTTCGCGGCGCGCGCCTTCGTGTCGTCGTACGATCCGGGCCGCGACACGGGTACGAACTGCTTCTCGTAGCGCGACAAGTCCGTCTTCACCCACCGCCGAAACTCCTCGTCCACCGCGTGGGTCGTCTGCCCGAAGACCTCCCCGAACAGCGCCTCGGTGCGCTTGCCGGCCCCCCACCCGGCGAGCACCTCCCGCACCTTCGCGCGTCCATGGCGCTCCGTGAGCATCGTGACGATGCGACTCGACGCGTAGTAGGCCGTCGCGATGTCGGAGATGTCCTCGGCGCGCGTGAACGCTCGGTTCATGCTCCCCACCCTGGGAAGCACTCCCGTTCGCAGCCCCTCGTAGAGCGCCGGGTCCTGCTCGCGGCTCCACTCGGGGCGCTCCACCAGCGTCTCGTACTCCGCGAGCCCCTCGGTGTACCAGCGAGGGACGTGGCTCTTCGAGAGCTGAATGTGGAAGACGTGCGCCAGCTCGTGCCAGAGCGTCATCCCCAGGTTGAAGCGCTCGTGCCGGGGCGACATGGAAGCGAGCGTCTGGCCGAAGCACACTCCTTGAATCGCCGTGTTCGGCAGCCCACTGGTGCGAATCGCGAAATTCTGCCGCTCGGCGTAGAGTTCGACGCCCACCGGCGTCTTCGGTGAGAAGCCGTAGGCCACGACGAAGTTCTCCCAAGCGCGGTCCAGCAGGCGCGGCACGTAGCGCTCCAGCACCGGCTTCTCGTCCTTGTGGTAGCGCAGGCGAAAGCGCGGCCCGGGAACGTCCACGTAATCGCGGGGGATCGTCTTCTCGTACAGGTTCAACGTGTTCAGGACGCGGACGTCGAACGGGTCCCCGTCGAAGGCCCGCTGCAGCGCCGAGAGGCCGGCCGCGTCGTCGCCGGCGCGAATCGCGTTGAGGCCGAGCAGGGCCATCGCCTTCGGGTCGTCGGGATCCATCCGTACGGCCTCGCGCATCATTGCAACGACCTCGTCGTACCGGTGCTCCCAGTCCGCAAACTCCGCGATGATCCGGAACATGCGAGTGAAGCCCGCGCTCTGCTCGAGGACGCGCTGCTTCGCTGCCGCGAAGCCGGGCTCGTCGTCCGCGAGGAAGCGGATGGCCGCCTTCATGCTGAGCAGATCCAGATCCCTGGGCGCGTGACCGAGACCCGCGTCCGCTCGACGATCCGCCTCTTCGATTTCCATGTCGCGGAGCGCGATGCCCGCGAGGACGAAGTGCGCGGGAGCGAGCTTCGGGTTCACGGCGAGCGCCTTGCGCGCGAGCCGCTCCGCCGCGTCGAAGTCCAGGGACTGGCTCAGCTTCACGTGCGCGAGCCAGACGAGCGCCTCGGGGTGCCGAGGTGCCTTCGCCAGCACCTCCTTGGTGACCTCCTCGGCGTGACCGGGGTCGTACTTGTCCAGGAAGAGCTCCGCGCGCCAGAGCAGCGTCTGCGGGTCGGCGGGGGCGGCCCGCTCGGCTTCGTTGAACGCGTCGTTGGCGTCGCGCGGCGCGCGCAGCAGGTGCGCCGCGCGCCCCACCATGGCGAGTCCCTGCGCGTCGGTCTCGGTGATGCGGTCGTCGTTGTAGTCGGCGACCAGCGTCATCAGCACGCTCTCGGCCTCCACCCGGCGCCCCCGCTGGAGCAGCACCTCGCCGAGCAGGAGGCGCGCGCGCCGGGCCGCCGGGTCGCGCTCCACCGAGCGGAGCACGGCTTCGGCCTCGTCCAGGCGCCCTTCCCTGCGCAGCGCCTCTCCGTGCAGCGCCGCCGCCTCGAGCGCGAGGGGGCCGACCTTCACCTGGGACGCGGCGCGCACGACCTCATCGTGTCGTCCGGTGACGAGCGCGACGCGCGCCAGACCGACCAGCGCACGATCGCGGTGCTCGACCGCTTCGGCCGCGGCGCGGTAGTGAGCATCTGCCGCCTCGTAGTCGGACGTCCCCAGCGCGGCGTCCGCCGCGGAGAGACGCTCCGCCGCGGTGGCAGCGGCACGACCCGAACGGTCTGCAGGGGACGCGGGGTCGGTGGGGCCCGCGGCGGGGGACGCCGCTCCGCAAGCGGTGCCAAGGAGCGCCGCGGCCGCTGCGAACCAGCGCACGGCCAGGGCGCGGTGCGGGGGGGACGACCGCGTCCGACGGCCGGGAGCGTCTCGACGGTTCAACGGACCACCACCGCAACCCCGTGGCCCACCTCGAGCTGGGCGGCCGCGCTGCCGTCGCGCACCGCGATCTCGAACGTGCCGAAGGCATTCACGAGCGCGAGCGGTGCACCGACCGGAACGTCGCCGTAGGTGCGAACCACTCGGTAGTCGGTCCCGCCGCAGCCGACCCAGACCGCGCCAGGAACGTCGTCGGCGTCCACGTTCGTGACGAGGTTCCCGAAGCGGTCCACGCTCACCACCCGCCCATGCACGCCGTCGGACCGCCGCTCGGGTGGCACGCACGGGGCCACGACGAGTACTCCAGCTCGCGGCCCGACGTCCCGGCAGCCGACACGGCCTGCCGCGAGCTCCGCCGCGACCGGCGCGAACACGTCCCTTCCGTGGAACGTCGCGCTGGGCGCGTCGAGCCCGAGGGCGCCGCCATCGATGCAGTGTGCGGAGCCGCCGAGGCCCGAAAGGAGCCCGTTGTCCGGCCCGACGAAGACGTGACCCTGCGCCTCGACGACGAGCGCCGCCCGGGAAGTCCCCACCCCCGGATCCACCACGGCGACGTGAACGGTCCCCGCGGGGAACCAGCGGAACGATCGCTCCAGCCAGAAGGCGCCTTCGGCGACGTCTTGCGGCCGCACGCCGTGCGCGAGGTCCACCACCACGGCCGCGCGAAAGCGGCTCAGGATCACGCCCTTCATGACTCCGACGAAGGGATCGGCCTCGCCGAAGTCGGTCAGGAGCGTGATGATGCCGGAGGGTCTCATGAGGTCGGACTGGACGGTGAGACGCGGAACGCCGAAGGCCTCTTGGACACGATACCGCTCTTGGAGTACCGCGCACCCGAAGTTCCTACCGGGGCTGCAGGGGCGTCCCCCGTGTCGATCGAAACGCCCGAGGATGTGGAGGCGCTGCGCCGCGTCGGCGCCGCGGTCGCGCAGGCCCGCGACGCCATGGCCCGAGCGGCCACTGCCGGGGTCACCACGGCCGACCTCGACGCGATTGGCGGAGATGTCCTTCGCCGGCACGGTGCGCGGTCGGCACCTCGCCTCGCCTACGGTTTCCCCGGTGAGACCTGCATCAGCGTGAACGACGCGCTCGCCCACGGCATCCCGTCCGAGAAGACCGTTCTGCGCGACGGCGACGTCGTGAACGTGGACGTCTCCGCCGAGCTCGACGGCTACTGGGCGGACTCCGGGATGAGCCTCGGTATCGGCAGCATCTCGCCCCGCCTGCGCGAGCTACTCGCCGCCACGCGAGCCGCCCTCGCCGAGGCGATGCTCGAGGCCCGAGCGGGTCGCCCGCTGCGGAACATCGGGCGGGCGGTCCAGTCCCGCGCCAGGCGCCACGGATTTCACGTGGTCGCGGACCTGTGCGGCCACGGCGTCGGGCGCCACATCCACGAGCCGCCCAGCGTTCCCAACGTCTTCCACGCGGGCTTGCGCGGAACACTTGCCGCGGGGCAGGTCCTCACCATCGAGCCGTTCCTCACCACGCGCGCCACGTCCGTCGTCGAGGACGCCGACGGTTGGACGCTCAGGACGCCGGATGGTTCGGTGGGCGCGCAGTTCGAGCACACGTTCATCGTGACGGAGGGCGCTCCCATCGTGCTCACCACCCTCTGAAGCAGGGCACTCCCCCGCAGTCGAGCACGCCGCACGCTACTTCGGCGGGCCGGACGTCGACTCGAATCCGAGCGTGAGTCGGAGGCGTTCGGCTTGCCCGAGCGTGTTCCCCATGGTCGTGTGCGTCTGCAGATTGCCGTCGATGCAGTTGCCGACGCTCGTCTCGTCCCTGTTGTCGCCGAGCGCGACGTAGCTCGCGAGGTAGTTGCCGAACTCGGGAGGCTGCCCGGTGAAGTTCAGGGAAATTTCCGCGAGGTTCAGGCCACCGCCTGCGGGCAGGGCCTGGGAGAAGACGCCTGAAATGGTCAGGTAGAAGCCGTCCAGATCGAACGAGCCGTCCTCGTCGGAGTAGTAGACGTCGTAGAACTCGCCCGACGCACCCGGAATGTCGTGGCTCGCGTCCGTCAGCGGATCCGCGAGCCGCGTGGTGAGCTCGCTCCCGGCGACCGCGAACTCGTACGACGTGGGTTCGGTGCCGCCCGTCCGCTCGTAGAAGGTCATGCTCGTCAGGTTCTCGAGCTCACGCACCGGGGTTCCCGTCGGCGCCCCGTCGAGGCTGATGCCGCTGCCGCCGGTGCCGCCCGACGCCGACGTCCCTCCGGCACCTCCCGCGGAACTCCCGGCGGATCCGCCCGTCCCCGCTGCCGAGTCGCCGGCGTGCGCTCCGCCAACGGCGCCCGTGCCCGCGCTCCCACCGCTGCCGGAACCCGTGCCGGAGCACGCGACCGACACCCAGAGGACGGGGAGCATCAAGCAGCGGTCGAGCACGTCGCGGACAGGATACCACGCGAGGGCAGCAGCCGCGGGTGGCGCGCCGGAACCGTCGGATGCGGGTACACTCGCGCCGTGCGGTGTTCACGCGTGGGCGTCTCCGGTGGGTCCGGGCCGAGCCGCGCGTCACGGCGCCCGCGACCCTTCGGCCGCGCGGCGGCCCTTGCCGCGGCCCTGGCGACCTCCGCGAGCCCGTGGGCGTGCAGCGCAGAAGACGACGGCGGGCGCGCCGCGGGCGGCGGCGCCGGAGTGGACGCGGCCCCAGACGCCCCGTCCGATGGCGTGAATCCGGACACCGCCCCGGTCGAGTGCGTCGCGCACCTGGAGGAACCGACGGATGCGGCGCACGCGGCTCCGCTGGCCGCCGCCGCGGGCGAGGCACGCGCCGGCCGCCTCACCGCGGCGGACATCCCGGCCGATCCGTCCGGCCTTCTCGTCTGGTCGGCCGGAGACTGGGTGCTGGCGAACGATCGCGTCGCGCTGGTCATCGAGGCCACCGGCGCCTCCGACGGCTTCGATCCGTGGGGCGGAAAGCCGGTGGGCATCGCGCGCGTCCGCGCGGGCGCGTTGATCGAGCCCGCCGACTTCGGCGAGCTGTTCCCCGCCATCGGTCGCTACATCGTCGAAACCCGAAGCGTCGGCGTGCTCGAGAGCGCGCCCGCGCCGACGCTCCGGGCGGTCGGTACGCTCGCCCCACTGCCAGCCCTCGACGCCATCGCGAAGCTCGTCCTGCCGACGGACTACGCTGGGATCGACGCGGCGATCGACTGGGTGCTCGAGCCCGACGCCGAGCACGTCGACGTCTTCGTCACGCTTCGCTCGACGCGGATCGACGCCCTGGACGTGCCACAGCCGCTGGTCTTCTTCTTCCAGGCGTCGAGGATGCCCGCCTACGCCCCGGGCCCCGGGTTCGAGGCGGCCACGGCCGGCGGCAAGCTACCGTTCATCGGCTTCGTCTCGGACGCGGGCACGAGCTTCGCCTGGCAGAACCCGACGACGGACGTTCAGCTCTTTCTCGCGCTCTCCGGCGCCTCCATCTATCGCGCGGAGCCCTTCGTCGCGCCGGGCTGTGACAGCGTGCGCGTGCACTACGGGCGGTTGCACGTCGGTGGCCCGGGGCTCGACGGGCTCGTCACCGCCGTCGCGAGGACGCGCGGCGAGGTGCTGCGACCCGTGACCGTGACGGTGACGGAGCCCGACGGCTCGCCGGCATCGGACGTGCGGGTCCACGCTCGCACAGCGGACGGTCGCTACGTCACTCGTGCCCTCGCGCGCGCCGACGGCACGGCGACCCTGCACGTCCCGGAAGGCGCCGCCGAGGTGCTGGGCTACCGGGCGGGCAGCGGAGCGACCGTCCCCGTCACCGTGGGGGCGTCCGAGACCACCGCGGCGATCGGCATGTCGAGCAGCGGAGCGGTTCGCGTCGTCGTCACCGACGCAGGCGGCGAGCCGATTCCGGCGCGCGTGCAGATCCTGCCGGAGACCCCCACGACGGCGCTGGACGGGGACCTCGGCGAGGCGGACGTGCCGGACGGCCGACTCCACGTCGCCTACCCGGAGACGGGTGACGTCACGCTGCGCGCACCGGTCGGCCGGCACCGCGTGATCGCGTCGCGGGGCTACGAGTACGAGGTCTACGTTGGCGACGTCGACGTGACCGAGAGCGGGACGACCACCGTGAACGCGGTGGTGGCGCGAGCCTTCGACACACCGGACACGCTGTGTGGCGATTTCCACGTTCACACGCACCGATCGGTGGACGCGCCGGACACCGCCATGGAGAAGGTTCGCGCAGCGCTCGCCGACGGCGTGGAGATCCCGGTGCGCAGCGAGCACGAGTGGGTGGCGAGCTTCGAGCCACAGATCGCCGCGCTCGGCGCCGAGGCGTTTGCCTACGGCATCGCCTCCCACGAGCTGACGACGTTCGAGTGGGGGCACTTCGGCGTGTTCCCGCTCGAACCCGACCCGACGCGACCCAACGCCGGCGGCATCCCCTGGACCGGACGCCTACCGCCGGACGCTCTCGACGACGCCCGGAGTCGTGTCGGCGTGTTCGGCAACCCCACGATCATCGTGAACCACCCCCGCACGTTCGGCGGACTCATGAACGAAGGCTCCTACTTCACCGCGGCCGGCTACGACCCCGACACGGGCAACGTGGCGCGACCGGAGCTCTGGGACGACGAGTTCCGCCTCATCGAAGCGTTCAACGCGAGCACGTTCGACGACAACTTCGACGAGACGGTCCGTGACTGGTTCTCGTTCCTCGACGTCGGCCGAACGATGTTCGTCGTCGGCTCGAGCGACAGCCACGTCGTATCGATGCTGCCCGTGGGCTACCCGCGCACGTGCGTCGCCCTAGGGGTGAACACGCCGGCGGCCCTGCGCGCCCTCGGCGCCGGCGTCGTTCGCGACGCCATGCTCGACGGCCACATGACCGTCAGCGGCGGCATCTTCCTCGACGTTCGATCCATGACCGGACTCGGGCCCGGCGAGCGCGTCACCGGCGCGGCGAGCGTGGAGGGCCTCTCGGTGACCGTGCGCGCCGCCACGTGGGTCACCGTGGACACGCTGCGCGTCTATCGGGACGGTCGCCTCGATCGAACCCTCGCGATCGACGCCACCACCGTCGACCCGGCGGACCTGACCGTGCGCTTCGACCAGGTGATCACCGTGCCGGTGGCCACCGGAGCGCTCGGGAGCTACGTCGTCGTCGTCGCGTCCGGCGCGGCGCCCCTCGACCCGGTGCACCCGGGCAAGCGCCCCTTCGCGGTGTCGAATCCGATCTTCTTCGTGCGCTGACCGCTCACCGAACCAGGCGCTCGGCACCCCGGGGCGTCACGTCGAAGGCGCCCGGACCGGGGAACCACCCCGGCGTCGCCGCGATCACGTGGAACCACCCGGTCTCCCGGTCGTTCCACGAAAGATGCAGGGTCGCTCCCCGGAGCGGGACCGTCGGCGCCTTCACGCTCACCGTCCCGATGAGACGCGCGCTCTCGGCGGCGACCGTCGCTTCGAACCGTCCGGAAGCGAGCGCGGGAGTCGAAGGCACCGAGGGTTCTTCACCGTCTTCGGGCACGGCGACCATGCTCGATGGCGTCCCGCCGTTGAACAGGTCGTACCGGCGTCCCACCTCTTCGTCCACGCCCACGACCACGGACCGGTCCCGCTCGTGCCACGACCACTCGACCACGACGCGGGTCTCTTCCAGGCGATCGTTGACCGCATGGATCGGGAAATCCAGCGTCTCCCCCGGGGCCACGACGGTGTTCGGCCACGACGTGCACACCAGCAACGGTCGCGACGCGCGGGCGAACGCGCGATACGTCGCCTTGGGGCGCCTGTCGACGTCCACCAGGCCACCGCCCGCCCAGCCCCACCAGTCGCAGAAGAAGTGCCACCGGTACGCGTTGAACGGCGCGCCGCGGTGCATGCGGATCCACTCGGTCTGGTACTTCGCGAGGAACGCTCCGTAGATCTCCGTCGCCCGGCCCCACGCGGACTCGGACCCGTACCGCTCCGGCAGGCCGGCGAAGTTCATCGTCCACGGTCCGAACGACAGGCGCGACAACCACCGCTGCATCTGCGCCTGGTCCGGCGGCCAGCTCGACTCCCCCCACCGCCCGGACTGTCGTCCGATGGTCCAGAAGCCGTATTCCGAGACGAACCACGTCCGATGCCGTCGAACGCCGTAGACGTCGCCACCGTTGAGGGAGCCGTCGTAGAGGTGCAGATCGTCACCGATCCCCGAGGCGCGATGGACGTGACGATGCTTCTCCACCTCGCGGAGCCTCGCCTCGAGCACCTCGTCGAGCACCTGATTGTCGAAGTCGTAGCTCGGATCCGGCTTCATGCCGGGAACGAACAACGCGGTGGGCTCGTTGTGACACGCCCAGTACACCACCGAGGGGTGATCGTGGAGCGTGTAGGCCATTTCCGCGATCTGGCGCGACGCGAGGTCGCCGAATCCGGGATTGGTGAGAGACCCCGCGTCGTAGTGCCACTGCAACGCAAAGTCCTGAAAGACCAGCAAGCCGGCTTCGTCGGCCGCGTCGTAGCAAGCGCGGCTCTGCACGTGCCCGTGCACGCCCAGACTGTTCACGTGGGCGTCGGCACAGAGCGCCATGTCGCGCCGATAGAAGTCGATGTCCACGTCGGCGAAGTGCTGACGCGGAATGTAGTTGACCGCGCAGACGAAGACGGGCCGCTCGTTGACGACCAGCGACTTCGGATCGCCCTCGACGCGCGCGGTGCGCAAGCCGAATCGACTCGTCGCAACGTCGCTCGGTTCGCCGTCGATCCGCACCTCGGCCCGGAACCGGTAAATCGCGGGCGCGCCCAGCGCCGCGTGCGACCGGGGCCACCAGAGCACGGGGTCCGGCACGGTGGCCTCGAAGTCGATGCGCGACGCCCCTCGGGGAAGCTCGGCGCCGAGCGTCGTACCGAGAGCTTCGCCGGACGGATCCTCGACCACCACGCCGAGTTCGACCTCGGCCTCGGCCGACGCCGTGAGCACCACGGCCACGTGGATCCGTCCTCGCACGGCATCCAGCGGTGTGATGAACAGCGCGTCGATGGACACGGCGCCGGTGCCCACGAGGAACACGTCACCCGTGATCCCGCCCGTCGTCATGGATTGACCTTCGCGAGCGGTCCAGCCGGGCGTGTGGCGACCGGGGAGACCGCCCGGACGCGAGTCGTGATACTTCAGCGTCCCCTTGATCGCGCGCTTGCCGTGTCGAACGAAGGGCTCTTCCGGATCGAGGTCCTCGAACGGATCCTGTACGCCCACGACCAGCTCCGAGCCGGGCGCGAGGCCGGCAGGGACGTCGAAGGCGAACGGAGCGAAGTAGCCCTCGTGACGACCGAGGAGCCGCCCGTCCAGCCAGACTGCCGCGAGGTAGTCCACGGCCTCGAACACGACGCGCCGCCGCGCTGCCTCCAGCCCGGGGAGCGCTCGCCGGTAGAAGACGGGGCCGAAATGGGTGGAGAGGTCGGCCTCGAGGCCGTAGTTGTCGGGAACGGAGACCTCGTGCCACTCGGCGCCGGCGGGCGGCGGCGCGTCGAGGGTCGCGACTTCCCGAGCGACGTGCCGCTCCCACCGCCCGACCAGCGAGATCCGTCGCCGCTCGGTGGTCGGGGACTTTGCGAGCGTCGCGAGCACGACGGCCTCCGCACGGGTGGCGAGCGTCACTGCGCCGAAGACCGAGTGCTCGCTCACCGGCGCGGCGCCGGGTACGGCCTCGTCAACGATCGTCACGTCGACGAGGGGTCTCATGCGGCGACGCTACTTCGAGGGAGACGTCGAAACAATCCGCCTCGAGACCGGCCGAGGGAACGCTTCGCGACGGCGGCGAGCGCGTCTGGTAACGTGGCCGGCATGGTCGCACCACGACGCCCGCGCCGCGAAGGCGAGGGCGAGGCGGGTCGAGGCAGCGGCGCGAGCCCCCTGATCCGGATCTTCGCGCAGGCGGCTCCGGGCGCGATCGATCTGGCGGGCATCGTCCGCCAGGGCACCCGGCTCTTCTCCGTCTCCGTGGAGGTCGTGTCCGTCGCTGGAAGTCGTGCGCACCTCTCGGTCACGACGCGCGACGGTGTGCATGCGTACCGACTGACCTCGCGAGCGACGACCGACGGCGACGTTGCGGAAGCCCGCGCAGCGGAGGCGCGAGGCCTCGCCGCGGGGATGGCTTCGCTCGCCGCGCGGTGCGCCGCCGTATGGGAGCTCGAGGCGACGTCGTCCGCAGCCGTCGAGGCGACGCGCGACGCCGCGACGTGCGCCCAGCTCGAACTCTGCGCGGTGCTGGCGTCCGTGGCGCTCGGCCCCGTTCTGCCGCCTTCCGGGGACACGCTCTTCGGTGTGCGCGGGGCGCTGGAGCGTGCGAGCCGGGCCCGGGCGTGACGGCCGCGCGGTCGTGACGCGCCCGACCGTCGGAGGCCGACCGGGCCCATCGGCGGTGAGATTTCGCACGAGGAGCCGCGGGCGGAGCCGACACGGGGGCGTCGCGGGTGCGCCGCCGAGGGGAGCAGGATATCCTCTCGGTCCCTTTTTCGCGGCAATGGATCAGCGAGTCGAACCCATCGGCAACGCTCACGGGGCGGGGGCGCGCTCGTGACGGAAGCACGCTCGGAGTCTTCACCGTCGCAGGGCGCCAAGCGGCGTGTCGGCGCGGTCATCGCCGGCCGCTGGGCGCTCGACGCACTCATCGGCGTCGGTGGCATGGCGGCGGTGTATCGCAGCCACGACGAGTCGGGCACGCCCGTCGCGGTGAAGTTGCTTCACTCGGAGTTCGCGGCGAACGAGTCGCTCAAGAACCGGTTTCTACGCGAGGCTCGGCTGACGCAGTCGATCGACCACCCGGGGCGCGTGGCCATCTACGACGAAGGCCTCAGCGACGAGGGCGAGCCCTTCTTCGTCATGGAGCTCCTGGTGGGGCTGCCGCTGGACCGGCTGTGGAAGAAGCATCAGCGAAAGCTCCCGGTAGACTACTCGCTGAAGCTCGCGGAGCGCGTGCTCGACTTCCTCGCGGCCTGCCACGCCGAGGGCATCATCCACCGCGACCTCAAGCCGCCGAACGTGTTCGTGACGGACGAGGGGCACGTGAAGGTCCTCGACTTCGGCGTCGCCCGGAAGGAGGAAGAGGGTGTCGAGGCGACCATCGCCGGCACCGCGCTCGGGACTCCCGCCTACATGGCCCCGGAGCAGGCCATGGGCACCCGTGACGCGCTGGACGGCCGCGCCGACATCTTCTCGGTCGGGGCGATTCTCCACGCGTTGATCACGGGCAAGAAGCTCCACCAGGGCCGCTCCGACCAGGAAGCATTCGTGCTGGCCGCCACGCGCCCCGCCCCGAGCATCGCCAAGATCGCGCCGGAGCTCCCCGTGGAGGTCGTGGCGCTGGTGGACCGCGCGTTGCACTGGGATCGGCGCAACCGCTTTCAGACCGCCGACGAGATGCGGGAAGAGATCGCAAGGGTGCTCGAGGCGATGGCTTCGGGTGACGCGAAGCGCGTCACCGAGAAGAAGCTCGCCCCCGCGAGCCGCATCCTGGCGGCCCTCGCCGCCGACGCGGAGAGCGCAGGAGCGGACGTCGAGGAACTGGACCCCGAGACGCTCGAAGCCGTGCGCGAGGTCTTCCTCTGGGTCGAGCGGACGCTCGCCGCCGTCAGGCAGTACGGTCACCACCACCCCCACGTGGAGCGCCAGATCGGAACGCTCCACGACCACCTCGCCAAGCGCGTCGCCGCCGAGGACGGGTCGTTCTCCTGGGAAATCAGCCCGCACTCCCTGGTCTACCGCGGCTCGATCGTGTGGGAGCCCGTGCACCCGTACGATCGCATTCCGTACAACCTCTTCGCGAACGGCTTCCGCCGCTTCACCGTCACCGCGGGCGTCACCGTGGACGAGGTGCACGGACTGATGGATCTGCTCCGCCGTGATCCCAGTCGAGACTTCGCACCGGAGGACGACCTGGCGACGGCGTTCTGGGAGAAGCAGCTCGAGCACGTGAGCTACGAGGTGGTGGACTCGTTCCTCGCGGTGGGCGCCATCGCCGCGGACGACGACGACGACGATCAGGAAGCCGACGAGCTGGGTGACCTGCTGCAGGCCACCGCGAGCGAGCTCGGCACCGAGGCAACCGACGACTCGGGTAGCGCCAGGTCCAGCGGTCTCAAGCGTCGCAGCACGCTCGGCTCCGAGCGCCTTTCGCTGGAAGCGTACGCGACGGCCCTCGCCGCGCGCGCGAGCGCGCTCCGCGCGGCGCGCTCGAGCGGGGCGCTGGCGCTGACCGACAAGACACGCGAGGCCCTGGCGGCGGGGCTCGACCTGACGGATGACGAGTGGTCGCGTCGGTTCGTCGTGGTCCAGGGCGCCGCCGTTTCCGATGCCTCCCAGCACCAGAAGCTGGCCATGGCGGTAGGACCCCTGCAGGCGAGCTTGCTCGATCGGAGCTTCGACCAACCCCTCTCGGCGGTCCTGGCCATCTACACCCGCGTGGCGCACGCCGCGTCCACGCACAACGGTCAAGGCCCGGCGGTGAAGCAACAGCTCGCGGGTGCCGTGTTCGACGAAGCGACGTTGAGCGCGATCCTGCGGGAGCTCTCGAGACCCCAGACGCTCCCGGCGGACGTGGCCAACGCCGAGGCCTGCGCGGACCCGATGGCGCACATCCTCGCCGAGCTCGGGCCAGAGCACTTCGACCTGGTCATGGCGACGATCCTCAAGCTGGAGCACGAGAAGCTCGCGTCTCCCCTCTTCGGCTACATCGCGCGGCACGCCGTGGGCAGGGAGGCCGCCCTGGCGGACCTGCTCGCTCGCTGTGACGTGACCAAGGGACGCATCCTGCTCGCGATCCTGAGCCGCCTGGGCACCGAAGGGGCGCGCCAGGCGCTGGTGGCGGCGGAGCAGAGCACCTTCGCGGAGCTGCGCGTGGAAGCCGTCGCGTTCCGAGCGAAAGCGTCGACGGAGGGGCTCCGTGACGAGCTCACGGCGCTCTGCCGCAACGCGGACTCCGCCGTCCGTGTCGCGGCGCTCCGCACGATGCAGCGCTACAAGGTGAAGGAGGCCGGGCCCGCGCTCGTCCAGATGATCCAGGAGTCGGACTTCGTGAAGGCGCCGCTCGAGGAGCGAACGCTGGCGTTCGAGACGCTCTACGCCCTGTCTCCCGGCCGCGCCGAAGCCCTGGCCCTGGACGTGGCCACCCGGCGCGGCGTCATCACCCGCGAAGCCGTGGAGGAGACCCGTGCGCTCGCCCTCCGCTTCCTCGGCGCCGTCTCGACGGACCCGGCCGTCGCGGAGAACCTCGACCGGATGAGCACCAAATGGTCGAACTCGGACGTGGTCAAGGCGGCCGCAGGTGCGGCGGCCCAGGCGATCCGCAGCCGGCGCTGAGCGCTCGTCGCCGGTCCGGACGGCCGGGTTTTCGCGGTCCGCCGAATTGGGTACGTTGCCCGGCGTGACGGCGCCCGCCCCGCGCACTGCTGAAGAGCTGCAGCAGCGTGACAGCGCGCGCGAGCTCGGTGCGGGGCTCGTGCTGGCGATCTACCGCCTCGCGAAGGTGGCGACGCTCCACTCGCTCGACAACATGGCCGTTCACCAGGCCATCGATCAGGCGCTGGAGACGATCCGGCTGTTCCAGGCGCGAACCGGGGCGCGGATGTCCATGCTCTTCGCCAAGAGCACGGTCTTCATCGCGGGCCAGCTCATGAAGGGCTCGCGCGCCGACTACGAGTCCGCGCTCGAGCTCGGTCAGATGATCAAGCGCTTCGGCTACTCCGAGATCGTCCTGCGGCCCGAGGTCTCCGCGGGCGACCTCCGCGAGTTCCTCTCGGTGTTCATGGAGGCCCTGCGCGGTGGCGACAGCTCGGCGCTTCGACGTCCCGCACCGTCGATTCGCCTGCGACGCGTCAACCCCGCCGTGCTCAACGAGGACGAGGGGGCGCTCTCGGAGGAAGAGCGTGTGGTTCGCGCCTACGCGTCGGCCATCGTGGTCATGCGCCGTGTGTTCGAGAACCTTTCGGTGGGTCGGTACGAGCTTCCTCACGAGGCAAAGCGCATCGCGCAGAAGCTGGTACGCCTGTCCGAGGGAGACACCCCGGCGTTTCTCGGCGTCACGGCGATGAGGAACCAGAACCAGGACGCCGCCGGGCGCGCGGTGAACACGTCCATTCTCGCCGTCTCCATGGCGCGACAGCTCACGGACGAGATCGCCGTCCTGGCCAAGATCGCCATGGCGGCCCTTCTGTTCGACGTGGCGAAGCCCTACGTGCTGGACCTGCCGCCACCAGAGGACGACCGACCGCTCATCGTGCCGCGTCTGCTCGAGGAAGATCTGGCGCGCCTTCCTGCAGCGACGGCGCTGGTCCTCACCACTCTCGGTCAGCTCCACCACGCCTCGCAGATTCGAAGCGTCATCGCCTACGAGGCCCACTGGCAGCGAGCCGGGCTCGGGCCGCTCTACGGTGGCGCGCGCACCGCCTCCGTCGCCGCGCGCATCGTCTCGAGCGCGCATCGGTTCAACGAGCTTCTCACGCCTGACCCGGGTGCCTCGTCGTTCGCGACGCCCGACGAGGCCGTCTCCACGATGAACGACGAATGTTCGGACGACGTGGAGCGGGCGATCGTCGCGCTGCTGGTCGGCGCCATCGGCATGTTTCCGACCGGATCGCTCGTGGAGCTGACGACCGGGGAGCTCGGCGTCGTCGTGAGCACGCCGCACCACCCCGCCGACTACGCGAGACCCGTCGTTCGAGTGGTGTACGACTCGGCCCAGCGCGTCGTCGCCCCGTTCGACGTGGACTGCGTGCACGACGCGACGCGCGAAGTGAAGCAGGTGCTGCGTCGTGCGGAGCCCGAGCTCCTGGCGGTGCGCGAAGCCGTCCTTGCCGAGCGACACGCCGCGGCGATCGAGCGCGTCCCTGCGTCGCGTCGAAGCGGACGCCCCGAGCGCATCTCGACGGCCGCGCCGCCACCGCGCGGATGGGCCGATTCCCTGCCTGCGGGCGGGGACATCGCCACACGGCGACCCGGCGCGCCGAGCGGCGAGCACCCGCGCGTCGCGTCGATCCCCGCCGCTCGAGCGCCCGTCGGGGTCTCCGACGCGCCACCCCGCCCGGTCTCGAGCAAGCCGCCGCTCCCGAAGCGCGGCGCGCGCCCCACTGCCGAGGCGGTGGATCGCAGCGAATTCGACACCGTGCCTCCGCCGCCGGACTACGACGAGCTGGCCGCCGAGTCGATGCGTCCGGGCACGCTCGCCTCGCGCACCGACCTCGCCGAGGCGAACGACGACGGTACGCCGAGACCCGAGCCGGAGCCGATCCTCGACCCGGCGGACGCGACACCCGTTCCCGTTCCCGCAGTGGCGCAGACCACGGCGTCGCAGGCGGTGGAGGCGGCCGACGACGCGCCCTCCTCCATCGTTCCGGACTCGGACGATGCCCCGCCGGCCACCCGGGGACCTGCCATCGTGTCAGTCGCGACCTTGCCGCGCGAAGCCGCGGGAACCGATGGCGCGGTCTCGAGCGGACGGGTGGCTCGCCCCGCGCCGACCGCCTACGGCGATCTGCTTCGCGCGCCGCCGCAGTTCCAGCTCGTGTACAACATCGACAAGAAGCTCACCGGAACGATTCTCTTCACCGAGGCGAACGGCGCGGAGCACGGCCTGTACTTCGCCTCCGGCGACGTCAGGCGAGCCTCGAGCACCGGTCGCGTCGCGCCGCTCGGTCCGCTGCTCATCGCCATGGGCGCGCTCGACCCGAGCGATCTGAACGAAGGGGGAGACCTCGCGCCGGTGGCGGAACGGGAGGCGCTGCTCGAGAGCGCGCTCCTCGCCAGCGGTCGCGTCGATCCCGACGATCTGGCCGCGGCCGTGGACGAGCAGCTCGCACAGCGCGTCGCGGCGATCTTCACCCTACCCCCGGAGACCGAGTACGCCTTCTACGCCGACGTCAACCTGCTGAAGGGACTCTGTGCGGACACGCAGGCCACCCTGGGCGCGCTGGCCGTGCTCATGGCGGGCGTGCGGGCGATGCGGAGCGCAGAGGTCGTCACGAGCGCACTCGGTCGCCTCGAAGGCAAGCTGCTCGCCGTTCATCCGGAGGCTCCCCTCGACGCGTTCGGGTTCGACGATGCCGAGAAGGCGGTCGTCGCCGAGATCGCTGCCCAGAGCCCACCCATCTCGGCGCTGCTCGCGACCCACTCCGAGGCTGCTGCCCGCAGTGCCGTGTACGCCCTGCAGATCACCCGATGCCTGGCGACCGGCAAGGGCGCGGGGCCCGTGCAGCCGCCCACGTGAACGACGCCGCGCGTGCGGGTCGCTGCGACGTCACGCCATGGCAACCCTCAGGCGACGGGGGCCCCAGGTCCCCGGTCCGTCGGCGAGGAAGCGCCCTGGGACCCTCGCGCCACAGCCACGGCAGGCATCGCCATCGAGTGCGTAGCGCCCCAGCTGGTACCCATCCCGGTGCACGACGACCTCTCCGCAGTGCGCGCAGTACGTGGACTGGCCCGCCGGGTCGTGGACGTTGCCCGTGTAGACGTGACGGATCCCGTGCCGCTTTGCCAGCTCACGCGCGCCCCGGAGCGTCTCGTGGGGCGTCCGTGGCGCATTCGTCAGCTTGTAGTCGGGATGAAACGCCGTGAAGTGGAGGGGGACGTCGGGACCCAGTGCGTCGACGAACCAGGCACAGAGCGCCTCGAGCTCCCGAGCGGAGTCGTTGTGTCCCGGGATCAAGAGGGTCGTCACCTCGACCCACACGTCCGTCTCGCGGACGAGATGGCGGAGCGTCTCCTTCACCGGCTCGATCTCCGCGAAGCAGAGCTTGCGATAGAAGCGATCATCGAACGCCTTGAGATCGACGTTCGCCGCGTCCATTCCGGCGAAGAAGTCCTGGCGCGCGCCGGGGGCGATGTAGCCGGCCGTGACCGCCACGGTGGCGACACCACGCTCGCGGCACGCCTGGGCGACGTCGAGCGCGAACTCCGCGAAGATGACCGGATCGTTGTACGTGAAGGCCACGGAGCGACAGCCTGCGCGCTGCGCCGCTTCGGCGATGCGCTCGGGGGTGGCGACCTCGCTCAGCCGCGCCGTTTCCCGGGCCTTGGAGATGTCCCAGTTCTGGCAGAACCGACAGCCGAGGTTGCACCCCGCGGTGCCGAACGAGAGCACGCTGCTGCCGGGGTAGAAGTGGTTCAGCGGCTTCTTCTCGATGGGGTCGATGCAGAAGCCGGAGGCGCGCCCCCAGCTCGTCAGGAAGATGCGATCGCCCCGGCGCTCCCGGACGAAGCAAAACGCGCGCTGCCCGTCCCCGAGCTTGCAGTACCTGGGGCAGAGGTCGCACTGAATGCGGCCGTCCGGGAGCGCGTGTTGCCACCGCCCAGGTACGGAGAAGGGATCGGCGGGTTCCGGCACCGCGTTCAGCGTAGCATCCGCGACGCCCACTCTCGCCCCTCCAGAACCCGGTAGGAACTCGTGGTTCGCGGTACTAACGTTCGTCGCGTGAGGCGAGCCTTGCCGAGATCACTCGTCGTGGTGGCCACCGCCGCGCTCGGCGCCTGCGGCGGCGACGACACCGGGACGCGCGACGGAGCGGCGGCGAACGGCGGGGCAGGTGGCGACGCGGCGGCGGGAGGATCTGCGGGAACGACCGGTGGCGCCGGGGCTGCCGGGGCGGGTGGCGACGCGGCGGGAGGCTCCGCCGGAGGCTCCGGCGCGTCCGGGACGGGCGCGGTGTCGGGGGCCGCCGGCGCGGCGGCGTCCGCCGGCACGGGCGGAGCTGCCGGCGCGCCGGCTTGCCTGGCGACACCGCTGCTCGAATCGATCGGGAAGTCGCACGTCCTCGTCGGGGCGTCGATGGATGACTCGGTCGCCACGCAAGCGCCGTTCGACCTTCGCTATCAGTACTTGTCGGGTGGTGTGGCGGACGGAGCAGGTCCCTGCGCCGATTGCTCCTCCGGATGCACGGCCCAGGGCACCTCGTGCGCGAACGGTGGGCCAGGATGCGCGTGGTGGGGCTGCTGGCAGTACGACCAGGACCCGCCGGGTGCCTTCGTGCGTGATTTCGTCCAGCGCGCCGCCGCCGACCGACAGATCCCCATGATCACCTACTACATGCAGCTTCACGCGAGCGGCGTCGGTGAGGGCGACCCTCAGGTGAGCGCGGCCAGCGACGTCGCCACGATGGGCCGCTACCTGGCCGACTGGCGCTTCGTGCTCCAGCAGGTCGGCGGCAGCGTCGCGTTCCTGCACATCGAGCCCGACTTCTGGGGTTACGCGCAGCAACGCGACCCCGACGCGACGCGCATTCCAGCAGCCGTCGCCTCGGCCAATCCCACCGACTGCGGCGGCGAGCAGAACACGATCGCGGGCCTCGGTCGGTGCATGATCGGCATGGTCCGAAAGCATGCGCCCAACGCCAAGGTGAGCCTCCACGCCTCGGGGTGGGCCACGAAGATGGACGTGCTGCAGAACCGCGATGCTGGCCTCGACGTGAGAGCAGAAGCCCGATCCCTCGCGGACTTCATGACCGCGTGTGGAGGCGGCGACTTCATCACGATCGATCCTTCCGACCGGGACGCGGCCTGGTACGACACCCAGGGTCAGGATCGCTGGTGGGACGAGACGAACGCGACGCTGCCGAACTTCGCCCAGGCGTTCACCTGGGCGACGGAGCTGGCGGAGGCGACCGGGCTGCCCATCGTCTGGTGGCAGGTCCCGGTCGGGAACGCCTCCCTCCCCAACCTGCAGAACCGGTGGAAAGACAACCGCGTGGACTACCTCTTCGGTCACATGGACGAGGTGGCGAGATCGCACGGTGTCGCGGTGGCCTTCGGCGCAGGCGACGGCAACCAGACCACACCGTCCACCGACGGTGGCAACCTCGTGTCGAAAGTGAGCGCCTACGCCACCGGCGGCCGCGAGCCGGCGTGTCGGTGACCCGCGCTCGGGCGCGCGTCAGCGGAGCCCGTCGTTGCTGTCGCGCGCCGCTCCGTTGAACACCCCCTTCGCCATGGTGCTCGTCGAAGCCTCCGCGCGCTTCGTGTAGATGGCCGCGCGGGCGCGGTGAACTCCCGCGTCGGAGGGCGCCGCGTGGTGCGCGAGCTCGACGAGATGACACGCGAGCGCGAGCTCGCCTTCCGCCGCGAGTGCCTCGGCGCGCGACACCAGCCGGGCGACGCCTCCGGAGAGCTCCGCAATTTCCCGGCCCAGCGCGGCGTCGGGCGCGGGCTTGAGGTTCGCCGGGTTGCCGTCGTACCAGCCGCCGTAGAGGCGCCAGATCCCGCGGACGATGAACTCCGGCTCGTCGTAGACCGGCCGGAGGTAGGGGCGTTCGAGCAGGCGGTCCGGCGCCTTCACCGCGTGCAGGACGTCGTCGAGCCTCGCGCCCTCGTTCATGAGTCGGAGCGTCTGGTCCACCAGGGTCTCGAGCAGCTCCGCCGATTCGTCGAGGGCCTGCTTCACCCGCTCCGCCCCGACAATGGGCGGGCCGTGCCCGGGAAGCATCACCGCTGCGCCCTTGCTCGACATCTTCCGCAGCGCCGCCGCCCAGTCTCGGGCGTAGCGCTGCTGCTTCTGCGGGTTGCCGCAGTTGGGCGACGCCCAGACGAAGAGGTCGCCGGTACACAGGACGCGCGCGTCCGGGATCCACGCCCACACGTGGTCGTCCGTCTCGCCACGGTCGTGCAGAAGCTCGAAGCGCCGGCCGCCCACCTCGACCACGAGCTCGGTGGAGAGCGTCTGGTCCGGATACCGGTACTCCGTGGGCCAGAACACGCCCATCTGGAACTGGCGGCGGTTGATGATCTCGTTGTAGCCCGCCGTCAGGCGATACCTGTCGAACCTGGCCCTGACGGCCTCGTGACCCACCACGTGGATCTTGGTCCAGCCGTTCGATGACGCTTCCTCGTCGAAGGGTCCGAGACCGAAGGCGTGGTCGATGTGGCCGTGGGTGTACACCGCCGTGTGGACGGGCTTCTTGGACCACGATCGGAGGTTCTCGAAGTTGTTCCGCGCCAGCGGGCCGGCACCCGTGTCCACGAGCACGAGCGCGTCTCCGGCGTCGAACGCCGACACGTTCGCGAAGCTGGAGAGGAACGCGACGCCGGTCGTGATCTCCTCCAGCCCCAGCAGGGTCGTGAACGGATGCTGACTCGAGGTCGTGATGGACCCGTTCCAGAGCTTCTCCGCGAAGTCGATGACGCTACCCATGGGGCACTCCTCGTGGTGGTCGGATCATGGAGGGGGCGGGCTCCGAGTCTAGGGCGTGGTCGGCGCCGTCAGGGGACCATCAGCTTCCCGAGGTCGACGCCCGCGGTTCCGAGGACGTTGCGCTGCAGCTCACAGAGGGCGCCCGTCCCCTCGAGGGCCAGGTCGACCATGCGGTCCATCTCCTCCCTCGGAACGGCCTCACCCTCGGCGGTGCCCTGAAGCTCCACGATGGCACCTCGGGCGGTGGCGACCACGTTGAGATCCACGCGTGCCGCGGCGTCTTCGACGTAGCAGAGGTCGAGGGCGAGCTCGCCGTCGACGTGACCGACACTCACCGCGGCGATCTGGTCTCGAAGGACGGGGATCTCGAGCAGCTTCTTCTCGCGCAGGCGCCAGAGCGCCAGGGCGAGGGCGATCCAGCCGCCGGTGATCGAGGCCGTTCGCGTGCCCCCATCCGCCTCGAGGACGTCGCAGTCGATGACGATGGTCCGCTCACCGACGCGGTCGAGCATCAGGGCGGCCCGGAGCGCACGCCCCACGAGGCGCTGGATCTCGCTGGCGCGACCACCGAGCGGGCGGTCACGGCCGTCACGGCGCTCGCGCCGGACCGGGTTCGACCGGGGGTGCATCTGGTACTCGGCCGTCAACCACCCCTTGCCGCTGCCTTCCATCCACTTCGGAACCGACTCGTCGATCGACACCGCGACGAGGATGACGGTGCCTTCGGCTCGGTAGAGCACGCTCCCCTCGGAGAGCCGGTGGAAGCCGGGAACGACCTCGACGGCGCGGTTCTGCCTCAGCTCGCGGCCCTTGCGCTTCCGGTTCGCCATCGCCGCTGGCGCTTAACACGGCGAACGCCGGATGTCGCGACGACTTGCCACGATCCAGCCCGACGCGCAGAGTCTCGGCGTGCCGCTGAAGGTGTCCGAGATCTTCGAGAGCCTGCAGGGCGAGGGCCCGAGCGTCGGAACGCCGTGCGTGTTCCTGCGCCTCGCGACGTGCAACCTCCGCTGCACGTGGTGTGACACGGCGTACACGTGGGACTGGGAGAAGTACCGCTACGAAGACGAGGTGCGGTCGATGGACGTGGGCAGCGTCGCGACCCGACTGCTCGAGGCGAGCGCCCGCAGGCTCGTGGTCACGGGGGGAGAGCCACTGCTGCAGCAGGCGAGCCTGCTGCAGCTGCTCGAGCGAATCGACGGCGAGGCCGAGGGCTTCTTCGTCGAGGTGGAGACGAACGGGACGCTGGCGCCCGAGCGCGAACTCGCAGCGCGAGTGGACCAGTGGAACGTCTCGCCCAAGCTCGCCAACAGCGGGGAGCCCGAGCGGCGGCGGCTGAACCTGGACGCCCTGCGCGCGCTGCTCGCGACGGGCCGAAGCTGGCTCAAGCTCGTCGTCGCCACCGAGGCCGACGCGGACGAGGCGCTCGCGCTGGCTGAAGCCGTAGCCTGGCCGCGTGATCGAGTCCTGCTCATGCCGGAGGCGGCGTCGCGGGAGGCGCTCGCCGAACGAGCACCGGACGTCGCACGAGCGAGCCAGGCGCGCGGGGTGCGCTTCTCGTCCCGGCTGCACCTGGAGCTCTGGGGCGGCGAGCGCGGCCGCTAGGGCTGCTGTTCGGGTCGCCTCGCGGGCGGGACCCGGACGGGCTGCGTCCACGCCTTCGCCCCGTGCGGTGCCCGCACCACGGCCCTCACGTAGCCTTCGTCGCCGCGGAAGACGTACTCGGAGGAGACCCCGCTCCCGACGCCGACCTCGCGACCCGCGTTCGCGAGAAAGCGCACCGTCACGCTCGCATCGCTCGACCGGATCCGCAGCCGCTCGCTCGACGTCTCGATCTCCGTCAGCACGACCCCGGTGGACGCGTAGAAGTCGCCCTCGAGCATCGCCCGGCGAATGGCGCCGAGGTCCCGTGCAGCCCGGACGGTGATCCACGCGCGGTCCCCGCCGTAGACGCTCTTGCCGGTCTTCCTCCGCCGCTCCTCGGTGGCGATGTGATGGGAGTCGTCCGTCGCCACGCCCCACACGTCGTGGCCCGCGGTCAGCACGGCGTCCCACAACCGCTCGTTGACGCGGTCGGCGTCCTCTTCGCCAGGCTGCCAGTCGCCCCGGTGCGCAGCGTTCACGACCTCCAGGAACCGAAGGCCGTGGTGTCGCGCGAGGAACTCGACCGTCTCGGCGTTCGCCGCGAGATGGAAGAACGGATGGTTGAGCATCGCCTCGCCGCCCAGCTCCCGCGCGCGGTCGATCTGGAACGCGAACGCAGCGCGGCGGCGCTCGTGAAACGGGTCCCGGAAGCGCCCTCCTCGGTGCGCGTCCCGCGAGGGATCCACGAAGAACGCGGTGGTGTGGATGAGGCAGCGCCCACCGGCCGACGGCGGCGGAACGCACGTCGCCGAGTTCTGCGTCAGCTCGGATCCCGCGCCGACCAGGAGCTTCGAGCTCTGGGCCAGCGTGATGCGGTTGTGGTCGGTGAGAACGATGAAGTCGTAGCCACGACCCTCGTAGAACGACACGACCGCGCCGATCGGCGACGTCGAGTCGTGCGACCGTTCGGTGTGGACGTGGAGCTGTCCCTTCAGCCACGGCGAGCGCACGACCGGCGTGCGCGACGGCGACGCCGTCGACGCTGCGGGCGCTGCCGTGCCGGCCGTCGGAGAGTCCACGCGTTCCGACGCGCCGCCGAGCGTCCCCTCCGGCGGCGCGACGAGAGGTCGCCCGGACGCAGGATCCGGGCGTGAGCACGCGCACGACAGGATGAGCAACCTCGACGCGAACCGGCGCAGGAACGAGAGCCTGGGCCCGAAAACTGGCCAGCCCGAGCGCCCGCTGGGACGATTCGGCGTGATGATGGCGCGCTGGCTCGGACTCTCGGTCCTCGCCCTCGGGTGCGAGGGACAGGCGGGCGCCGCGCCCGTGCCGGAGGCACAGAGCGCGCCGGCCAGCGCCACCCTGCCAGCGGCGCCGGCGGGGAGCGTCGAGGCGCCCGATCCGGCACCGGCCGCCGCTTCGCCGTCGCCGGTGAGCCACGACGGCTGCCCGCCCGGGATGGCGTGGATCGCTTCCGGCTTCTGCATCGATCGCTGGGAGGCCATCACCGTGCTCGAAGATGGGAGCACGCACTCGCCTTACCACGCCGTCGGGCCGAAGGCCGTTCGTGCCGCCTCACGTCAGGGGGAGATCCCCCAGGCGTACATCTCGCTGGAGGAGGCGGACCTGGCGTGCAAGCGCGCGGAGAAGCGACTGTGCACGACGCAGCAGTGGCTCGACGCGTGTGAGGGAACGCAGCGCGTCCGCCGAAAGTATCCGCACGGGTCCAAGCTCACCCGCGGGGCGTGTCACGTGAGCCAGCGGTTTCATCCCACCACGCTGCTCCACGACGGACGCCGGAAGACGGACTCCTGGTCGCTCAACGATCCGCGCATCAACCAGATCGCGGCGACCATCGCCCCCACCGGTGCGTTCGAGGCGTGCGTGACCCCGGAGGGCGTCCACGATCTGCATGGCAACCTCCTCGAATGGACGCGCGGCGAGCGCCCCCTCGCGATGGGCGGTCACTACCTGGACGGAGTGGGCAACGGCGTGGGGTGCAAGTACGTGACGTCCGCTCACAACGAGCAGTACCACGACTTCACCACGGGCTTTCGCTGCTGCAGGCGACCGGACCGCGCCAGGTGAGCCTCGCGAGCGGGGCCGGCGCTCAGGCGATCCGGTCGGGAAGGCTGCCGCGATCGAGCGTGGTGTCGCCGTCCTGCGCGGCTTCCTCGGTGGGACCCTGCCGCAGGCGCCCGTCCTCGTCGAGCCATCCCGGCGCACCCGGCTCGAGCGCGGCGAGAACGGCCGCGAAGCTCTCCACCCACTCCGTGGCCGAGGCAGGGCGATGCGTGGGGTCCTTGGCCAGGGCACGCAGGAACGCCTCGTCGACGACCTGCGGGATCTCGGGCACCAGCGACGACGGGGGCGCGGGGACCGCGTTGACCACCTCGAAGAGCACTTCGGCGAAGTGCTCCGCCTGGACGACGCGCCGCCCCGTGAGCGCCTGGTACCCCACGGCGGCCAGCGAGTACAGGTCGCTTCGCGGATCGATCGAACGGCCGAGGAGCTGCTCGGGGGACATGTACAGCGGCGTCCCCACGAGGCTGCCCGTACGCGTCAGGCCCGTGTCCGAGGTCATCTCCTTCGCGACGCCGAAGTCGAGTACCTTGACCCGAAAGCCGTCCTGGCCGGGCACGAGCAGGAGGTTCTCGGGCTTCACGTCGCGGTGAACCAGGCGCGCAGAGTGAGCCGCGCCCAGGGCCGACGCGCTCTGTGACAGGAGAGCCACGACCTGGCGCGGCGTGCCGCGGCCGACACGCCGGAGCAGGCGCCCCAGATCGGACCCTTCGAGCCATTCCATCACGATGAAGAGTGAACCGTCCTCGAGCTCGCCGGAGTCGAAGATGCCGACGACGCCGGGGTGGTCGATGCGGGCGACCGCGCGGGCCTCCTGTTCGAATCGATACCGGACCGTGGCGTCGTTGAAGTGCTCGGCCTTGATCACCTTGACCGCGACGTCGCGCTCGAGCCGCACATCCCGGGCCTGGAAGACCGTCCCCATTCCGCCCTCGCCGACCAGTCGCGTCAGGCGATAGCGCCCCGCGACGTGTACCGGAAAGACGCGCGGCGCGTCCAGCGCCGCGCCGTCCACGGCGCAGTGCTCGGCCCGATGATCGTAGCAGCGCCGGCACTGCGGACAGACCTGCAGCAGATCCACGCCGCGCTGGATGAGGCTCTCGCGAGACTCGCGTCGGCGGTCGGCGGCGGCGGCGAGCTCCTTGCGAAGGCGCTTCATCTCGAGCGCTCCCCCGAGGTGCCGCGCGAAGGTGCTCACGACGCGATCCCCGGCCTCGCCGAGGCGCGCCAGGTCCGCTTCGAGGACGAGCGCCCCGTAGATTTCGCCGGAGAGTCCCAGGATGGGCACCACCGTGTCCGACGCGCGCACCAGGTGCCGGCCGGTTCGCCCCATCGTCGCCAGGTCCGAAACGGACGGAGCTTCGGTGGTGTCGCCGGCGATCTTCGTCAGGAGCTGCGCCTCGAAGAGCCACACGCCGACGTGACGCGCGCCCACCGCCTCCGCCACTTCGCGGGCCACGGCGTTCGCCCACGCGCCGACGTCGTCGAGGGACGACGACGAATCCTCCACGAGCCGCCCGAGTCGTTCCTGCGCGGCGGCGAGGCGCGCGTTCAGTTCGCCCACTTCGTCCCGCGCGCGCTTGAGGGAGAGCTGCGTCTCCACCCGCGCGAGAACCACGGCGAAATCGAGGGGCTTGGTGACGTAGTCGTTCGCCCCCGCCTGCAGCGCGGCGACGACGTCCTCGCTCGAGTCGCGCGCCGTCGCCATGATGACGGGGAGCGCCGCAGGATCGTGCTGCTCTCGCAGCGCAACGAGCGCTCCGAGCCCCCCGATGCCCGGCATCACCACGTCGAGCAGGATCAGATCCCAGCTCTCGCGCGCCACCGCCTCGAGCGTCTCTTCACCGCTGGCGGCGACCTCGACGCGGAATCCCTGCTGGCCCAGCCGACGCGACAAGAGATCGCGATTCATCTCGTTGTCGTCGACGACGAGGATGCGACCGCCGCGCGACGCGGACGCGGGTGGCGCCGTCGCCCCGGAGCGTCGCGGCGGAGCGGTGGGCGGCGGGTGAGCGCTGTCACTGGCCGACGCGCCCCCGGTCATCTCGTCCACCAGCTCGACCAGGCGCTTCCCGGCAAGCTCGATCTTCCGCAAGTCCTCCACGAACTGGGCCTGGCCCAGATCTGCGGCGTCTTCCTGGAGCATCTGGCTGTAGCCCAGGATCTGGTTGAGCGGGGTACGGAGCTCGTGACGCCATCGCCGGTGGTCGTGGTCCGTCACCTCGAGGCGGCGCTCGTGCGACACCTCGATGCTCGGATCGACCGCTGGGAGCGAGTCGGGATCCAGGATCGTCACGACTTGCCGACCCTGGCGAGCTGCGCCTCGACCTTGGCGAGGAGGCGCGGCATCTCCACCGGCTTCGTGTCGAAGTCGTCGCAGCCGGCCTCCAGCGCCTTCTCGCGATCACCGACGACCGCGTGGGCCGTCAGGGCGATGACGGGGATGTGCCGGATGGCTTCGTTGGCCTTGATCGCCCGCGTCGCCTCCCAGCCATCCATGACCGGCAGGCTCATGTCCATGAGGACGAGATCGGGTAGCTCGGCGAGGGTCCTCTCCACGCCCTGCTTCCCGTCCTCGGCGATCGTGACCTCGTAGCCCTTGCGGCGCAGGCGCCGGGAGAGCATGTCCGAGTTCATCTCGTTGTCCTCGACGAGCAGTATTCGCGCCATGAGCGTCCTCTAGGTTCGAACCGCCGGCGGCGACGAGCGCCGCTCGACGTGCCTCGTCAGGGCGCCGCGCAAGAGGAGAAGGAGATCCTCCTTCCCGTAAGCGCCTTTCTGCAGCGTCTGCTGGACGTGTCCGTTCAGCCGGGCTCGATCCGACGACGAGAGGTCCTTCGACGTCACGACGATGATGGGCACGCCGGCAGCGTCGGGATCCTGCCGCAGCTTCTCGATGAGATCGAAGCCGTTCATCTCGGGCATCATGAGATCGACCAGCACGAGCGCCGGCGCGGACGCCTGGAACGCCTCCAGCGCGGAACGCCCGTTGTCGGCCTCGGTGACCGTCCAGCCCTCGCGCTCGAGCGTGCGTCGCATGACGCCGCGAACCTCCTCGTCGTCGTCCACCACGAGAACGCTCGACGGCAGCCCTCGCACGTGGGCGTCCATGAGGCGAAGCAGGCGCTCGCGATCGATGGGTTTCGTGAGGTAGTCCGCGGCGCCGAGCGCGTACCCCACGCGCTGCTCGTCGATCATGGTCACCATGATCACGGGAATGGGCTCGAGCTCGGGGTCGGACTTGAGCTGGGCCAGGACGGACCAGCCATCCATCCCCGGCATCATGACGTCCAGGGTGATGGCGCTCGGCGAGAGCTCGCGGGCCAGCGCCAGACCCTCCTCGCCGGACGTCGCCGCTCGCACGGCGAATCCCGCCGACCGAAGCGACCGCGCGAGCACCTCGAGCACCGCGGGCTCGTCGTCGATGGTCAGGACGAGCGGCTCCCCGGAGAAGGCTCGCCGCCGCGGCGACGACGGGGCGAGCGTGGACGGTGCCACCTCGGTGACGACGGTGACCGGGAGCTCCACCGTGAACGTGGATCCTTCCCCCGGCGCCGAACGCACGCGCGTTTCCCCGCCCATGAGCTGGCAGAGCCTCTGGGTGATGGTGAGTCCGAGGCCCGTGCCGCCGAGCCTCCCTGCAGGCGACCCCTCGACCTGTACGTACGGCTGGAACAGCACCGCGAGCTGTCGCTGACTCATCCCGATGCCGGTGTCCGAAACGTCGATGCACACGCGCTCGCTACCGTCTCGGACGACGCGCCGAGTCTCGATGGTGATGGTCCCGGACTCGGTGAACTTCGCGGCGTTGCTCAGGAGGTTGAGGAGGATCTGTCGAACCTTCAGCGGATCGGCGGACATGTCGCCCACGCCGCCGAGCCGGAGCACCACTTCGTTGCGTCGGCGCTGCATCAGAGGTCGCGTGGTCGCGAGGGCGTCCAGGATCACGCCCTCGACGGAGAACGTCTCGCAGTGAACCTCCATCTTTCCGGCCTCGATCTTGGAGAAATCGAGGATCTCGTTGATGAGGTCGAGCAGGTGCTTGCCAGCCGACTTGATCTTCTCGAGATCCGCGGCGAGGGCGGCGTTGGTCTCGTGGGCGTCGTCGAGCAGCAGCTCGCTGTAGCCGATGATGGAGTTCAGCGGGGTGCGCAGCTCGTGGCTCATGTTCGCGAGGAAGGCGCTCTTCGCACGATTCGCCTCGTCCGCCGCCTCCTTGGCTGCGAGGATGCGCTCCTCGACCCTCCGGGCTTCCGTGACGTCGCGCCCGTAGACGTAGACGTGATCGGCCTCCGCCACGGCGGTGACATCGAGGGCGAAGCAGCGGTCACCGGCCTCCACGTCGAGTCGCTGGCGCGTTCCGGTACGCCTCGCCGCCTCGCGGGCCGTCTCGAGGGGTCCGACGACCCGCGAGCCGTGGCCCAGCCCGAGGCCCCGGAGGAGGTCGGTCCCGGCGGCATTGGCGAAATCGACCTCGCCGCTGCCCGCGATGCGGAGCACGGGATTCGGGTTCTCGACGGGGAACCGCGCGAGCTTTCGGAGCTCTTCGGCTTCGTTGTCGGGCGTGGGCATGGACTGAGACGCGGGGACCGCTCGGCGCTCCGTACGGACCGACCCGGGCAGGGACCCGGGAAAACGGGTGCAGGGTACCACGCGACCGGGGCCGCCGGGCGCCGGAGCCGGTGGACGCGACGAGGGGGCGTTCGGAATCGCCGCGGTGCGACCAGCGGGGCGCGAGTTCCCCCCGTGCGTGCGACGGCTGCGACCGTGGTGGTGGAGGCGCCCGAGGCGTGGTGTGGTCGGTGCGTGATCGCAGGGTGGCTCCTACCGCGACGCGCCCGCGCGCTGCCCGTCGCGGCCCTGCTGCTCGTGGCGCTCGCGGTCGCCGAACCGACGAACCGAGTCCGGCCGCGAGCGCTGACGCAAGCGGACGTGGGCACTCGCCTGCGAGTGTTCGCGGCCCCCGGAGACTTCGCGCTGTCGAACGCGCGAGTGACGGCCGTCGTGCGCAGATCGGACGGCTGGCTCACCGACCTCTGGTCGAACCGTGGAAACCTCCCGTCGATCGCCCAGCTCGGTACCACGACGGACGTGGATGCCCTCTGGCAGCTCCACCCCGTCGTCCGGGTGGGCAAGCAGACGGAGCCCGTCATCGCGTCGCTGGTTCAGATGCGGGACGACGCGGTGGAGATCCACGGTTCCGCCGAGGTCGCCGGAGCGACGGTGCGCGTCGTCACGCGCGTCGCGGTGGACGCGGATCGGCCCCGCGTGGTGCTCGAGTCCGCGTTCACGCTCGAGGCGGGGACCGCGACGCGGATGGACCTGGGCGACGCCTTCAAGTGGGGCAACGTGCAGTACTTCGTGGAGGGGATCGCCAAGCCGAGACTCTCGTACCGGGGCCCGGCCCGATGGATCGGGCGGCGGGGCGCCGGCGGCGATCTGCTCATGAGGAACCTCGGCGGCGCGAAGTCCTTTATCGACTACCGCGCTCGCATCCGAGGGTTCCAGGGCACGATCCACGCGTTTCATCACCGCGGAGCGCTGGAGCCCGGGCGACCCGTCACCCTGGTGCGCGAGCTGTCCTTCGAGCCGCTTCCCATCGCGAAGCCGACGAAGGTCCCGGAAGTGGGCACGCTCCGCGTGGCCGTATCGTCCGAGGCTCGAACACCTCTGCCGGCCAAGCTCACCATCGATCGGCTCGGCCGACGGCAGCCGCTCTTCGACGACGACGGTGGTCTCGACGGTACCGACAGGTTCCTCTGGACCGGCAACGGGGTCGTCGAGAAGGAGCTCGAGCCGGGTCGCTACACGATGCTCGTGACGAGTGGATACGAGCGGGACGCGACGCGCCACGTCGTGGACGTCAGGGCCGGCAAGACGACCGAGGTCGAGTCCGTGCTGCCTCGCGTGGTGGCGACACCCGGCTGGATCGCGGGAGACCTGCATCTCCACCAGGTGCCCAGCGTCGATGCGGACATAGGCCTTCCCCAGCGCATCGTCTCCATCGCGGCCGAGGGTGTGGAGTTCGCGGTGGCGACGGACCACTACGTGACCACGGATCTCGAGCCCGACGTGCGATGGATGCGGGAGCGAGGCGTACTCGCGTCGCCGCTTCAGACCGTCGTCGGTTGTGAGGTCAGCACGCTGGGGCATCGCTACGGCCATTTCAACGTCTTCCCCCTGGCCATGGGGGCCAACGTGTCCCACACGGACACCACCGTGGACGAGCTCTTCGCCGACGCCCGCCGCAAGGCGCCCGGCGGCGTGCTGCAGGTGAACCACCCGCGCTGGGATCCGGCCATCGGCTATTTCTCGTACTTCGGCATCGACGACGCGTCGGGCAGCATGTCGCGGCCGGGATTCAACCCGAACTTCGACACGGTGGAGGTGTACAACGGAGACGACGCGCGCGACCTGAAGCTCGTGCGGAGAGTCCTGCTCGACTGGGTTCACCTCCTCGGTCGCGGCGCCAGGTACGCCGCCACGGGTAGCAGCGACTCCCACAAGCTGGCGTTCCTGGACCCCGGGCTCCCCCGGACCATGATCCGTCACGGAGCGTCGGCCGACGACGCGTCGGACGTGGCGGCACCGCAGGGGAACGTGATCGCGGCGATCAAGGCGGGCCGCTCGTTCGTCACGAGCGGTCCGATGCTGGACGTGAGCGTGGCCGGCAAGGGCCCCGGCGAGGTCGTGAAGGGCGTGGGGGCTGGCGCGACGATCGATGTCCTCGTCCGCGCCGCGCCGTGGGTGGACGTCGCGACCGTGGAGGTCCTCGTGGGCGGGCGAGGAGACGTGGCGCACTTCGTCCCCGTTCCGCGGACGAGGTCCGTCGAGCGCCTGAGGCGCTCATTTCGCATCGCGACGTCGGCGCCAACGTTCGTCATCGTCGTCGTGACGGGGGAGCGCGGTCTGCCGAACGCCTCGCGGGAGCACACGGTCCCCTTCGCGTTCACGAATCCCATCTGGCTCGAGCCTTGAAGCGCACGAGTGGGCAGGACGCGCTGGAGCAACGCTCGAGGCTCCGTTAAGCTCCTCGCATGCCGCTTGCCCGATCGGGGTTCTGGACGCTGCCCCTGTTCCTGCTCGCCGCGATCGGCTGCAGCTCCGACGAGGATCCGAGGAAGCAGGCTCCGCCGGACGAGCCGCCGGCAGGCAACCCGAAGAACGATCTCCTCGGCTCCATCCACCGCTGCCCCGGTGATCCGGGATGCGCCGGCAGGGACGCCGTGCTCCTCGCCGGCGTGGCCACGCGCGACGTCACGCCCGTCGTCGACCACGTGGTCGCGTACGCTCCGCGCGAGAATCCGAAGGGTGGGTACCTCGACTTCGATCCCTTGCTGGGCGATCTCTGCGTGCCCAAGGATTCCTGCGACGCCGCGACGGACTACGCCGGCTGCCTCGCCGTCGCGACGGACCCGATGAAGTGTACGTGGATCGCCGGCTTCGGACTCGGACGCGCCGCCACGGGCGTGGCCGATCCGAGCTCGGTGCGATGCGTCGTGCTGCGTCAGGCCGACACCAAGGTGGGCCTCTGCTCGGTGGACAACGTCGGCTGGTTCTACAACGAGGTGCAGCGAACGCGCGAGCTCGTGGAGAAGGACCATCCGGATCTCGACCTCGATCTGCTCCTGGTCGCATCCACTCACGTCCACGAGACCCAGGACACCATGGGCATCTGGGGGCCCACGGACGGTCAGAGCGGTGTGAAACCCGAGTACAACGCGCTCATCCGCGAAATGACCGCGGAAGCGCTCGTCGAAGCGAACGAGGCCCTCGTCGCCGTGAAGGTCCAGATGGGCGCCAGCAAGGTGGACGGCCACATCGCCGAGACCGATCCGGGCGGCTTCGGAACCGCCGCCTTCGTGACCGACACCCGCGATCCCGTGGTCTTCGATCACGAGATCCGGACGATTCGATTCATCGCGTCGGACTCCGACGAGACCGTCGCGACGCTCGTGAACTGGACCGCTCACCCGGAGTACGCGGGCGACGAGAGCACCCTGACCAGCTCGGACTTCGTGCACACCCTGCGGGAGTCGATCGAGAAGGGGCTCGACGTGAAGGACGCGAGCGGAAATCCGCTCTACTCGGCGCCGGGCGTCGGCGGGACGGCGCTCTTCTTCAACGGCGCCCTGGGCGGTCAGGTGGGCCCGGGCGCGGTGCAGCACGTGGGCTGGACCGGCGACCCCGTCCCGGACGGGCTCGAGCGCGCGTACCGGAACGGCGAGCTCGTGGCGGCGTACGCGCTGGAGTCGCTCGGCGCGGGTTCCGTCACGGCGGAGGCCGTCCCACTGGGGTTCCGCGCCCGAGAAATCTACATCGACGTCGCGAACGACGCCTACCACATCGCCATCGCGCAATCGCTCTTCGATCGCGATGGCGAGCAGTACGACACGACTCGCCCGCTGGGGGAGACCAACGTGCCGGTGATCCGATCGCAGATCGCGGTCATCGACGTGGGGCTGGCGGAGATGATCACGATACCCGGCGAACTCCACGCGGAGCTCCTGCTCGGCACGCCGGATGGCGCGAGCGGACTGGACGCTCCCTACCCGTTCACGCCGGCGCCGTTCAGCGTCCTCAACGACCTCGAGACGAACCCGAACTGTGGGAGTGAACCGTACTCGCGGTGCAACGACGTTCCGCCGGACCTGGCGAAGTTCGACAAGACCCGGGTCCTCGACTTCGCACGAGATCCGAAGGCCACCTTTCGATGGGCGCTCGGCCTCACGCCGGACCAGTTCGGCTACATCGTGCCGGAGTACGACTACGTGCTCGACTCCCAGAACCCGTACTTGTCGGAGGCGCCCGGCCAGCACTACGAGGAGACCAACTCCGTGGGCCCGGACGTGCAGCGCGACTACGTCGAGGCCATGCTCCGCCTGCTCGGGTCTCGACGCGCCATCGTGCGCTGACGCGCTCAGTGGCCCCAGACCTCGAGCGCCGCGCCCGTAGCGGCGTCGATCGTCGCGGGCTCACGCACGGCGCGGCCACCCGCACGCTGCCGGGCCTTGCGCTCCGCGTCGAAGGTGCGTTGCCAGAGCGCCCGAGCGGCAATCGGGCGCGACTCGAAGATGTCGTCGACACACGCGGGGTCGACGCTGAGCTGGCACAAACGCGGGCGGCGCCGGAACTCGCCGACCAGGAGCCACTCTCCCCACCGCGTCGCGTACGCGTTCCCCAGCGTCGCGATCACCTCTCGGCCGCCCAGGGGTTCGCGCCCCGCGGCCAGCGCGGCCAGGGACACCGCGGACGAGCCCGACGGTGGTCGGACGTCGAGCGCCTCGAGGATCGTGACCGCGACGTCGACGCTGGTCGCCGGTGTGCCGACGTCCTGGCCCGCGAACCTTCGTCGGGGAAACTTCACGAGCAGCGGCGCGATCAGCCGGTCCTCGGTCAGGGGACCCGCGGGATCGTACGGAACCGACGGCGCATCGCCCGGACCGACGTCGCCCGCGACGACGACGAGGGCGTCGTCCCACGCGCCGGCGTCCTTCAGGGTGGTCACCAGCTTTCCGAAGGCGATCCCCTGACCCGCGAGCGCCTCCATCTCGAGTGCACGAATTCTGTGGACGTCGTCCTCGCTGATCTTCCGACGGGCAGGAGATCGACGAGTGCGAATGGCCGCAAGTTCGATGGCACCACGACGTGGGCCGATGCCTCCGCCGTACTCCTTCGGCCCGGCCTTCGCCGCGTCGTCGCGGTCGACATCCCACGGCGGGTGCGCGCCGCGAGCGTGGATCACGACGAGCCGGCGCCGCGGCGGCTCCGCGAGATCCTTCTCGAGCCACTCGGCGGCGCGCTCGAACGGCAACGCCGCTCCCAGGTCCAGCACTGGCGAGAGCTCGTCGTAGCGATCCCAGGATCTGTGGAACCCGAAGGCGGCGAACGACGGCGGAACACTGGTGAAGAACGCGGTTCGGCCGCTGGCTTGCTTCACGAAGTCGGCGAGGGTGCCTACCGAGGCGGGGAGCCGAGCGGCGGGATCCTCCACGGAATGCTCCCGCGGCGGCAGACCGGTCAGGAGCGACGCGAAGGCGGCGCCCTGCACCGTGGAGGGCGCGCGAAAGAGACTGAACCTCGCGCCCGTTCGCGCGATCTCGGCGAACGACGCCAGCCCCTCGCCCGAGCCCCACGGGGGCAGTCGCGAGCGCTCCACGCTCGAGAGGACGACGAGCACGGCCGTCTTCGCCCGCAGCGCCGCGGGATCCTCGCTCGGGTCCGCACGGACGGCGGCGGGCTCGCCGAAGAGCAAGCGCCCGCCGGTGGTGGCTTCCACCGCCGACAGCTCCAGGGCGACGAGCCGGTTCCGAAACGCGTCGAGCGACGCCTCGACGACCTGCCACGTCGCGTCCTCCGCGCCTTCGACCTCGCGCCGTGCGAGAACGACCGGAGGATCGCCGTCGGCGTGAGCGCGCAGCTCGGCCGTACCCCGACCGGCACCCCAGTACCCGAGCGCGGTTCGGACGCTCGCGCCGGCGCCGACCCACAGCGTGCAACGGACGCTCGACGGTGCGCGAAGCGCCACCGCGCGCTTCGGCGAGCCCTGCAGTGCGCGGTCGACGACGAGTTGCTGCAGCGTAGGGGCCGAGTACGTCCCGACGGTTGGTTCGTTCGGAGCGATCCGAAGCCAGTCGAACTCGGCGCGGGCCTCCGCCGCCTGGCGCTTGCCCGCGAACGTGAACGTGACGGTGTGGTGTCCGGGGGTCAGCTCCGTGGGGAGCGCGCCGGTGCTCGCAACGCCCACTTCACTGGGGAAGCGCATGACACCGAGGGAACGCCCATCGATGTCCACGGTGGCCCGCTGGGCGGTTCCGGCGACGACACGCGCCGAGACACGCACACCGGCGCGCGGCGTGTCGAGCCAGAAGCTCCAGGACATCTTGCGGGACAGTGCGCGCGTGAACGTCGCGCCCGCGCGCTGCACGTCTAGGGCGTCCTCGAACGGAGGAACGTCGAAGCCGCGGTGCGGGGTGGCGGCGTCGCTGCCGAGGTCCAGCACGACTCCCTCGTGCTGAAAGTCGCAGGTCGCCAGCCGCTCGAGCAGACCGTAGCGTTCGACGGGCGCCTCAATGGAAGCGTTCGTCGACGGCGCGGCGTCGGGCGGAGCTTCGACGGGCGCTTCGCGGCACCCCAAGCCGAGCACGCCGACGGTCAGGATCGGCGCGACGACGCCGACGAGCGCGCGCACCGCCATGGCGACTCCTCCGTCACCGCGCGCCGGTGAGCGGGAGTCGTGTTCGTCTCGCGGCACGAACCTCGGCGGTGTGCGCGCGCTCGGCGTCTCCGCTCCTGGACTTCACTTCGTGCGACCCGGGGTCGAGCTCGACGCGGCGAAGCGGCCCTCGACCGACGAACACGCCATCGACGTAGATGGCCTCCTTGTCGGCCGTCTCCACCTCGAGCAGCCCCTTCCCCTCGGCGACGACGATGCCGGGCGGCAGCGGCAGATCTTCGGGAACCACCGGGGCCGGCTCCGCCGCGGCCTTCGCGACGGGCACGGGGGCCGCGGCGCTGGGCACCTGCGCCGCGTTCAAGCCCTGCGCGGCCGCGGTGTCGTCGGTGGCCACGGGATCCTCGGCGCGCTGCGGGACGGCGATGGAAACACCGAAGTACGCCGCGGCGGCAGCGAACCCCATGATGGCCGCGGTCTTCACGTAGCCCAGCGAGCCTGGCTTCTTCTCCGGTGGGCCGCCGGACCGCGCGGCTCCGGCGTCGTCATCCAGTTCGGCGCCCCGGTCGTCGGCCGTCACGACCGCGCGATCGGGTGTCTCGTCCGGATCCTTGGCGCCGTCGAGCTCGCGCTCGGATTCATCACCGAAGTGGGCGTCAGAGGGGCTCGACGGCGACGAGGGGGAAGAGGATGAGGGCGCGGCGCCGGCGCCACCGAGCGAGGCCTGCTCCGGCGGTGGTGGGGTGGCCATGACGAGTGTCTTCGTCTCCGCTCGCGGTGGTGAGGCGTCCATGACGAGCGTCCGCGTCTTCTCGGGAGGCGACGGAGGGCCTGCAGAGCGCTCGTCCCCGGGCGGCGGGTTCACCTTGCGCGGAAACTCGATGCGCTTCGTCGCAACCGCTGGCGCTGCCGGTGCTGCCGGGGCCTCGGCTTCTGCGATCGCCGTGGCGTCGTCACCGTCGGTCATGAGGTCGGCGACGACGCCCGCGATCTCGTCGCCGTCGAGGGCGTCCTGTCCGAGCTGGATCTCCGGGTTCGAGCGTCGAGTCAGGGGTATCGGGGGTGCCTCGGCCTCGGCGGCGCCGCTCGGCTCGGCGTCGGGGCGGGGCGGCGCGGAGACGGGCTTGATCGAGCGCGGCACCTCGTCTCCAAGACCGAGTCGCGTGGCGCCCAGCGCCGGCTTCCTGGCCGGCTCGGGCGACGCGCCGGCCGTCACGGCGAGCGCCGCGGCGTCGCGCCCCATGCCGACCCTCGTGCTCGCGAGAGAGCGCACGCGGGCGATGGGCGAGGGAGCGTCGGTTGCCATGGTGGGCTCGACCACTGGCGCGGCGGGTGACTCCGACGTCGTGTCGAAGACCTCGTGGAGCACGGCGTCAGCAAGGTCGGGACCCATCTCGGCGACGCGGCGGGCTTCGAGTTCGTGCCTGGGCGTGAGGTTCAGCGCAGGAGCCTCCGGGCGACTGGAAGGCTTGTGGAGCCGGCCGCGATCTCGCGGGCGCGCCACCTCGCGAATCTCGAGGCTCTCGCGCGCCGCCGCGGGCGGCGGCTCGGACGGCGCGCCGCTCTCGGTCCGAGGCGCCTCCGGCGCCAGTTGCGCAGGCGCGGTGTCCTCCGCGGCAGCGCTGCCGTCGTCGATGCTGACGGCCTCCGCGATGGCCGCGCCGCCGTCCCAGCCGCCGTCGACGTCCGAGATCCGGTCGCCGGTGGGCGCGTCGGGAGAGGCTGCAACTGCGAGAGCGATGGCGGCGTGCCGCTCGACACCCGCGGGTGCCGCCGGGGCGCTGGCAACGCGCGGC
>CAZARU010000049.1:0-46947 GCA_964487605.1 uncultured Polyangiaceae bacterium
CCGGCGGCATGGCGGGCGTGTCGGCGGGGGGCGTGGCGGGCGTCGCGGGCGTGTCCGCCGGGGGCGCTGCGGGCGTCGCGGGCGCCATGGACGCCTCTGCGGGCAGCGGTGGGTTCGGCGCCGCCGACGCCTCCGCGGGTGCGAGCGCTGGCGGTGCCGCGGGCGCTGCCGGAGCCGGCGGTTCTGGAGCGGCGTCAGGCGCGTCAGGTGCGGGCGCGTCGGGTGCGTCGGGCGCAGGTGCGTCGGGTGCGTCGGGTGCTGGGGGCTGTCCCGACTCCGGCGTCGCCGCCGTCACGACCTACGTGACCGGCGCCGCCACGCCGGGAGCGCTCGCCTTCGCGCCGGACGGGCGGCTGTTCTACGCGGAGGTCTTCGCCGGCAACGTGCGCGTGGTCACGGCGGCGGGGGCGCTCCTGCCCACGCCGTTCGTCAGCGCGCTGCCCGATCTGCACTCCATGAGCTTCGAGTGCGGCGTCACGGGGCTGGCCCGGGGCCCGAACGGTCGCCTCTACGTGATGTACGCCGCGACCAACGGCAGCGGCGGCGTCGAGCAGCGCATCATGAGCTTCTCGAGCGCCACGAACGTGGGGACCTCGCCCGCGACCATCGCGACGCTGCCCGGCACCACCATCTGCGGCCACCACGGCGGGCGGATCGCGTTCGCGCCGGACGGCAGTCTCTTCGTCACGGTGGGCGACACCGTGAATACGACGGCCGCCACCGACCCGACCAGTCGCGTCGGCAAGATCCTGCGCTTCAACGCCGACGGCTCCATCCCTGCGGACAACCCCGATCCCAGCTCGCCCGTGTGGGCGCGCGGGATCCGCAACGCGTTCGGCATGACGTTCCGGCCGTCGGACGGCCGCCTGTTCTTCACCGACAACGGCACGTCGCAGGACGACGAGATCAACGTGGGCGCGCCCGGCGCCAACTTCGGCTGGCCGCAGCACCTCGGCGTCGTCGGGGTCGCCGGCGTCACGGATCCCATCTGGGCCAGCGGCGGGACGCAGCCGGTGCTCACCGGGCTCACGTTCCACACGGGGTGCGTTCCCGGGCTCCGCGACGAGCTCGTGTTCTGCTCGTGGCTCTCGGGGCGGCTGTCGCGGCTGCCCCTCACCGGCGACGTCGCGAGCGGCGCCCCGCAGGATCTGGGGCAGCCTTGCCGGCTGGACGTGACCAACGGTCCCGACGGTGCGCTGTACTTCTCGACGCACGACACGATCCGGCGCTGGGGGCTCTGAGCTCCGGCCAACGTGGACGTCAGTCCGCAGCCCAGGTGAGCACGCCGTCGCGCTCGACGAACGGTTCGAGCAGTCCGAGGACGCTCGCGGTCCGGCGGTCCGGCGACACCAGGACGGTGACGGCGGCGCCGGGTCGTAGCTTCCCGTGGAACCACGCGAACGACTCCGGCGCGCCCATGGCCCAGTGCACGCTGTCGTAGCCGACCACCTGGTACGTCTGGCGGGTCACGCCGGCGATTTCGTAAGCGAGCCAGAGGTGATGATCGGGCCCTTCCGGATCACCGGTCACCTTCTCCACCGCAACGACCCAGCCCCTCACGGCGTCCCAGCTCCGGAGCTTCGACGTCGCCGGGTGCTCGTCGCCCGTGCGGGTCAGCCACCGGTGCGCCCTGGGCGGCGGTTCGCGCAGCTCGGGCTCCACGCTCGAAGCCGAAGCAGGACGCGTCGCTCGAACGTGGCTCGCGGGGAGTCGCCTGCGGAGCCAATCGACGAAGCGCTCGACCAGGTGCGCGGCAAGGTGGCCCGGCATGGGCGGAGGGTAGCCGCTCCCGCGGAGGAGAGGGTCGGGGCGCGCCGAGCTTCACCGGGCGCGGCCGGCGCTGGCGCAGGGCCTCCGGCTGCGCGGAGTGACGCCTACGGATCGTCCACGGACGATCCATGGAGCCTCCATGCGGATTCTGTCGACCCGCCCGGAGCTCCGTTCTCGCAGGAGATCGCGGACGATCCTTGCTAGCGTGAACGTCCTGCCGACAGCCAGCCCGTCCGCCTGCGAATCGACGACTCGACGCAGACGCGCCCTCGGACCGACCCGCCACCGGCGCCGCGACGGCCGCTTGCTCTCGTGGGCCCGTCCACTCATCACCGGGCTCGCGCTGGTGGCGTGGCACGGCTGCGAGGGAGGCAGCGGCGGTACGATGACGCCGCCCTCGGACGCGGGCTTCGACGCGGGCTCGGCAACCGCATCGGCGCTGATTGGATCCGAGGGCGGGACGATCCGCTCGACCGACGGCCGCCTGGAGCTGGTGATCCAGCCGGAGGCGCTGACGGCCCCGACGGAGATCACCGTGACGCCCGTGTCGGAGACCATCGCGGGCGCGATCGGGCCCGTGTACGACCTACAACCCAGCGGTCTCCAGTTTCAGCGCGACGCGATCCTGACCCTTCGCTACGAGACGGCCGATCTGGGCAACGCGGCGCCGGAAGCCTTGCGCATCGGGAGTTACGACGGGGCCTGGACTGGCGATGGGCTACCCTTGCTGGACTCTTCGGAGCGAGCGATTCGCGTCGGCATCCGGCACTTTTCGCTGCACGGACTGTACTGGCGTGGCTGCGACGAGCACACCGACTGCGACGCACCGGCGAAGTGCCTCGACACCGGCTGGTGCGGCATCCCCTGCACACCCGACGGGCTCGACTGCCCCGGACCGCTGAACTGCATGCCCGATCTGACCGAGCGCAGCTGGGAATGCAGGTACGAGTTGTGCGTCAAGTCGTGTGAGTTCAAGCCCAACATGCGCTGCACGGGATTCCACGGCGCCGGCGTGTGCGGTGAACAATGCCTTGCGGACCACGACCCGACGCGAGGGTCGATACCCTGCTCGATCCCGTTGCTGCCGCTGCGCTGCACCGGCCCGGCGTTCGGGTACTGCGACTTCGTCCTGCCGGACGCATCCGGCGCGTGCATCGAGGGCCTCGCTCGGTATGAAGGCCGCTGCGTGCCTCCTGACGTCGGCTGCGAGTGCGGCATGGCCGGCTGTCCGTGCTCGCCCGATGCTGGACAGGGGGGCGGGGCCGGTGCAGGTGGCTCTGGTGGTACGGGCGGATCTGGTGGCGTGGGCGGCACCGGCGGCGTGGCGGGCACGGGCGGCGTGGCGGGGACCGGCGGCGTCGGCGGCGCGAGCGGCGTGGCCGGGACGGGCGGTCCTCCCACGTGCGGGAACCGCGACTTCGAATCATGCACCGGACCTACTGTCGGCTTTTCGGGTGCAGGTACGGCGACGGTGCGCTGTTCCGACGACAGCCTCCATTCCATCCAGTGCACCGGCCCGGATGGTGGGGGTCGGTATCGCTGCACCTGCGACGGCCGTCCGCAGTCGCTGTCCTTGACCGGCATTCATTGCGCCAATTCGGGCGTCATCGAGATCAACGACCTCGCTCAGCTGTGCTTTCCCGCGTGCAACCCGTGCACGACGCACCAGGAGTGCGCCGTTGGCGAGTCGTGCCTGGGCAATGGCTGTTGCTGGCCGTGTCAGTTTCAGACGACCTCGTGCACGTCTGACATCGACTGCTGCGCCATTCCTGGCGCCTGCCCCAACCCCGACGCAGGTCCGCCCGCCGGGCTGTGCGACGAGTTTGGCAACGGTTGTCGCCAGTGCAGCGTCTTGTGACGAAACTCGGTCTGGACTCCGCGGGCACGCCCCGGCGACGCGCCCGTGAGGGTGCGAGAGTCGTCGAGGCCGCCCGCGTCGGCGATGCGGTAGTGCGCCTGCCAGCCGAACGTCCGCGCCGCGCGTGTCGTGCGCCAGCTTCACGCCGCGCGGCAACGTCGCCCGTGAGGTCTACTCCGCCAGCGTTTCGCCGGAGCCGCCCATCGGGGCGGGCATGTCCTTGAACTTGGGCAGGCCGTCGCGGATCGACAGCACCTTCTCGCCGTAGTGGACGTGCACCCCGGGCTCGAACGCGAAGCTGGGGATGATCGCCGCGTACACGTCGACGAGCTTCATGCCGGGATGGTCGGTGAACACGTGGCCGCCGCAGGTCTTGCACGACTTGCGCGAGCTGCCGGGGGTCTTGTTGTAGGTGAGCAGGTTGTCGGTGCCCCTGGTGATCTTGACCGACGTCGGCTGCCACAGCGTGAACGCGTTCACCGGGCCCGCGGACCAGTGTCGGCACGAGCTGCAGTGGCAATAGCCCATCGCCGCTGGCTCACCGCTGACGGAGAGCTCGACCGCGCCGCAGAAACAGGTGCCCTTGTACTCGCTTGCCATGTGCATGCCTCCTGGGTTGGGGAGGTCGAGGGTAGACCCCGCCTGGCGCAACGCAAGAGGTCCGCGCGAATCCGGGGCCTGCCACTCGCAGGCGGGCGGCCGAGGCCGCTCTCGCCTCTCAGTCGTCGAGGCCGTCGCCGTCGCTCTGCGGGGCGCGCTGGCGGTCCGTTCGGGCCACGATGGCCGTTCGTCGAGTGCGCGCGGACGGCGCAGCACGTGGACGTCGCCGCGTGCAAGTTTCGCGCAGCGCTGGGCCATCGCCACGGCTCGCGGATCGGCGTCGAGCCCGAGCAAGCTGTGCGCGACCGACGACGGCCAGCGCTCCAGCTCGGTAGGTACCTCGTGCGGTGCACGGGCCGGCGCGTGAATGCGGGCGCGCTCGACTGCCCCTCGATCTGCGGGCTGGCGTTCGCCGACTGTGCGCCGTCGGGAGACGACGTCGAGTGCCGCGTCGTCTGCTCGTCGATCGACGGCCGACGCCCACCCGGTCTCCGAGAGCACCCGGGGAAGCCCCGGAGTCTCGCGCAGCACTTCGCACGCATGGCGTACTACGAGCGAGCCTCCGCGGATGCGTTCGAGGCCCTGGCCGGCGAGCTCCGGACTCACGGCGCGCCCGGCAGTCTCGTGCGATCCGCGCGCCGCGCGAGAAGGGACGAGATGGACCACGCCCGGCGCGCACGGCGGCTCGCGGGTCGCGCGCGCTTCAGCGGAAACCTCCGCGAAGCGCCGCGCACGCGGTCTGTCTTCGAGATCGCCCTCGACAACGCCCGCGAGGGTTGCGTGCGCGAGACGTTCGGTGCGCTCCTCGGGTGGGCCCTGGCGGGACGCGCTCGCGACGCGAAGGTGCGCGACTTCTACTCGCGGATTGCGCGCGACGAGACCCGCCACGCGTCGCTCTCGTGGCGGCTTCACGCATGGCTACGTGCGGGCCGCGATCGTCGGAGCTGCGCGCGCCTACGCCGCATCGGGCAGGGGCGACGGGAGGTCTGCCGTGTTAGCCTGCGATGCTTGAGACTTCGGGGTTCGGACCTGTCGTGCGCCTCGCTGACGGCGCTTCTGCTCGCCGGCTGCGCCGACGATCGGACGGAGTTCGCTGCACGCTTCTCGCATCTCGACGCGAGCACTGGCGCGGATGCGGCCGGGACCGATGCGGCGGGCGGGAAGGATGGCGGCGTCGCAGATGCGGGAGGGCACCGCGACGCGGGAGGCGCGGATACGGGAGGGCACCGCGACGTGGGTGGCCCGGACGCGACCGGCGCGAGCGACGCGCCCACCTGCGACGACTTCCTCGACGGCGAACACATCGCATCGGTACCGGACGTGACGACACTGACGGTCGCGAAGATCACCAAGGTGGTGGCGACGCCGGCGGGCGTCTACTTCAGCGGCGGCGCGTCCACGTGCCTGTCGAGCCAGGGTTGCATCGACGTCGCCGCGATCTACTTCGCGACCGAGCCCGTGGTGCGAGCCGCGACCGTCGTGAACGCGCGGATGGACGGCTTCGCCATCGTGGGCGACCACGCCTACTTCTTCGACGAGACCCACACGCTCGTGGCGGTCGATCTCTCGACGGGCACGACGGCTTCGACCGGCGTCGCTGGGTCTTCGTGGAGCGGCCACTCGATCACCGCCGAAGGGTCGGCGCTGTACTGGATCGTCGACGCCGGTGACGTGCATTCGCTCCACCGAGCCGTGGTCGCGTCGGACGGCTCGGTCGGCACGCCGGAGCTCGTGCGCACGTCGAGAGAGTACCTTGGTGAGCCGGTGGCGAGCGCCGGCGGCCTCGCATGGTTCGAGGGTCGGAGCGCGCTGGTGCTGCCCACGGCAGCGGTGGATCCGGAGACGTGGTTCACGAACGACGCCCCGGAACTCTACTGGCGGCAGGCCAGCAACGACACGCAGGTGTTCGTGCTCAGCAACGACTACGGCCCCTCGACGGACGGCGGCTACATCCCCGGCGAAGGCGACTCGGGCGGATCGCAAACGCTGTACCCCGGCCCGTTCCTGGGCGCGCAGATCACGAGCCGGGCGTTCGCCGGCGGCCCCGAGCGGGTCCTGCGCACCTCCACGATCGAGCTGAACCACGTCGCTGCCACGCCCGGAGCGCTTCTCTGGGTCGACACCTCGGAAGTCCCGGGCGACGGCGGCTGCAGTCGGCTTTGGCGCCTCCCGTTCGCCGGCGGCGCGCCGCGCCTCGTCGCGAGCGGCTGGCAAGCGCAGGTCGACGGGATCACGACGGTCGGAGAGACGGTGTACTGGTCGAGCAGGTACTCGGTGTATCGGTTCGTGCCGTGAAGGCGAGGGTACGCAGGACCGGCGGTCGTGCCGGGTGCCTCGCGTGCGGCATCACGGCGGCATCGAGAGAAACCAACCCCCTTCGGACCCCGCCGCGCCACCGCCCCACAGGACTGCGCCCACGTCGATCCAGGCGGCGCTGGTCGCCTCGGGGGATGGGTGAACCTCCGGTGCGCACTCGTCGTCGGCGAGCGGCGACCACGAGTCGATGAGGGGGTCGTACGCGACGGCTTCGACGCGCGGTCGGTCGGCCCAAGCGAAGACGATGAGGCGCCGCCCCGACCATGTGGCGTTCACGAATCCGCGCGGGGCGCCATCGGTCGGCAAGAGGCGCCACGAGTCCGCTGCCGGATCGTACGCGCCCCAGGCGTCGCCTTCCCGATGGAGGTAGACGAGCACCTCGGTCCCCGTCCACGCGACCGCGCGCGGCTCGTCGCCGTGGGGGAGGTCGAGCTCGGCGACGGGTGACCAGCGGTCGGCGGCGGGGTCGTACCGCGCGGCGACGGCCCTCTCGACTCCGAGGGCGAGAGTGTCCGGCGTGCCCACGACGATGATCCGCGAGCGCGCGTGAGCCGCCTGCAACGCCTCGCCGCCCTCACGACGCTCCGGCTCGCGACACGATGGTCACGGTCGCTTCCACCGGATCGACGCGCACCCTGTCGCCCGTCGCGATGCGGGTCGTGGCCGTGCTGGTGCCGAGGACCGCGGTCAGGCCGTACTCGCGCGCGATGATCGCCGGGTGCGAGAGCAGCGCGCCCTCGTTGGTGACGATGGCGGCCACGCGCCCGAGCGCGATGGACCACTCCGGAGACGTGATGCGGCACACGAGCACCTCGCCGTGGCGCAGCGCGGCCAGCTCCTCCGGCCGCGAGACGACGCGAGCGCGCGCGGTGACGACGCGCGAACCGATGCCGATGCCGGTGAGCGGACCGTCGCCCTCGGCCGGCGTGGGGAGCGCCTCGGCCGCGCTCACCCACGAGAAGACGCGGAGCACGCGCGCCAGGCCGCTCGGGAACGCGTCCACGGGCGGCATGGCGTCCGGCGGTCCGCCCAGGTAGCGCGGACCGCGGTTCTCGAGCGCCCAGCTCTCTTCTCCGCGGCGCTTCGCCACGCGCGCGGCCAGATCGGGGATCTCGCCGCGAAGCGCCGGCCCGTGCTCCTCCACGAGCAGGTAGACCGCGTGCTCGCGTGCTTCGAGGGGAAGGCGCCGGCCGAGCTCGAGCACGTAGTGCCGGAGCAGCCCGGAGGGCCTCGAGACCGTCTCGATGCCGTTCTCGTCCCGCAGCGCGTAGCCGCGCCGCGCGTGGCCGACCAGGCGCTCGAACTCAGCGAACCGGTCCGGCGCGAGGCGCTCGCGCGCTTCGGCGAGCAGCGGCTCCGCCGGCGAGCGCTGCGGTGGGCGAGGGGAGCGACGCCCTTCGGCGATCGCCGCGACGATCCCGAGGACGACCTCGGGCTGCTCCCCGAGGGTGGCGTGCTTCGGATCGTAGTGGAGGATCCGGAGGTGGTGGGCGGCGTACCACTCCGAGAGGCGTGCGCCGAGTGCGGGGAAGCGCGCGAAGAGCTCGCCCCACGTCGCGGGGAACGGCGAGTCGCCGAGGGCGGCGTCGACGTCCGCTTCGGCCAGGAGCTGCTCCAGGCTCCGGTGCAGCTCGGTCGTCTCGGTGGAGCTGCCCGTGACCAGCTCGAGCACGCGCGTGGGCTCCCAGCCCAGCTCGTCCTCGATGAAGAGGAGCAGCTTTCCGAGCGCGAGGAAGCCGGGCATGTGGAGATCCGAGTGCTTTTCGAGGCCGCGCCCGGAGTGCTCGAGGGCGCGCCGGATGCAGGCGAGCAGCTCGTCGTTCGACAGCGCCGTCGGATCCGGGTCGTACAGCGCGTCGGTGGCGTCGCGCATCGCGCGCCGCCCCTCGGACTCCCACTCGTCGATGGTGCGGAGGTAGGTCTCGCCGTCCAGCAGCTCGACGCACTTCTCGTTCGCGCGGCGCATGGCGGGGATGAGCCGGGACACGAGCCACAAGACCCAGCGCGGCGGCGGCGCGCCGTCGCCGCCCTCCATGACCATTTGCAGGTAGAGGTGCCCGCCGACGTTCCGGGCGAGCACGTCCTTCAGCGGCAGGAACGCGCCGAGCGACCGCGCCATGGCCTTGGGGTAGGGCGCGAACCACGTCCACCCGAGGGGCGAGAGGACCGCGTGATGATCGTCGCGCTCCCAGCGGCCCTCCGGGACTTCCACGGGCAGCGGCACGGGGGGCGCGGGCAGCGCCGTGATCGGGCGCGACTGGAGCAGCCGGACGGCCCCGCCGGCGACGGCCCACTCGACGTCCTGCGGGCGACCGAAGAGCGTCTCCAGCTCGCGCGCCAGCGCGGCGATGCGCTCGACGAGCGCGCGGTCGAGCACCGGCGCTTCGACCGCGCGGGTGAGCACCGCGCCGTCACTCGTCGCGCGCCACGCCTCGGCCGAGACCTCTCCGCCCACGAGCCTGTCGCCGAGCCCCCGGACGGCTTCCACGAGCGTGACGCCGCGCTCGCCGCTGACCGGATGGGCCGTGAAGGCCACGCCGGCGCACTCCGCGGGGACCAGCTCCTGCACGAGGACGGCGGTGGCCCCCGGCGAGCCCGCGTAGCGCAGCACGCGCAGCGCCTCGGCGGACGCACGGCAGCGCGCGACGGCAGCGGGCACGTCCGCGGGCGCGACGCCGAGGAGCGTCTCGAGCTGTCCCGCGAACGAGCGCGCGCCGGAGTCCTCGGCCACGGCGCTGGAGCGCACCGCGAACTTCGCGTCGCCGAACGGCGCCAGCCACGCGTCGAGATCGAGGGGGCCGGTCCCGGCCGCGGTGGTGATCACGAAGCCTCTCGGCACGTCGAAGCCCGCGGCGGCGGCCCGCGCGAGCCCCGCGGCCTTTCCGCCGACGAGCGCCGCGTCGGTCGCCTCCGCGGAGCGAAGATCCACGATCCTCCGTGGCGCTCCCTCGGCCTTCGGCCTCGTCGCGTCCGTGGTCACGTTCACCGTCCCCATCATGTTCGCTTCCTCCTGTGGTTCGTCTTCCCGGGCTTCGTTCGCGGTGCTGGACGCGTGCGCGCGCCGCCGCGCTTGGCGACGCCCAGGGCGTGCAGCGCGTGGTGGCGGTACAGCGCCTCCCAGTTCTGGTCGGGGGTCGAGTGCCCCACGATGGTGCCGCCGCAGAGCAGCACGCCGAGCAGGTGCGCCATCTGGTAGTCGCTCCCGGTGGCCGTGAGCTGGCCGGCGCGCCGCGCCTCCGCGACGGCGCCGAGGAGCTGGTCGCGCAGCGGCCTGAGGGGCTCGTGAGCCTGAGCCGGGGACAGTCGCTCGCGATCCGCGGCGCTCAGGCTCGGCTGAGGCAGACCGAGCGGCCGCCCTGCGAACCACATGAGCACCTCGCGCGCGCGCAGGGGGCTCTCGTTGACGCGCCGCCCGATCGCCTCGAAGAGGTGCACGATCTCGTCCACCCCGCGGAGCCCGGCCTCGCGCGCCGTCGCCTGCCCCTCGAAGAGCCACCGCGCGTAGATGAAGTCGAGCGCGAACTCCTTCGTGGCGAAGTAGTTGAAGAACGTCTGGCGCGACACCTGGGCGGCGTGGGCGAGCTCGTCCACGGTGATCTCGGCCAGGCGCCGGCTCTTGAGGCGCTCGGCCAGGGCGTCGCCGATGGCGGCGCGCGTCGCGGCGGCCTTGCGGTCGCGCAGGCCCGTGGGTTCGGCGGCGGCGTGGGGCGTCGGGGCGGCCATGCGGCGTGAATATGTACTAGAGTACAAAAATAGAGTCGCGTCAACGTCCTTCGCGCGGCGTCGGCCGTCTTGGTCCCTCGCGCCCGCCGTGGCAGATCAGCCCGCGTGAGCGCGACGGCCGCGAAACCGAAGATCGCCCTGTGCTTGCCCGGGGGCGGCGCGACCGGCGCGATGTACCAGATTGGCGCGCTGGCCGCCCTCGAGGACGCCGTGGACGGGCTCGAGGCGCACGAGTTCGACGTCTACGTCGGCACGTCCAGCGGTGCGAGCGTCGCGGCGGCGCTCGCGGGAGGCCGGCCGGTGCAGCGCGCCTACCGCTCGTTCCTCGACCCGGCCGATCTGTACTTCCCGCTCGAGCGCCGCCACGTGCTCCGCATGGATCTCGGAGAGTGGCGTCGCACGATCGTGACGGCGTACAAGGCGCTGCGGCACGGCGGCGCCAGCCTGCTGGCCCGGGCGCCCTCGTCGTCCCCCGCCGACCTCTGGGAGGAGCTCGACAGGCTGTACGACTCGCTGCCCGCCGGCGTCTTCTCCCTGGACGGCTACGAGCGGTTCCTGGAGGACTTCTTCGTCCGTCGAGGGGTGCCGAACTCGTTCGGCGCCATGCCCCGGCGGCTGCTCATCATGGCGCACGACCTGGACAGCGGCGAGCGCGTGCTCTTCGGCCGCGAGGGCTACGACCACATCCGGGTCAGTCGCGCGTGCATCGCGAGCATGGCGGTGCCGCCGTTCTTCTCCCCCGTGCGGATTGGTGATCGCCACTACATCGACGCGGGGCCCGCGCAGGTCTCCGACCTCGACGTCGCCGTGGACGAGGGCGCCGACGTCGTCGTCGTCATCAACCCCATGGTGCCCATCTCCGCCGCGAACGTCCCCACGGGGCACGGTCGCCGGCCCAGCGTGCGCGACAAGGGCCTGCTCTGGGTGACCAATCAGGCGATTCGCATCGGCATCCACGCGCTGCTCGATCAGACCGTCGCCAGGATCCAGTCGTCGGGGCGCGCGGAGGTGATCCGCATCGAGCCGGATCCCACCGACGCGATCCTCTTCATGTACAACCCGGCCAGCTTCGCCGCGCGTCGGAGCATTCTGGAGTACGCGTACCGCACCACGCGCGAGCGCGTGGCGACCTGGCTGGCGGACGAGCAGGCGGCCGTGCGGCGCGCGGGCTGGCAGCCGCGTGATCTCGCGCTGCAGGCCGCGCGGATCCAAGAATCGCCGTGATCCGGACCGTCGCGTCGGCCTTCGTCGTGGCGGCGCTCCTGGCCGTCACGCTGCCCGGCTGCAAGAAGCCCTACCGCGTGGGCGATCGCGTGTGGGTGGAGTGGGAGGGGCGCGAGTACCCGGCGTTCATCCTGGAGATCAAGAGCGCGAACCGGTTCCGCGTCCACTTCGAAGGGTACGACGAGCGCTGGAACGAGGACGTCACCCCGGAGCGCATCAAGGGCCTCGCGGAAGGCGAGGTGACGCCCCCGCCCCCCCCGCCACAGGTCACCCGCGCCCTGGGGGCCCCGCGCGCGGCCGCCTCCGCCGGCCCGGCGAGCCCCTTCAAGGTGGGCGACGCGGTGCGCGTGCGCTGGCGCGGCTCCATCTACGGCGCCACCATCATCGAGGTCGTGTCGCGCGATCGCGTCAAGGTGCACTACGACGGCCACGAGGACGCCTGGGACGAGGTCGTCTCGCTGGAGCGGATCACCGGGCGGCGCTGAGGCGGCTCGTCGTTTCCTTGGCCGCGGCGGGGCCCAGCGGGTAACAGCCGAAACGCGCCCCACGCAGCGGCCCTTCGGTCGCTGCGGGCGTCGAGGAGGCCCGATGGCGATGCTCCAACCTGGGAGAGCGGGACACGTACGTGCGAGCGGCGCCGCGCCGCGGCGCAAGCTCCTGGCAGCGGTGGCGCTGGCCGTGCTGACCGCGGGCGCGAGCGTCCACGCGGGGGCGCCTTCCATCGACGTGGGTGAGACGACGCTCGGCGTCGAGCGACAGTACGTGGACCTCGACCGCGCGTTCCGCGACACCGTGGAGCGCGAGATCGGCGGCATGGACGTGCGGCCCGCGTCCAAGGGCGAGCGCTACGTCGTCTCGGCGAAGCTGGTCACGCTCGAGACGCAGCAAGGACGCGGGGGCCCCCACACCACGTGCGTGGTGTCCGCGGTGCTCCGGAAGAAGGAAGGAGGCGCCCTGCTCGCCATCCTCCGCGGGCACTCCCACATCGAGAACGACCGCGGCGTCCGCGCGACCGAGCTGCAGGCCATCCGCGCCGCCGTGCGCGGCGCGTTCCGTCGAATTCCCGAAGCCATCAAGCGCTGAGCGCGCCCCCGAGCGCGAAGCGGGAAGCGTCACCGAACACTTCGGCTGCCGGCTCGTCCGCGCGACGCTACGGCACGAGGTTCGCGATCGGATCCGTCGTGCCGCTGATGGTGCCGGTGGCCGACAGCATCACGTACCCGGGGCTTGCCTGGTTCGTGCCCGTGGGGCCGACCCCGTTCTGGCTCGTGGCGGTGCCGCCTCGCGCGGTGACGAGCGCGTCGCCCAGAGTGAGCGTCGCGCCGCGGATGAACACCGTACCTCCGGATGCCGCGACGTCGCGGACGTCGTCGGGCGCAGTCGCCGTGATCGAACCTGAGGCGCCCAGGGTCACGTCACCTGCGAGCAGGAGGACGATCCCCGCCGCGGGGTCGAATCCGGGCATGAGCATCGCGGACCCGCTCGAGCCGCACGTCAGATTTCCGCTCGGGCCCGAGCCCATGGTCAGCTTGCTCCCGTCGTTCGTGCCGTACGCCTCTCCAGGCTCGCCGAGCGTGCGCCCGTTCGGATTCTGGCCGGGCTCTCCCGCGCGCGCGTGCCCGGCCGAGGGGTTGATCGGCGTGTTGGAGTTGAAGGAGATCCCCGACGCCGCGCCGAGCCCGCCGGGCGCCCCGCCGTTGCGCAGCGTGCCCGCCGCGCCGAGCCCGGTGATGGACTCGCCGGCCTCCGTCTCGACGTTGTCGACGCACCCGGAGTCCGTGCTCCAGGCGCCCGGCCGGTAGCCGAGCTCGGCCGCCGAGATCGTCCCCTGAACGTCGAGGGACGCCGCGCGCAGCGCGACGACGCCTCCGGTGAAGCCGTCCCACGCCGACGCCGTCAGCGTCGTGCCCGAGGCGATCGTGAGCGCCCCGAAGCGTGGGACTCGCACGAGGGCGACCTTCTGCTGCGCAATACCCGGGCCGATGGCGAGGTCGGTTCCGTCCGGATCACCGTACGTTCGACGCTTGGGCGTCCGGAACGTCACCGACGAGCCGTCGACTTCGTCGACGATCAGCAGCTCCCAGTTGCCCACGCTGGTGGTGGCGTTCGGTGCCCCCTGAAGGTTCACCAGCAGGACCTCGTCGCCGGCGGCGAGACAGTCGAAGGGCACCGACGCGAGCGTCGCGCCCGAGGCCGTCAGCGAGGCGACGGCGTACTGCGGAGCTTCCGCGCAGCTCCTCCCGGGCGTCACGGGCGTCGTCGTGAGGTTCGTGTCCGCGGAGATCGTCGTCGCGCCGAGGCAAGCGCCGCCGGCGCACAGTCCGGACCCGCACGTCGTCCCGTCCGCGGCGGGCGCGTCGTCCGCGCACAGGGCGGCGTCGCCGCACACGGTCCTGCCGAGCCAGCACGGTGCGCCCGCGTTCGTCGAGCACGGTTCGTCCGGCGTGCAGGCCGTCGCGTCGGCGCTCGCGTCCATCTGCACGTCGCTCGCCGCGTCCAGCGAGGCTCCCGCGCTGCCCGCGGCTCCTCCACCTCCGCTCCCGCTCGCGCCCCCCGCGCTCGCGCCCGCGCCGCCCGCGCCCGCGCTCGTCCCGCCCGCGCCACCGGCGCCTCCACCGCCCGTACCGCCTTGTCCCGCGGTTCCGCCCGCGCCCGTCCCGGCTGCGCCCCCGGTTACTCCGCCGGCACCCCCGACACCCGAAGCGTCGACGTCCGCACCGCCGGCGCCGCCGCTCCGCCCGGAGGACTTGCTGTCGTCATCAGACGCGCACGCCGCCACCCCTGCAACGAGCGAAACGAAGAGCAACCCCGTGGGACTTCGCATTGCGTCGAGGTTATCACCCTCTTCGCGGGCATGTGAACGGTGGGCGTTCACCAGCGTTGGGTAGCGACCAACCCAGGGCTGCGGGGTCGAGTGCGCAGTCGCGGACGCCCGCGCCGTCGACCGAGGCGCTGCCGGCACCGTGACGCCCGAGTGGGAGAAGCTCGCCGGTGCCGGCGCCGCGCCGGCACGGCCGTTGCTTTGGTGGCGAACACGATGAACACCTCGGCACCGTCGACTCGCGATGACGTCACCCTCCGCATCCTCCTCACGTGCCTGGCACTGGGAGGTTGTTCCAGCACGAACATCACCCCCGCAATCGACGCAGACGCCGGCGCCGACGTGGCCACGTCGGGAGCCGGAGGCGAAGCGGGAGCCGGCGGCGGGAGCGGGAGCGGCGCGGGCGGCGTTTCCGGCGACGGTGGCTCCGCGGGCGGCGGTGGCTCCGCGGGTGACGGTGGCTCCGCGGGTGACGGCTCCGGCGGTGTCGCGGGTTCAGCGGGTGACGGCTCCGGCGGTGTCGCGGGTTCAGCGGGTGACGGCTCCGGCGGTGTCGCGGGTTCAGCGGGTGACGGCGGGACCTGCGTACCCACGGGTGCGGTCGATGAACCCGACCCCGGGTTCGTCGACTCGAACTGCGACGGCATCGATGGCGATGCCTCTCGCGCGCTCTTCGTCGCCGTGGCGGGTGACGACGGCAACGACGGATCGAGGGCTGCCCCTCTTCGCACGATCGGCGCCGCCGTGACGAAGGCCGTCCTCGGCGGTGGCGTCGATCACGTCTACGTCTCGGACGGACGGTACGACGAAACCGTCACGGTGGCCGACGGGATCTCGATCTGGGGTGGGTTCTCCCGCAACGCCGGCTGGCAGCGGGCAGTCGGCAACGTGACGGCCCTCCATGGCGTGGCGGCTGCGAACGGCGACGTCGTGGGGCTGCGCGCCGCGGGAGTGACGAGGAGGACCGTGGTGGGGGACCTCTCGGTGTCCACCGACGCCGCCTCCGTGAAGGGAGCTTCGAGCATCGGAGCGTTCATCGACAGCGCCTCCGGACTGACCCTCGAACGGCTCGTGCTCCGGGCAGGAGCGGGCGCACCCGGCGCGAACGGACCGAGCGGGATCGACGGCGACACCGGGGGCAATGGAGGACCCGGAGTCCGCGGGCAGTGCAGCAGCGGATGCATCACGTTGACGGGACCGGCGGGCGGCGCGGCGGGCAGCTCCACCTGTGGGCAACCCGGATCGATCGGCGGTGTCGGAATAAGCGCTCAGAACAACCCCGGCAGCTGCAGCGGGGTGATTTCCGGCGGGAGCGACGGCGTAGACGGAGCCGATGGGTCAGCCGGGACGAGCGGCGCTCCTGGCGCATCGGGCACCGCTGGCGGCTTCGTCGCCGGGCGCTGGATCGGCGGGCCCGGAGCCGCGGGCGCGGACGGAACGCACGGATTGGCCGGCATGCGTGGAACGGCCGGCATGAGCTACTGCACGACGAACTGCGGAACCCTCCAGTCCGGCCCGAGCGGGGGAGGAAGCGGCGCTGGCGGCTGCGCCGGCGCGGCGGGGACCGGCGGGGGACCGGGCGGGGGCTCGTTCGGGATCGTGCTCCTTCGGTCCCCGCTGACGGCGATCCGCTCTTCGACCATCACGGCGCTCCGCGGCGGAGATGGCGGTTTCGGCGGAGACGGCGGCCGCGGCGGAGCCGGCGGAGCAGGAGGCGCCCGCGCGATCATGACGTGCGGTCTGCCGCGATCGAGCGGTGCAGGCGGAGACGGTGGCCGAGGGGGCGACGGCGGACCCGGCGGCGGCGGAGCCGGCGGTCCGTCGTTCGCCGTGTGGATCGAGGGAAGCGCCCCGACGCTGGACGGCAACGTGCTCGCCTTCGGTGCCCCGGGTGTCGGGGGCGCCTCCGACGTGAACCGCGGCGCCGACGGCGAGGCCGGCGAAATGAAGATCGTGCCTTGAACGCGGGGCTCCTTCGACCACGCGCTTCCGACCGCCGGCCTTCGCGGCACCTCGCCGCGTCGATCGAGTGCGGCTACTCCTTCTCGATACCCGACGGTCCGGGCCGGGACGCAGATTGCACGGCGCACGCCGCGTGGCCGAGCACGCGTTTGCCGTCCTTCATGCTCGTCGGCGTCGGCGTCCATCCGCCCTCGAGCCGAGCTGCCAGGAGTTCGTCGGCCGTCGGATGGTGATCCCACACGGCGACCGCCGTGACACCGCCGAGTCAGGTCGTGTCGTACACGAGGAACAGGCCGTCGCGCCACGGGAGCACGACGTCGTGCGTGTACTCGTCCATCACGATCACGTCCACGACGAGCGCCGGCGGGTCGAGAGCGAGGCCGTCACGAATCACGCGGTCGAGGGAGTGCTGTTCGGCCACGAATGCTTCGATCGCCGCGGCGTCGGCGACGGTCACTCCCTCGCGAAACTTCGGTGTTGCGATGGCGGCCAACCGATCGAACCCTAGCTGAAGATCGCAGGGGTGCTACCGATCGTGGACGCGCTGGCGCGCGCGTACGGTGACGCCGAGCATCTCCGCGCTCACTCGACGATCTCCGGTACGCCCACGAGCGCGGTGTCGAAGAACCGGAGGCGCTGGGCCTGGGCCTCGGGGGTGGTCTGGGCGCAGTAATGGCCCTCGGTCTGGCCGGTCGCCGCGCAGCCGGGCGTGGCCGGAACGCCGGGGTGACCCGCGGGGACGTACTGGAAGAACGCGGCGGTGGTGCGCGCATCGATGTTCGCCCGCACGGGTCCGGAGACCGGCTGCAGGAACGGCACGGCGACGGCGGCGGGCGCGAGCTGCGGGATCCCGAAGGCCCACGCCGCGGCTCGGGTCGAGTACTCGGGGACGAAGCCGTCACCGAGGCCCTCGGTCACGAGCACGCTGGCTCGCTCCGGCGTGCCGAGATCGTGCGGCTCCCGGTAGAGGTACCGGGCGTGCAGGAGCTCGTCTTGCCCATCCGTCGCCATCTGGGCGATGGACGCGCCGAGCCAGTACTCGCTCCAGGTCACGCTCGGGAAGAACTGGCCGACCATCGGGTAGATGGCGACGCCGAGAGGGTTTCCCTTCGCCTGGTTCACCAGCGTCCCGGAGAACCGCCCACCGCCGACCACGAGCGCCGCCGCGCGCACCTCGGGGACGTACGCCAGGAGCCCCGTTCCGCGATGGGATCCTTGGCTGATCCCCAGGTAGAGGAGGCTCGCGGTCGTGTCGAGCTCCGGCGTGCCGTCCGGCGCGGCGAGGGGGAGCACGTCCAGGGTCGCGAGCTCGGGCAGGGCGCGGACGAACGCGAGCTGCTCAGCGTGGGGCAGCACTGCGAGGTAGTCGGGCATGCGTCGGGTGCTGAGCACGGTGGTGAAGATGCCGATGGCGTAGGCGGAGGCATTGGTGCCCCCGGTGAGCTCGCGGTTCGGGATGTCCGTGAAGCCGATGACGGCGTAGCCCGCCGTCGCCAGGCCGCGCCCGGCGTTTCGGGGCACCTCGGTCTCCGCGCTGCCGGGCATCCCGTGCTGGTACCAGACCATGGGGACGGGCCCGGCGGCGGCCGCCTGGGGAAGCGCGAGCACGAACGGCAGATCCGTCGTGCCGTTCTGCTCGGGCAAGCCCGTGGACCCCCGATGCAGAAACGACCCGCTGCGGAACGAGGGAACCGTCACCGTCCCGGTGACGACCGCGGCGACATCGGGCTCGGACGACGTACGCCGGTTGGTGATCGCGAAGGTGGGCGCCGGCGCCGCCTGCACCTGCTCGCGGATGGCCAGGAGGTCGTTCGGGACGTCGGTGAGCGTGCGCACGGTCGCATGGACCGCGGTCGCGACGTCGTCCCGGCGAATCGGCGGGGTCGTGGTCGCGAGGGCGGCGAGCGCCTTCGTCGCCAGGGCCGCGGATCGCGTCTCGTCTGGACCGCTCGGGGTCCCACCGGGATCGCTCACACGCGTCCAGAAATCGTCGGCCTCGAGGGGTCGCGTGGGGTCGACGAGCGCACGGCGCGTCACCACGAGCACGTACTCGCGACTCTCCTCCAGCGGTGTGCTGGGGTTCACCACGAGGTCGTGGGACGGCGAGCCGTCGGTGCTGGTTCCGCTCTCCGCGAGGAGCGTGAAGGGAACGCGGGCTCCCGTCGTCGCGTCCACGAGCGCCACGGTCGAGAGCGGATCGAGGGAGGCCGCCTCCGTCAGGGGCAACGTGGCCGGGTCGGGCGCGTCCGGCAGCTTCACGACCCAGGGCGCGATGGGGCTGAACCCGTCGAGGTTGGTCGTCGAATCGGCGAGGGCCGACAGCACGGTGTTGACGTCGTCCGGGCGCGCGAGGCTCGGGATCGCGACGCGCTTGCCGTTGGGCGTCGTCGGATCGTCGTCGAGGTAGAAGTCGTCCGGGAAGGGCAGCATCGAGGAGCGGTCGGTCCGGTCGTGAGGGATGATCGCGGGCGCACCCCTGCCGGCCACGTCGAACGCGAGGGACTCGGGACCGCTCGGGCCCTCCCAGCGGAGCGTGCACGCGCCGCCTGCGGGCAGCTCCGTCCGCGGGTTCAGCACGACGCGCACGCCCAGCGGATCCGCGTCGTGCTCCGGCGTGCCCGGGCCGCAGTCGAGGGTGAAGCCCCGGAGCGCGTCGGCCGCGGGCACCTCCGCGAACTCCAGCCCGAGCCTCGCCGTGCGAGGGACCACCTCGCCCGCCGCGGGCGTCGTCCCCGTGAGCTGCGGCAGCGGCGGCGGCGGGCGGCTCGAGTCGGCGCTCGCGTCGCCCACTCCGCCGCCGAGGCCGCCAGCGGACGTTCCCGAGGACCCGGCGACGGCAGCAGCTCCCGACGCGCCCGACGCGCCCGACGCGCCTGACGATCCGGCCGAGCCGTCCGCGCCACCGGCTCCCGACGTCGAACCGGCGTCGTCCCCGCCGCACGCGACCACGACGAGCACGAAGCAGAGCGCCGCGCGCCGGACCCCTCGCCGGCCCCGCGCGCGGCACGACTCGCACGGGGCGTCGGAGGTCGTCCGCATCGAGCCCCGGAGTCTACCGCAGGCTCGGGTGCGTCGACGCCCCGGGCGCAATCCGCGACGATCGGCGCTCGCCGGCGGGTCGCGTGCCTGGCCACCTTGCCGCGCACCTGGTCGAGCGCTTCGTCGATACGCTGAACCTCAGCATGTCTGGTCCGTCGCCGTCCTTCGGCCGGCGGGGCGCGAAGCTCACGGTCGGCCCATCGGGAACCCCACGACGCCGCTACTTCTGATCGAGCACGGTGACGCCGTCGTGGCCCTCTGGCGGAGGGACGACGCTCTCGCGCCAGCGATCTCGCGCTCGCTGCGTCAGCGGTCGTACGCACAGCGGAACCCGCTGGGGTTCTGTGGGCTCTGGCCGCTGCGGAAGGCGGAGCGGTAGTACGTCAAGAGGCTCCCAGCGCCCCCGCGGACCACGCGCTCCGTGGCGGTCGGGTCGAGGTGGGCGCAGTCCGAGCACGTGGGGTGGGTCGCGTACGCGTCGACGGCGAACGCATCGAGCGTCCACTCCGTTACGCTGATGCCGAGCCCCGCGTGGCCCCATCGCCCCGACCGAACGAGGCTGCTCGCGGGTAGGAACGCTCCGATACCGGCGACCTCGACGCCGAGATCCACCTCGTCGCCCCAAGGAAAGAGCCGCTGCTCGTCGCCGCCGGCGGCCGCCAGCTCCCATTCCGCCTCGGTCGGGAGCCGCCCGCCGTCCCAGATGCAGAAGGCAAATGCGAGGTACCAGCTCACGCAGATGGGAACCTGATCGTTGAGCGCTGGCTGCGCGTAGAGCGCTCCGCAGAAGTGCGGGATGTAGTCGCCCTCGGGGAGCTCGGCGTCCCACGCGGCCTGCCAGCCGCTTCCGGGCACGCGCGGGTGCGCGCCCGCGCCTTCGGGCGGCGCGGTCCCGTCGAAGAAGTCCGCGAAGCGCCGAAACCGACCCACCGTCACCTCGAAAACGTCGAGATCGAACTCCGTCACCGTGACTTGCCGCTCAGGAGTCTCCGATGCGAGGGCGAACGGGTAGTCCTCGGTCGGTCCGCGGCCCATCCCGTAGGTCGACCCGGGGATGGTCGCGGCGGTGCAGCAAGAGACGCCGCCGCAGTCGGCGCCGAGCGCGCACGAGCGAGACGGTGCCCCGTAGGTGCAGTCGCCGGGTGCCTTGCAGACGTAGGGCGCTCCACCACAGTCGCTCGTCCCGAGCGCGGGGTCGTCACAGTCCGGATCGACGGCACCGCACGTGCATTCGCACGACGTGCCGTCGGAGTAGCGTGCCTGGTCGCACGTCCACGCCTCCGGGACGCACCGGCCACGGCCGCAGCGCTCGCCGGCCGTGCAGCCCTCGACGGAAGCTCCCGGCGTGTCGCAGTCCGGATCGGGCGCTCCGCACTCGCAATGACACACGCTGCCGTCGCCGAAGTCGTCCGCCGCGCACGTCCAGTCCGCGGGGATACAGACGCCTCGCTCCGCGCACCGCTGCCCGACGCCGCATCCCGCGACCGCGTGGTTCGGGTCCGCGCAATCCGGGTCGGTCGCGCCGCAGTTGCAGTCGCAGACGAGCCCGTCCGCGTAGTCGTCCGTTGCGCAGTACCACCCGGAGGCGGCGCCGGAGCCCGCCGCACCTTCGGGAAACAACCCTGCGGCATCCGATTCTGTGGCGCGGCCGCCTCGGCCCGCTGCGGACGCTTTGGGATCGTCGGGGAGCACGTTCTCGTTGGAGCAGGCGAACGCGAGCACCAGACCAACCCCGCACGCGAGGAAGCGCCGGATCATGGTTCCGCCTGGCAGCAGCGAAACGCGAGCAGCTCGGAGCGTGGTTTCGCCTCGCCGCCATCGTTGCCGATGCAACGCGATCGTTCCGAGAAGGGGATCCCGAGGTCGTCGTAGGACGAGCCGCGGACACGACAGGAATCGGACTGGCCGGTCGTTCCGTCACAGGAGTCGGTCCACTCGGGCGTTCCGCCGCTGAGGCCGAAAACACCCGCGTACGCGGCGACCGGAGACTGACAGGCCGCGAAGGTTCCGAGCGCCGAGCCGAACGTCGGCTCGTTCTCGCACGTTCCGTCGACGTACACGTTCCCGTATGAATACACGTGGCGCGGCACCGCTCCGGCGAGACCGCTCGTGCAAGCGTTCGTCCATTGGTCCTTCGTCGGGTCGCCGTAGTCGGCGAACGCCGTGGCGCCCCCCCCGATGGCACCGCACAGCCGCTTGCCCGTCCATTCGCAGTAGGCGGTCGCATCGCACCAGTCCACGATGGCCGTCGTGAGTTTCGCGGTGGCCGCGTCCGTCCCGAGGGTCTCGTCCGCTCGGAGGTAACCCGAGACGTAGGCGTCGTTCCAGGTGCAGAACGCCGGTTGACCGAAGGTCTTGGTGTCTCGATACGTGATCGCGACCATTCCGCCGACGTCGGTGTACGTTGGCGTGCCCCGGGTGGTGACGAACTGGGCGTACTGGTAGCTGGACACCTCGAGCACGTCGATCCCGTAGGTCTCGCCGGGTGCGCCCGGAACGGGAACCGACACCGACGCCCTGATCTCGGGGGCGGCGCAGGCGCCCGCGACGGGGTCGCAGTACTCTCCGCGCTGCGCACAGTCGTCGACGAGGACGAGCTGCCCGATGCTCGAGTCGCACGTGTAGACCCGCGTACCTGCGCAGCGCACGTCGCCCGACGAACAGCTCGCCTGGGAGCACGTCGAGCCCGTCGTCTGCCGGCACAGCTCGGCAGTCTCGCAGGTATCCAGCAGATCACTGCTCACCCCGTTGGACTGACAGCGTCTCAGTTCCGCGCCCGTGCAGAAGACCTCGCCCGGATCGCACACGGCTCCCGCGCAGCGGCGTTCGGCGAGCCCCGCCGTGCAGGCAGCAGGGCTCGCGCAGGCCTGGTCCGCTTCGAAGCCGGTGTGATCCACCTTGCAGAGCTTCATCACGGCGCCGGCGCATCGATCGTCCGCTTCGGTGCACGCAGGGTCCGCGCAAACGCCCGTAGCGAGGCCGGCCTCGCAGAGCGCCTGCGACCCGCAGTCCTGCTCGGGAAGCCGTACGGCGCCACCCGGGCTGCAGTAGCGCATCACCCCTGCGGTGCAGCCGTTCGACGACGGGTCGCACGTGGCGGCGTGGCACGCGCGCCCCTCCAGGTCGCAGCCGGCGGGCTCGCCGCACTCCGCGACGAGGACCCAGCCGAGCCCGCCCTCGTTGCACACCTCGAGGTCCCCGTTCTGAAGGCAGCGGGCCTGGCCGCTCGGGCACTCGAGCCAGCTCTTGCCTTCCCCTTCGAGCCCTCCGTAGCACGCGCCTTCGATGCAGATCTGATCGTTGCGCGGGCAACCTCCTTCGGCCGTACACTCGATTCGACAGCCCTGGTCGAGCCCACAGGCGAGGCCGAACGCCTCGCAGCCCGCATCGTCGCTGCAGATGCTCTCTGCGGGTAGACGGCACCCGCCGAAGGCGCCCTTCTCCAGCGTCAGGCAGATCGATCCCCGGCACTCTGCGTCGCTTCCGCACGCTTCGCGACAGACGCCGGCGACGCAGAGACCCGCGCCGCAGAAGCTGGGCTTCTCGGTCGTGCAGTCGATTCCGAGATTCAGGACGTCGTCGAACTGGCGCTCGCCGAGGCCGACTTCGTTCTCCTTCGAGCACGAAATCGTCACCGCCAGGGCCAACGGCAGTGCCACGTCCAGGCTCCGACGGAGCGGCCTCATCAGGGGTGCTCGCAGCATCGAAACCCCATCCCTGCCCAGCTCTCCGCCGACCGGCTGTCTCCGAACGCATTGCCGGCGCAGCGCGTGCGGTCGGCAGCGGGCACGCTGCTCGTCGCATCGGGATCGCCCCCTCGAACGCGGCACGTATCCCCGAGCCGCGGCGCCACCGGCGAACGCGTGCACATCCCCGTCCACTCGGGAACGTTACCGCTCAGGTCGAACACGCCGGTGAAGCCAGCGGCCTGCGACTGGCAGGTCCCGCGCGTTCCCGAGATCTCGAAGGGCGTGCTCGTGTTGCATGCGGCCGAGTCGAAAGCGCTCCCGTAGCCGTACGCTTGGGTGCCCCCGGCGGTGCACACGTAGGTCCAGTAATCGAGGGCCGGGTCGGCGTAGCTCGCGACGAAGTCCCCCTGGAAGAACGGGTTGGTGGATTCGCAGAGATTCCGCCCGATGGTTTCGCAGTAGAGGTTGGCATCGCACGCGTCGACGTCGGTCATCGGGAGCGCGCCGGCGACGCCCGGGTCGGCCAGCACGTCGAGGCTGATGAATCCCGTGGCGTCGTTGTCGCCGAAGGGGCGACCCCCGCCGGTACCGGCGGTGCAGGCGGCGTTGAACGTCCAGCCCGTGAGGCTCTCGCTGTCGGTCGTGAACAGGTTGTTCGCGCCCGCCGCCTTCAGGACCATGAACTGGTAGTACTGGTAGCGGCTGACCTCCCGCGCCTCGATGTAGTACGTGGGCATCGTCCAGCCGGGTGGGTCGACGTTGACGAGGGGTGTCTTCTGGAGCGGCTCGCACCTCCGGAAGAACGGGTTGCAGATCTCGCCCGCCGCCCCGCAGTCCTCGATGGTCTCCACCCCCGTCTGGTCGGAGTTGCACTGCTGGAGCAACGCGCCTCGGAAGCACGAGGGAGGACCCGACTGGCACGTGGGCAGCGCACAGGTCTGGATCCCCGCGGTCACGCTGGCCGCGCACAACGCCGCCGTGGCGCAAGTGCCGAGCGAGACCGACCCCGAGCCCGAGCCGTCGCAGCGTCGGAGCTCGGTGCCCTGGCAGAAGAGCGCGCTCGGCGTGCATGCGGGTGAAGGGCAAGTGCCCGTCGCCAGGCCCTGCTGGCACAGGCCCGGGCTCGCGCAGATCTCCTCGTCGAAGCCCGTTCGGTCGGTTCGGCACGCGATCAGCTTTCCCTGCTCGCAGCGCGAGTCGCTCGCGGAGCACGCTGGTTCGGCGCACGCGCCGTGCTCGAGCCCTGCCTTGCAGAGCGCGTCGCTTGCGCAAGTTTCGTGGACCAACGGTTGATCTCCCGCGGGGTCACAGAAGGTGAGGGCCGCTCCGGCGCACCCGGTGTCGGCAACGTCGCACCGTCGCACGTCGCAGCGACCCGCTTCCGCGTCGCACAGCGCTTCGGTTTCGCAGTCCTCGACGGCGGCCCACCCCGCGGCGCGGGTGTTGCACTGCTCGAGGACCCCCTCACTCGTGCAGCGGAACGACTCCGTCTGGCATTCCCAGGGGCGATCGCCCGCTTCCAGCGAGCCGAAGCACGCTCCGCGGATGCACTTCTGGTCGTTGCGCGGGCACGGCAGAGAATCGCTGCACGGGATCCGGCACGACGAATCGATGGAGCAGGCCAAGAGCGCGGTGCTGCAAGGGGTATCGGGGGCGCAGTCCGCTTCGTCGTCGAGACGGCATCCCCCTGCGCCGCCCGCCTCTTCCACGAGACAGATGCTTCCGGAGCACTCGGCGTCCGTTCCGCATCGCTGCCGGCACCGACCCGCGATGCAGACGCCGCCGCCACACGGGCGCTCGTCACCGGCGTTGCAGGCCTTCCCGACCTGGTCGGTCGAGATGTCCTTCTCCTTCACCGTGATCTCGTCCTTCTTGGAGCAGGCGCCCGCCATCAGGGCGGACACGGCGACGAAGAGCGAGATCCGGAACGCCCGCACGACGAGGCCCGGGGTCGTCATGCGGGATCCGTGCAGCAGCGAAAGCCGACGTAGTAGTGCGTGGTCCACTTGTCGGCAGCGTCGCCGAGCGCATTGGCCGCGCAGCGCGTGGCGGTGGAGAGGTCGGCAGGAGGGGAAGTCAGGCCGATGTCGACCGAGAAGCCGCGGACCCTGCACGTATCCCCCGAGCAGGTGTCTTCCCACTCGCTGACGTTGCCCGAGAGGTGGAAGACGCCGTCGTAGCCGGAAACCGAGGACTGGCATCCGAGCTTCGGTGTCGTGACGTCGTTCGGACCGTTCCAGCACGCGGCCGGGTCGAACGAGGCACCGTACCCGTAGGCGGTGACGCCGTTCGCCGAGCAGGCGTTCATCCACTGGCTCACGGCGGGATCCGCGTAGTCGCCGAAGGCGAGGGTGGTGCCGGGCGAGATCGGCCCGCAGAGCCGCTTGCCGGCCCACTTGCAGTAGGCCTTGGCATCGCACCAATCGACCTGGGCCTGGGGTTGCGTGCTTCGGGACTTGATCTCGTCGTGGACCTCGGCCGCCGGCTGGATAGTCCAGTACCTCGCATTCAACGCGCACGCGGGGTCTTGTCCGCTCATGTCGAAGCTGTCGTCGCCGGTGAGCTTGGCGACGAGGAACTGCTCGTACTGGAAGCGCGTCACCTCGTGCTCGTCGATGCCGTAGGTGAGAACCGGCGATCCCGGCACGGGGATCTGGACCACGGGCGTGACGTCCCGCGGCTCGCACGACGCGCCGCCGAGCGTTTCCACGCAGACCTCGTTCTGGGTCGCGCAGTCCTCGGAGACCTCGAACCCCGTCCGGCTCGTGTTGCAGACCATCAGTTGATTGAGTCGGCACTCGACCTGCCCGGCGGCGCAGGCTGCACTGGTGCACGATTGCGCGTTCATGGCGACGGCGAGATCGCACAACGTGGGCGATCCGCAGGTTCCGAGCGGGGTGTAGTCCAGGCGATTCTCGTTGCAGCGCCGCAGCTCGGCTCCGTTGCACGAGAGCCCCAGCGCGACGCACCGCGGCGGCGTGCATCGGCGCGCCGCGAGGCCGTCCTGACAGAGCGCGCTCGACGCGCACGTCTCTTCGTCGAAGCCCGAGCCGTCCGAGCGGCAGGTCCTCAGCGTGGCTCCGACGCACTGGTCGTCCTCTGCGGTGCAGGAGACGGACGCGCAGTCGCCGGTAGAGAGCCCGGCGCTGCACGCTTCCGCGCTCACGCAATCCCTCTCGACCAGGGAGAGGCGGTCCGCAGGGCAGTACGACAGTCGCGCGCCCGCGCAGCGGTTTTCCGCCGGATCGCACGCCGGCGGGGCGCATGCCCCGGCGCCGGCGTCGCACAAGGCTGAGGACGCGCAGGTCTGGCCGTCGACGTATCCCAGACCGCCGACGTTGCACTGCCGGAGCACGCCATCTTCGGAGCACTGGTAGCTGCCGTCCTCGCAGAGCCACGGCATGTCGCCCGGTTCCGAACTCTCCAGGCTTCCGTAGCACGCACCCTCGATGCACTTCTGATCGTTGCGGGGGCACGCTCCGGCGGGGTCGCACGGGGTGCGGCACGTCTCGTCGAGCCCGCAAACGAGGCCTGCGCTGCACACGCCCGTGGGGCAGTTGGCCTCCGCCGGCAGCCGGCATCCGCCGCGGGTCGTCCCGGGTGGAGTGAGGCACAGCGCGTTCTGGCACTCGGCGTCGACGCGGCACGCCGGTCGGCACACGCCGGCCACGCACTCCCCGGCGCCGCAAAATCCGGGGATCTCGTCCCCACAGGGCGCGCCCAGGTTCTCGACCTCCGTGGGTGGCCCCTTGTCGAGGTCCACCTCGTTCTTCTTGCTGCAGCCCATGGCCGAAAGCGTGGTCACCGCGGCGGCGGTGATCGCGATTCGCGCGGTGAGCCTGCTCGAGAGGCGCGGCGTCGAGCGGGAAGAGCCCAAGCCTCGGATCCTTACACGTGAAGCGCCGAGGGAGTCCAGGGCCGATCGCCCGCGCGCGGCTCTGGCGAAGGGCGTCCGGTGCAGATCCTACGGCAGCCGCCGGCGGTCCGTCACGCCCACCGCTGCCACCATCGCGTCCCTGAACGCGAGCGTCTTGCGCGGGACGTGGCGCGCCCCGGGCCACACCATCCAGAGCTGGCCGCTCCGCGCGGTCCAGCGTGGCAGGACGCGGACCAGGAGCCCCGCGGCGACGTCCGGATCCGTGAGGTACGTCGGGAGCGCGCCGAGGCCGAGGCCGCGGCGAACGGCGTGGTGCGCGAAGAGCATGTCGTCGGTCTCCACGCGGCCGCGCGGGTCCACCTGCACGCTGCGCTTTCCGGAGGTGATCCGGAGCGGCGCCGAGCGACGGAACACGACCCACTCGTGCCCCGTCAGGTCGGCGGGGGAGCGGATGGGGCGGCGACCCTCGAGGTAAGCCGGGGAGGCGTAGACTGAGATGGCCAGCTCGCCGATGCGCCTGGCGACCAGGGACGAATCGCGCAGCTCGTGCGTCGCGATGCGGAGCGCGCAGTCGATGCCCTCGGCGACGAGGTCGATCATCTCGTTCGACACCGAGACGTCGACCGAGACCGCCGGGTGCTCGATGGCGAACTGCGCGATGACCTCGGGCAGCACCGACGTCGCGAGATCGACCGGCGCCGTGATGCGCAGCAGACCTGCCGGCGCGTCGTCCTGCTCCGGCAGATCGCGCACGGCCTCGTCGATGGACGCGATGGACGGCCCGACGCGCTCGAAGAGGGCGGCGCCGGCCGTGCTCAGACCGACGCGACGAGTGGTCCGGTGAAAGAGCCGCACGCCGAGGAGCTGCTCCAGGCGCGAGATGCGCCGGCTCACTGCGGACCGCGGCAGCCCCAGCTTCCGCGCCGTCCGGGTGAAGCTCGTGGACTCCGCGACGCTGACGAACACCCGGAGCAGGTCGAGGTCGATTACTCCGGTCACGGCACCAGTCTAGTGCCGATTGCTCCCCTTTTCGGCACGGACGCCACGTGCTCGACTCCGCGCACGGGCTTGCCGAACGACGACGCCATCTCGGGAGCGACCCTCGTCGTCATGAGGGGCTGCCACACCGTGAAGATGTAGCCGAGCGATCGCCGACGCGGGGACGGCGGGTGCCGTGCTAGCCTGGCCACCGTGGGTGCGGGCCGCGGTCAGGTAGCCCGGGTCCAGCCCCCTGGGGCGGGACGGCGTCGACGCGCGCGCCCCGGGCAATGCCTCGTCGTGGCGTTCTCGCTCGTCGCGGCGGCGTGCTCTTCGCGCGTGACCGACGGGGGCGCCGACGGCAGCGCAGCCGGATCCGGCGGTGCGGGTACCCCTCCGGATGCGGCACGCTCCGAGGCTGGAGTCACCGACGCCGCGAGGCGCGACGCTTCGGCGGGCTGCGTCGACGGCATCGCCGCCGGCGTCCGCCACACCTGCGCGCGCACGGCGGACCGGACGCTCTGGTGCTGGGGCTACGACGGGGACGGTCAGCTCGGCCGCGGCATGATGGAGCCGAGCTCGCCCACGCCGGTCCCCGTGGGCGTGCTGGGCGCGACGGTGGTGGAGGTCGCCGCCGGCGGCTCGCACACCTGCGCGCGCAGGACGGACGGGACGCTCTGGTGCTGGGGCGCAGCGTCTGGCGGCCAGCTCGGTGACGGCGCCGACGCGCCGTGGAGGTACAGGCCGGGGCCGGTGCCTGCGCTCGGCACCCGCGTCGTCGGCGTGGCCGCCGGCTCGCGCCACACCTGCGCGCGTCTGGCCGACGGGTCGCTGCAGTGCTGGGGAGACAACACGTTCGGCCAGCTCGGCGACCGCCCTGCCTCGGATCCTGTGCCCGCCGCCGTGCCGCCCTTCACGAAGACGGTCGTCCAGGTGAGTGCCGGCGACGCCCACACGTGCGCGGTCGGTGAGGACGGGTCGGCGTGGTGCTGGGGCTGGAACGGCGAAGGCCAGGTCGGGGACGGAACGACGACCACTCCCCGGCTCTCGCCTGCGCGCGTCGAAGGGATCGAGGGCACGGTGGCGCACATCACGGCCGGAGGCTGGCACACGTGCGCGCTCACCAGGGACCACAGGGTCTGGTGCTGGGGTCGCAACGACTTCGGTCAGATTGGGGATGGGACACCGCGGCCGGTGGTGTCCTCGCCCGTCGAGGTCACGCAGCTCGGAGCGGACGTCAGCGGGGTCTCCGCGGGCCGTTTCCACACCTGCGCGCGCAAGGCCGACGGTACGCTGTGGTGCTGGGGTCAGAACGACATGGGTCAGCTCGGCGACGGCACGTCGGAGCCGAGGGCAACCCCGGGTCGAATCGATGTCGTGGGCGGCTCCGTTGCAGGCGTCGCCTCGGGTGGCTGGCACACGTGCGCGCTCCGCACCGACGCCACGGTGGCGTGCTGGGGGAGCAGCATCGCGGGAGCGCTGGGCGAGATCGCCGTGCCTTGCCCGTGAGCCGGGCCCGCGAAGGTGACGGCGTGCGGCGCTTCCCTACGGCGCCTGGCCCGGCATGCGTCCCATGGCGCGCCACGCGGCGACGAGGCGCGCGTGCTCGGGACCTTCGAGCAGCGCGGGATCGACGCTGACCGCGCGCATGGCCTCCGAGAGGAACCGGTCCGCCGCTGCGGCGTCGCCCAGGGCGAGGTGCGCGAGGCCGCGGTGAAGTGCGTAGCGCGTGCGCTCGGGCGCGGGCCACGCGAGGGCTTCGTGCTCGAGGGCGACCAGCCGCGCGGCCGCTTCCGGGTGGCGACCCGCGCTCAGATCTTCCACCGCGGGACCCAGCGCCGACCCGCACGCGCAGCAGGCGACCGCCGAGAACCACGCTGCGAGCCCGCGCATGGCGGCAGGGTCGGCCTGCGCTCGCCCCAGTTGCTCGAAAACCTGGCCCGAGGGCGGCGCGGGGTCGAGTTGGCGCGCGCCTCCGGAGCGAGTAGACGGCGCGCCATGCTCAAATTCCTGAAGTCGCTCTTCAGCGGCACCCCCGACTACACCCCGAACCCCGCCGCCTCCCCCCAGCAGAAGCGCGCGCTCGCGTGCGGCGCCGTGCTGGCGCACATCAACGACGACCAGCACGAGTGGCTCCACGGCAACACGCCCGACAACGTCTCGAAGTCCCAGGTGCAGGCCGTGCTCGGCGGCGCCTGGAGCATCGAGAGCCGCGAGAGCCTGCTCGAGACGCTGGGCTGGCTCGAGGCGGAGGGCCATCGCGCCGAGTACGAGCGCATTCGCTCGCTGCTCGAGACGAAGGGCGAGTTCAAGCAGGACGCCTCCGAGCTCCTTCGCGACGACCCGGCTTCGGCGAACATCAGCGCGGAGGACATGGTCGCGTTCCGCAACCATGCCAACGGCATGCTGGAGTTCTGGAAGGCGCATCGGACGATCCTCGGCTGGGATCTCGCGCGTGCCATCTCGCTGTGCCGCTGGGGCGCCGTCGCGGGCTACCTGACGGACGACGAGGCATGGCAGCGCATCGAGGGGTACTCGGGTCGTCTGCGGGAGAGCCTCGGATCCTGGAAGGAGCTCGGTGAGAACTACGTGGCCGGGTTCAACTTCTGGAGCGAGGACGAGGACGACGAGGTCCGGTCTGCGGTGGAGGCGCTCCTCGACCCGAGCAACGCCAACAGCCCGTGGCTCCTGAATCGCTGGTGAGACGGGCCGCTGCACCAGGCGGGTAAGGCGCCCGGGAGGAGCAGCGCGAGATCGCCGAACTCGTGGGCGAGGTAGCCGCGGGCGGCCGCGGCGTCCCGCGCGCGGAGCAAGAGGTCCGCGGGGGCCAGGGCGCGCAGCAGCTCGAAGTGACTCGAGCCTGGCTCGTGCAGGCTCGTGACGAGCCCCGTGACCGCGCGCAGGCGGGTCTCGGGCCCCAGCACGTTTCGCGCGACGCCGTCGCCGTGCGCGACGTGTCCGGTAGCGTCCGCTGCCGCTTCGAGGGCGCGCACCACGCTGGTGCCGACGGCGAGCACCGGGCGCCCCTCGGCGCGCGCGCGCGCCACGGCACGCGCCGTCGCCGGAGGAATGGAGTACCGCTCGGGCAGCGGCAGCGTCGCGTCGAGCGCGGGGTCGCCCGTGGACGAGATCCCCGCGGCGTGGGTGAGCGCCGCGACGACCACGCCACGGCGGCGCAGCTCGAGGAGCGTCGCCCAGTCGAGGGCGCGCCCCGCGCACGGCATCTCGAAGGACCACGCGCGCGCCGCGAACACGGTCTGCACCTCGCGGGCCGTCACGTCTCGCCCGAGGTAGCTGTACTGGATGGGGCGCCCATGCCGAAGGAGCGCGGCCAGCCAGTCGCCGTGCGCGGCGCCGAGCGTGCCGCGCACGCGACGGCCGTCCACGGCGTGGAGCCTGGCGTGGAGCTCGCCTCCCGCGAACGCGAGGCGCTCGTCCCCGCGGAGCTCGGGAACGGCGCGATGCTCGGTGGGCGTGCGCCAGTCGCCGGGCCCGAATACGACCGCTTCGAAGCGCCCCGACGCGTCCAGTGACGCGAGGCGGAGCTCCACGGCGTGGCCGTCCGACGTGGCGCAGAAGAGCGCGGCGGGCAGCGTCGCGGAGTCGTTGACCACGACGACTGAGCCCGCGGGCACGAGCGTCGCCAGGTCGCGGGGCACGCGATGCGCGACGCGGCGCGACGCGGGGTCGAGGACGAGCAGGCGCGCCGGCGCTCCGGGTGCACGGGCGGCGGGGAGGGGCGCGCTCATGCCGCGCCCTCCATGATCGGCACGCGCGATCCGGTGGGCACGAGGTCGCCTTCGAGCAGGGCGACGAGTCGCGCCGCCACGGCCTCGGGGGCCGCGAGCGTCGCCGGATCCGCGTCGGGGAGCGCCTCCGCGTGCATCCGCGTGTTCATCTCGCCCGGGTCGACGATCACGACGTCGACGCCGGCGTCGGCCAGCTCGGCGGCGAGCACGCGCGCCAGGTGATCGGCCGCGGCCTTCGACGCGCCGTACGCGCCCCACCGCGGGTAGGCGTTCACGGCGGCGTCCGAGCTGACGAAGACCACCGTCCCAGCGCCCCCCAGCACCAGGCTGGACGCGAGGGCGCGGGTGAGTCGCGCCGGACCGAGGACGTTCACGGCGAAGGCGCGCGCGAGGGCCTCGTCGCTCGTGTCCAGCACGAGCGGCAGCGGAACGTGTCCCAGGGTGCTGGCGTTGTGGATCACCAGATCGACGGGACCGAGTCGCTCGTGGGCCAAGGCGGTGATGATCCTGGCCGCTTCGGGGTCCGCCACGTCGGCGGCGATGGGCAGGGCCGTGCCGCCCCGGGCTCGAATCCCGCGGGCGGCTTCCTCGATCTCCCGCGCGTTGCGCGCGACCAGGGCGACGCGGGTTCCGCGCCGGGCGAGCCCCTCGGCCAGGGCTCGGCCGAGCCCGCGGCCGGCTCCGGTGATGACGGCTGCTCGATGATGTCTGGGCATGTGGACCTCCTTCGACGAGCCGGAGCGTGGTCCCGGGCCGCTCCGGTGTCGTCCATCTGGATGATGAATTGGCAAACGGTTATCGTGCCGTCATGTCCGACGACGTCGCGCGCCACCTGGCGGTCAACGTGAAGCAGCTCCGCGAGGCTCGCTCGCTCACCCAGCAGCGCCTCGCGACGCTCGCCGGCGTTCCGCGCCCCACCGTGGCGCACCTGGAGACCGGCGGAGCCAACCCGACGCTGGCCGTGCTGCTGCGCGTCGCCGGGGCGCTGCAGGTCTCCATCGAGGAGCTGATCGGGCCGCCCCGGGCGAGCGCGCGGCACTATCCGTCCGGCACGCTCCCGGTGAAGCGGCGCGGCGGCGCGGAGGTTCGCAAGCTCCTTCCCGAGGCCACGCCCGGCATGGAAATCGACCGGATGGAGCTCGTTCCCGGGGGGCGGCTGGTGGGAGTTCCGCACACACCCGGCACCCGCGAGTACCTCACCTGCGAGTCCGGCGAGGTGGAGCTCACCGCGAGCGGCGAGACGTGGACGCTCTCGCCGGGCGATGTGGTCGTTTTCCGAGGCGATCAGAAGCACAGCTACGCGAACCCCGGACGCAAGCCGGCGGTCGCGTACAGCGTGATCGCCTTCGCGCCCGGGACGTGACGCATGCGGTCACGACGCGCTGCGGACAGCGATGTCCCATCGCTCCGCGCGGTGCGCTCGCGTACACTCTCGGGGTCGGGGTCGCCACGGGGTGCTCCGAGCGCACCGAGAAGGGAACGTGGAAGGATGGCAACGCCCGCCTCGAGACACCTCGTCGTCGCGCTGACGGCCGCGGTGGCCTGGGTCGCCTGCGGTAGTGAGCCGGGGCCTCGCGCCCGCCCGGGCGCGACGTCGGGGAGCGGGGCGGCGGGCGGCGCGGGCGGCAGTGGAGCCGGCGCCACGGGCGGCATCGGCGGCAGCGGTGCCACGGGTGCCGTGGGCGCCGGTGGCCTGAACCTCGACTCCGGCAGCACGGGAGGCACCGGGGCGAACATCGCCGGCGATGCGTGCGCGGGGTTCGATCTGGTCCCCGAGACCATCGAGACCACCACGACGACCGAGGTCACCGAGATAGAGCCGGTGGCGCTGTACCTGATGGTCGATCAATCGGGCAGCATGGCCGGCGCGAAGTGGGCGACGGCCGTCAGCGCCATCACCGGCTTCGTCACGGATCCGAGCTCGAACAACCTGGACGTGACGATCCAGTTCTTCCCGCCGCTGTTCCCCGACTGCAACCCGGTGGCCTACGCCACGCCGGCCGTGCCGCTCGGGAGGCTGCCCGCTCACGCCCCCGTGATCGTGAACGAGCTGAACAACCACACGCCCCTCGGGCTCGGCACGCCCATCGAGGCCGCGCTCGCGGGCGCGGAGATGTTCTGCTCCAACTTCAAGCAGGACCCGAACCGCAACCCCCCGGACGAGGACTGCGTCGTCGTGTTCATCACCGACGGCGATCCGACGTCGTGCAGCTCGGACTTCAACGTCATTGCGCAGCTCGCCGGCAACGCGTGGGCCAACTCGCAGATCCTCACCTTCGCCATCGGGATGGACGGCGCGAACTTCCTCTTGCTCGACGAGATCGCGAAGCGCGGCAACACGGACTGCGATCCCGCGGGTCCGGCGTCGTCCTGCAACGCGACGAGCGGCTCGACGGGGCTCTCCGCCGCCCTGGCGCTGATCCGCGACACCGTGACGAAGGAGGTCAAGAAGACCGAGACCGTCACCACGCCCCTCGAGTGCGAGTGGGGGATCCCCGCGCCGCCGCCGGGCGAGACCTTCGACCCGACCCAGGTCAACGTCGATCTCCTCGCCAACGGGCAGAAGGAGCGCCTGGGCAAGGTGCCGAGCGAGAGCGAGTGCGCGAGCTTCTCGGGCGGCTGGTACTACGACGATCCCGTCGCGCCCACGCGCATCATCGCGTGCCCGGACACGTGCACCACGGTCAAGGGCAGCGGCGTGGCCGGCGTCAGCGTGGCCCTCGGCTGCGCCACCGAAGTGGCGCAACCGAAGTAGCGCCGCCGAGCGGGCCGGGCGCCACGCCTTGCCGGCCGCGGGCCTCCGGCCCCTCTCTTCAGTAGATCTCGAGCGCGGCGGCTTCGCGTTCGGCCTGCGCTCTGCGCCGCGCGCCGTCGAGCAGGCGGGTGATCACCTGCAAGAGCTCCGGGAGGCAGGCCGTGTCGCGCGCGGAGATGGCGACGGAGTCGGGGGTCGCGCGCAGGGCCTCGCGCTCCTCCTCGGTGACGAGGTCGAGCTTGTTCAGGACCAGGAGGCGCGGGAGCTCGGCGAGGCCGAGCTCGTCCAGGAGCTTCTCGGTCGTCTCGCGGTGCCGCTCCAGCTCCGGATCGGCGGCGTCGACGACCTCCACCAGCAGATCCGCGTCGGCGGCCTCCTCGAAGGTGGCGCGGAACGCGGTGAAGAGGTCCTTGGGCATGCGGCGGATGAAGCCCACCGTGTCGCTCAGCACCGCGTCGGTGCCGTCGGGCAGGCGCAGGCGTCGCGCGCGCGTCTCCAGCGTCGCGAAGAGCTTGTCTTCGGCCAGGACGCCCGCGCCGGTGAGCGCGTTCAGCAGGGTGCTCTTGCCGGCGTTGGTGTAGCCGACGATGGCGATGACCGGCAGATCCGCGTCCCCGCGTCGACGTCGCCGCACGCGTCGCTGCTTGGCCAGCTCTCGCAGCTCCTTCTCGAGGCGATTCAGGCGCTCGCGCGCCCTGCGCCGGCCAATCTCCAGCTTGGTCTCGCCGGGCCCGCGGCCACCGATGCCGCCGGTGAGCCGGCTCAGGGCGTCGTCCTTCGTGCCGAGGCGCGGCAACGTGTACTTGAGCTGGGCGAGCTCGACCTGCACCTTGCCGTCTCGGCTCTCGGCCCGCTGGGCGAAGATGTCCAGGATGAGCTGCGTGCGGTCGATGACCTTCAGGTCCGTCTGGCGTGCGATGGCGTCCACCTGCGCCGGCGTGAGCTCGCAGTCGAAGATGAGCGTCTCCGACTCGAGCTCGATGGCGCGGTTCACGACCTCTTCGAGCTTGCCCTTGCCCAGGACGAACTTCGGGTCGACGCGGTCCCGGAGCTGAATCACGGTGTCGGCGACCGCGACGCCGGCGGTGCGCGCCAGGCTCTCGATCTCGCGGGTGCTGGCGCGCGCTTCGAGCATGGCGCCGCGGCCCTTGGCCGAGACGTGGACCACGATGGCTCGCCCGTCCTTCCCGCGCACCTCGCGGGTGCGGTCGGTGCGCGAGAACTCCTGCTCCAGCGACGCGATGAGCTCGCCGAAGTTCGGCTGCGCGTGACCCCACGGGATGGGCCCCTGGACTTCGTAGGGGGCGTGCCCGGCGCGCGGGGGCACGTTGTACGCCCAGGTGAGACTGCGCGGCTCGCCCTCCGGCGTGAGCAGCACGGCGGACACCAGGTCGAGGCGGAGGCGTGTGAGATCCGTGAGGTCGTCCCGGGTGAGCGGCTCGCCGAAGAGGTGCGTGTGCACGAGCCGGAGCGCGCGGAAGCGCCCCTTCGCCGCGCGGAGCCTCCCGATGTCGGGGAGGAAGAGGCCGGTGGCCGTGCCGACGACGACGTAGTCCACCGCGCCGGACCGGTGGACCAGGGCGCCGACCTGACGCTTGGTCTCGCGAGACGCCTCGGCCAGCGAGCGCACGAGCTCCGGCGTCGCGATGCTGTCGAGGGGGACGCGGCGGCGATAGATGCGCTCGAGGGCTCGCTCCGCGCGGGGCGGCAGGCCCGTCGTGTTCCCGAAGAGTTCCGGCATCCGAGGGTGGTGCTCTCGACGGCGGAGTCTAGCATCCGGCCTCGTGACGTGAACAGGGCGAGGCGCGCGGGGCGAGTGATATCGTCGGCGCGCCGTGGCGTTCCTCACCGATCTGTCCCTGGAGGACGCGCGCGCCGTCGCGAGCACCGTGGGCGTGGAGGTGGCGCGGATGGAGGCCCTCGACGCGGGCAGCGTGAACTCGAACTTTCGCGTCACGGCTTCGGACGGCGCGCGCTACTTCCTGCGCATCTACGAGGAGCAGTCCTTCGACGGGGCCGAGCGTGAGCGCCGGCTGCTCGACGCCCTCTCGGCCAGCGGCGTTCCGGTCGTGGTGCCGCTTCCGGCGCTCGCCGCCGCGCCGTCGCACGCCGGCAAGCCCGTGGCGCTGTACCCCTGGATGGACGGTGAGCTCCTGTGTCAGGCGCGCGTGACGCCCGCGGCGTGCGAGGCGGTGGGTCGCGCGCTCGGGCGTGTCCACGTGGCCACATCGAAGGTTCCCGCGCCGGCCGAGGGGCGGTTTCGCGTGGAGGATCTCTTGGTTCGCCTGGACCTGATCCGCCGAACCGCGCCGCCCGAGCTCGCGTCCGCGTCGGACGGAATTCGCGAAGCGCTGGCGAAGTACCAGTCGCGGCGAGATCCGACCTTGCCGCGCGGCCTGGTCCACGGCGATCTCTTCCGCGACAACGTGCTGTGGCGCGGCGATCGCATCGCCGCGCTCCTCGACTTCGAGAGCGCGTCGCTCGGGACGTTCGCCTTCGACCTCATGGTCACCCTGCAGGCCTGGTGCTTCGGCGACGCGTTCGGCCCGGAGCTGGTCGAAGCGATGGTCCGCGGGTACGTCCGGGAGCGGCCCCTCGAGCCCTCCGAGGTGGCGGCGCTGCCCACCGAGGGCGCCATCGCCGCGCTACGCTTCGCGACCACGCGCATCACCGACTACTCGATGCGGGCGCCCGCGGGCTCGCCACCGAAGCGCGACTACCGGCGTTTCCTCGCGCGGCTCGCCGCGCTCGAAGGCGGGGCGCTGGAGGCACCGGTGGCGCGTGGACTGGGTCCACGCCGAGGCTGAAGGGCTCAAGGGGGCTTCGGAGGTCTGGTGCGCCGGCGCCGAGCCAGCGGTCGGAGCCGACAGCGCCCGCAAGTTCCATGGCGCCATTCAGGCGTGCTAGGGGATCCCACTGGTCCCGGGAGGACGTGGCATGAAGGTCGCACGCACGCACGCACGCACGCACGCACGCACGCACGCACGCACGCACGACGGACCACCGTCGTTTCTGCCCGAAGGAAGCGTGTCGGAGGATGGGTGCTTTGCGTGCTCTTTCCGTTCGGCGGGTGCGGTGGTGCGGATGAATACCCCGACCCGTCGTTGCCGGGAGTCGTGAGATCGGCTTCAGCGGCGGCGGACTGCGGTCCTTCTTCAGGTCTCGATCCAGGGCCCGCCCCGGTACCTGGTCTCTGTGTGACGAGAGTCGGGCGAAGTTCCTTTGGAGGGCCGGCGTCAGCGACGAGCCAGTGGACGACCTCGCTCGGCGGCGGCGTGTCGACCACGCCCGCACTCGCAGCGGACGGTACGGTCTATGCCGGGACGCATGCGAACGAGCTCCTGGCCGTCAATCCGGACGGGACGATTCGCTGGCGTCGTCACCTCGGCGCGCTGGCGGACGTCCGATCATCTCCCTGCGTCAGTGCGAGCGGGGTCGTGTACGTCGGGTCGGACCGCAACCGGCTCCACGCAGTCACCTCGGCTGGAAGCGTTCTCTGGGAGTTTGCTACGGGCGGCGACGTTCGCTCGTCGCCGATGGTGGGTCCGACCGGTACCGTCTACTTCGGATCGGATGACAATCGTGTCTATGCGGTATCGCCCGTTGGCACCGAGCTCTGGCGCTTCGCAACGGGCGGGGATGTTCGGTCTTCGCCGACGCTTTCCGCGGACGCCGAAACGCTGTACGTAGGTTCCGACGACGATCGGCTCTACGCGCTGGACGCCACCACAGGCGCCAAGAGGTGGGAGCGCGACCTGGGCGACCGTGATGTTCGGTCGAGTCCAGCAGTCGGCCTGGATGGGACGATCTACGTCGGCTCCGACAACAACGAGCTGTGGGCGCTGCGGTCCGACGGAACGGTGAGGTGGCGGTTCCGGACCGGGGGCGACGTTCAGTCGAGTCCGGCCATCGGCGCCGACGGCACCATCTACGTCGGCTCGGACGACAGCAAGCTCTACGCAATCACGGCATCGGGGGGCCTGCGCTGGCTCTTCGACACTGGCGCTGAGATCGACTCTACGCCGGTCGTCGATCGCGACGGCAACGTCTACGTGGGCTCAGACGACGATCGCCTGTACGCGATTGGTGCGGACGGAGGCTTGCGCTGGTCTTTCGACACCAGCCACGACATCGAAGGAGCGCCAGTCGTCGGGCCGACAGGCACCCTGTTCGTGGCGAGTGACGATGGGAAGCTCCGCGCGTTCGGGGCCGCGCCCGGCGGCCCATACAACGTGGTAGTCGCGCCCCCGGATGGAGCCGACCACGTGCTTCTGGGCACGTCGGGAGCGGACTACATCGTCGGCGGCACCGGTGCGGACTATCTCGCGTCACGCGGTGGCGCTGACGTCCTGATCGGGGGCGGCGGCGCTGACGTGTACGACCTTGGTACGTTGACGCATGCCGCTGACGGTGCGGGTCTGTCAGTGTTCGACGGGGGAACCAACTACGTCTTCTCGACGCTGTCGCCAGACTCGATCAAGGCGTTCGTGCTCACGGATCTCGACCCGGATATCCTGATCTCGTTCTTCCCGTTCACTTTCGAGGCACCGGAACCGGACGATGCCGCCACCTTCTCGTCGCGACGCGCGATCGCGGTGACCGCCGTCCATACCGTGCCCGTCGGGAACGCGTACGTTTGGAACGGCAGCCTTGGCGGGCTCGGCGTCGTCGCGGTCACGCGTGTGGACTCGTGGGGAGCAGAGATTGCGACCTACGTGATGCCGCGCACCGACTACTTCGCCACGGACATCGTGGAAAGAACCGACAGCGCCGGAGCGCTCGTCGGCTACACGGTGGTCGGCTTCTCCGGGCCAAACGCAACGGCGCTCTGCCCCCCGGGCGACTGCCACAACGACCGTGGGTTCGTTCTCCGCCTGCCGCATGACCTCGGGTCCGAGTCGGGGTTCTCTCACACCAGCGGGCACTTTCGTGATCGCAATGGCGTGTTGCAGGGCGGCGGTGGACCCAACAAGTTGCTGGGCTTGGCCACGATTCGGGACTCCGTGGGGACGGAGCGTGGCGATCTCGTTGCGGTCGGATCGACCGAAGCGTCGGGCGAGGTCGAGGTTTCTCCCGGGGTCTGGCAGCAACTCTCGGGCGAGAAGGGCTACGTCGTGTACCTGGGTGACCAGACGGTCCACGAGGCCTTCGTGCCGTCCGGGGCGACGGGGGCCCGCTTCCGGGACGTGACGGCGCTGCGGTTCAACAATCAACGACGCATAGTGGCAGTGGGTGAAGTGTCGACGGTCGCAGGACTGGACGCTCTCGGCGCGGTGCTGGGGACGAACGGCGCTCCGGCCACGGATCTTACGCTGGTCGCGGCGCGCACGTTCGGCGGGACTGGTACGGACTCGGCGAGCTCGGTGGACGGCGTCTTCGCCAACGTGTCGTTCCCGGACGTCGTGGTTGCTGGCGATACTGACTCGTTCAACGCCGGAGGTCGGACTGGCACTGCGGCGTTTCTGAAGCGGCTGAGGGTGGCCGATCTAGTTGACGTCTGGGGCGACGCGGACGCCGAGCGTGGAGCGGGCTTCAGTGCCGAGCCCGGCTGGAGGTTGCTCGGCGGGTTCGCACGAACCAGCGCCGCAGCGGCGGGCTCGCGCGCCGGCGGCTTCTTCGTCACGGGCGTGATCGACCACCCGTGGGGCCTAGACCTCGTCGGTGGCCTGCCCGCAGGCGGGCTGGAAGGCGAGGATCACCCGGTCCTCTTCACGACGGACGCATCCGGCGGCAGCCGAACGGCCATCTCCCTGGGCCACCACGCAGCCACCGGCGCGCACCTGTTCGCAGGAGCGTTTCTGGATGCCATCGAAGGCCCCGAGGGGAGTTTCGTTGCCGTCGGATCGACGTGCTCGGGTGCCTCGTGTCAGGACGCGATTCTGGCCAAGAAGCTCACGTCGGACCTCCAGGTGGGCTGCTCCTGCAACGACGGTCTCATCAACTGCGGCGAGTCACCCAGTGGATTCCCCACGGATCCGACCGGAGCTCGCATCCCCGGCGAGTGCGGTGGCCCTCGGTGCGAGCCGTGTGACGTCGACTGCGCGGACGGCGCGCAGCAAGCCACGGAGGAATGCCCCGACGGGGGAGGAGCGTGTCTCGATCCCGACAACACGCCCGACGGGAGCCCGCGCGCGTGTCCGAATCCCTGCGCCGGGCTGGAGTGCGGTATCGGGGTGGGAGGTGCGGACTGCGGCAATTGCACCACGGGGACATGTCAGGCTGGCGAGTGCGTACCCAGGGATGGCGCGACGTTGGTGTCGGACTTGGGGTGTGAAGGTTGCCATGGAGAGGAGCTCGGGGGTGCCAACGCGGATACTCTCGGCACCGCGCCATGTCTACGCGGAGTCACCAACTCGACGTGCGTTCGGAATCGCATCACCTGTGGCTTCCTCGGCATGCCGGCTTTCTGCGGTGAACAGTTGTCTGCGGCAGAGGTCGAAAACATCATCCAGTACCTTCAGGGGCTCGCGCCCAGTGGCTGCACTGGACCGCCAGCGCAGGCGAACAAGTGTACGCAGTCGGGTCCGACGCCTCCGGACTGCTTGCAATCGAAGTTCATCTCGTGTGGTTAGTGCAGCGACTCCGCCCAGATGGACGACGTCGACTTGCCGTCGGCGTCGCCGTCTGCACCGTTGCAGGTTTGTCGTCGCTGCTCGCTTGTGCGCCACGGGACGGCACGCCGAAACAGCCGCCTGCGCCCACTCCGAGGGTACTGGCGACAGGCCAGCAGAACGCCTTCAATGTCGACGTGAGCTCCAAGCACGCTTACTGGGTGGAGTTCTACTCACACCTCGGGTCTCTCAGCCGCGTGAGCCTTTTCACGGCGGAGGCACCCGAGGTTCTGTTCGATCGGCAGTGGAACTCCGTCGCTCTCGACGTCACGAGCGATAGCGTCTTCTGGGAGGCATCGAACGAGATCCGTCGGGCACAGCTCTCGGATCCGACCTCCTACGTCGTAGTCGCTGCGGGACGCGCATTCATCCTTCGTGCCGACGAAACCTGGGTCTACTGGTCGGACTTGAGCGGCCCCCTTTCGCGAGTCGACACCCGTGGGGACGAGGCTGCCGTACTCGCGCAGAAGGTGCACGGTTTCGCAGCCGTCGGCGATCAGGTGTACTTCTCGGTGACCGGGATGGTGATCGAGTTGGACCCCAGCAACGGACGAGAGCGTGTTCTTTGGACTGGATCCGAAACGCATGCGGTGGCGGCGGACGAGAGCGACGTGTTCTTCAGCGGCGACGCTGCCCTGCAGCGATGCACGCTGCGGACTGGGCGCTGCACAGTACTCGCCGACAGTGAACCGGGGCGCATCGCGCTGGACGAGTCTCACGTCTACTGGTCGACCACGGCCGGGGTGTGGCGACAGCCAAGGCGTGGCGGCGAATCCGAGCTGTTCGTCGTCGACGAGTCGGTCCGTGGCTTCGCGATTGGAGCGTCGGAACTGGTTTGGTCGGATGGCAACACGATCTCGGCGGTGGCGAAGTAGGAGGGCGGTCGCAGTGGCTCCCCGCCGCCCGGATGCTCCCCGGCTCGCCATCGCGATTGCCATTGCGCTCGTCGGATGTGGTGGAGTTCTGGACGGGTCCGTCGAGCCGGTCGAGCCGGAGGTGCTCGCGGAGGGCGACGAAGCCGTGGCCGACATGTCGCGCGCCGGTGAGATGTTGTTCTGGACCGCCGTACACGGGGAGGTTTCCAGGATGGACTCGTCCGGCGGCCACGTCGAGCTACTCGCCACGGATGCGAGTCCTACTCGCATTGCCGCCGCCGAGCGGCCGAACGAGATTCAGGCTTGCTGGCTCCGCGAAGGTGGCATCTCGTGCGTATCGTCGGCGTTTCAGCCAACGGAGATCCCCAGCGACGAGGAGCTCGTAGCCCTGGCGGTTCACGAGGGTGTGGCCTACTTCGTCGCGGGACCCGCTGATGCACGGCCCTTCGGGAGGATTCGGCGAGCCGTGCCGGGCGGCGCGCCACCCGAAATGGTTCTCGAAGGGGTTTTCGCCCGGGACCTCGCCGTCCTCGGATCGTTCGTCTACTCGAACGACACCACGCGGCTAATCGCTGCACCGCTCGAGGGGGGGCGATCAGCCATCCTTGCGGATCTCGTGACGAGCAGCGTACTTCGACTTGCGCTGGACGACTCCGCGGCGTTCATTGGCGGAGATCGAGGACTCCATCGCGTCGACCTGGCCACCGGCGCGGTGTTGGTCCTCGCCGATTCCAACCGGGTGACTGCCTTGGCCGTGAACAGTAGGTCCGTGTTCTTCGCTACGGCGGCTGGCCTTCGGCGGGTTCCACGGGATGGCGGCGCTGACGACATTCTCGCCATCGATCCCCACATCGTCGCCGTGGCGGCGGACGAAGAGCGTGTCTACTGGGCGTCCGGTCGGCGCATACTCGCGCTCCCGAGTGGGGCCTCGCGCGCACGATGATGTCCCGGTGGGTGCGGGAAGGACCACTCTCTTCTCGCCGCCCGCGCTGCGCTTCGCGACCACGCGCATCACCGACTACTCGATGCGGGCGCCCGCCGGCTCGCCGGGTCACGGTCTGCGAGCGCTGCGGTGTGCGTTGCGCTGGCTCGAGGTGGCGACGACACGTGAGGCCGCCGCGCGACTCGTGGCGCTCGAGCACCGGCAGAGCGCGAGCGCGTTCGCCAGAGCGCCGCCACGGCAGGAGCTGCCGGGGCAGCTGGGGTTCGGGTTCTGAGGGAGCGCGCCGCGGCACACGACGGCGGGGGGTTGGGCGTGCGTCGATGCCGCGAGCGGCGTTCATGCGGGTGCTCGGGGCGATCCGGAGAGTTCATCGACTTGGTACCTGAGCAACATCGCCGCGCATACCCAGGAGTGCTATCAGTACTCGTCCTACACGCCGTCACTCGCGGTTGGGTGGTGGTACGTCGGGCCGTGGTTCAATTCGCCGAACGGGGGCAACAACATCACGCTGCACCCGCGGCGTTTAAAGGTCGAACCGTGATGCTGGTAGCGCTGAGGGAGGGGATCATCGTGTACTTCGTCGGCGCTCTAGCACTGACTTGCGCATGCAGCTCGGGGCCGAAGGTCAACAAGTCTTACGGGCCGGGAACGACGGGACCAGCTGAGGAGCCGCTTCGCACGGACCTGGCTTTCGGACCGGAATTCGAGGGGCGTCGATGGAACGCCATCTCCGTGAACCATTACGTCACGCCAACAGGGATCGTGACGGAAGTAGGCTACAGCGCCAAGTCGAATGACGCGCGGAAGCTCCTCGCCATCACAGGTTACGGTTGGACCACAGCGCGACCTGCGCGGGTCGACATAGGAGGCTACACCTTTGTGAACGAAGCAGGTGAAACCGAGTCACCAGCGCTCTACGTTGACGTCGCGAACCAACTTCCGAACGGGCTTCAGAAGGGGCCATCTACTTCGACGTCGGTAATTCAGACGGCACGCTGACGCTCGAGGGCGTTCGCTTTGCGGAGGCCCAAGGTTCGCAGTACCCGGAAAGCGGCAGCGTCCGTGGCGAGGTTGTTAGAACCTGCTTCACGCGCAAGTCGGTTCAGGCGCCCCCGAACGCGGTGCTTGGAGACGGCGGTTCGATGGGGGGAATGTGGTACTATGTCGAGAATCCGACAGCATCCGAGTGCATTGAGGCGTTGTCTGGGTCGCTCTGATTCTGTCGCCGTCGCGCGGCGTCGCTCCCGACGCGCCACGGCCACGACCGCGCACGCCTAGCGTTTGGCTCGCTACGTCGCGCGTCCTTCCGGTCGCGCAGGATCTTCTCCTGCGCCGCGGGCCGCGCGAAGACCCGCCGTCATCCCGAGGGGCGAGCAGCACGTGGACGACCCCGAATCCGCGTCGCGCGCTTGCTGTCGACCCACATCGAAGGATCCGTTCGACGGCTGGGCTGGGACGCGCGTGGACAGGAGCAGACCGTCGGGGGCTCCGTGGGCCGCGGCGGATCCGGCGACGGGATCTCTGGGCTGTCGAGCAGGTTCGCACACGACGGCTGGGGGTTGGGCGGGCGGCCGAGGTTGCGTCGATGCCGCGAGCGGCGTTCATGCGGGTGCTCGGCGAGCACGCTATCCCCGTCATCGACCATCCGGTCGCAGACCTGAAGCAGGAGATCGAGACGCGACCGCGGAGCACCTGGATCTTCTGACGCGGTTGTACGATCGGGTCGTCGTACCCCGCATCGTCCACGACGAGGTTGTCGCTGCCGGGGCCGGGCTTCCTGGATCCGAGCAGGTCGCCGCCGCGGTGTGGATCGAGGTCGTGGATGCAGAGGCGGACGCGGATCTTGCGCGGTCGCTCGATCGAGGCGAGGCCGCCGCGATCCATGCCCGACCGTGACCGATGCAGATCGCGAACGAGCTCAGTGACATTGCTGCCAGTACGTGCTTCCGAAGCAGTCCGGCTTCGACTCGGCGGTCTCGCCGCACGAATCCGGCATCTACTGGACCGACTACTTGGACGGCACGGTGATGGCGATCCCGCGGTGACGGCGGTCGGCGGCCGTGCTGATCGGCATCGTCTTTCCGGAGGAGTACCGCTCCGTCACCCTCTCGAAACTGTCGGCGGAGGGAGCGTCCGCGGAGTTCTTCGAGGGCCGCGGGCGTCCTCTCGGCGCACGCAGCCCTCCGCGCCGAAGTCGGCACGCGCGCCGCGGTGCGACCTGGCGGTTCCCCTCATCCTGGCCAGCCGAGCACGGGCAGCCCCTCGCGCGCAGCCGCATCGGCCAGGCGCTCATCGAAGCACACGAACGGCAGGCTCGCGGGATCGGGATCTGCCACGAGGAGCGCCGACGCGAGCTGCGCGGCGTCCGCGGCGCGAAGGGCGTGGCGTGCGAGGACCAGCACGGCGCGACGGCGGACCGCGAGCAGATCGGTCACCTCGTGCGCGTGCGATACCAGGAGCGCGGCGTCGCGCAGGGCGGCCTGCCGCTGCTTCGCATCGAGCCGTCCCTCGCGGGCTCGGCGCTCGATGGCGGACACCATTTCCACGTGGGTCACCCCCCAGGTGCAGATGTCGCCGTCTTCCTCGAGCCATCGCCGCGCGTGCGCGCTGCCGGGCTCCTCGATCAGGATCGGCAGGAGGGCGGAGGCGTCCCAGTACCTCACAGACGATCCGCACGATCGTCGGCGAGGGCGCCGGACACGTCGGCGCCGCGGGCACGCAGCGGTGGCTTGCGCAGGATCTGTCGCGCGTCTCCGTGGCCGGGCCTGAGCACGCCAGCACGCACGAGACGGGCGATCCGATCCGCGTCCGCCTCCGCTCCCCCGGACGGCATTCCGACGAGGCGCGCCACGGGCACGCCCCGCTCGAGCACCTGGACCTCGCCGCCGCGGCGGACCACTCGCAGGTACCTGGACAGGTGCGCCTTGAGCTCCGTGATCGATACCGCCTTCATCAGACCGATCTAGTCTGATTGATCGGACCGGTCAAGGCGGACGCGGGTGAGGGGTTCCACGCGCTCGTGGTTCGAAGGCAAGCTCGCCGAGCTGCTCCCGAGCGAGCGCTCGAGCCGGCGCTTCGTCGATCAACAGGGCGTCAGCCGGAATCCGACCGGATTCGAACAGCGCGATGGCCTCGGCCTCCCCATGTGCTGCGCCGGATCGGCGCGGCCGGGCGAGCGCTCGGTGAGCGCCCGCGCGATGCTCACCGCTGCATCGACCTCCGCGACCTCCAGACCTACCACGACGACGAGCCCCTCGCGCTCGAGGTTCGCGAGCAGGCCTCGGGCGCCGTGCCGCTCGTACTCCACGAGCGCGCCCGCGGGCACGAAGCTCGCTCGACGAAGGACCGCAGAGCTCCTCGCTCTCCGTCTGACTAGGCCAGCTTCGCGCCGCGTTCCGCGAGCAGCTCCCGCAAGATCGATCGGTGGCAGCGTGCCTCGTCCTCGCAGTAGCATCCGACCGAGAAGCTGGTCGCCCGTGACAGCGCGGCGAGAAGGTCGAGCACGCGGCTCGCATCGGGCCGCTTCATCTCGGCGCGATACCGCCTCGAGAACGTGCGCCACTCGCGCGCGTCGTGCGAGCCGAGAGCCAGCTTCACCAGCGGCTCGCTCGGCGCGACGTTCGGCAGCCACACGGCGTAGAAATTGCGGGACGCGATCTCGTTCTTCCCGACCCCGCGGGGTGGCCGTCGAACGGTTCCGATGCGGAGGCCTTCGTCGCGACTTCGCGCGCTTCCGAGACGGACGATTCGAACCGCCATGAGATCAGCGCGCTCGTAGCACGGGCGGCGGGCGGGTGCCGGTGAAGCTGCGGCGGGGCTTCGCCATCGACCCGCGCTCAGCCCGGCTCGCCTCGCCGCTCGCAAGAACCGCCGCGCCTCGCTCTCGTCCTCTTCCGTCCGGCTGCCGTTCGCCACCTCCGTGTGACGACCGAGCCCTGAGAAGATCATCCCGGTGTCGCTGATGGGTCACGCCGCGCCGCCATCGGGCCTCCGGCAAGCCTCTCCCTTCTCGCGGCCCGCGCTGCGCTTCGCGACCACGCGCATCACCGACTACTCGATGCGGGCGCCCGGCGGCTCGCCGCCGAAGCGCGACTACCGGCGCTTCCTCGCGCGGCTCGCCGCGCTCGAAGGCGGGGCGCTGGAGGCACCGGTGGCGC
>CAZARU010000050.1:0-46232 GCA_964487605.1 uncultured Polyangiaceae bacterium
GCCGCCGCCAGCACCCGCCGTGCCCGAGCCGCCGTGCCCGCTGCCGCCGTGCCCGCTGCCGCTCGATCCTCCCGTGGCGCCGGAGCCTCCCGTGGCGCCGGAGCCGCCCGTGCCACCGTGGCCCGATCCGGCGGTGCCGCCGGAGGACCCTGAGCTTCCTCCATGGCCGCCGCCGCCCTCGTCGTCTTCTCCACAGGCGATCAGTCCCGTCGCCGCTGCCAATACCACCAACGCGCCGAAATAACGCTTACGCATCCTGTCCTCCGCTCCGAACTCGTCGGTCAAGCAATGGGCCGGCGGGAGCCGGCCGATCCACACGGGGCGAACGCTAGCACAGCCGGGCCCTCGGGCCGAAATCGCGAAAAATCGGCGCCGTGGCTCGGTCTGGGAGGGGCCTTACCCAAAGGGGCGGGGCGGGGAGGACGCGATCCTGGGGCCCCGCGGCCCGTTGAGGTGGCCATTCTCCGGTTCACGACGACAATGCGCGAATGTCAGTGCCCACGGATCCGCCGTCGTCGATCGCGAGGTCCGTCGCGACCGGGATGGCGATCGGCGCAGCCCTCTCGGCCTGCAACATCTACAGCGGCCTCAAGATCGGGTGGTCGAGCAACATGAGCGTCACGGGAGCGCTGGTGGCGTTCGCGCTCTGGCAGGTGCGCCCCCGCTCGCTGCGTGACCGGTCCCCGTTCGGGATCGTCGAGACCAACCTGTCGCAGACCGCGGCGAGCTCGGCGGCTGCGGTGTCTTCGGCGGGCCTCGTCGCGGGGATCCCGGCGCTGACGATCCTCACGGGCATCACCCTGAGCTGGGCGCAGCTCGCCGCGTGGGTCGGTAGCGTCTGCCTCATGGGTATCGTCATCGCGATTCCTCTGCGGCAGCAGATGATCGTGGCCGAGCCGCTGCCGTTCCCGATGGGCCTCGCGACGGCCGAGACGCTCCGACAGATCTACGCGCGTGGCACCGAGGCGCTCGCGCGAGTTCGCATGCTGGGCGTGGCTGCGGTGGCTGCCGGAGCACTGAAGGTGGCCGAGACGTTCGGGGCCGCCAAGGCGCTGATCGTTCCGGGCAGCGTCGGAGGACGCTCCCTCGCGAATCTCGGCTTCTCGCTGGAGCCGTCACTGCTCCTGGTGGGAGTGGGCGGCCTGATGGGAGCGCGGTCCTGCGTGTCGGTGTTCCTCGGATCCGTGCTGGCGTACGCGGTGCTCGGCCCGTGGCTCCTGGACGCGGGCCTCGTTCAGCCGGGACCGCCCGGCAAGGCCTGGTACAAGCAGCTCGTCGCCTGGCTCCTGTGGCCGGGCGTGACGCTCATGGTCGTCGCGTCGCTCACCAGCCTGGCGCTGTCGTGGCGTACGCTGGCGCGAGGCCTCGGCGGGCTCGCGAGCACGCGGTCGAGCGACGGGGGCGCCGACGACATCCCCGGGAGCTGGTTCGTGCGCCTCGCGGTGCTCGCCGCCGGTATCTCGGTCGGCCTGCAGGTCGTCCTCTTCGCCATACCCTGGTGGACGGCGCTGATCGGCGTGCTGCTCTCCGGCGTCCTCGCCATCGTGGGCGCGCGCGTCGCCGGTGAGACGGGCGTCACGCCCGTCGGTGCGATGGGGAAGGTCACGCAGCTCGTCGTCGGGGCCGCGCTGCCCGGCAATGTCACCGCCAACCTGATGACCGCGAACGTCACCGGCGGAGCTGCGAGCCAGTGCGCTGACCTCATGAACGACCTGAAAACGGGGCACGAGCTCTCCGCGCCACCACGGCAGCAGCTCCACGCGCAGCTCGGGGGTGCGCTCGCGGGTGCGGTCTTCGGTTCCGCCATCTACCTCACGCTGATCCGTGATCCCGCGAGTCAGCTCATGACCGCCGAGTGGGCGGCGCCGGCCGTCGTCACCTGGAAGACGGTGGCGGAGGTGTTCAAGGTGGGAGTCTCGGCCCTGCCCGACAAGACGCCCATCGCCGTGGCCGTCGCTGCGGTGGCGGGTGCGCTCCTGGCGATCCTGGAAGCGAAAGCGGGCGCAGGGGTGCGACGGTTCGTTCCTTCGCCCTCGGCCATGGGTCTCGCCTTCGTGGTTCCTGCCGGCCAAGGCCTCTCCATCGTCCTCGGGGGCCTCGTTGCCGTGCTGCTCGCACGCTTCGCGCCGACCTGGCACGGGCGCTTCTGGATCGTCGCGTGCTCGGGGGTCATCGCGGGCGAGGGGATCGTGGGTGCGGGCCTCAGCATTCACCAGATGACGCGCTGATGTCCGGGTGGGCGCGGCACGTTCGCGGTGCGGTCGCGTCGGTCCCGGAGCTCGCCTTCTTCTTCTTGGCTGCGTGCGCCGTCACGTGGCCGGCGGTGCTGCACGTGGGCCGCGCGCTTCCCCTCGGGACCGACACGCCCACCATCCCGCTGTTCTGCCTGTGGACGATGTGGTGGAACGTGGACCGCTTCGCGAGCGGGCTCTCGGGCTGGTGGGACGCGCCGCTGTTCCACCCGACCCCGGGCACGCTGGCATTCTCGGAGCCGCTGATCCTGCAGAGCGTCATGGCGGCTCCGGTGTGGTGGCTCACCGACTCGCCCGTGCTCGCCTACGACCTGGTGCTGCTGGTGTCGCTCGCGCTGAACGGCTTCGCGGCGTCCCGGCTGCTCCGCTGGTTCCACGTGTCCCCGGTGGCGCGGATCGCTGGCGGGGTGTTCGTGGTGCTGACGCCCCTGGTCAACGTGATGGTCGGCGTGCTTCCGCTGGTGCCGCTCTTCCCGACGATCTGGACGCTCCACGCGATGTGGCGCTACGGGCGTAGACCCTCGCCCGGCCGGGGCGCGCTCGTCGGGGCGTGCTTCGGCCTGGTCGTGCTCGCGTGCGGCCACTACGGGCTCTTCCTCAGCGTGCTGCTGCTGCTGGCGGGGGGCCTCGTCCTCGGCAGGAAGCTCCTCGAGCGGCGCGCCTGGACGGGCCTGCTGGTGGCGGCGCTCGCCGCGGCGGCGGTGGCGGGCCCGGTGCTCTACGAGCAGCGACGGGCCATGGCCGCCCACGGGTTCAAGCGCGACTCGCACCGGGTGCGCGCGCTCTCGGCCAGCCCCATCGACTACGCACAGACGCCCTGGGATCTCGCAGTTTCCGTTCCCAAGGTGAGCACCGCGCGCCGGCCGGATCACCGCGCGTTCTGCCCCGGGCCGCTCAAGGTCCGGCTCGCCGTCGCCGGAGTCGTCGGGGCGCTGGCGTCCCGCGCCCGCCGGCGCTGGGCGCTCTTCGCCCTCGTGTTCGGCTGGGCGGCGTGGCTCCTGTCGCAGGGAGTCAAGCCGCGACTCGGCGGCTTCGTTCCCTTCGAGGCGCTCGCGGCCGTCTATCCGGGCATGGCGCAGGTCCGCAACATCTTCCGCTTCGCCGTGTTCTGGCAGCTCATGGTCGCCCTGATGGCGGCACACGGTCTCGACGTCGCGATGCGGGGGATGGCGTGGGGACTGCGTGGCGCGCGCACGCGGCTGCTCACCAGGGTCCGCGCGCCGGTCGTGCGCGGGGCGGCGGTCCTCGTCGCCCTGCTCGCCTCGCTCGAGCTGACGCCCGCGCGCCAGGCGCTGTACCAGCCGCCCCGCCGCGACGAGAACCAGGGATGGGTCGGCTTCCTGGCGCAGACGCCGCCCCACGCCGTCGTGGCCCAGGCGCCGTTCCCGAAGGACGGGGAAGTGGAGAACGCGGTCGAGACCGCCGAGTTGCTCTGGTTTCAGATGGAGTTTCGCCGACCCGTGGTCAACGGCTACTCGAGCTTCTTCCCGCAGACGTACATCACGCTGTTCGACTCCATGCGGGAGTTCCCCAAGCCGGCGTCCCTCGACCACCTGGCGCGGCACTCGGTCACGCACGTCGTGGTCTCGCGCGCCGAGGCGAGCCCCGACCTGCTCGCGCTGGTCCCTCGTCTGCGCCTCGTTTTCGGGGACGACCGAGCCCGGGTGGACGTGTACGCGCTCCTTCCCGCGCCGTAGGCGGGTCGCTGTGGTAAACCCGCGAACCCGGCCGCCGACGAGCCGCGGTCGAAGGAGCGAACGGAGCCATGAGCGGCCACTCCAAATGGGCGACGATCAAACGCAAGAAGGGCGCGATCGACGCGGCGCGCGGCAAGCTCTTCACCAAGTGCATCAAGGAGCTGACGGTCGCCGCCCGCATGGGCGGCGGCGACGTCAACGGTAATCCGCGGCTGCGCAAGGCGGTCAACGACGCCAAGGCCAACCAGATGCCGAACGACACGATCGCCAGGGCGATCAAGCGCGGCACCGGGGAGCTGGACGGCGCGACCATCGAAGAGGTCTTGTACGAGGGTACGGGGCCAGCCGGGACGCTCTTTCTGGTGGAGGGGACGACCGACAATCGCAACCGGACGATCAGTGAGCTGCGGAAGATCTTCGAGCGCCACAGCGGGTCGATGGATGGCAGCGCGCTCTGGGCGTTCGACCGCGTCGGGACGATCACGCTCGACAAGAGCGTCACGGAAGACCAGCTCATGGAGGTGGCCGTCGCCGCCGGCGCGAGCGACTATCGCGACGAGGCCGACACCTGGCTCGTCGTGACGCCGACCAACGATCTCTACGCCGTCTCGTCCGCGCTCGAGACGGCCAAGATCGAGCCGAAGGAGAGCGCGCTCAGCTACCTTCCGAAGGCGAAGAAGGAGATCAGCGGCCGCGACGCCGAGGTCGCGCTCAACCTGGCGAACGCTCTCGACGATCACGACGACGTCGCGAACGTCTATTCCGACTTCGACGTCAGCGAAGAGGAACTGCTTCGGATCGAGAGCGCGAGCTGAATCACATCCTCACGACGGCGAGCGCGAAGTAGTCGAACGCGATGTGGGAGAGCACCAGGGGCGGGATCCGCCCCCAGACCGATGCCAGGAACGACCAGACCAGTCCTGCACCGAGGGCCGCGAAGACGAGCAGGGGGTTCGGACCGGCGACGGGGTCCGCCAGGAAATGGACCGTGGGAGCGTGGGCAGCGCCGTAGAGCAGCGCTGCGCCGATCCATGCGCGGCGCGAGCCGAGCTTCTCCTCGAGATCCGCGAGCACGAGGCCTCGCCACACGATCTCTTCCGCCGCGGCGAAGGCGCAGATGGCCGCGACCGTCGTCAGGCTCGGTGCGCCGAACGCCGAGCCGCCCAGCTGCAGCAGAATGCGCAGGACCCACGCCTCGGCGTCGGAGCCGCGAGGCGCCAGCAGGCCCTTCGCGGACCAGGCCGCCGCCACCAGCACGGCCGCCACCAGGAATCCCTTCGTCGCGTCGCCCCATCGTGGCGCCAGGCGGTCGAGCAGCGTTCCATCGTCCCAGAACTTCCAGAGCGCGATCGCGACCAGCACGGCGTACGGGACGCCCAGACCCAGCCACATGGTCGCGCCGGCCGCCGCTGCCGGCCGCAGTCCGACGGCGACGCCCGCCGTGACGAGCACGAACGAGAGGAGCGCGAGCTTCATGACGTCGAGGCGAGCAGCGCGGCCACGCGGTCGAGAATGCGATCGGCCAGCGTGTCCTTGGTCGTCACGCCGACGTCTTCGGCGTCCGTCGCGCTCACGATGAGCGCGCGGTTGTCGTCCCTGCCGAAAGAGTCGGCCGCGTGGTTCGCGACCACGAGGTCCACCTTCTTCGCCTCCAGCTTGGCGCGGCCGAGCCGAGCCAGGGCGTCGCCCGAAGCCGTCTCGACCGCGAAGCCCACGAGGACCGGGCGCGCGCCCGAGCGGCGGCTCCCGATGCCTGCGAGCACGTCGGGGTTCGGGACCAGCTCGAGGGTCAACGGAGCGGTGCCGCGCTTGATCTTTTCGGCGTTCTCGGCCGCCGGGCGGTAGTCTCCCACCGCCGCGGCCATGACGACCGCGTCCGCGCCGTCCAGGTCGGGGCCGAGGATTTCGCTGGTGGCGCGCTCGAGGTCGCGAGCGCTGCGCACGTCCACGCGCCGGACGCCGCGCGGGGTGGCCAGCGCGGTCGGGCCCGCGACGAGGGTCACCGACGCGCCTCGTGCAGCCGCCCGAGCCGCCACAGCGAAGCCCATCTTTCCCGTAGATCGGTTCGAGAGGAACCGCACCGGATCGAGGTCCTCCACCGTGGGTCCCGCCGTGACCACGACGCGGACCGACGCCAGGTCCGCAGTGGACGTCGCTTCGGCGATGCACTCGCAGATCGCTTCGCAGATGACGTCCGGCTCGGCCATGCGTCCCATGCCGACCTCTCCCGAGGCGACCGCGCCCGTCACGGGCCCGACCAGTCGCACGGCATCCCCCGCGACCAGCGCCGCCACGTTGCGCGCCGTGGCGGGGTGGTGCCACATCGCCGGGTGCATGGCCGGTGCGATCAGGACCGGGCACCGCGCGCACAGGACCGTGGCCGTGACGAGATCCGAGGCCCGCCCCGCCGCCAGGCGTGAGATCACGTCGGCCGTCGCCGGTACGATGGCGAGGACGTCCGACTGCGCTGCGAGCTCGACGTGGACCTCGCCGGCGGCGTCCCCGTGGAACATGTCCGTGAGGACGGGGTTACCGGTGAGCCCGGAGAAGGTCGCCGGGCCCACGAAGCGCTCCGCCGAGCGTGTCAGGACGACGTGGACGTCGGCGCCCTCGGCGAGCAGGAGCCGCGCGACCGTCGCGGCCTTGTACGCCGCCACGCTCCCCGTCACGCAGAGGGTCACGGTGCGATCGGCGAGGCGCCCGGTACCCATGGCGCGGCGATCGTAGCATCGGGTCGTCGCTCGCCGCGAACGTTCGGCGTTCAGCGACGGGGCCGCGTCACCCAGCGGTTGCCGTCCTCGAAGAAGCGCCAGGGCTTCGACGCCCAGGCTCCCGCGTAGTCCACGCCGATCCTCGGGGAGCGCCGGACCACGACCGCTGGCCCCCGCGCCACGAACAAGGATCCGTGGGTCAGGTCGCGGCCCGAGTCGACCCCGGTGATCCCGAACGCGGCGCACACGCGCGCGGGTCCGCTCGTGAGCGCCGTTCGCGCCATCGGCACACCGCGGCGCGCGGACATCAGGTCGGCACCCTCCAGGGGTTCGACCGCTCGAATCAGCACCGCGTGCGGTTCGCCGATCCCGCCCGTCACCACGTTGAAGCACCAGTGCATGCCGTAGACGAAGAAGACGTAACCGTGACCGGCTGGTCCGAACATGGGCTCGGTTCGACGGGTGCGCCGCCCTCCGAAGCTGTGCGCCGCACGGTCTTCCGGGCCGCGGTAGGCCTCGGTCTCCACGATGCGACCCGCCGTGGTTCCCTCGTGGGTCGCGCGAACGAGTGTCTTGCCGACGAGCTCCCGCGCCACGACGAGGACGGGGCGCGCGAAGAAGCGGCGCGTCAGCGGCACGTGCCGGCCAGCATCCCCGGAACTTGGCTCGCCGATTGCGGGTTGCGTCGCTTTCCCGCGGGCCCTGGGCGTGGAGCGCCGGCTCATGGTCGCCCGATTACCACCGCCCGAGGCCATCTGTTACGCTGAAACCTCGCACCATGACGGAGCTGGCTGCGCCACCGCAAGCGAGGGTGCTGGGAAGATACGCCCTCTACGGGGAGCTCGCCGCCGGTGGGATGGCGACCGTCCATTTCGGGAGGCTCCTCGGTCCCGTCGGGTTCTCGCGGACGGTGGCCATCAAGCGGCTCCACCCGCAGTTCGCGAAGGATCCCGAGTTCGTCTCGATGTTCCTCGACGAGGCTCGCCTCGCCGCGCGCATCCAGCACCCGAACGTCGTCGCGACTCTCGACGTCGTCGCTCTCGAGGGCGAGCTGTTCCTCGTGATGGAGTACGTGTCGGGGGAGTCGCTCTCGAAGCTCATCCGCGCCGCGCGCCAGCAGAACACCCGCATTCCGCCTCGCGTGGTGACGTCGATCATGTCGGGGATGCTCCACGGCCTCCACGCGGCGCACGAGGCCAAGAGCGAGCGCGGCGAGGCCCTGGACATCGTGCACCGCGACGTGTCGCCGCAGAACATCCTGGTGGGCACGGACGGCGTTTCGCGTGTCCTCGACTTCGGAGTGGCCAAGGCGGCGCTTCGAGCGCAGAGCACGCGTGACGGACAGATGAAGGGGAAGATGAGCTACATGGCTCCCGAGCAGCTCGAGGCTCGGGACACGGACCGGCGTACGGACCTGTTCGCGGTCGCCGTCGTCCTGTGGGAAGCCCTGACGGGTAAGCGGCTCTTCGACGGCAACGATGCCGGCGAGATCTTCGGCAAGGTGCTGAAGATGGAGATCCCTCCTCCGTCCGCCATCGTGCCGACTCTGCCGCGCACCCTGGACAAGGTCGTGCTCAAGGGCCTCTCGCGCGCCGCCGACGAACGCTTCGCCAGCGCCAGAGACTTTGCCATCGCCCTGGAAAAAGCCGCGCCCCTGGCGACGCCCCGCGAGGTCGGCGAGTGGGTCGAGTCCGTCGGGGGAGACTCGTTGTCGAAGCGCGCGGCGCAGGTCGCCGAGATCGAGAGCGTCTCGAGCGTCTCGATGCCCGGGGTGGAAGCCATCGTCCAGAGCGGTGTGGACGCCTCACCGAGCATCCCGTCGTCACCGGTCGCGGCGCCTGCCCCCACTGCGCGCGTGGAGCCGGAGCTCGCGTCGTCGCCGTCGGTCGTCTCCCAGATCTCCCAGGTTTCGCAGCCGACGATGGCGTCGCAGGTCTCCAACGTCACGCTCAGCACGCCTCCCCAGGTGCCGCCCCGCCGGCGAGGCGTGGCCATCGCGGTGGGCGTCGGCGCGGGGACCTTCATCGCGATGGCCGTGGGCGCCGCTTTCCTCGTGCTGCGCACGGATCACGCGGCGCCGCCCGTCGTGGCGGCGCAGCCCGGCGCGGACGTCGCTCCGGCTCCGGCCGCGAGCGCACCGTCCGTCGATCCGTCGCTCCCGGCCGTCGAGGCCGATTCGATCGAAGTCGAAGAGATCGACGGGGCGGCGCTGGAGCGACAGGTCGGCGCGGCACCCCGGCCCGTCGCCTCGGCGCCTCCCGTGTCGCGAGCACCGATCGACGTCCCGCCCAACCCCTTTGGCCCCGAGCCGGCCAAGCCCCCCGCGGGCGTTGCGAAGGCGGAACCCGTTCGAAAGGAGCCGCCGGCTGCCGCAGCGGAGAAGGCCAAGCCCAAGGGAGACTGCAATCCGCCGTTCACCGTGGACGCCCAGGGGGTCCGGCGGCTGAAGCCCCATTGCCTCTAGCGATTCGCCCGTACGCCGCACGTTCTGCCCGTCACGCCGTTTCGCCGGCAGTGGTGTAGACTCCGCCCGATGCGGCGCCTCGGCGGGTTGGGTCTCTGCGGACTGCTGATGGTCCCAGGCGCAGCGCTGGCCGACGAGAAGCAGGACTGCGCGGCGTCGTACGAGCGCGCGCAGGAGTTCCGGCAGGCGTCCAAGCTACGTCAGGCGCGCGTGCAGCTCATCCAGTGTGCCCAGGCGGCGTGCCCCGAGTTCGTCCGCGTGGACTGCGGCCGCTGGCTGGGTGAAGTCGAGGAGAGCATGCCCTCGGTCGTGTTCGTCGCTCGCGACGCCAAGGGGAACGATCTCACGGACGTGGTCGTGAAGATCGGCGACGACGTCGTCGCCGACCAGCTCGACGGACGCGCGACGCCCGTGGACCCCGGCGCGCAGACCTTCACCTTCGAGGCGGACGGCCACGACCCCATCGAGAAGAAGCTCATCGTCGCGCAGGGCGAGAAGAACCGGGCCATCACGGTCACGTTCGCCGGCGGTGGACTCGAGCCGGCCACCGAACCGGACGGCGAAGGTGGCGCCGCGGAAGTCGACGCCGGCGAGACCCTGAAGAAGACGCCGAATCGAACCCTCGCGTACGTGCTCGGTGGCGTCGGGGTGCTGGGCATCGGCGGCTTCGCCCTCTTCGGCTCCGCCGGGAAGAGCCAGGAAGCCGACCTCCGGGACTCCTGCGCGCCGAACTGCGCCGACTCGAAGGTGGACGAGGTCAAGACGAAGTACCTCTTCGCGGACATCTCCCTCGGCGTGGGGATCGTCTCGCTCGGCGTGGCGACGTACTTCTTCCTGTCGCCTCCGGGCGGTGGCGACGCGCCGGCGGATTCGAAAGCCGTGCGCTTCGACGTCGCTGCCACTCCGGGGGGAGGCTTCGCGACCGTCGGCGGCGGGTTCTGAGCCCAGCGCGTGTCAGCGCACGAGCTGGCGGAGGTTCACGACGTTCTCCGGCGTGTCGCCGGAAAGCGCGGCCGCCACCTGGCGTGACGCGCGCCGGCGGAGGCTCTCCACGGCTTCCACCGACGCGAACGCCGCGTGCGGTGTGACGATCACCCGGGGGTCGTTCCACGGGGCGCGCGCGAGATCCGGAGGCTCCGGGTCCTGGACGTCCAGCGCGGCGCCGGCGAGTGCGCCGCGCCCGAGCGCCGCGGCAAGGGCTTCGTGGTCCACGAGGGCGCCGCGCGCCGTGTTGATGAGGAACGCCGTGGGCTTCATCGAAGCCAGGGCGCGCTCGTCGATCAGATGGCGCGTCTGCTCCGTTGCCGGGCAGTGCAGCGAAACGAAGTCGCTCGTTCGCAGGAGCTCATCGAGTTCTAGCCGCTCGACGCCGTCCTCGGCGCCGGCGAGGGGACCACGGCGGGTCGCTGCCGCGACGTGTAGGCCGAAGGCCGTCGCGCGGCGCGCCACGGCGCGGCCGATGTTGCCGTGGCCGACCAGGCCCAGCCGGCGCCCCGCGAGGCGTCGCATGGGAGGACTTTCGCGAAGCCCATACCGTTCGGCGCGCGTGTCCCTGTCGTAGTGCGCGACGTTGCGGGCGAGCGCCAGGAGGAGTGCCATCGTGTGATCCGCCACCTCGTCGATGCAGTAGTCGGGGACGTTCGTCACCAGGATGCCGCGGCGTGACGCGTGCTCGACGTCGATGTTGTCGAGGCCGATTCCCAGGCGGGCGACGATGATGAGCCGCGGGGACGCGTCGAGAACGTCGGCACAGACCTTCGCCCAGTTCGTGAGGATCGCGTCCACTCCCGCGGCGCTTCGAATCAGATCTGCCGGGCGCATGGACGGGGCGGGCTCGAGCGTGGCGCCAGCGCGCGCCAGTTCTTCGGTCTCGATGTCGAGATCGCTCCAGGCGTGGTCGGTGATCAGGACTCGCCGCTTCACGCCGCACGCCGTCCCTTTCAGCCGAATCCGAGGAGCCGTCCGCCCTGGTAGACGAGGAGACTTGCGCAGTACGCGAGAGCGGTCATGTAGCCGAACATGAATGCCGGCCAGCGCCAGCTGCGGGTCTCCCGCCGGACGACCGCGAGCGTGCTCAAGCACTGGCAGGCCAGCGCGAAGAAGACCAGCAGCGAGAGGCCGACGAGCGGCGTGTACGCTGGGCGACCGTCGGGACGAGTCTCCGCGCGCATCCGGTCTCGCAAGGGCGTCGCCTCGTCGTCCACGTCGCCCACGCCGTAGACGACGGCCATGGTCGAGACGAACACCTCGCGGGCGGCGAAGGCACCCAGGAGACCGACGCCGATCTTCCAGTCGAACCCGAGGGGCGCGAGAGCCGGCTCGATCGCCTTGCCGAGGCGTCCGCCGTAGCTCGCCTCCAGGGCGACTGCTCGGCGTGCGGACTCGGTCGTCGGGCTCGGTGCGTGCTGAGCCGTCGCCGGCGGCGCGACGGGCTCCGTCGGCGCGTGCCGCGGGAACGTGAGGAGTCCCCACAAGATCACCGTGCAGACCAGGATGACGGTCCCCGCCTCGCGGAGGAAGACGATGCACCGTTCGGCGACCATGCGGCTCACCGCTCGCAGGTTCGGGCGCCGGTAGGGGGGCAACTCCAGAAGGAGCGGTACGCGGCGCCCTCTGACGACCGTTCGCCCGAGGACCGCGGTCGCGGCGAGGGTCATCGCGAGCGCGAACACGTACATCCCGACGAGCAGCAGTCCCTGAACGGGTACGCCTGCGAACGCAGCCGACGGTGGGAACAGGGCGGCGATCACCAGGCCGTACACCGGCAAGCGCGCGGAGCAGGTCATCAACGGGATCACCATCATCGTGAGGAGGCGATCCCTCTGCCGTTCCAGGGTGCGTGTCGCCATGATGGCGGGTACCGCGCACGCGAATCCGCTCATCATCGGGACGAAGGCGCGACCGTGGAGTCCCAGGGCCCTGAGGATGCGATCCATCAGGTACGCGACGCGGGCCATGTACCCCGAGTCCTCCAGGAGTCCGACGAAGAGGAAGAGCAGGAAGATCTGCGGAACGAAGACGATGACGTTGCCGACGCCACCGACGATCCCCTGCGTGACGAGGTCGGTGACGAACCCCGCGGGAAGCACCGACGCGAGCTTCACCTGGAGCGCACCGACGCCGGCCTCGATGAGGCCGATGGCGGGGTCCGCCCACGAGAACAACGACTGGAACACGAGCAGCATCACCGCCACGAAGATCGCGAAGCCCCACGCCGGGTGCAGCAGAACCCGGTCGATGCGTTCCGCCGCGGAGCGCTTGGCGAGATGAAGCGGCGCTGTCGACTCGCGGTCCTGCAACAGACCGTCCAGCCACCTCCAGCGGGCGCCGATCACGTCCAGGTCGAGATCACGCGCGCTCGAGGCTCGCAGCGCGAGCACCATCGCGCGCAGCTGGGGGTCGATGCCCTCGAGTTCGTCGTCCGCCTCGAGGCTGAGCAGCGCCCAGAGCGCGAGGGCGCGGTCTCGAGAGCCTCGCCGGTTTGCTTTCGGCAACGCAGCTTCGATGGGGGCGAGCTCCTCGAGCAGCGGCCCGGGATACTGAACGGTCACCTGCGCGCGAGGGGGAGCCGCGAGCGCGTCCCGAATCGCGCGGCGCAGCTCGGTGATCCCCCGGTCCAGTCGCGCGCTCGTGGCCACGCACGGAACGCCGAATCGCGCCGAGAGTGTTTCGGCGACGGTCGCGGCGTCATGGGTCTCGTCACTCATGTTCAGGGCGATGAGAAATGGGATCTCGAGTTCAGCGAGCTGCAGCGCCAGGTAGGACGAGCGCGGTACCTGGTTCGCGTCCACGACCACCACCACGAGATCCGGCACCGGATGACCACCGGTGCCGAGTGCCGCGTTCATCGTGATCTGCTCCTCTGCCGACCGTGCGGAGAGCGAGTAGGCACCGGGGACGTCCACGAGCTCCGCGAGCGAACCCTTCTTTCCCGGCGCGCTCGGATCGAGTTCGAGCGGCGCGGCTCGGCGCTCCACGGTGACGCCGGGATAGTTCCCGACGCGCGCGTTCTGGCCGGTCAGGGCGTTGAAGAGCGCCGTCTTGCCGACGTTGGGGTTTCCGAGCAGGACGACTTCCCGTGCCCCCACCGTGCCCTCGGTGTCGGCGACCACGACGGGCCCGAGCGACGTGGCCGGTCCGGCGTGCCGGCGGCTCTCGTCGAGGTGCGCCTCGCTCCGTGACGAGACGCTCATGCGCCAGCTTCCCGAACTGCGGGCGTGCCGGCGCCAGCGCGCGTGACCTCGATGGCGCCGGCCTCGGCGCGCCGGATCGACACGCTGCTGCCCCGCACGAGTACCTCGATGGGATCGCCGAAGGGTGCCGTTCGGAGCTTCTCCAGGGGGGTCCCCGGTACGAACCCGAGCTCGAGGAGCCGCCGTCGAAACGATCGCTCGCCGCCGATTGCGACCACCACGACCTGGACGCGCTCCTCGACGTCCTCGAGATTCACGAAGGCGCTCTAGCGCAAATGAAAACGATTTTCAATTTCAACAAGCCGTGACTACGAGCCACCGGCGTGCCCGCGCGCTCCCGCGAAGCTCCGCGACCATCAAGGCGGACTCCGCGGCGCAGGCCACGCCCCAGTGGGATCGGCCCTCGGCGCGGCGTGGCGCCTCTTCCGCCCGAGGTTCCTTCTCCGGTGACGCTCGCGAGCCCGCCACCTGGACGACGAATCTCGGCCCACCAAGGTTCGCCGAACCCTGACCTTCACGCTCCTCCGAGCGGCGCGGGTCAGCGCATCGAGTTCGCGCTCCACGAAGCGCACGGCCGCCAGCTGCGCGGTTCGCCACGCGGGCAGCGCACTCGCGAGAATCCTCGCGCCGTGTCGGGTGAGCACGAACCAGTACCACCGGGGACGGGGCGCCAGGTCCCGCTCCACCCACCCGTTGCGCACCATGATCGCCAGCGCCCGGCTCGTCGTGCTCTCCAGCGTCCCGAGCTGCACGCAGAGATCTCGCAGGCACGTGCCCCCTCTCTCGGCAAGGGCGGCCAGGATGAGCAACTGCGTGACCTTCACCTCGTGCACCGCCAACCCCGCGTCGAAGATCTCCGTGACTACACGACTGATCCCTCGCGCCTTCGCGGCCACGCACGACGCCACGAGGGCCTGAGCGTCGCGCCGTACCTCGGTGGGAAGCGGGGGTCCGTACGGGCGAGACCACTCTTCGGCCTCGATCGAAACCGGGCCGTCATCCTCGGGATCAGGGCGTGGCACGAAGACGCTTCGGATCCCCTTCGCCCGCGGTTGCGTCGATTTGCGCACGCAAGTCGAAGTTTGGAAGTAGAGGGGCGGCCGCCGACGCGCCCGCCGCGTTTCGGCTCCACCGGCCGACGGAACCAACTGCGGCCCGACTGCGGTATCGTCCTTGGGCAGGCCCCTTGGCGGAATCGGTAGACGCAGGGGATTTAAAATCCTCGGCCCGAGAGGGCGTCCCCGTTCGAGTCGGGGAGGGGCCACCCCGTTGGGCTCGCGAGCACCGGCTCGCGCTCGTCGGTGCCGGCCGGGCGCTGGTACTCGAAGATGTGTTCGAATAGAGTGCCCGGTGGAGGTACGCGATGGCGCCTGGTTCGCAGTTCACGATGAGGTGGGTCCTGACTCACGAACCCCTCGCGCTCTTCGAGGCCGCAGCACGCAGCTTCCAGCACCTGGTCCGCGAACGAACGTCGGGGGCCGTCGATGTGGTCGTTTCCACGCCCACCGAGCATGGGGAGGGTGTGCGCCCGGATCCTCTGGCCGTTGCACGTGAGGTGGCTCGTGGGGACATCGAGATGAGCCAGACGTACACGACGGTGCTGGGGAAGCTGCACGACCCGATGTGGGCCTTGGATCTTCCGTTCCTCTTTCGGTCGCACGAGCACGCGTCGGCGGTCCTGGATGGGCGTATCGGTCGGGAGCTTCTGGGTGGCCTCGAGGCGGCGGGGTTGCGGGGTCTCTCGTTCACCTACAGCGGCGGGTACCGGATCATCTCGACGGTCGACCGCGCGATCCGAGGGGTGGAGGACCTCCGAGGCCTGCGAATAAGGACGTCGGACAACCCCGTGGTCACCGCGCTCTTCGAGGAGCTCGGCGCCACGCCAGTTCCCGCCCCGCTGTGGAAGATCCCGGAAATGACGGAGGCGGGTCGGATCGACGCTGCCGAGTCGACATGGCCGCGCTACTGGGACATGGAGCACTTCCGCGCTCAGGCCGTCGTGAACGAGACGAGCCACAGCCTCTTCCTGACGGCGATCGTCGTGAACCAGCGATTCTTCGCCGCGCTTCCCGATCGTCACCAGGCAGTTCTCGCCGACACGGCGCTGGAGGTCGGCGCCATCGAGCGTGCCAAGTCCGTCGCTGACGGCGCTGCCGCGCGCGCGACGCACGTCGCGTCTGGCGGTGCGGTACATCAGCTCTCCGCCGCGGCCAGCGAACGGTTCTCCGCGGTGACTCGCGGCGTTCGAGACCGCCTCGCGGTGCGCTTCGGTGCCGACCTCGTCGAGAGGATCGCAGGTTCGGCTTGGTCCGCGGCCGGATGAAGCTGGGCTGCTGAGTCGGAGCGCGAGCGTGTCTTCGCGATGCGACCCGTCGCGCACGGCCGGGCGGAGATGGCTCGCTTCGCGAGCGGCTTGCGCCCTCGTGGTGCTGACGCTCGTCGGCGCCTGCGGTAGAACGGCGTCGTCCGAACGGACGACTGCGGGAACCCGCGATGGAGCGGCTGCTCCTACCGTCCGCATCGGGCTCGCGATCCCCTCGCATGTTCACGCCGTCGCGTGGATAGCGTCGGACGCGGGGTACTTCGAGCGTGAGGGCGTCGAGGCGGAAGTGCAGGTTCTCGGCGGGTCTGCAGCTGCGGTCCAGGCCCTCTTGGGCGATGCGCTGGACGTCGCGATCGCGGGTGGTGACTCCGCGCTGAAGGCCAACGCCGCCGGTGGGGACGTCGTCGTCGTCGCTGGTTTCGTGCATCGCTTCTACCATCAGCTCGTTGCACGGAAGGCGACGAAGCAGATCGGCGATCTGCGCGGACGGCGAGTCGGTCTTCCGTTCCCCGGCGGACCACAAGACATGGCCGTCAGCTACGTTCTCCGCAAGGCCGGCATGTCGGCCGGGGACGTCGAGACGGCTTCGCTCGGCAAGGACTTCAACCTTCTGGCTGCGCTCGTTCGCGGCGACATCGACGCCGCTCCCGCGCAGACTTCCGCGAAAAAGCTCGAGGAGCTCGGGTTGCATGTGCTGGCGGACCCGACGCGCGATGCCGTGGAGTTTCCCTACGCGATGGCGCTCGTTCGTCGCGCCTACCTGGAGAAGGACCGCCCGGCGGTTCTCCGCACGCTCGCCGCCCTTTGCGTGGCGACCCGGCAGTACGCCGACCCCTCCAGCGACGGGGCGACGGCGAAGACGCTGACCCGCAAGCTGGGACCCTCGGATGCCCACGCTCTGGCGGAGCGGATGGAGAACGCCGGTCGGAAGTTCCTGACCGTGCCACCCTTGCCGCGCCGAAGCTCGCTCGTATCGGCGCGCTTGCTGATGGCGGCCAAGCAACCGGCGGACCCGGGGCAGAAACCCGGCAGCGACGATGGGGCGCTGACGGAAGCGGATCGCCAGCTGATCGACCGCACGTTCGACGACGGCGTCGTCACCGAACTCGTCCGTTCGGAGCGCTGCCGCCTTCCCGGTAGGCCGTGAGCTCCGACGCGGTGGGGCGCGCGCGACGAAGCTCTCGCGGAATCGGTTCCCGCGGCATCTCGATTCTCTCCGTGGCGCTGTTCTTCCTCGTCTGGGAGATCACCGCGCGTACCGGCATCGTCAGCCCGGTGCTCACGAGTTCCCCCACCCGAGCAGCGTCGGCGTGTGCCGTCCTCGTCGGGTCGGGCGCGCTGTCCGGAGACCTCACGGCGACGCTCATCGCCTTTTCGGTCAGCCTCGTTGGCGCGGCGGCCATCGGTGGATGCCTGGGACTGCTGGTCGGCGTGAGCGAGGTCGCCCGCGCAATCTTCGACCCGTTCATCACCGCGGCGAACGCCCTCCCGAAGGTGGTCCTCATGCCGATCGTCGTGCTCTGGGTGGGCATCGGGGCGCCGGCGAGCATCGTGCTGGGGACGTTCATGGCGAGTTTTCCGATCATCGTCAGTATGCGTGCCGGTGTTCGTGCGCTCGACGACGACTTCACGCTGGTCGCCCGAGCCTTCGGAGCATCGTGGAGGATGCGCATCACGAGTGTCGTTCTTCCCGGCGTCGCGCCGTACGCGTTGGCCGGTCTGCGCGTGGGCGTGAACTATGCGATGGTCGGAGTGTTGATCTCCGAGTTCTTCGCGTCGGGACGAGGTCTCGGTCACAGGATGATCGTCCTGGTCTCGAACTTCGAGATCGATGCGTTCTTCGGCTGTCTGATCCTGGTGGCGGCGTTCGTTCTGGTGTGCTCCGCCGTCGTTCACCGCGTCGAGCGCCGAGCGGAAGCCTGGCGGCGCGACGAGCCCATCGGGCCCGGCTTGTGAGCGTCGTAGCGGCCCTCCGCGGCGTATGCGTCGAGTACCCGAGCGCAGGGGGCCCCGTCGCGGTGCTCCACGAACTCGACCTCGACGTGCGGCCGGGCGAGGTGCTCGCCGTGATCGGACCGAGCGGTTGCGGCAAGACCACGCTGTTGCACGCGCTGCTCCGGCTGATCTCGCCTTCGTCCGGGAAGGTCGAGGTTCCGCCGAACGCGGCCATCGTGTTTCAGCGACCGCGGCTGTTCCCGTGGCGCACCGCGGTCGAGAACGCCGCCTACGGTCTCGAGTGCCGGGGTATGGATTCGCGGGACGCTGCCGAGCGGGCGCGCCACCTGCTCGCTTCGTTCGGCCTCTCGGGGCACCTTGACGACCGCCCCCATCGCCTCTCGGAGGGCATGAAGCAGCGGGTGAACCTCGCCCGCGCGCTCCTGGTGGAGCCGCGGCTGCTCCTCATGGACGAGCCCTTCTCGGCACTGGATGCGATCACGCGCCGCCGCCTGCAGGACGACCTGCTGGATCACTGGTCCCGTAGCGAGAGCAGCATCGTGTTCGTGTCCCACTCCATGGAGGAGGTCCTCTACATGGCCGACCGCGTCGCGATCATGGGGCCGAGGCCGACGGGGGTTCGCGCCGTCCAGGACGTCGAACTGCCACGGCCCCGCGCGACCGACGCGGCGGCGACCTTGGCGCTGCTCCAGAAGGCTCAGGCCTTGCAGACGCTCCTGCCGTAGGCGCGGTTCGGCGTGGTATTCGGGGGGCACCGATGCGAGCCGTCGTTCAGCGCGTGACCCGTGCCCGCGTTTCCGTCGAGGGCGAGGTGGTTGGGGCCATCGAACGCGGTCTGGTGGTGCTCGTCGGCGTCGCTCGCGACGATGTGCCCAGCGATGCGGAGCAGCTCGCTTCGAAGGTCGTCGGGTTGCGCATTTTCCCCGACGATGAAGGCAGGATGAATCGGGCCGTCGGCGACGTGGGCGGAGCGCTCCTGGCCGTCTCCCAGTTCACGCTGCTCGGTGACGCGCGGAAGGGGAAGCGTCCGAGCTTCGTCGAGGCGATGGAGCCCGATCAAGCGCGAGCGCTGTTCGAGCACTTCAGTCGGGCGTGCCGGACGCAGGGGGTCAGCGTGGAGACGGGTCGCTTTCGAGAGCACATGGTCGTCGATCTCGCGAACGACGGCCCCGTGACGGTGCTGCTCGACACGAAGAAGACGTTCTGAGTCGACTCAGGGTGCGATGCCGCAGGTGCCGCTGGTGCACGTCACGGTCACGGAACGGCAGTCGGCAGCGCACGCCGGCGCACTGGTGCAGCGACCTTCGGCGAAGCCGAGATCGCGGAGGTAGTTCTTGTGTTCGGTCTTGGCGACGGCTGCGTTCTCGCATTGACACGCGCTGCAAGCGTTGCCTTCGTACACGGCGACGCAGTCCGTCTCGACGGCACACGCCTTCGAGTAGTTCTTCGTGTGCACCGCGGTGGACGGCCCGGGCTCGTCGTCCGACCCGCAGGCCACCGACAGGAAGATGGCGACGACCCCCAGTGCCCGCACTCGCGTCTTGCCCATGGCGCCGTCGTAGCACGGACGCGACTCGCGTTCTTCGGGACCGTGTTAGAGTCCCGTGCCGATGTTGACGCCGCCCGGTTTCTTCGACGACGTCGGGCGCCACGGACTGGGCGCGGCGTTTTCGAAGCGCTTTTCTTCCTACGTGGTGCAAGGGCGAACGTTCACCTACGCGGCGATCCGCGGCATGCCGTGGGATCAGCTGCGGTGGCTCTTCGGCCAGGCTGCCCTCGAAGGGCAGCCCCTGGTGGCCGCGTGGGCGTTCGAGGCGATGCTGCTACAGGCCCAGCGGCTGGACACCGCGTGGGATGCGATGCTGTGGGGCCTGCAGAACGTCGAGGAGACCAAGGCGCTCGACGCACTGGGTCACGTGTTGCGGTACCCCGGTGCGGAGGAGTCCCTGGCGGGGCGCGATCACGGGATGTGGGGCAACTACCTTCTCGGCAAGGTCTTCTCCGAGAAGGCTCGCCAGGCGACGAGTACGACGGCGCACGAGACGCACAAGGCCTCCGCGCTCGGCTTCCTGGATCGTGCACGGCAGCAGATCGGGGACCAGCAGCGGCAGCCTTCGGCGGACCCGTATCGCCAGGCTGCCCAGCTGGCGGCCGTGGCGGCGACCGTGGCGGCCGCGTACGAGGCGACGCAGTACCTGCAGTACACCGCGGCCTCGACCTCGACGACGTCGTCGTCCGAGTGACGTGGCGGCCACGGAGCCTCTCGGCGCCCCCGGAGACGGCGCCCTCGCGGGCAACCTCTTCGGCGTGTGGTCGTTGCGTGACCGCCTCTCGGTCGCCCTTTCGGCCGAGGAGCACGCCGCGTCGACCGAGCTCGTCGTCGGTGCCGCTGCGCGCGTCGAGCACCGTTCGGAACGCCTGTGGCTGGTCGCGTCGCGCGACACGCTCGTGGAGCATCGAGGCGGCGTCGCCGCGTACGTCGGCTTCCTAGCCACCGGGACGACGCCGGCCAGGCGATTCCTGGCGGAGGGTGGACTCCCCGACGGCCACTTCGCGCTCGTGGTGGCCGACCTCGAGCGCGGTGTCCTCTCGCTGACGCGCAGCCTCTCGGCGGGTGAGCACCTCTACTTCATCGAGGCGGACGGTGCGGTCCTCTTCGCGACCACCCTGCGCGGCCTGCTGGCCTCGCCTCGCGTCCGGCGTCGCGTGAATCTGCGCGTCGCCAACGAAGTGCTCCTCTGTGGGCACCCGCTGTTCGGAGACGGAACGCCGCTCGAGGGGATCCGCGAGGTGCACCCGGGGCACACGCTGCGCATCGAGGGCGCGGTGGGCCGCCAGCGCCTCGCGTGGCCCCGCGCCTTCGAGCCCGACGCAGGCCCCGTCGACCAGGTGGCGCGCCGTTTCCGGCGAGCCCTCGAGGGTGCGGTCGAGGCGTCGGTGGGCAGCGAGCGCCCCGTCGTGGTCGCACTCTCCGGCGGCATCGACTCGTCCGCCGTGATGGCGGCGGCCGTAGACGTGGTCGGCGCGGATGCGGTGGAAGCCGTGAGCTACGAGTTCGACGATCCGACGCACGGAGTGGAGACTCATTTCGCGAAGAGCGTGAGCCGCTCCCTCGGCATTCGTCGACACCACGTCTTCAAGATTGGCCTCCGGCAGTTCCTGGACGGTGTCCCCGAAGCCGTGTGGCGCGCCGAGAGTGGCGTCTACTGGCCGAAGGCGTTCCTCGTTCCGGTGACGCGCCACCTGGCGGCGCGCGGCGTCACGCGCCACCTCACGGGGTTCGGGATCGGCAGCCACTTCGGCTATTTCGAGGAGCTGTCCGCGGTGCTCCCGCACCTCCCGGTACCGGACCTGCTGCTTCGCTACTGGCGGGCGGTGCGCTTCGGTGGGCGCGACGAGCTGCTCCACCTCGCGCGCATTCACCCGGGGCTCGAGCCACCGCATCCACGGCTCTACGACCTCCTGCTCCACCACCTCGAGCGCACGGGCCACGTCCGGGATCGCCGGCGCTTCTATCCGAAGGAGCTCGCACCCCTCTTGGGTGGTGCTGCGGCGTGGGACGACCTCGAGCCGGAGCTCGGCGCCCTCCCGCTGGGCGCCCGCCTGGGACGCCACGCGTTCACGCACGGTCTTCCCTGCGTCGACGTGACGCGTTGCGAGAAGCTGTCTCGCGAGCTCGGCGTGCTGCGCATCTCGCCCGCGCACTTCGCCACGACGCTTCGCTATGCGTTCCTTCCTCCTTTCCCCCTGCCACCCCTGAGATCGGAGGACAGACGGCTGCGCCCCGGCAAGCTGCTGCTGCGCCACGCCTACCGCGGCGTGCTCCCCGACGAGGTCCTCTTGCGAAGGAAGTCCTGGGCCGACGCCGTCGCTTCCCCGGCTTGGCGCCGCAAGGCGAGGGTGCTCATGCTCCGCGCGCTTCCGAGCTTTCCGCGGTCGTTCGCCGATCTGGGCCCGCGGCACGTCGAGGCGGTGCGCTTCTGGGAGCCACGTTCGATCCTGGCGAGCGCACTCGGGTTCGCATTCTGGCGCGAGCTGTTCGAGCATCGCGAGCCCACCGTGACGCCACCGACGTGGGACGACCTCATCGTGGGTGGTCGCGACGTGGCCCGGGTCTCCCCGGGCGCGTTTCCCGCGTTCAGCCGGTAGCGGGCATTCGATCGACCACGTCTACCAGGGCGGGAATGACCTCGAACAACGAGGCGTAGGCGGCGCCCGCAGTCGGGCCGTCCAGGGTGAGCTCTCCACGAACGAACTGCGCGAGCACGTTCCACGACTCCGGCCTGACCCCGGAGAGGAACGCCGCCCTGACGGCGTCGAGGACCGCTGGGGCGGTAGGAGGTTGCGGCACCGGGATCGCGGCCGCGAGCAGCGTCCCCTCGAGCAGGTACACCAGGCGGCGCGCTGCTCGACGCAGCTCCCGCCCGTCGTCACCCAGGGGTCGCAGCTCGAGGTGCGCCGCGATCAGGTCCCGCAGCAGGGACCGCAGGCCGTGCTCGATGTGGAGTCGAAGGTCCTTCGTGTGCACGGTGAGCGACGCGAGCACGTCGGCTCCCGCGAGGAGCTGGCGATGGTGGACGAGCTCGAGCGACGACGCCGGGAACGCGTCGGCGCCTCGCAGAAGGTCGTCCGGCGTGTTCACCCGCAGGAGCACGTTCGTCTGCCGCGCGAGTGCCGCGACGGGCACGAGGCGCTCCAGGAGCTCTGGCTCGAGGCGCGCAATGAGCAAGAGGAGCCTCCCGCCGGAGCTGCGCCGACCACGACCGAAATCCGCTCCGAAACGGTACGCCGCGACCAGGTCCGTCCCGAGCGCGGCTTGGGCAGCAAGAGCGACCGGTTCGACGGCGTCGGACATGGCAATGCGCGGGATGCGCGAGCGCCACGGTACGCGCAGGGTCTCGGTGCTTGCAAGACGGTCGGGGCCCCGTCCGCGAGGCCCCTTTCAAATCGATGGCAGGTGTGGTCGCATCCGGCGGGTCCAGCGACGCGTTTTCCCGCAGGAGGAACCGATGAAGACCCCAGCCATCCTCGCACTGGCCACGTGCTGCCTCGCTCTGACAGCCTGTCCCGAGAAGGAGAAGCCGAAGCCCGCGAAGCCGGCTGCGGCGCCGAGCGCGGCCCCTGCAGCCCCGGCAGCGCCCGCGGCCAAGGAAGAGGAAGGCGGCTGGTAGCGGCCTCCCTGCGACGGCTGAGCTGGTGCGCGGTCGCCGGCCTGTGGCTGGCTGGCTGTCGCACGACGGACGACCCCTGGCGCGACGGGGGGCAGCCCGACCCGCTGGCGCCACTTCGCGCCTGGGAGACCGAGCGGCGCGAGAGCACGAACTTCGAGGAAGCCTCGCCTTCGAGCGACGCGCTCGGGCCCGATCCCTACGATGTCGTCGCGCTCGGGCAGTCCGGCCGCGCGGTGGGTGTGCTCCGCGGCGCAGCGCGCCTCGTGCTCCTCGACGCTGGCGGTGGGTCGCTCCACGAGGTCCAGACCTCGGCGTATCCGGTCGCTGTCGCCGCGGGGCCAGGGGAGGAACTGTTCGTCGTCACGGAGCTCGGATCGATGCTCGAGCGATTCATCGTCCGCCGTGATCGCCTGGAGGCTGCGGGTGCCATCGTGCTGCCCGACCTGCGCGCCCTGCGTGACGTCTCCGTGGCCGAGGACGGTTCCCTTCTGGTCGTCGATGAGTTCGAGCCACGGCTCGTGTCGCTCGACGTCGAGCGCGCTGCGGACTCGATGTGGCTGCGCGGGCGTCGCGATCACCCCGCGGCCCCGGGGACGTTGACGGCCAGCTTCGAGGCAGGGTTGATCCGCTCGTCCTCCATCCTCGACCACTCGGTGACGCTCCGCGATCGCGCGTCGCCGGCCGCGCTCGGGGAGGCGCCCGTGACTCACATCCGCCATGACGGACCGATCTGGGCCAGCGTCGCGGTGCGTCGCGACGACCGCGTCCTGCTGGCCGCCGCGGGGGTCGAGAACCGCCCGCTCGACCGTACCGCAGGGTCGTTTGGCTACGTCGATTCGTTCGTGTGGCTCTACGAGGTCGTCGGGGGCCCGGGCAACCCTGCTCGCCCCCTGTTCGAGGTCAACGTGTCCGCAGTCGGCGTAGTGACACCGAAGGCGATCCACGCGTCGATCACGCCAGGCGGCCTCGTCGAGATCGTGGTAGTCGGCGCGGGCGGTGATCGAGCCGCGAGGATCGCGTGGCGCCCGGACCTCCCGACGCCGAGTGTCTCGACGTTCGAGTTTCCCCCGGGCACGAGCGCGGTGGCGCGAGTCGGGCCCGACGAGTGGGTCGCCGCGAACCCGCTCCTCGACGCGTGGGTCACGGCGAGCGGCGCGCGTGTCCGCGTGGTTCCGGTTCCGCCTGCGGCAGGCTCGCGACCCCCCACCGACGAGGAGCGGCTGGGGGAAGTCCTGTTCTTCACGCGAGCCATGGCGCCGTGGACGAAGTCGGACGGCGCGCTGAGTCGATTCACGTGCGAGACGTGCCACTTCGAGGGGTACGTCGACGGCCGCACCCATCACACCGGTCGCGGGGCGGTTCGGGCGACGACCAAACCACTACTCGGACTGCTGTCCAACCGACCGTACTTCTCGCGCGCCCTCGATCGAGACCTCGCCGGAATGGTCCATGCCGAGTTCAAGGTCGCAGGCGCCAACAGCGGGCGCGACCCGTGGTTCTCGCTCGGGGCGAGCGATCTGCCATGGCTCACCCACGTGACCAAGACCGGCACTCTCGGGCCCATCGAGCTGCGCCGAGCGCTCATGGCGTTTCTGGCGCGCTTCACGCACCGGCCCAACCCCGGCGCCTGGGGCCGCTCGTCATGGACCGTCGAAGAGACCCGCGGCGCGGAGGTCTTCCGGGACCGCTGCGTGCGGTGCCATTCCGCGCGTCTGGTGGCCGATGACGCGCACACCGAGGTCGCGTTCGAGCGGTGGGAGGCGCTGACGCTCTCCGCGGCGGGTGCCGTGGTGTGGGGCCGGAACGGGTACGAGAAGACGGGCGTCGAGCCGTACGTTCACGCGGAGGGGGCACGGGTGCCGTCGTTGCGCCGGCTGTACAAGAAGCGCCCCTACTTCACGAACGGCTCGTCGCACGACCTTCGTGCGCTGCTCGGCGACGCGCGCGTGGGCGATGCGCGGTTCCTCCACCTGGACGACCGCCGCGACCCGAGCCTGCGTCCGCTCGACGCGGCGGAGGTCCGGGTTCTCCTCGCGTTTCTCCGGCTCTTGTGAGTATGACAGCGCCGTGAGCGAGAGCGATCGAGCGCGGGCCTACTGGCGCAAGAACCTCACCATAGTCGGCGCGCTCCTCGCCGTATGGTTCGTCGTGTCGTTCGGGTGCGGCATCCTCTTCGTCGACGCGCTCGATGGCGTTCGGATCGGAGGCTTCAAGCTCGGCTTCTGGTTCGCCCAGCAGGGCTCGATCTACGTCTTCGTGGTGCTCATCTTCGTCTACGTGCTGCTGATGAATCGCCTCGATCGGCGGTACGACGTGGACGAGCGCGGAGCGCGCAGCCACGCGCCGGGTCCGGAGGAACCCCACGGGGAGTCCGAAGCGTGAACGTCCAGGCGTGGACGTTCGTCGCCGTGGGGCTGTCGTTCGCGCTCTACATCGGCGTGGCGATCTGGGCCCGCGCCCGCTCCACCGGGGAGTTCTACGTCGCCGGCGGTCGCGTGCCTGCGGTCGTGAACGGCGCGGCGACGGCAGCCGACTGGATGAGCGCCGCGTCGTTCATCTCGATGGCGGGACTCATCGCGTTCATGGGGCGCGACGGCTCCGTCTACCTCATGGGGTGGACCGGAGGGTACGTGCTCCTGGCGCTCCTGCTCGCCCCGTACCTGAGGAAGTTCGGCAAGTACACCGTGCCCGACTTCGTCGGTGACCGGTACTACTCCGGCACTGCGCGGGTCGTCGCCGTCGTGTGCGCGCTCTTCGTCTCGTTCACCTACGTCGCCGGCCAGATGCGCGGCGTCGGGATCGTCTTCTCCCGTTTCCTCTCGGTCGAGATCGAGATGGGGGTGCTCATCGGGATGGGCATCGTGTTCTTCTACGCAGTGCTGGGCGGCATGAAGGGGATCACGTACACGCAGGTCGCCCAGTACTGCGTGCTCATCTTCGCCTACCTGGTCCCGGCGATTTTCATTTCGCTCCACATGACGGGGAGCGCCATCCCACAGATCGGCTTCGGCAGCCCGGTGCTCGACGGCTCCGGCTACTTGCTGGATCGCCTCGACGGCCTGACCACCGAGCTCGGTTTCGCCCAGTACACGGCGGGCTCGAAGGGCACCCTCGACGTCTTCTGCATCGCCCTCGCCCTCATGGTGGGCACGGCGGGGCTGCCGCACGTCATCGTGCGCTTCTACACCGTGCCCCACGTCTCCGCTGCGCGGAGTTCCGCGGGGTGGGCCCTCGTGTTCATCGCACTGCTCTACACCACGGCGCCTGCGGTGGCGGCATTCGCTCAGACCAACCTCCTGACGACGGTCGCCGGCGCGAAGTACGCCTCGCTGCCGGCGTGGTTCACGAACTGGGAGGCGACCGGCCTGCTCGCGTTCACCGACCTGAACGGCGACGGCATCGTGCAGTACCTGGGGCCGAAGGCCGCGGGCAAGAGCGAGCTCGTCATCGACCGGGACATCATGGTGCTCGCGAACCCGGAGATCGCAGGGCTGCCGGACTGGGTCGTGGGTCTCGTCGCGGCGGGTGGACTCGCGGCGGCGCTTTCCACCGCGGCAGGCCTGCTCCTGGTCATTTCCACGTCGGTCGCGCACGATCTGCTGAAGAAGAGCATCGCGCCGGCCATCAGCGAGCGAGGCGAGCTCCGGGCCGCGCGCGTGTCCGCCGGCCTGGCGGTGTGTGTCGCGGGCTACTTCGGCATCAACCCTCCTGGCTTCGTCGCGCAGGTCGTCGCCTTCGCGTTCGGCCTCGCCGCCGCGTCCTTCTTCCCGGCGATCATCCTGGGCATCTTCTCCAAGCGCATGAATCGCGAAGGAGCCATCGCCGGGATGGTCGTGGGCATCACGTTCACTGCGGCTTACATCGTGTATTTCAAATTCCACAGGCCCGAGGCGAACGTGCCCGATCGGTGGCTCTTCGGGATTTCTCCGGAGGGCATCGGAGCGCTCGGTATGGTCCTCAACATCGTGACCGCCGTCGTCGTCGCGGCGTTCACTCCGCCACCTCCGCCAGAGGTTCGGCGCCTAGTGGAGGACATTCGCGTTCCCCGTGGTGCGGGCGCTGCCCACGAGATTGGCGCATGACACGGGCTGGATGGCGGCGGCGGCTGGTCGTGGCGATTCTCGCCGGCATCGTGGGAGGCGCTGGGTGCGAGTCGAGCTGCTGGGGCTCGAAGGCGAAGAAGGGCGGGACGGTCCGGGAGGCCCGCGTCGATCTCCTCGAGGCGGGCGAGGCGCCCCGCGTGACCATGCAGGTGGGGCGCTGGACCGGCTTCCGCTACACGGTGACCATCGAGGTCGATGCGTCCATCTCCCTGGAAGGGCAGGCGCCGATCCGGCCGCCCACCATCGCTTCGACGCTCCGCTTCCGAACGGTGCGGGGCACGGCGGACCCCATCGAGAGGGAGCGCGATGGCCACGTGCTGAGACTCGTCGAAGAGGAGGCCGTAGTCGATTCCGTGGTGGTGAAGAGCGAGACCGTGCCGCAGGGGTTCCTCGACCAGATGAATGCACGCCTCAGCTCGACTGCGGGCACCGAGAGCAGGATCTTCGTCGCCGAGGACGGGGAGGTCGTGTCGGTCGAGACGAAGCGCGTGGGTGGCGTCGATCCGACGCCAGAAGTGAAGCGCCTCCTCGACTCGGCGTGGGACGGGCAGCCCCGCTTTCCGTTCCGCCTGCCGCCCGGCCCCGTCGGCGTCGGCGGCAAGTGGCGCTTCACGGAGAAGCTGCGCTCGAACGGGCTGGACGTCGTCCAGATCAGCGACATGACGGTGATGCGCATCGAGGAGCAGCGAGTGCGCCTCAAGGTCCGGGCGCGGCAGGAGGCGCCGCAGCAGGACTTCGCAGATCCCTTCCGCCCCGACGGCTCCGCGCACCTCGACCGGTATCGCGGCGACGGTGAAGGCGAGCTCACGATCGATCGACTCACCGGGATCGTCCTCGATGCGCGGTTCTCGACGTCGGCGATGCTGACCGTCAGCCGGGACGTCGAGGGGAAGAAGAACGCGGCGACCCTCCTGGCGGCGGGCGTGGTCCGTCTCTCGTCCGCGGTCGGTAGCGATGCCGGTGCCGAACTCGTGGACGAGCCGCTCCTGCTTCCCGCCCCGTCGGCTTCGGTGTCGGAAGCCGGCGCTGCGCCGCCGCCGAGCGCCGGGGCTTCCCGAACCCCGCGACCCCGCGAGTAGAGGACGAAGGCGCGTGGCCCATCGTCCTCGGCGCACCTTCGGACCGGCCGTGGCGTGTCTGGCTGCGTCGCTGATGGTGACCGAGCTGGTGCTCACGCGGGTCTTCTCCGTGATCGTCTGGTACCACTTCGCGTTCTTCGCGATCTCGGTCGCGCTGTTCGGCGGTGGAGTGGCGGCTCTGGTCGTTCACTCGACGGACGCACGCCTGCGCCGTGGCTCTCTCGAAGCGCAGCTCGCGACGGCTTGCCTCGCCCTCGCGCTGTCGGTGGTCGTCGTGGCCGCCGCGCTGCTCAACTCGACGCCGGACTGGTTCACGCCGGGGAGCGCCTTCACGCGGATGACGGCGAAGCTGGGACTCCTCTTCTCGCTGACGGCGCTTCCGTTCTTCCTGGGCGGCTTCGCGCTTTCGCTGGTCCTGACGCGGCACGCGCGGTTCGCGAACGTGCTCTACGGGTGGGATCTCGCCGGCGCCGGGCTCGCCTGTCTCGGCGTGGTGCCGCTGCTCGCGCTCCTCGGCGGGCCCAGGGCGCTGCTCGTGGCGCCCGTCCTCGCCACGATCGCGGCGGGGTGCTTCGCGTGGTCGACCAGCGCGCGCCTCGCGCGCGTGACGGCCGCCTCGGTCGTCGCGGCGGTGGGCCTGGTCGCCCTCGCCCCGGTCACCGGAGCCTTCGAGGTCAAGTTCGCTCGCGGCGTTCGCCTCGCCGACGTCTCCCCGGAGTTCAACCGCTGGAACTCGTTTTCCATGGTGACCGTGTCGCCCGTGAACGTCTTCGCCGGCTGGGGGATCAGCCCCAGGTACGCCGGCGGCTTCCCCGAGCAGAAGTCCCTCGTCATCGACATGAACGCGCTGACCCCGCTCACACGTTTCTCGGGCGACCTGGAGGCGGTGCGGTACGCCCTCTTCGATCTCAGCGCCATCGTGTACCGAGTGAAGCCCGCTCCCGAGCGCGTGTGCATCATCGGAGCGGGCGGCGGCAAGGACGTGCTCGCGGCCCTCGCGTCGAAGGCCGGGCACGTCCACGCCATCGAGATCAACCCGCTCATCGTCGAGGCGGTGATGCGCGGCACTCATCGTGAGTACACGGGGCGGCTGTACGAACGTCCGGACGTTACCGCGATTGCGGAGGACGGTCGTTCGTTCGTTCGACGCACGTCGGAGCGCTTCGACGTCGTCCTGCTCTCCATGGTGGACACGTCGGCGGCGACGGCGGCGGGCGCCTACGCATTGACCGAGAACAGCCTTTACACGGTGGAGGCGTTCGAGGATTTCCTGGACGCGCTCGCGCCGGGGGGAGCGCTCTCCGTTTCGTCGGTGAGCATGGATTCGCTCTCCACGGGCGCTCGGCTGGCGTCCATCGCCCGCGAAGCGCTCGTCCGTCGCGGCATCGACCCGACGACGAGCGTCTTCATCGTCTCCACGCCGTGGCTCCACCTGCCCAACGCGGTGCTGTACGACGTGGTCGTGAAGCCCGATGGGTTCAGCCCCGCCGAACGGGCGACGCTCCGGACCGCGACCGAGGACCTCGGGTTCGCGCTGGTTCATCCGGGAGCCGGCACGCAGCGGGAGGAGGACCGGTGGATCGAGGCGATCCTCCGCAGCCGGGACGAGCAGACGCTCCGATCGCTGCGACGCGGTTTTCGGCACGACGTCTCGCCGACGACGGATGATCGACCCTTCTTCTTCTATCAGGACAGGCTCGAGTGGTCATCGGTCGCCGGCGACGAGAACCTGTTCGGGAACGGTCTCGCGATTCTGGTGCGCGTCGTCACCATCGCCGTGATCATGGTCGCGCTCTTCCTGCTCTTTCCCATCTTCGTGGGCCGGCGAGGCTTCGCTTCCGGGCGTGGCTCGCCGTGGGTCGATGCGGCGTACGTGCTCGGCCTCGGCCTCGGGTTCATGTTCATCGAGATCGCCCTGATCCAGCGCCTGGCACTGTATCTGGGCAACCCGGTGCTCTCCCTCGCCGTCGTGCTGTTCGTGCTCCTGGTCACCGGCGGCATCGGCAGCACTCGCTTCGCCGCGGGCGACCCCGCGGCTCTCGCTCGCCGGATCCCCGTCGTCGTGAGCGCTGTGGTCGGATACGCGGCGCTCCTCGCGTTCGTGCTTCCCCCGATCCTGGACGCGACCGTAGCGCTCGGGGAGGTCTGGCGGGCCGCCGTGGCGGTGCTCGTGCTCGCGCCGCTGGGCGCGGGGCTGGGCGCCCCGCTGCCGGCGGCCCTTCGCGCCGTCGGTCGGCGCGCCGGCGAGCGGGTCGCGTGGCTGTGGGCCGTCAATGGCGCGACCAGCGTGCTGGCTGCCATCCTCGCGACCCTCACGTCCCTGCATTTCGGCATCACCACGACGCTGTGGGTGGGTGCGGTCGCCTACGCGCTCGTCCTGCTGCTGGCGCCCGCCGTGCTCCGTCCCGACCCGGCGTGATCGTCAAGGGCGATGTGCTGCGACGGACGCCCACTGCGCCACACCGGGCAGGATCAAGGGGGCGCCTTCCCGAGGGAGCGGCACGCGGAGGATGCCACTCGGCGTGAGCATGAGAAACACGCGGGAGTCGCCGTCGATGGGCGCGTCGAACTCGAAGGCCAGGCGCGTGGGTCCCCACTTTCCGACCGCGAGGGTCTCGATCGTCATGCCGCCAGCCCGTTGAACGTCACCGACGCGGAGCGGCCGGTTCAGCGATCGGAAGAACAGCGCAGTCGGCACTTCCAGCATGCCCTCTTCCGTGTCCACGGAGACCTCCAGGCGCGTCGGCGAAGTACGCGTGAAACGCGCGGTGTCCGGCGTCATCGTCAGCACGTGCCACGAGCGGGGCACCGGGCGTCCCGCCAGCCGCAGGACGTTCGGTGGAAAGATGAGCGTGTTGGGATCGAGCGCGTTCAGGACCACGACTCGTTGCCGTGCCAGGCGAGTGTCGTCGAGGGGTGCCGCCAGGTAGTGGTGGCGTACGAAACGCTGCGACTCGGTCCACATCTTCGCCCCGAAGTGAGTCACGAGCGGAGCCAGACCGAGGTGGCCCAGCGCGAGGCCGCCGCACACGACGCCACGTGCCCACGCTCCCGCCGTTCGTCGCGGACGGCGCAGGCGATCCCAGGCGTCGACGATCAAGGCGGCGATGAGGACGGCTCCACCGACGCTCGGGGCGACCAGGAGGCGTCCGGAAGGAACGGACGGGAGCAGCGGGACGAACGAGAGCAGCGACCCGACGGACAGAGCCAGCACTCCGCGGCGGGGCTGCGGGCCGACCTGCGAGAGCATTCCGGGTACGAGCCAAACGAAGAGGAGCAGAGGCGTGATGAACACCAGCGCCGCCCAGTGACCGAACACGAGCGCGGCGAACGTAGCTTCGCTCGGCACCGTGAGGAGCTCGTTGACGAGCATGGCCGGCAGGCGCACCACCGTGTGCGCCAGCAGGTCGAGCGGCGTGTCGAAGGGGTCGAGATACCCGGACGATCCATGGGCGCCGTAGCCCAGCGCCGCCCGCGTCACGAGCCACGCGAGGACGATCAGCGCCGCAGGGGCGAGGCCCCTGGCGCGATCTCGGGTGGAGGTGCCCATGACCAGCTCGTAGCCAATGAAGTACCCGAACATCGCGAGGCCGTACTCCCCCGCCAGGAGGGATGAACCGAGCGCGGCGGCTGCGACCCCACCATACAGGTGACTCGCGCTTCGTCGCCATCGGTGATGGGCGATCAGCGCGAGCACGCCGAACGCGGCGCTCACGAGGGCGGTCCGGTTCGCGAGCCACGCGATGGGGACCAGGTGCGCGGGATCGACGCAGTAGGCCGCGGTGGCCACGACGGCGATCCGGCGCCCCACGAGGGCGTCGGCCAGCGCGAACACGCCGACGACGAGCGCCGTCCACCAGACCAGCGAGTGCACGTGTCGAGCGATCGCCTCGGTCCCGAAGGCCCAGTGATCGGCGACGAGGAGCGCGCTCGAAATCGGACGGAAAGCCGCCAGTCGCAGCTCCGGATGGGACCACCACGGCATGGTTCCGGCATCGAGCAGGGCGGGATAGTCGCCCCGCGCCGCGTCGACGAAGCGGTACAGGTCGAGGCTCGAGCGTGGCCTCGGATAGACGTCATCGAGCATGTCGAGCTGCAGGTAGTCGTCGAGTGCGAACCCGGCGAGCAGTCCGTGCCAGTGCAATGCCGTGCCTGCCGCGAACACTCCGAGAACGAGGGCGACCCAGCGCACGACGCCCACTTGGTAGCACGAAGCGGATCTGGAGTACCTTCTCGCTCACGCCGTGAGCCTCACCGACGCCGAGAGCGCTTCGCCATCGACGGCGCGGGTGCCGCCGCTCTCGAGGGTCGCGTTGCTCGCCGTCTTCGCGCTCCACGCCGTGCTCCTCTGGCACTTCGTCGTTCCCGACGAGCTCTGGTCTTCCCGCCCACTGCTGGACTACGGCCTGCACCCTCGCCAGGTGGAGAAGGGGCTCGAGGCGTTCGCCGCCGCGGGAAGACTGTGGGCGTACGACCCGCTGGATCTGGCTGGCCGATACACGGGTCTCGCGACGGATCCCGGTTCGCGCGGCGTGGTGCTACTGGTCGTTGCGCTCGCACGACTCGGTGTCGAGCCGGCGTTGGCGCTGAACGCGGTGGTCGTGGTGCTCCACGCCGCCGTTCCCGTCGTCGGGTGGCGCGCGGCGCGCCTGGTCGGTCTCACGCACGCCGAGGGGGTCGTGGCCGTGCTCTCGATCGTCCTCATCTGGTTCTTCGATTCCCTCGTTCACTGGCAGTGGTTCACGGGTGAGCTCGGGTGGTCGATGGCCTCACTGGCTGCGGTCCTCGCCCTGGCAGGTCTCGCGGCGATGGCGGCGGGGCGGTCCCCGGCGGATTTCGCGCTCGGTACGGTCGTCGTGGCCGTCGCACAACCGTGGGCCTTGATCCCGCTCCTGGCGGCGGCGCTTCCGTTCGTCGCCACGCCCGGCGCGCGCGCTCGCCGTACGCGCGCGGCGCTGGTGCTCGCGGTCGTCGTGGTGGCAGGCGCGACCGTCGCGGTGACCGCAGGCCCGGGGCGCGCGATGCCCGGTACGTCGCCGGTCGACGCCCTGGCGCCGACGCCCGACTTCCTCGTGTACGACCTGCTCGATCTGCTGCGTGATCCCTCGAGCACGGGAAGTCCCGTGCGAACGGCTCTGCGTACGCTGGTCGTCGCGGCGGCCGCCTGGGGCGTCGCGCGAGCGGGGCGCCGCCGCCTGGTGGATCAGTCGCCGCTGGTCGTCGGGGGCTTCACCGCGCTGGTCCTGGCGTACGGCGGCGGGTCGCTGCCGTGGGTACGCAGCGGCGAACCCTACGCGCACGTCGCAACGGCGGCCCTGAGCTGCTCCATCCTCGCGGCGCCGGTCCTGGTCGCGCTGCTGCGCCCCGCGGCACTTCGCGCGCTGGACCGACGGGGCAGGGTCTTCGGGGTGCTCCTGCTCGTGATCGTCGTCCCGCGGCTGATCGGCACTGCGCTGCAGTACTTGCCGGCGCTGCTTCCCGAGCCCGTGAGGTACTGGAAGGTCGAGCTGAACTCGTCGTCCCTGGTCGGGCTGAACGAACCGAAACCCACCGCCATGCGCTACCGCGTGGCTCCGGCGCGCTACGACGAGATCGCGACGAAGCTCGCGGAACTCCACGGAGGGCGCGGTAGAGTGTTCGTCTCGGAGTGGGCGCTGGCCGAGTACCTCTTGCTGCGCACGCGGTTGCCCGTCGTGGGGGGACCGGTGGGGCGGTTGCCCCATGGCAACGACGCTCACCTGCTCGCCGGTGACGCGGCGCTGCGGACCCGGGGGCCGGCGCTGGCGGCCCACCTGGAGCGGTACGCGGTGGGCCTCGTCGTTCTGTCCGGGGAGCGGGGGGCACTCGACCATCGTCCCGACGTTCTCGATCTCGCGTTCGAAGGCTCGGGGTTTCGCGTCCATCGCGTGCGCGCGGAGCCATCGGTCGTGGGCGAGGGGGACGCGCGCGTGACGAGCCTCGGGCTCGACTCCATTCGCGTCAGCGCACGCGCGGGCGAATCGGTCATGCTGCGGTTCCACTACGTCGAAGGGCTCGACTGCCGGCCGGCGTGCCGCGTCGAGCGGACTCCGGAGGGATTCCTCCGCGTCGTCGATTCCCCCGAGTCGTTCGAGATCTTCCTCCCAGGGAAGACATGATCGCCTCGAAGCCCACGGTACCGCTCGCAGCGCTGGCCGCGATCAGCGCGCTGGCCCTGGCCCTTCAGCTCCTGCTGACGCGCATGCTCGCCTATACCGTGCCGGCGTTGCTCGTCTACGTCGTGCTCGGCATCGCGCTCCTCGGCTTCGGTGCGGCGGGTAGCGTCGTGGCGCTTCGGCCAGCCTGGGCTGACGGCGAGCGGCTCGCCACGATGCTCGCGAGCTGGTCCCTCGCGTTTGCCGCCGTGCCGCTTCCCGCCTACGCGATCTTCGTTCGCATCGCACCGAGGGCCGTCACGGGGTACGCATGGACCGCGGCGTCCGCGGTGCTGCTCGCGGCACCGTTCGTCTGCGCCGGCGTCGTCGTGGCGCTCTCCCTCTCGGCGGCCGGGAAGGCGCCGGGGCGTACCTACGGTGCCAACCTCGTCGGATCCGCCGCCGGGTGCTTCCTTCCGGTGGGCCTCCTGGCCTGGCTGGATGCCCCGCGCGTGCTGGCGGCGCTCGGCGTCGCGTCCGCCGCGATCGCGCTCGCCTACGCCGCGCGTGTCCGCGGACGGCTCCGTGCGCGGCTCGTTGGTGCGGCGCTGTCCGTCGGTGCCGCGTGGGGGGCGAGCCTCGTCTTCGCGGATCGGATCTTCCCGCTTTCGCTCGATCCCATGGGTCAGATGGCAGCCGTGGAGCGTCACGCGAGGAAGCACGCCGTCCAGGTGACCGCCATCTACGACAGGTGGAGCGCCGTCGGTCGGGCGCAGGTGTTCGACTTCTCCGGAGTGCCCGACGGACCTTCACCGTACCCCTTTCGTTTCTACGTCCAGGACGGCGATGCGGGCGCGCTGGTCGCGCGCTGGGACGGTCGCACCCGGAGCGCGCTCGGCGATCGGTACGGCGACGAGGCAGCCACGGGCGTGCCGCGGCTCTGCCTCGATACGCCGTACGGCCAGGCGCACTACCGCCGGCGCGAGCGCGTGCTCGTCATCGGCTTGGGGGGCGGCGCGGACGTGCAATGTGCGCTCTTCCATGGTGCTGCTCGGATCGACGCCATCGACATCAACCCCGCCGTCGTTCAGGCGATTCGCGGCCCCCTCGACGCGTACCTCGGCGGCATCGGCCGCGATCCGAGGGTGACCTACCACGTTCGAGATGGGCGGAGCTTCGCCAGAGCGCAGCCGAGGCGACAGTACGATCTCGTCACGCTCAGCGGTGCAGACACGAAGGCGCTTTCGTCCTCCGGTGCGCTCGCTCTCGACGAGAACATGCTCCACACCGTCGAGGCCGTCGGTGACTACCTCGACGTCCTCACGTTCGAGGGAGTGCTCGCGATCATCAGGTTCGGCGAGTTCGAGGCCTTGCGACTCGCCGCGACGGTGCACGAGGCCCTCGCCCGGACGGGTGCGACTCACCCCGAGTCGCACGTGATCATCGTCCAGAACGGCGTCACCCACGGGCTCGTCGTTCGTCGAACACCGTTCCCCGCGGCCGAGCGCGAGGCCCACCGTCGGCACTACCTCGATCCCTCGCTCCCGTTCCGGGGGCTGGACGTCTTCTTCTTTCGCCCGCTCGAGTTCCTCGTGCCCACGCGGCCCGTCGTGGTGTTCCCCGGAGAGCCGCGAGCGCTCCGGTTCGTCGACTACTTCGATCATCTGGGGCGAGGGCAGGGCGACGCGTATGCCGCCACGCTGCCCCTCGAGGTCCGGCCCGCCACGGACGACAAGCCGTTCTTCTTCGACCTGGCCCGCTACGATCGAAAGGACGTCTTTGGTCACCTTCACGTCCGGCTCATGCTGCACCTCTTCGCGGGGATTCTGGCCGTCGCGGTCCTCGCCATCCTGATCCCCCCTTGGCGACGGCGCGCGGCCTTCCGCGGCACCGATGGCGGCTTCGCCGTCGCCTACTTCGCGGCGCTGGGCCTGGGGTACTTGCTGATCGAGATCTGGCTCATCCACCGGTTCGGCATGTTCCTGGGACACCAGACGTACTCCGTCAGCGCCGTGCTCGCGTTCCTGCTCCTCGGAACCGGAGTCGGCGCCGTGGTCGGCGAGCGGAGATTCCCGAGCCCCGGTGAGCGGGTCCGCGTCGGAGCCGCGCTCGCGCTGGGGATCCTGGCGGTGGGCGTCGTGGGGCTTCCGTCCGCTTTCGACCTCGCGCTTGCGCTGCCCGTCGGTCTGCGCCTCGCGGTTACGGCAGCATACCTGGTCCCCCTCGGCGCATCGCTTGGTTTCGCATTCCCGGCCGGCCTGACCTGGGCGGCGTCGCGAAGCCCGGCGGGCGTACCGTGGTGCGTCGGCGTGAACGGGTTCGCCTCGGTGCTCGCCTCCGTCATCGCCGTGCCCATCGCTCACGTCGGTGGCTATGCCACCGTCCTACAATCCGCCTGCGTGCTCTATGCGTTCGTCCTCGTCGCGTCGTCACGCCTCGCCGTGCGGGAGTGAGTCGGCGGCGCTGCACGCGGCGCGGGATTTCGAGCGCCATTCCGGGGAGGCCAGGGCCGACCAGGCCCACGCATGAAGTACCAGTGGGGACGAGTGTCTGCGTCAGAACTGATTCGTGGTACCTTCGTCGTTCATGCGCCCGATGCTCGTCGCCGCCTGTGCCGTCACGCTGACGGCGTGCTCCGGCCCGGCTGCGGACGGGGACTCACGGCCGCTCCGCGACCGGGGTTACGAACTCTACACGACGGAGGTTCCGGAGGCCGGGTTCGTTCTCGCGTTCGGGATCTTCGACCACGAGGTCATCTCGTATGCGTGTGGTGCCGACACGGCACGGCTCGCTCACTCGCGCTGGTTTTGCGGAAGGGATGACAGCGGTCCGATGCCGGGAACGCTCCGCATCTTTCGGGACGACTGGGTCGTGGACGCATCGTTGGACGGCGGTGGCGTCCTGTCAGGCACGCTCCGGCAGGAGGGAGGTGAGCCCATCCCCTTCGAAGCCTTCCGTGAGTCTTCGCGCTCGCGCTCCGATCTGTACGTCGGCGGGAGCATCGGCCCCTGCGCAACCGGGGTCATCGTCCTGGACAGGGGCGAGAACAGTGTCCCTTCCGTGTTCGGTACCTATTGCGAAGACGGGCTCTTTGGCCAGGTGACGCCGGTGAGTCCGGCGGATTGGGGCGCCGATCGACTGCGGGTGCTCGCCTCGACGCCGGACGGGGAGAGGATGCGCGCGGTCGACCGAATTCGATTCGGCGATCCCCTCGAAGACCCAGGACCCTGACCGCGCCGGCACTCTTCCGATCGCACCCTCGGACGGCATGACGACCGCGTCGGACGCGCCTTCGGGGACACGGAGCGAGGCGCTGGGCGTCCGGCCCGCCGCACCCTTCATCGGACGGCGCGGCGACCTTCGGCGGCTGGACGATCTGTACGGACGAGGTCACCGCCTGGTGACACTGTGGGGGACGGCGGGCATCGGAAAGACCCGCCTGGCCGTGGAGCACGCCAGGCGTGCCCAGCGGGTGACGTTCTGCGACGTTTCGGAGGCTCGCAGCGTCGACGGCGTCACCGTCGCTCTGGCGGCAGCGCTGGGTCTGGCGTTCACCTCTGGGCCAAGGGGCGATCTCGTCGCCCAGGTGGCGCACGCGATCGCCGCGCGCGGCCCGGTGCTCGTCGTCATCGACAACTTCGAGCAGGTGACGCAGTGGGCGGCGGAGACGATCGCCGTGTGGGTACGCGGGGCGCCTGCCGCGTGCTTTCTGGTGACGTCCCGCGAGCGCCTGCGGCTGCAGGACGAGGTCGCTCTCGAACTCCAGCCGCTGTCGCTGCCGTCTCTGGACTCCCAGGGTCACGGCGAGGCCATGGAGCTCTTTCTGGACCGCGCGGCTGCCTCCGGCACTCCGCTCGCGACCATCGGGCGGGACTCGGCGGATCTGGTGGAGCTCGTTCGATGCCTCGAGGGACTTCCGCTGGCCATAGAGCTGGCGGCAGCCAACCTCGGTCTGCTCGGCGTGGCAGGCCTGCTCGATCGGGTGCGTGAGCGTGCGAGCGCCCTCGGTCCGGGATACCGCGACGCCCATCGCAGACAGGGGACATTGCACGACGCCCTCCGGTGGTCGTGGGATCTGCTCAGCCACGAGGAGCGGCTCGCCCTGGCGCACTGTTCGGTGTTTCGAGGAGGGTTCACGCCCTCTGCCGCGGCGGCGACACTTCGGGGCCGGGTCGAGACCAATCCCTGGACGGTGTTGCAGTCGCTCCGCGACAAGTCGCTGTTGCGCGCAAACACCCTCGCGCCCCACGAGTCACCGCGGCTGGCGCTCTTCGAGACCATTCGCCAGTTCGCCTCGGAGCGCCTGGACGAGCTGGGCGGCCGCGACGACGCAGAGAATCGCCATGCGACGTACTTCCTGAACCTCTGGGAGCAGCTCGAGGCGCACGACGACGCCAGTGGGGCCCGGTCGATTGCTCGGGAGCAGGAGAACTTCGTCGCGATCGTCGAGCGCGCACTCTCGGATGCGACCGGTGGCGCCGCGGCGTGGACTCGTGCGGCAGACGCCCTGCTGGCGATCGGGCCCCAGCTCGCGATCGGTGGGCCGACGGCGGAGCATGAGGGCCTCCTGGCCGCCGTCCTCGCTGCCGCTCCGACAGGGACTGATTCGCGGCGCGCGCGCCTCCTGACGGCCAGTGGGCGGCTGCTCTCGCTACGTGGTGATGCATCCGCGGCCGGTGCACGCCTTCGGGAAGCACTCGACGCCGCGAAAGCGTGTGGCGACCGACGAGCCGAGATGGAGGCTACGACGGAGCTCGGCGTACTTCATCACCAGCAGCGCGACCTGAGCATGGCGCGCGATCTCTACGAACGGGCGATACCTCTGGCGCGTCGCGAAGGAAGTCTGGCTGCCGAAGGGAGGATCCTCGCGAACGTCGCGGCGCTCCTTCACGATCTGCGGCAGTTCGGCGCCGCGCGGGAGCACTACGAGGACGCGCTCACGGTGCTCGAGCGGGCGGGCGACCCTCGGCTGCGTGGAATCACGCTGACGAACCTGGCGGTGCTGGAGCAGGAGGAAGGCGAACTCACCGCAGCGCTCGACCATTACCATCGCGCCATCGAGCTGCTGCGCCAGGCGGGCGACCGGCGTTTGGAAGCGATCTGCCGGGGCAACGCCGGCATGCTGGAGCTCGAGTGCGGACGCCTGGACGATGCAGAGCGCGCCTTCGAAGTCGCACTCGGGGAGCTCCGCGCCATCGGCGACCGCCGGTCCGAAGCGCTGGCATGGGTCCGATCGGGCATCTGCGCGTGCCTCCGCGGGCACCTCGAGCCTGCGCGAGAGGCTCTCGACACGGCCGACCAACTCGCGGGTTCGGTTGCGGATCCCCTCTCGTCGGGCTTCGCCGAGCTGGCGCGCGCGTTCCTGGACGTTGCCGCGGCGGCACGAGCGGAGGGCGTCGAGGTGCCGGACGAAGTGAACGCACATCTCGATCGCGCGCGTCGCAGAATCGCTGGGGCGCACGAGCCCCGGAGTCCCGGTGGGAGAAGCCCAGCGGAGCTCTCGGACGACGTTCGAACGGCGCTGAGAATCCTCGCGCTGATCACCGGCCGATTTCACGCCGACGTGACCGCCGAACCTTCGGCCGACGCGCTCGTGGTTTCGTCCACCCTGGCGTGGTGCCGCCCACCACGCAGCGATTGGATCGAACTCGGCCGCTTTCCCGTCCTGCGGCGGCTGCTCGGTGCCCTCGTCGAGCAGCGGCGCGCCGCTCCGGGGCGGGGACTCTCGGTGGACGCGCTGGTTCGCGCTGCGTGGCCGGGCGAACGCATCCGCGCCGACGCGGCGGCGAACCGAGTTTACGTGGCGATCTCGAAAATTCGGAGGTTCGGGCTCCGGGACGCCCTGCTGCGGCAAGAAGACGGGTATTCGCTGGACCCGGCGCTGCGGATCGAGCGGTGGGATGGCCCGGTCGAGGCGATTAAGACGGAGTAAGGCGCGACTCGGGTGAGGGACGGGCACCCTCGGGGTGGTGTTTCACCAGGAGTCGCACTCATGAGAATCTCGACGCTGGCCGGGAGGGTCCTGCTGCTGGTTTCGTCGCTGGCCGTCGCAGCATGCGGGTCGGAGGCCGAACCGAAGGGCGGCTCGAGACCGGTGTACAAGGACGAGTCGCTCGGGGCCACCGGACTGTTCTCGGATCTCGGCAAGCAGACACTCGTTGCCGGTGTCATGGAGTACCGTCCGCGCTGGGACCTTTGGTCCGATGGCGCGACCAAGCGCCGCTGGCTGTCGATTCCGGAGGGCTCCTCGATCGACACCACCGACATGGACGCATGGGTCTTTCCAGTCGGAACGAAGGCATGGAAAGAGTTCAGCCGGGACGGGGTGCTCGTCGAGACGCGGCTGCTGGAGAAGATCTCGGACTCGCAGTGGGGCATGGTGGCTTATCACTGGAACGAAGATCTGACGGACGCCCTCGCCGTACCCGCGGGGGTGGCGAACGCCTCGGGGACGGAGCACGACATCCCGAAGGGCGAGGACTGCAAGTCGTGTCACGACGGCGCCAAGGACAAGCTCCTCGGCGTCGCCGCCATCCAGCTCGCCCACGAGGGTCCTGGGGCGACACTGCAGTCGCTGGACGCGCGGGGATTGCTCAGCGTGAAGCCGGCCCCCGGTGGGTACGACCCGCCGGGCGAGGCGGGAGTCGCCGCTGCGCTCGGCTACCTGCACACGAACTGCGGCAACTGCCACCATGGTGTCGGCGACAACCCGCTCGATCTGCGTCTGCGGGTCGACAGCCTCGGAGACGTCGAGGCAACGCCCGCGTACGTCACGACGGTCGGCGTCGAGAGCCACGTCCAGAAGGCGCCCAGCGGCATTTCCGCCAAGCTCATCGTGGCTCCCGGCAGCCCCGACGACAGCATCCTGTACCTCCGCATGACCCGCAGGGGTGGCGGCTTCGCGGGCGGGCAGATGCCGTGGCTGGCGTCGGAAGTGGTCGACGCTACCGGAAGCGAGACGATCGCCGCCTGGATCCGCGGTCTGTGACCGCGGTCCGAGGTTGGGCACACCTCGTTCGTCACCTCGTTCGCGGATGCAGGGTCGCGTACGTCGCGATTCCCGCCAGAACGGGTACGTTCGAGGACGCCAGCAGCGCGCCATCCTGGCTCACGACGCTGACCAGCGTGTCACCCGGAGGTACGTTCACGACGCCGGCGATCCCTCTCTGGGTCCGGTCCGCGTCGAAGTCGAACCGACCGTCGACTTCATGAAAGGTTCGTGACTGGGAGTCGGCGGCCGCCACCGAGATCACCGCTGCCTGGGCCGTGGCGCCCGCGCAGTCCCTCGCATCCACGATGACGTGGCCCCGGGCTGGATCGAGCGAAGCGCCCGCGTCTGCCAGGATGCTCGTGACCATCTCGGTACTCGGCGCCACGAACGTGAGCGAGGACGCCTCCACGAGCGGCATCGTGTTCGTGCGGAGCTCCGGGAACAGCCCCGGCCCGTCCGCACGCACGAACCCGACCCACCCAGCCGCGTTCAGGGGTAGTTCGAAGCGACTCCATCCCTGGGCGTCCGTCGTCGTCGTCGCGACGGGGTCGGCGCAGTCGGCGTCGGTCGTGCGACACACTCTGGTGCTCAGCCCTGCGAGAGGCGCGCCGTTCTCCGCGGACGTCCACCGAACGCCCACCTCGGCGCTGCTGGATTCCGGAGACTGCCACTCGAAGAGGCCGGAGCACCGCCAGTGCTCGCCGACGCTGCACCAATCGGGGCAGGAATCGCGCGCGCACTCGCGTATCAACTCGGCTGCTGCGGTGCCCGCCGGCGCAGTGGCCGAGCATTCGCTCCAGTGCTTCGTCGGAGTCCAGCAGCGGAACTGCGCTCCGCAGGGCTCGTACCCGCTGCACGTCGCCAGCCTTGCCTCGCAGGCCTGGCGCAGGCAGTACACGCAGTATTCGCCCAGAACGTCGAACGTGCCGTCGTATAGGGGCGTGTGTGCCGCATCGGGCGCAGTGCTGGTCCGATGCGCGGCCGTCGGATCGGGTTCGCAGCCCCACGCGGCGAGCAGCGTCAGCGCGACGGCGCCTTCAGGTCGCGGCCCTCTCACGACGAAGAAGCGCGTGCGTTCCAGCGCAACGCCCTCGAGCACCCGAGCGTGCGGCGCTTCGGCCCGCGGGACGGCCGATCCGTCCAATCCATCCGACGACGCTACCACGTCGCGCCGTGAGACGACCTGCCGGCGTCGGTTTCTGTGTGGCGGCCAGCCTCCGGTGGCAAGCTAGAGCGCGTGCAGGGTGGCGCGGGGCAAGATCACGACTCGCGGCGGCCCTGCGTGCTCGCTCGCTCGAAGGCTCGCCTCTATCTGCTCTGGAGCACCGGATGCATCGTGCTCTCCATCGCCCTCTCCGCGCATTCTCTGAGGAACGGGCTCTACTTCGACGACTGGGGCCTGATGAACCAGGCGCGCGGGGGCGAGTCGCATCTGCAGAAGCGCTCCGAGGCCGACGAGCTCGCATACCGCACACGAATGCGCGACGTCGGCTGGATGCCCTGGTACGGCGACGTTCACGCGCGCGTCGCAGTGTTCCGACCGCTGCCGATCCAGATGCACGTGGTCGAGTTCCGCTGGTTGCAGGGGCGCTTCGCCATCATGCACGCGATCAACCTGGCGTGCTGGGCCGCGGCGATTGCCGCGTTCGCGTGGCTGGCGCGGCGACTCACGAGCTCGTACCTCGCGGCCGGCCTGGCGGTCTTCTTTTACGCGCTCGAGGACGGCCACGGCGCGTCCGTCGAGTGGCTCTCTGGCCGAAACACCATCATGACGGCCGCATTCGGCGCCGTCGCGGTGGCCGCGCAGGACGCCTGGCGGAGGAACGGGTGGACGCCGGGCGCATGGCTGTGCCCCGCGAGTCTCGCGCTTTCGTTACTTTGCGGAGAAACGGCCCTCTGTATCGTCGTCTACCTGGCTTGCCACGCGCTGCTCGTCGAGTCGGCCTCGTTTCGCGCGCGGCTCGTCGGGGCGCTGCCCTGGGCGCTCACCACGGCCGTCTACCTCGCCGGGTACGGGTTGGCCGGCTACGGCGTACGGGGCCTCGGCCTGTACATCGATCCGCTGCGAGACACGGGCGCGTATCTCGCGTCGCTCGCCAGACATGCGCCGGCGTTGATCGTCACCAAGCTGCTCGGCGCTCCGTCGCTGGCGTGGCCGCCCCTGGCGTCGCAGGCCGCGGTCCTCGCGATGGTCGCCGTCATCGGTGCGGTGCTGGTTCCGCTCCTTCGCCGCCGAGCTGACGCTCGATTCTGGGCAGCGGGGCTCGTGCTCGCGCAGATCCCCGCCGCGGCGACGACGCCGCAGGTTCGCCTGTTCATGGTCACGGCGCTGGGCGGGAGCGTGCTCGTCGCTGAACTCGTCGCGCACTGCCACTCGAACGACATCCCAGGGCGCTTCCTGCGGTTCTTGGCGTACGCACTCGCGAGCGCAGCGGTGATCGCCCACGGACCCATCTCCGCGCTCGCGCTCGCCGCGCCGGCGAAGCTGGACGGACTCCACGACGCCGAGGCGCTCGACCGCCTCTACGCGAAGGCCGACTCCGCGCTCGGCGCGGCGCGGTCGGACCAACGCGTCGTCATCGTCAACGCGCCGAGGCCAGTGACCCTGGGCTGGGGCATCACCCTGCGCGAAGCACGTGGAGAGCCGGTCCCCCTCAGCGCGCGAGTGCTGTTCCCGGCCACGGGCAACGTCATGATCGTTCGACCCGACGCGCGTTCCCTCGTGTTTCGTGCCGACCGGAGCTTCTTCGGCGACGACTGGCCTCTCTTTCGCGGGCGCCCTGCCGTCGTCGGGGAGACCGCGAAGCTCGCGGGTATGACCGCCAGGGTGCTGACTCTCACCGCCGAGGGAGGTCCCGCGGACGTGGCGTTCAGTTTCGACCGTGATCTGGAGGACCCGCAGCTCGTCTGGAAGCAGTGGCGGAACGGTGACTTCGTCGATTTCGTGCCGCCCGGTATCGGTGAAGCGGTTCAGGTCGGGTCGGAAGCGCCGTGAGCGCCGGTGCTCCAGATCACGGCGCCTCGCACACCCGCGACACGATGAGGTCACGGTACCAGAGGGCGCTCGCCTTCGGCACCCGTCGACCGGTCTCGTAATCGACGTGGACCAGGCCGAACCGCCTCGAGAGCCCGTACGCCCACTCGAAGTTGTCGAACAGGCTCCAGGCGAAGTACGCCTCGAGCTTCGAGCCTTCGGTGATGGCCTGGTAGGCGGCCGCCAGGTACCGCTGATGGAAGCGGATGCGCCGCGGATCGTGCACCTTTCCGTCCTCGATCACGTCGTCGAGCGCGCACCCGTTCTCGGTGATCCACACGGGTGGGTTCCCGTACTCGACGCGCAAGCGTGTGAGGATTTCGTGGAGTCCGGACGGGTACACCTCCCAGCCCATCGCGGTGTACTCCGCGCCCTCGACCCGGTGATGTTCCGCGACCGCGAAGCCGAGCAACGGAACCTCCGGATCGTTCCGCACGAACGTGCGGAAGTAGTTGTTGATCCCCACGAAGTCGAGGGGCTGATGGATGACGTCCAGATCGCCGTCGACGATGGGTGGTCGAGCGGGCCCTAGCGCTTCGAAGACGCCCTCGGGCCACCGCCCCAGGATCACGGGATCGAGGAACCACCGGTTGAACCAGCCATCGAATCGCTCTGCGGCGGCGCCGTCCTCGGCGGAGTCGGTGACCGGATGCACGGGCGGCGTCTGCAGCGCCGTGCCGATCTTCGCGCCCGACCGTTCCGCTCGGAGCGCTTGCACCGCGCGTCCGTGTGCCAAGTTGGCGTGGTGCATGGCTCTCACGCAACCGACGAAGTCCACGATGCCTGGAGCGTGGTGGCCCTGGAGATGGCCCAGAACGGTGAAGATCTGCGGCTCGTTCAGGGGAATGAAGTGGTGCACGCGGTCCCCGAGGCGTCGTGCGACCACCGCCGCGTACTCGCCCATCCAGTCCGCAACGTCACGGTGGGTCCATCCGCCGCGGTCCTGGAGGGCCTGGGGAAGGTCCCAGTGATAGAGCGTCAGAACGGGTAGAATCTCGGCCTCGAGGAGGCCGTCCACGAGGCGAGAGTAGAAGTCCAAGCCTCGCGCCTCCACGTGTCCGGTTCCACTGGGCAAGATCCGAGGCCAGCTCGTGCTGAAGCGGTAGGCCTGTAGCCCCAGGGACTTCATCAGCGCGACGTCCTCGCCCACCCGGGAGTAGTGGTCGCAGGCGACGTCGCCCGAAGTGCCGTCCCGGATTCGGCCGGCAGTGTGGGCGAACCGGTCCCAGATGGACTCGCCCTTTCCGTCGCGGTCCCACGCGCCCTCGATCTGGTACGAGGCGGTCGCCGCGCCGAGCAGCAGCGAGGGGGGCAGTGTGATGCGCGACACGGACGCGCACTGTAGCCCATGGGCTGCCTACTGCGCGAGGCGGTGGCGCCGGCCGACTACTTGCACGCGACGGCTTCGCGCGTCTGCGTCGTGCCCGTGCAGAAGATCGGAAACCGGACGCACTCGCGCCAGCTCGTGCTGCCGCAGTAGGCGTTGCGTCCGGTCCCACCCGCGGGGCGGCTCGCGTTCGGCAGGTATCCGCTGCCCGTGCATCCCGTGAGGCCGCTGATCTGGCATCCGCCGGAGTCGGCGGTCTGAGGGGTGCCGCAGGTTTCTTCCGCGCCGCTGCAGTCGTAATCGAAGGACTCGGTGACGCCGTCCGTCTGCTTGTAGCCCACGCCGTGGCACGCGCCGGCGGGGTTCACGATCTTGTTGCCGTCGTGACAGTCGTTGCAGCTCTTGCTCCAGGCGGCGCCCGGGCTCGTGCAGCTCTGCTGCGTGTTGTCCGGATCCCCGTACTGATCGTCGTCGCCGTCGAAGCACCAGTCCTGGGTGGTGCAGCCGCCGCTCCCACCGGCGCCGCTCGTTCCACCGGCGCCACTCGTACCGCTCGTTCCACCGGCGCCGCTCGTTCCACCGGCGCCGCTCGTTCCACCGGCGCCGCTCGTACCGCCCGAACCCCCCGCCGCCGCTCCACTCGAGCCCCCGCTTCCCGCCGCGGCGTCGCCGCCCGCGCTGGCACCCGTGCCGGCGGAACCCGCCGCGGCGTCCGGCCCGAGTCCAGCGCTGCCGGCAGCCCCTCCGTCGCCGCTGGCGCCACCGCCGCTCGCCCCACCCGAACCCGCGGACGCGTCCGACGCCGTCGACCCGCCGGC
>CAZARU010000051.1:0-19012 GCA_964487605.1 uncultured Polyangiaceae bacterium
CACCGCAGGCGCAGCCGACGCCGGCACGGCAGGGGCCGCCGGCGCGGCCGGGAGCGACTCGGGCGCACCCCCCGTGGAGCGCCACCGGTTCGGCGTCGAGAACTTCGGAGGCTCGGGCCTCGTCGTCGACGTCGAGGCCGAACTCTTCGAGGGCGGGGGCATCGTCGATCGGACGGCTTTCGTCCGGGCGTTCACCAAGGGCCCCGCGAACCCGTATCCGGGCGTCGTCGGCCTGAACAACGGCGAGTTCTTCTACGACCCGCCGCCCGGCGCGACGCTCCTGTCGTACCGCGTGAACGAGAAACCGGGAATCGCGAAGCGCTTCGTCGGCTTCGGCTATCCCATCGCTCCGCCGCCCGGCACCAACACCGGCGCGACGGTGTCACCGGCGCTGTACAACCAGCTCGCCACCTTCGCGGTGCCGCTCCCCAACTGGACCCCTCCGGAGGACCTGGCGATCCTCGCGGCGCCCATCCGAGACTGCGCGGACAACGACGTCGGCGGCGCGCTCTTCCGGTTTCTCGACGCGACCGGCGCGCCCATCGCCACCGGCGAAGGGGAGCGGGACATTCGCTACATCTACTTCGACGGCCAGTACCCGAACCCGCGCTGCAACCACACGGACCATCGCCAGGCGCTGATCCTGGTCGCCAATGCGTCGTCCAACGCCGAGGGCCCGACGAAGGGCGACAAGTTCTCCATCGAGTTCATGGGGCGCCTGTCCGAGAGCGACACCGAGCCCAAGGTGTTCGCGCGCCAGGACGTCGAGGTGTTCGCCAACTCGGTGAACGTCTACAACATCCTGCCGAACGTGCAGCAGTAGCGCGGAGCCGCGCGAGATCGGGCGATCCGGTGTCCGGCTTGCTCGTGGTCGCCGGGGAGGCGTCGGGGGACGACCTGGCCGCCGCGGTCGTCCGTCGCATCGGTGTGCCGGCCTTCGGCTACGGAGGGCCGGCGCTGGCGGCAGCCGGCGCGCGCGTCGGCGGGCGGCTGGACTCCGCTGCGATGGGCCTCGCCGATCCGCTCCGTCGCGTCGCCGCGCTGGCGTCGGCGCTCGCGCGGGTCGCCCGCGAGGTCGGCCGTGCCCCTCCGCGCGCCGCGCTGCTCGTCGGGATGAGCGAGCCCAACGCGCGGCTCGCCCCCTGGCTCCGGCGCAGAGGCGTGCGGGTCCTGTGGTACGCGCCGCCCCAGATCTGGGCGTGGCGCGCGAATCGCGCCCCGGGCATTCGCCGCTCGGTCGATCGCCTCGCGGTGGTGCTTCCCTTCGAGCGTGACCTCTGGCGTTCTCACGGCGCCGACGCTCACTACGTCGGGCACGTCGCGCTGGGACGCCGCGCCTCGCGCGCCGACGCGCGGAGCGTCACCGAGCTGGCGTCCGACGCCACCGCCGTCGCGCTCCTGCCCGGAAGCCGTGCCGGCGAGGTCCGGCGTCTGCTGCCGGTCCTGCTGCAGGCCGCGTCGCGGCTGGCGCCGCGGGGCATCGTGACCCGGGCGCTCCTGGCGCCGCACCTGGACCGGCGAGTTCGCTCGGAGGCGCGTGACCTGGCCAGGGCGCATGGCGTGGAGTGCTGCGTGGGACTCGAGGCGCTGCGCGCGTTCGACGTCGCGCTGACCTGCTCCGGCACGGCGACGCTGGAGTGCGCCGCCGCAGGGGTCCCGCCAGTCGTCGTCTACCGGACCGACGCCCTGACCGGCTTCGTGGCGCGACGGTTGTTGACGACGCCCCACGTCGCCCTGCCCAACGTGCTGCTGGGCCGGCGCGCGTTCCCCGAGCTCCTGCTCGGCGAAGTGCGCGCGGACCGCGTCGCCACGGCGGCGCTCACGGCGCTCGCACACCGGACGGCGTTGCTGCACGCCTGCCGCGAGGTTCGCCAGGCCCTGGAGGCCGGCGCGCCTCCACAGGGCGCGCCGCTGGCCGTCGCGCGGCTGCTCGAGCCGTGGCTCGACTGATGGACTCGACGATCCGGCTCGCCGTGATCGCCACGGGGGCGGCCCTCGCGGCGCGCCTCTGGGCCGTTCCCGGGCTCGGTTTCGGCGACGCGGAGGCGCTCTACGCCGTCTACGCGCTCCACCCGCAGCCCGCCTACCTCGATCACCCGGGCCTCGTCGGCCTGGTGGCGCGGGTGCTCGGAGGCGGCAGCGCCCCGACGCCCGCGATCGCCCACGCGTTCGCGTCGATCGTCGCCGGTCTGGTTCCGCTCCTGGGCGCGCTCGCGGCGTGGGCGACCGGGAGCAGCGCCTCGGGCGCCGCCCGGACGGCCATCGCGCTCGCGCTCGTTCCCGAGATCGCCATCGGCCTCTTCGCACTGACGCCGCACGTCGTGCTCGCGCCGGCCTGGCTCGTGTCCCTGGGCTCGGGTGCGCTGGCGCTCCGGAGCGATCCGAAGAGTTTCCGAGCGCTCGTCGCGACACTCGGCGCGTTCGGCGCCGCCGGGATCGCGTGCACGGCGAGCGCGAGCGGAGGGCTGCTCGTGCTCGCCCTCGTCGCGTCGTTCTGCACCGCAGACACTCGCCCGCGCTGGCGAACGATCGCGCCGTGGGCGGGCCTGGCCCTCGCCGCCATCCTGGTCGCTCCGATCGTCGTGTGGGAGGCGCGCGAAGGCGCTCCCATGCTGCGACACCGCCTCGTGGCGACCCAGGGCGCGGCGGGGCCGAGCCTTCGCAACCTCGGCGCGCTGGTCGGGGGACAGCTCGCGTACGTGACCCCGCCGTTCCTGTACGCCGCGTGGCTCGCGCTTCGTTCACTGCACGGCGACCGGGCCAGGTCGGCGGTGGATCGGTTGCTCTGGTTCGCGTGCCTGGGGCCCGGACTCGCGCTCGGAGCGCTCTGTCTCTGGTCGCGGGTCGCCGAGCCCCACTGGCTCGCGCCGGCCTACCTGGCCCTGGCCGTTCACGCGGGACGTGCGCCGGTGGTCGGCAGGCGGCTGGGTACGGCGTGCGCGGTCACGGGTGCCGCGGTGATCGCGGTCGCACTCGCGTGGGTGAAGACCGACTGGCCCCCCAGGCTCCTCGCCGGCGCGTACGAGGCTCGCTTCGACCTGGCCAACGATCTCCACGCCTGGCCTACCGGCGGCGCAGTGCTCCGTGACGTCGTGGGGGACGTCCGCCTCGGCGGCGTCGAACCCGTCGTCGTCGGTCCGCACTGGATCGTCTGCGCACAGGCCAGCGCAGCCCTCGGCGCCGGCGTACGCGTGGGATGCCGCACGCCCATCGGAGACGACTTCGAGCGGTGGAACCCCACCGCCTCGTGGTGGCACGCCCCAGTGGTCGTCTTCGTCCACGACGACCGCTTTCGGGTGGACCCCGCGCGCGAGCTGACCGGGCGGGCGGTTCGTGAAGTACGCCGCGCCAGCGTGCACCGCGGCGGACGCGTGGTGCGCACGTTCACCTTCACCGTGCTCGTACGCGACACGGGCGTCGCACACGCCGGCGCTCTAGCGCCTCAGGCGCCAGCGGGCGGCTGCACCGCCAGCCCGGCGCTGCGTATCAGCTCGTCGTCCGCGTGCTCGCCGGGATTCGGAGTCGTCAGCAGGCGATCTCCGTAGAAGATCGAGTTGGCTCCCGCGTAGAGGCACATGAGCTGCGCCTCGCGCCCCAGCTCCGTGCGCCCGGCGCTCAACCGGACGCGGGACCGCGGCATCATGAGGCGCGCGGTCGCGATCATCCGCACGAGATCCAGGGGGTCCACCGGCGGCAGCGACGCGAGAGGCGTTCCCTCGACGCGCACCAGCGCATTGACCGGAACGCTCTCGGGGTGAGGCTCGAGCCGCGCGAGCTCCACCAGCATGGTGCACCGATCGTCGATGCTCTCTCCCATGCCGATGATGCCGCCCGAGCACACGGTGATCCCCGCCTGCCGGACGTTGCGGAGCGTCTCCAGCCTCTCGTCGTACGTGCGCGTCGTGATGATGGAACGGTAGTACTCGCGCGACGTGTCCAGGTTGTGGTTGTACGCGTCCAGGCCAGCGTCCTTGAGGCGGTGCGCCTGATCGGCATCCAGCATCCCGAGCGTGACGCACGCCTCGAGCCCCTCGGCCTTCACCGCCCGGACCATGTCGAGGACCCGATCGAAGGCCGGCCCGTCCTTGGGGCTGCGCCACGCAGCGCCCATGCAGAAGCGCGTGGAGCCCCCGCCCTTGGCCCGCCGCGCCGCCTCGACGACGTCGGCTACCGAGAGCATGGCCTCACCCTTCGCGGCAGGATGGTGCGCGGACTGTGGGCAGTAGGCGCAGTCCTCCGGACACCCGCCGGTCTTCACGCTGAGGAGGGTACAGAGCTGGACGTCGCTCGCTGGATGGTGCGCGACGTGAACCGCCCGCGCCTTGTCCATGAGCTCGAAGAGCGGCAGGTCGTGGAGGGCTCGAGCCTCGGCCAGGGTCCAGTCGTGGCGCACTTCGGTCATCCCGGGAGGGTGTAGCTCAGAACTCACCCGGTCAGAAGCCCATGGCGGCCTTCGCCGTTTCGCGGTCGACGATGCCCTGTCGGACCAGGTTCTTCACGCCCATCTCGAACGTCTGCATCCCGTAGGGATGAACGCCGCCTTCCATGAGCTCCTTGAGCGGTGGGTTGCCCATGGGTCGCTTGATGGTCTCCCGCACCGATCCCGTCGCCACGAGCACCTCGGCCGCCAGCACCATGCCCTGGCCGTCGGCCCGCGGGAGCAACCGCTGAGCGATGATCCCCTGGAAGACGTCACCGAGGCGCTCGCGCAGGTCGTCGGCGTCCGTCTCGCTGAGCGCGATGATCCTGTTCATGGTGCGTGCCACGTCCGGCGTGTGCAGCGTGGAGAGCACGAGGTGCCCGGTCTCCGCGGCCTTCAGGGCGATCTCCATCGTCTCGCTGTCGCGGATCTCGCCCACCTGGATCACGTCGGGATCCTGCCGCAGCGACGCTCTGAGCGCGTCCGCGAAGCTCGATGTGTCCGCGCCGAGCTCCCGCTGGCTGATCGAGCACTTCATGTCCTCGTGCAGGAACTCGATGGGGTCCTCGATGGTGACGATGTGCCGGGAGAGATTCCGGTTCATGTGGTCGATCATCGCGGCGAGCGTGCTCGACTTTCCGTTGCCGGCGGCACCCACGCACAGCACCAGGCCTCGATCCTTCTCGGCCAGGTCCTTGCACGCCGCCGGCGCGCCCAGCTCCTCGAACGTGGGCACCTTGAACGGAATGACCCGCATGACCACCGACAGCGACCCTCGCTGTCGGTACACGTTGACGCGGAACCGTCCCACACCGTTGACCGAGTACGAGGCGTCGTACTCCCTCAGCGTGTGGAGGCTGGACCTCACCTTCTCGTCCTTGATCAGGTGCAGCGCCAGGGCCTCGGTGTCCTGCGGGCGAATCTTGTCGACCCGAAAGTACACGAGGTCCCCGCGCACCCGCGCCCCCGGCGGCTGCCCTACCTTCAGGTGCACGTCCCGCGCGCCGGCCGCGATGGCCTTGCCCAGCAGCTGATGAAAGTACTCGAGCGACGAGTAGGGATTCTGCTGACCCCCGGGCTGCAGGCTGACCATGGGCGGCGGATGATAGCAAAGGCGTCCGCCGCGTGGGGCTCGCCCATCGCCTTGGAAGCTCGACGGCGCGATGCTACTTCGCCGGCATGGTGCGTTGCGCCACGTTTCTCGCCGGCCTCGTGGTCCTCCTCGGTGCCTCGGAAGCGGGCGCGATGACCGCCGCCTGGAAGCGGGGAGAGAAGCCCATGGCGCCGCTCGCGGAGCGCGCGGTCCTCGCCTACGACCGCGCGACGCGCCTCGAGCACCTCTTGATCGAGGTCACGCTCGTGAACGCTTCGGCGGGCGCGCACGTGGTGCTCACGACACCGACGCTCCCGACGGTCGGGGGAGCACCGCGTGGCGCGTTCGATCACTTCACGGAGCTGCATCGTGACGGGGGTGACGCGCCGGCGCTGTTGCCCGAGGTCCCACCGTCCTCGGCGCGGAGCCTGCGAGCCGACGATCGCGCCGGAGTGGAGCGGTTTCTGCGCGAAGGCGACCTGGCCGTGGCCACGGGCTTCGCGGCGTGGCTCGGCACGCTGGGTGAGCGGACGATCGTCACGTTCGTGGCCGTCCCCAGCGTCACCCCCGGCGCGACGACGTTCACCTTCCGCGTCGCCTTCCGCGCCGACGAGCCCCACTACCCGTTCGCCGCGCCGCTGCTCGCCGGCTCGCCGTGGCCCACGGTGTCCCTGGTGTTGCTCGGAGAGACGCCCATGGTGCCCAAGCCGTCGGCGGGCCGGCTTGCTGCCCTCGTACCGGCAACCGACGTCGAGCTCCCCGGCTCGGTCGTCACGGCGCGGCTGCCCGACGTGCTGCGCTCCCACCTGGGCTTCGAGCGCGCTCCGACCACGCTGTGGGTCGGGCGCTACGACCTTCCCCCCACGGATCGCACGCGCCTGGGCGACCTCGTGTTCAGCGTCTCGCCGCACCGGCGCGCCGACGACAAGTTCCACTTGCTGGGGCCACCCTTCGGCTCGGCCCCACCGGCAGCGGCGCCACCGTCATCCGCACCACCCGTCGCTTCCGCACTGCCCATCGCCGCGGGTGACCGTCCAGAGTCGATTGGCTCGCGCAAGCGACGCACCAAGTGGGGAGCGAGCACCACCGGGGGGGTCGGCTTCCTCGTGATCGCGGGGATCGCCCTGGGTTACTGGTTCTACAAGCGCAAGCTCTCCTGACATGCGCACCCACGTGACCTACTGCCGGATCTGCGAGGCCGCGTGTGGTCTCCTCGCCGATGTCGAAGGAGGCCGCGTCGTGGCGCTCCGTCCCGATCCCGACCACGTCGTGTCCCGGGGCTTCGCCTGCGCCAAGGGGACGCGCTTCGCCGCCGTCCACGAGGACCCCGATCGCGTGGATCATCCGCTCCAGCGGGTGAACGGCCGCCTCGAGCGAGTGTCGTGGCACGACGCCGTCACGCGCGCCGGCGCGGCCCTTCGCGGTCTGCGGGAGCGCCACGGGCCGCACTCCGTCGCCGTCTACGTGGGCAACCCCGCGGCGTTCAGCGCCACGCTGCCGCTGGCGGGCATGGGGTTCGTGCGCGCGCTCGGCACCCGCAACTACTTCAACGCCGGTTCACTGGACTGCAACAACAAGTTCGTGACCTCCCGCGCGATGCTCGGCTCTCCGGCCATCCACCCCGTTCCCGACCTCGACCACGCTCGGTTCGCGCTGCTGCTCGGAACGAACCCGTCGGTCAGCCAGAGCTCGTTCGTCAACGCGCCGCGCATGATGGAGCGCCTCAAGGCCATCGAGCAACGCGGCGGCGAGGTGGTCGTCGTCGATCCGCGTCGAACCGAGACGGCGCGCTCCGTGGGGCGCCACGTCCCGATCGTTCCCGAGATGGACGCGGCGCTCCTGCTGGCGATGATTCACGTCGTCCTCTCCGAGGGCCTGGAGCAGCCGGACGTGGTGGAGCGCACCACGAACGGCGCTTCGGCGCTTCGCCGCCTCTCCGCGCGCTTCACCCCCGATCGCGTGGCCGCGGCCACCGGCGTTCCGGCGGACACCCTGCGCGAGCTCGCGCGACGCTTCGCCGCCGCCGGCGGCGCGTTCTGTCACCTCTCCACCGGCGTCAACCAGGGGCGCTTCGGCACCGTCGCCTACGGCGCGAAGATCGCGCTGGAGGCGATCACGGGCAACCTCGACGCCCATGGAGGCGCGCTGGTGCCCCACGGCGCGGCCGACGTCGCGGGGCTCGCCCATCGCTTCGGCATCGATCGCGAGCCGGGCTGGACCAGCCGCATCGGAGGCTTCTCCCCCGTGCTCGGCGCGATGCCGTGCGGGATCTTCGCCGACGAGGTGCTCACCCCAGGGGAGGGCCAGATCCGCGGTCTGGTGTGCATCGCCGGCAACCCGCTCCTCAGCATGCCGGGCGGCCCACGGCTCGAGGCAGCCCTGCGCTCCCTCGAGACCGTCGTTTCGCTCGACCTGTTCGTGAACGACACCGCCGCGTTCGCGCACTGGGTGCTTCCCTCCACGGACTGGCTCGAGCGCGACGATCTGCCGTACGCCCAGCTTCAGCTCCAGCCCGTTCCGTATGTGCAGTGGACCGAGGCCGTCGTGCGCCCGCGCGGAGAGCGGCGCGGAGAGTGGGACGTGCTGTTCGATCTGGCGGACGCAACCGGCGTCCCGATGTTCGGACGCCGGGCGCTCCACCTGGCCGGGAGGGCCGCGGCCCGGCTCGGCGGCACCCGCGCCGTCGTGTTGCCGTCCCTGGTACGCGCGCTCGGACCCCGCCCGCTGCGCACGCTCCGCGCCAACCCGCACGGCCTGCTCGTGGACCGCGAGCGCCCCGGCAGCTTCCTGGCGAAGCGGGTGCTCACCAGATCCGGGCGCGTGGAGCTGTGCCCGGACGGGATCTTCGACCGCGCCGACGAGCTCGAAAGTGAGCTCGATCACCGCGCAGCCGGCACGCTCCGTCTCTTCACCAAGCGCGAGCGCCTGGGACACAACTCGTGGATGCACAATCACCCGGGCCTGACCACGCGTCCGCACGCAGCACACCTCGCGCCCTCGGACGCCGCGCGCCTGGGCATCTCGTCGGGCGATCGTGTGCGCGTCACCTCGAGCTCCGGCGCCATCGAGCTGATCGCCGAGGTTTCGGACGACGTGCTCGCCGGGTCCGTGGCAGTCCCCCACGGTTACGGGCACCACGCGGGGAGCGGGTGGACCCACGCCAGGGCCCGCGGCGGCGCGAACGTCAACGCCCTGGCCGACACCGGCCCCGACTCGGTGGACCCGGTCAGCGGGATGAGTCGCTTCGTCGGCGTGCGCGTCCAGATGGAGCGCGTCGACGCCACCGTGGAAGCCGACGACGTGTGAATCCCAGCCGGGAGCACCTCTTGCCTTCCGGCCGGGTGCGACTACTCTCGCCCGCCTTCCCGTCCAGGTAGCTCAGTCGGTAGAGCAGTGGATTGAAAATCCACGTGTCGGGGGTTCAATTCCCTCCCTGGACACTGGCGTGGGGGCGCGCGTAACCGTCTGCTGCTAGGAAGTGTACACGCCGCCTCCCATGCGTCTGCTCGCTCTCTCCCTTTGCCATCTGGCGCTGCTCGGTTGCAGCAACCAGGACACGACTCCCGCGGTGGGGGACGGCGCGGCCGGAGCGAGCGGCGGCGGTGCCGCGGGCATGGGCATGGGCGGGGCCTCGGGATCCGGCGGCAGCGGCGGACAGCCCTCTTGCTCCACCGACGTCGCGCCTCCCGGCGCGGATCCGGTGTGCCTGCGCTCGGTCGGCGGCCGCCTCGTCTCGGACGACGGATCGCCTCTCGCAGGCGTCGTCACGTCGGTCTGCGGCCCCATCTGCTTCTACGGTGAGACCGCAGCCGACGGAACCTTCGAGGTCGTCGTCGAAGCCATGCTCACGCCGGCCGACTACTCCATCCTGGCCCACGCTCGCCCCGATCGCGCGACGTTCTACTTCCGATTGCCGAACGTCCCCGCGGACGGCGTCGTCGAGATGGGCGACCTCCCCGCCCTCGCGCTACCCGGCGGCGTCCCGCTGAAGCTCGACGGCACGGCGCAGGCCGTGACCTCCGGGGAGGTCACGCTCCACGTCGACGACGGGGTCACGGTGAAGCTCGATCCGGAGGATCTCGCCGCGGGCGACGCGGGGCGAAACCTCCGCGCGCTGAGGGTGCCCGCCGAGAGGTTCGCGGAGTTCGGCGTCGATCCGAGCCATTTTGCGGTGTACGCGTTCGCCCCGTTCGAGGCCTGGTTCCGGAACGCCGACAAGTCCGAGACGACCGCTCGGCTGTCGTTCGCGACGGACGGCTCGCGGGCCGCGGGAACGAAGATCGAGGTCGCCGCGCTCGGGTCCTACCTCTTTCCGACGTGGATCACGCCGGCGGCCTTCGAGCCCATCGCGACCGGAACGGTGTCCACCGATGGAACCACCATCGAAATGGACTCGGGAGAGGGACTGCGTTACCTCACCTGGGTCGCACTTCGAGAACTCCCGTGATCCGCATCCGTCTCGCCCTCCTCGTCGCGTCGCTCGCCCTCGGCGGGTGCAGCTCCGAAGGAACGTCGCCCGCCGGCGTCGGCGGGAGCGCCGGAGCGAGCGGCGCGGCGGGCGCCGGCGGCTCGGCCGGTATGGCGACCGGTGGCAGCGCCGGCACCGGAGCGGCGGGCACGCCGGCCATGTACCCACCTGGCCCCTACGGGAACCAGGTCGGCGACGTGTTCCCCCCCCTCACCTGGGAAGGTTTCGTCAACGACGCGGCCGTCGGCAAGGCCAACGCGCAGCCGTTCGGCGCCTACTCGTCCGAAGCGCTCATGAACTCGGGCCGACGCCTCGCGTTCGTCCACTTGTCGGAGTTCTTCTGACCCGGGTGCAAGAACGCGGCCCGTGACCTGGCCGCGCAAGGACCGGACGCCGTCAGCCGTGGCGCCGCCATCGTCGAGATCCTCATGACGGGAGATCTCAATGCCTGGATCGACGCCTACGACCTGCCGGTGACCACGGTGGCGCCGACCGGGCCCGACACGAAGGCGTCCCTGGGGATCCGCGAGTCCGGGTTCATCGTCGCCCTCCCCGACATGACCATCGTCTGGCGAGTCAACGGCAGCATCGCGGGGATCGGCGACTCGGCCGCGAAGACCGCCCTCGCCGAGATCGAGACGCGCCTCGGGCAGTGACCGCCGGCGTGCCCGTTACGCTCGCGTTCGTCGGAGGAACGATCGAGCTGCGTGGTCTCGACGCGCGCGCGGAGGCCTTGACCGAGACCCTGGCGTGGGACCCGCGCGCGGCCTGCTGGAGAGCGCCGGCCGTGGACTACGCGAACGTGGTGCGAGCGCTCCGGCAGCGCGACATGACCTACGACGACGGCGCCGCCGGCTACCCGACCATCGGGCGTGCCGCGGTGCACCGAGAGCCACGCCCGTACCAGGAACGCGCTCTGACGGCGTGGAGCGCCGCCAAGGGTCGTGGCGTCGTCGTGCTGCCCACCGGCGCGGGCAAGTCTCACGTCGCCGTGATGGCGATCGACGCGAAGCAGCGCGCTGCGCTGGTCGTCGCGCCCACGCTCGATCTGGTGCGCCAGTGGTACGACCTCCTGCGACGCACCTTCGACGTCCCCGTCGGTGTCGTGGGCGGCGGAGACCACGACGTTCTTCCGCTCACGGTCACCACCTACGACTCCGCCCATCTGCACATGGCGTCTTTCGGTGCCCGCTTCGGCCTGGTGGTCTTCGACGAGTGCCATCACCTGCCGGCTGACGCGTACGCGCTGGCGGCGCGGTCGTGCCTCGCGCCGTTTCGCCTGGGATTGACGGCGACGCTCGAGCGAGCCGACGGACGCGAGGCCGACCTCCGCGAGCTGGTGGGCCCCACGGTGTACCGAGAGGAGATCGGAGAGCTCGCGGGAGACTGGCTGGCGGAGTACGACACCGTGCGGATCACGGCGCACCTGACGGCCGCGGAGCGAGCGGAGTACGACGACGAGCGGGCGCTCTACCGCGGCTTCCTCGCGCGGCAGGGGATCCGCATGTCGACGCCCGGTGGCTGGAACGACTTCATCATCCGTTCGTCTCGCAGCGACGAGGGCGCACGCGCCATGAAGGCCTACCGGCGGCAGCGCGAGATCGCGTTCTCCGCGTCCGCCAAGCTCGACTACGTGGAACAGCTCCTCGGCGAGCACTGCGCCGACCGCACGCTCGTCTTCACCGACGACAACGCGACCGCCTACCGCGTCTCGCGTCGCTTCCTGGTGCCCGCCATCACGCACCAGACCAAGGTGAAGGAGCGCAGCGTCATCCTGGAGCGCTTCTCGGCGGGCGATTACGGCGCCGTCGTCACTTCCCGGGTGCTCAACGAGGGGGTGGACGTCCCGGACGCCAACGTCGCCATCGTGATGAGCGGCACCGGATCGGTCCGCGAGCACGTCCAGCGGCTGGGGCGCATTCTGCGCCCCAAGGACGGGAAGCGCGCGCTCCTGTACGAGCTGGTCACCGCAGGCACCGGCGAGACCTACACCAGCGAGCGGCGTCGCGAGCACGATGCTTACCGCTGATCTCGTCCGGACGCGTCGCAAGGGACGCGAGCTGCGGCTGGCACCGCTCGAACCTGCGGAGCGGGAGCGCGCGCTCGACCTCGCCCGGGCCCTTCTCGACACCGTGCGAAGCCACGTGGGTCGCACCCGAGACGATCTGAAGGGAGCCCTCGGCGCGCTCCCCGTCGGCCAGCGCGATCGAAAGCTGTTCGACGGACTGGCCAAGCTCCTCGAGGATGCGAGCGACTGGTCCAGCGACGTGCCGCTCGATCCGAGCGCGCTACGATCGGCGGTGTTCCTGGAAGCGAGCCTGAGACGTCGGAGCGGCGAGAGCTTCGACCGGGACGCCACGCTCCAGCACGTCGGCCGCAACCTCGGCCTTTCGGACGGCGACGCGGAGAAGTACCTCTACGCGGATCTTCGTTCGGCGCAGGTCCTGCGAAGCGTGGACTCCATGGACGCGGCGGCGCTGGTCGAGCGCTGGGAGGGCGCCCAGGCGCAGGCCGTTCTGCTCAAGGCGGTGAAGGTCACCGTGGACGTACGCTGCGCGGCGCCGGCGGCCTACAGGGAGCTGTTCCGGAAGCTCAAGTTCCGGCAGCTCCTGCACGAGATCACTCCGCTCGACGACGGCTACCGCATCGTCATCGACGGACCGTTCAGCATGTTCGAGTCGGTGACGAAGTACGGACTGCAGCTCGCCCTCGTCCTCCCGGCCCTTCGAGCCTGCGACGCCTTCACGCTCGAGGCCGACGTGCGCTGGGGAAAGCAGCGGACGCCGCTGATCTTCCGCCACGAGCACGCGTGCGCGCAGCGCGACGCGGAATGCGTGCTTCCGGACGACGTCGCGTCGGTGCTCGAGGCCTTGCGCGCTCTGGACGGTCCCTGGAGGGTCTCCGTCGCCAACACGCTGTTGAACCTCGAAGGACTGGGGGTGTGCATCCCGGACCTGGTCTTCGAAGCTCCGGGCAAGCAGCGCGTTTACCTCGAGGTCATGGGGTACTGGAGTCGGGACGCGGTGTGGCGGCGCGTGGAGCTCGCCGAGGGAGGCCTCGGTGAGCGCGTGCTCTTCGCGGTCAGCCAGCGGCTTCGGGTCAGCGAGGCAGTGCTGGACGACGTCGAGTCCGCCGGCCTCTACACCTACAAGGGCACGATGAGCGCCCGGGCGATCCTCGACCGCGTCCAGAAGCTCGCCCGCTGAACGCGCGGAGGGCCAGCAGCACCGATGGAAGGAGCGGCCGCCGGCCCGCGCGGCGCGTCGACGAAGCCGATTCTCGAAGGGTCACGGCCCAATTGCGGAAGATCACGCCGAAACCTCATGGTCGGGCCTCGCGGAGGCCGGATGTGCGGCCTTGTAGGTGCGCACCTCACCGTTCTTCGCGACGTTCCATCACCGCCGGATTTCCGAAGCCATCGTGCTTGTACGCCGCGTGGGTTTCGTGGTGTTGCAGGGTCGGCGATGAGTAGCTCGGCCGCGCTGGCGCTCCTAGTCGTGGAGGACGACCGCGCGGTAGCCCGCGCCATCGCGCGGCTCCTCAAGCGGCGCGGTCACAAGGTGGTCCTGGCCGACTCGTACTCGGGTGCCCTGGCCCTCACCGACGTCTACGACTGCGGGATCTTCGACGTCGACCTCCCGGACGGCAGCGGAATCGAGCTGGCCGCCGAGCTCCGCGACGAGGGGCGCGTGCGGCGATGCGTCTTCTTCAGCGCGTCCCCCGAGGCAGGAACGGAGAAGGAGGCTCGGGAGCTGGGAGAGTTCGTGCACAAGACCGCGGGGGTCGGGGAGCTCGCTCGGGCCGTGGGCGACGCGCTTCGGGCCACGAAGCGCGCCAGGACAGCCAACGGCGGCGACGCTGCCAGCGGCTCCGATCGCCCCAACAAGCGCTCCGGCCTGCGCAAGAAGATCTAGCGGAACAGTGAGGCGCTTCCGTCGCCCGTGACTCCGCCCATGAGTTCGAGCGGGACGTGCCAGGTGATCTCGCCGAGCCAGGTGCCCCGCCTGTCGCGCATCCGCACCATGGTGGCGGAGCAGTTGCCCATGCGGACGATGCACAGCCGCGGTACCGGGAGGCACACCAGGCGCTTGAGCAGCTGGAAGTTGATGCCTCCGTGGGCGACGAGCAGCACGCGCTCTTCGGGCGCACGGTGCGCGCGCTCGAGGAACGCGATCACTCGCTCGACCCGCGCCTGGACGTCTTCGTAGCTTTCCCCTCCGAACTCCGCGAACTCCGCGAGGGACGACACGTCGCGCCGAAGGAACGCGGGGGCCTGCTCCTCCATGTCGGAGCGCGTCATGCCTTCGAGCGACCCCGCGTGGACCTCGGCCAGGTCCTGCAGCACGACCGGCGCCGGACCGCCCGAGTGGCGAGCGAGCAGCTCACCCGTGTCCTTCGCGCGGAGCAGCGGTGACGAGTACGCGGCGTCCCAGCGCACCTCTCGAGTCACGAGCCAGGCGGCGAGACGCTCCGCCTGCGAGCGGCCCAGGGGCGACAGGGGGTAGTCCCTCCGACCCTGCATTCGCCCCTCCGCGTTGCCCTCGCTCTCACCGTGCCGGACCAGGAGCACGTGCATCGGGCGACCATCTACTCGGTCGGCGGGGCCGGCGCTACGCTCTTTCGAGCGGCGCCACCGGCGCAGCCGCCGACCGGAGGTCCGCGATGGTACGCATCGACATCGAGTACGAAGGGGAGCTGCACTGCACCGCCGTGCACGGACCGTCGTCCGCCACCGTCGCGACGGACGCGCCCGTGGACAACCATGGCCGCGGCGAGTCGTTCTCGCCTACCGACCTGGTCGCCACGGCCCTCGGGACCTGCATGGCGACGGTCATGGGAATCGTCGCGAAAAAGAACGGATGGAACATCGACGGCGCTAGGCTGGTCGTTCAGAAGCGCATGACGAGCGCGGGACCGCGGCGCATCGAGGAGCTCGCCACCGAGATCCACGTCCCCGCCGCACGTGGCGCAGCCCTTCCCGAGGCTGCGCGTACAGGGCTGGAGCATGCGGCCCACACGTGCCCGGTACGCCTCAGCTTGGAGCCTTCCATCGTCGTGCCGGTGTCATTCGACTGGAACGCCTGACCCGGGTCAGGGTGCATCGTCGTCGAGCGCGGACAGAAACGTCACGAGATCCGCGAGCTCTTCTTCGCCGAGATGCCCCGTCCGGCCATGACGGTCACCGGCGTTCCTGGTGACCAGGACGTCGCTGAGGGACGGCGCGGAGCCGTCGTGGAGGTAGGGCGCGCTCTTCCACAGGCCCCGCAGCGTCGGCGTGTCCAGCCCCGTCAACGCGCCCCCGAGTCGGCTCCCGCTCGACGGCGCGAGCGTCCCGACGTCGTGGACGATCGGCGTTCCCCGCGGTCCGAACCCGCTGTCCGTGTACCGCGGCCCCGCGTGGCACTCGGCGCAGCCCGTGGCCGGTGACCGAAAGAGCGCTTCACCCCGCGAGCGCGCCGCCCTCCACGCGGGATCGTCGTCCCGTCGAGATGGACTGCGACCGAACGACGACAGACTGGACAGGTACGCGGCGAGCGCGTCGAGGTCGTCGCTCAGTCCGGCCTTCGGATCCCCGAGCGGCGTCGCGCCCGCGAAGTCCTCGTCCCGGGTGAACCCGGTGCCGCCCTGCCCACCCCGAATGTCGTGCTCGAAGTCCTGGACTTCGTCGAAGTTCGCGCTCCAGTGCATCGGACCGTGGGCTGTCCCGGCTCGGCCCGCAAGCGGAATGGTGGCTCGCAGTCCCTCGCCGCGCTGCGTGAAGTCCCACACGAGCCCGTCGCTCTCCGCATCGAGGTGACAGCTCGCACACGACAGGTAGTTCGTCTTGCTCATGCGCGGATCACGCGACGCGTGGAACACACGCTTGCCCCGCAAGACCACCGGTGCCAGCGGTTCGCGCTCCACGGTGGCGATCCGCGCGAGGAGCGGCAACTCGGCCCCGCCGCCTCCGGTGTCGAAGACGAGCACTGCGCGAGACAGTGACGCATGGACGAAGAGCCGAGACCCGTCGGGCGAGACCGCCAGCCCGTTCGGCGCTTCCCCGACGTCGTCGATGGAGCCTGCCACGTCGAGGCTGAACGCATCGAGCACCCGCAACCGTCGAGCTCCGAGAAAGCTCACGAAGAGCCGCGCACCCTCGGGCGAGAACGCGGCGCCGGATGCGAAGTCCAGATCGTCGAACGGGTGACGTCCTTCGGCGACCTCGCGGGGGGCCCTCTCGGGGCCTTCGAGAACGAGTCGCGAAAGGATGCCCCGAGCCGTCGTGTCGGGACGAAGCCGGCGACCGTTGTTCCACTCGCCCCCGATGACGTTGGCCTTCAAGCTCGGGACGACGGCCTCGAGGCCCGATGGGGAGATCGCGATCTGGTTCGAGAAGCTCGGGACGCCGTCGTTGTCGGTGTCCGTGTCGCCCCGGACGTCGGGCGGCAACGCGACCTCGAAGCTCCGCCGAGGCGCTGCGCGGTCCGACCCGTCGAGGACGTAGACCGCCGAACCAGCAGCGGTCTCCGCGCGCCAGCGCGTGGCCATGACGCGGCCATCGGGATGCACCGCGATTCCACGCGGCTCGACACCCACGAAGAGCCGCGCACCGATGCGGCCTTCGGCGCCCTGCACGTCGAGGGCCGCCACTTCGCCGGAGCCGAACAGCGACACCCAGAACCCGTGTCCCCGCGGATCGGCGGCGACGCCGTAGGGGGCCGCGCCCACGCCGAGATGGAGGGCTTGCACCGGGGCGAGGGACGAAGCCGACAGGAGCCAGACCGCGTCATCACCCTGGCAAGCGACGGCGACGACGTCCCGCCCCACCGCCACGGTGCGCGGACGCGATCCGACGGCAATCTCACCCACCGACTCGAGCTCGACCGCGTCGATGACCGTCACCGTTCCGGCATCCTCGTTGGCGACCCAGACGAGGTCTCGATGCGAATCGTAGGCGATGGGTGACGACCCCGTGGGTGGCGGCGCCAGGGGCCGCGGGACCACGACGATGGGCAGGGTGCGGTTCACCGTCGTGCCATCGACCTGGACCACCGCACCCACGAGAACGCTCCCCGGCTCTTCGTACGCGTGGCAGGCGCGAGCGCGAGCGGGAACGACGTCGCGGGCCCCATCGCCCCAGATCCACGTCACGTCGGCATCGGCCCGGGTGACGTGGAGCTCGAAACAGGTCGCCTCGCCGGTGTACGACACGGGCGCGCCCTGGATCTCGCCGACGCTCGACGCCGCGGCGGCCCCCAGGGGCTCGTCGGTACAGGCCGCCGTCGCGAGCGCCGCCGCGGCGCAGACCGCGCGCACGTGCACCACGACGCCTAACCTCCGGCAGCGGTCGTGAACGTGGCTCGGAACTCCGTCTCCACCGGATTCCCGTCGTAGTCCGACACGCCTCCCACGGGCACGACGATCTCGTACTCCGTGCCTGCCGCGAGCGGCTCTCTCGGCGTGAAGTTCACGATCCCCTCCTGCGTGGAGAACGTACCCTGCAGGGGCGCCAGGCAGCCGATCGCACGGACCTGGATCGATCCGCGCCACAGCGAGGAGAGCTCCACGAACTCACTGAACGTCAGGCCGATCCGCGAGGTGGCGGCGATGCCCGTCGCGCCGTCCGGCGGGTTGACCATGGTCACCGTCGGGCCCCGGGTGTCGGGGTCGGAGTGAAGCGGGAACACCTGCGACGCCTGGCCATCCAGGTCCGTCGCCTCCTGACCGGCCACGTCGTCCGCATCGTCGGAGGAGCCGATCATCAAGTTTCCGAGCGGCGTGAGCGTGTCGAAGTCGCCGGGCCGGACGACCCCCGCCTTGCTGGTCAGCTCGACGGACGTCACGAGCCGCGGCTTCGTCGGGTCCGAGATGTCGATCACCTCACCGAAGGCCGACTCGCCCACGAACGCGAGGTCGTCCTTGACGAAGACGTAGCCGCCGCCTCCTCCCATGGCGACGTGCTCTCCGGAGAAGCGTGGCGCCGTAGGATCGGAGATGTCGTAGAGGAGCAGTCCGCCGCCGCCGTCCTTCACCGCGTAGAGCGCGAGGTTGCCGTTCAGGTGCGAGTGGTACGCCTCTCGCCGCATCCCGTTCGAGCTCTCGATGTCGAACGTACCACCCGGAATCGGCGTGGGCCTCTGCGGGTCGGAGATGTCGAGCAGGGCCGTTCGCGAGCCCTCCGCGGCCGTGACCATGAGCAGGTTCCCTACCGCGAAGACGCCGCCGGCACGCAACGGGGGATCGAACCGATGGTGGTGCACGACCTTCGGCGTGACGGGATTGGAGGCATCCACGACGTAGAGTCCGTTGTCCGAGGCCGCCACGTACACCCAAGGCGCCTGGAAGAAGAGGCTCATCACGACGAAGGTGTAGGCGTCGGTGTAGCGGACGTCGTACGGAAGAAAGCCGTCCTCGTCGATCACGAACCCCGAGATCGGCCCGTCGTCGAGGACGATGACGTTCGGATCGTCCCAGTGAACGTTCCGCGGCTTGGTGACGTCGGAGACGTCCCAGAACTGCAGCCCGCTCGTGTGGGCCACGGCCATGAAGCGTGTGCCGTTCATCGACGCGAAACCCGCTGCGTGCGTCTCCCGCATCCCGAACGCGTCGGTGACGCTCACCGTGCGGGGCGCGCAGGGCTCGCTCACGTCGAACACGGCGATCCCGCCGTTGCCCCACTCCGGCGCCCAGGGCATCACCAGGTAGCCGTCCACCATCTGCACCGTGTTGTGGTGGTCGGGGTCCTCCAGCTCGGGGTACTGGGGCCGATCGCGAAACCGTACACTTCCGCCGTCCAAGTAGGCGCAGACCTGCTCCAGCTCGTCGGCCGGGAACGACGCACTGGGCGAGCCCGGTCCCGAAGGCGGCACGTAGTCCGCTGGCGACGTGATGGCCCGACACTCGGCCCCGCTCGCACCACCGGAAACCAGAATTACAACGGAACCACGTTCACCTTTGGGGCGCTGACGGCGGTGGGCTCCGGGTCCCTCAATATCGCCGGTGCTTCCGCGCTGGGAGGCGACCTGGCCACGACCGGCGGTACCTGCTCGAC
>CAZARU010000051.1:19022-25588 GCA_964487605.1 uncultured Polyangiaceae bacterium
GGCCCCGCTCGCACCACCGCCGCCAGGTTCGTCGGATCCACCGCAGGCGAGCGCGAGGCAGCTCGTCGCGACGCCGCACCACCACGAGGGCTTCATCGTGCCGCGGAGAGTAGCACCCGGCGGGAGCGCGCGGAGCGAGAGCCACCGGCGCTCAGCGGGCGGCCGGGTTCGTGTCGGGGTCGACGCGATGGGCCGCCGCAGTGCCCGTGCAGATCCACCCGTCGCTCTTTCGAGAACACCCGACGCCCACGACGCTGTTCGCCCCCACCCGGCCCGCCACTTCACGCACGCCCTCCCGCGTGGCGTCTCGCCCGCACCCGCGGCGACACTTCGTGACCACGTCCCCGAGCGTCAGATGGCTCGCGGGCAGCACGGCGACCTCGTGCACGTGCTCCGAGGTCCGCGGGGGACGCCCTTCGTCTCCCCGACCGGGCGTGTAGCTCACGCGAATGTTCCACGCGTCCGACGCCCGCGTCGCCCACGTGTGTTCGACCGGCGCGGTCCCGTGGTCCCTCCAGAGCGCGTCGGACGAGGGCCTCGCCACGGTCGCCTCGCACCGGATGCGCAGCCGCTCGCCGGCGTCGCTCCGACCCAGCACGCGCGAAACGCACCGTCGCCCCACGATCGCGGTCCCGCCGACCTCCGCCGCGCGTTCCCGCAGCGCGCGCGTGATGCGCGATGCCGAACAGTCCACGTCGCTCAGGTAGGCGCCGTCGATGAGCCGCGTTCCCTCCCGCAGTATGCAGTTCGACGCCACCGTCCCGATCGCGACGTGATCGGCGCCGAGCGCCGCCACCTCGGCAACCTCCTCCGGGCCAGCCAGTACGGGTGCCTGGGACCCAGCGAAGCTGGCCGCCGGTCGAACTCCGGCTCCACAGGCACCGACCAGCGGCACCGCGCACATCCAGCATGCGACGGATGCAAACCCGAGACGTGAGGCCACGAGGCCCGAGCCTTCCAGGCCGGCGGCGCGCGTGCAAGCGGCGCCATCGGCCGAGCGTGTCTGAACGGAGGAAGTCGCCGCCACCGCTCGGCGGGTCAGTCCGCGCCGGCGTCTCGAATCATGCTGCACGAGAAGCCGGGCGGCGTGCCTGCGTCCGGGTCGAGCGGGTTGACCTCGTTCAGGTCGATGGTGGCGGTCGCGGAGTACTGCGTGGCTCCGAACGTGACCCGGTTCGCGGCGGGAAGCCGCGGGGTCGAGCCGCTCAGGTCGATGCTGATGAGCGCCCCTGGCGGCGTGTCGCCGGTGTCCAGGTTGAAGTCGTCCAGCTGCGAGAACAGCCAGTGGTCGCCGCCGCCGATGACGACGCCGGTCACGCGCGCAGTCCTTCCGCCCGAAACGTCGCGACAGCGCGCCTGTCCGATGCCGAAGATCGAGGACGTCTCGTCCGGTGTCGCGGAGTCGAATGCGACCCAGCCGAGCGGTCCTTCGCCGTCGTCGAGGGGTGTCGCGGAGGCGGTGATGCCGACTTCGAGCTTCCGGAACGCGGTCATCGGGACCGTCAAGTTCGTGCCCTGTCCCGCCACGAGCGACACGGTGTCGAGAGGTGTCGACTCCGTGAGGCCGGCCGACAGATCGAGCCCTCCGATCCACGTGCCCCAGAGCAAGGTGTCGAGGGCGAAGGTGAGCGCGTTGTCGATGAAGAACGCGCGAACGTAGACGGTGGTGGGCAGCGCCTCGAAGCGAATGCTCGGCAGCGCGTCCAGGCTGACCTCGGCGCCGCCGGCGTCGGGCGCCTGCGCGGGGAAGATCTGCTGGGCGATCGGCGAGACGGATGGCCCACCCTCGGGTTCCGGGTCGGCCACGTTGAACACCTCCACGACGAGGATCCCCTGCCCGTCGAGGTCCGCGGTGCTCCCGAACGTCATCGCCTCGGGCGCGAAATGCAGGCAGACCGCCGCGGTCGAAGACGTGCTCGGTGGCGCGCAGGCCGGACCCGCGTCGAGCGCACCCGCGGATCCCCCGAGTCCGCCCGCCCCTGCAGCGCCGCCGGACGCGCCGGCGCTGCCGCCGGTGGCCCCGCTTCCGGCGCTGCCGCCCATGGCGCCGGCACCCGCCGACCCGCCGCTCCCGGCGGTACCGCCGGCGGACGTTCCCGCCGCACCGTCGCCCTTGAAGACGTCGTCGCCGTTGCTGTCGCCGCCGCACGCAACCCCGAGGGCTGCCGCCGTGAACACCAGGCCAATCGCCGCTCGCTTCCTCGTCATGGACCGCTCCGCTCCTTCGCCGTGCGGCGCGCCCGTGCAAGCCACGCGCCAGGACCGGTACCCTACCATCCCCCGGGCCCTCCTCGCTTCCCCCGGCGCGGAACCCTCGTCCGCGGCCGGGTGTTCACTGGCCACCCATCAACGGTCGTTCACCTCGCCGCACCTTGCCCCGCCGGGGGCGACCCGACACCCTGTAGGCCGGCATGGACGAGAGGCCCGCCTACCTGGCGCTCGGCGCGCCCGAGATCCGCAGGCGGGCGGCACAGGCCGTCGCCGCGCTCGAGCGATGCGAGATCTGCCCCCGGAACTGCCGAGTGAACCGACTCGAGGACCGCGCGAAGGTGTGCTCGACAGGACGGCTCGCGCGCGTGAGCACGTGGTTCGCACACTTCGGCGAGGAGGACTGCCTTCGCGGGACCCGGGGCTCGGGTACGGTGTTCTTCTCGTTCTGCAACTTGAAGTGCGTCTTCTGCCAGAACCACGACGCCTCGCAGGCCGGCCACGGCGCGGAGAAGACCCCCGCGGAGCTCGCGTCCATCTTCCTCGAGCTCCAATCCAAGGGCTGCCACAACCTGAACTGGGTGACCCCCGAGCACGTCGTTCCGCAGATCCTCGAAGCCCTGGCGCTCGCGGTGGAGCGCGGCCTCACGCTCCCCATCGTCTACAACACGTCGAGCTACGACTCGATGGAGTCGCTGGCCTGGATGGACGGCATCGTCGACATCTACATGCCCGACTTCAAGGTCTGGACGAAGCCGAGCGCCATTCGCTACCTGAAGGCGAAGGACTACCGCGACGTGGCCTGCAGGATCGTGAAGGAGATGCACCGACAGGTGGGGCCGCTGCAGATCGGTGCTGACGGACTCGCTCGGCGCGGCGTGCTCGTGCGACATCTGGTGATGCCGGGCCTCCTGGACGAGAGCGCGGAGATCTTCCGCTTCCTCCACGACGAGGTGTCACCGGAGACCTACGTGAACGTGATGGGCCAGTACACGCCCGATCACGACACCGAGCGGTATCCCGAGGTACACCGCCGGCCGACGCCGGACGAGATGACGGCGGCCAGGTCGCTGTTCCACGCCGCCGGACTGACGCGACTCGATCGCCGCAGCGCGCGTCGCATGATGGTGCTGGGGTGATGCCGCGCTTACCTGGCACCCAGGGTGCCGACCCACCGACGGAGACGCCTGCGTGATTTGACCCGTGGGATCGCAGCGTGCGACGCTCGCGGCCGTGTCGAGACGTTCGCGACATGCGCTGCGCACGGCGGCCCTGGCCGCAGCGCTGATGATGGGCGCGGGCGCGTCGTGCGGCGGGTCGACCTCCGGCGGCGACGGAACCGGCGGCGGCGCGGGCGTCGCCGGCCATGGGGGCAGCGGCGCCACCGCCGGGAGCGCCCAGGGAGGCACCGGCGGACTCGGCGGAACCGACGCAGCAGCTGGCGCCGGCGGAACCGGCGCCGCGACCGACGCCGGCGCGGTGCCCCCGGGGTGGCGAGCCTGCGACGACACGTCCGAGTGTGCCGTGCGGGCGCGCGCGTGCTGCCCGGGCTGCGGGCCGATGTCCGTGGATCAGGCCATCGCCGTGCACCGCGACTTCCTGGACGACGCCGCCGAGCGTGCATGCGGTCCGAACCCCGAGTCCTGCCCGGACGTCCTCTGCGAGGTCGCGCCGACCTGGGTGCTCCCCTTCTGCGCCAGTGGCGAGTGCATCGCCATCGACATTCGAACGGATCTGCTCACGTCGTGCGGCACCGCAGCGCAGTGCCGGCTGCGCTGGGGCACCACGTGCTGCGAGTCGTGCAGCGAGAGCCCGGGGTTGCTCGTCGCCGTCAACTCCCAGGTCGACTACGACAGGACGGTGTGCGGCGAAGTGTCGGGATGCCCACCCTGCGCGCCTCCGCCGTATCCGCCGGACGCCCGTGCGGAGTGCGGCCCGGACCACCACTGTCGCGTCGCCGTCGATCCCTGAGCCGCGAGCTTCGCCACGATCCGACGCCGCACGATCAGGGCAGCACGGACACGTCGATCCGGAGGCCCAGCGTCCCGACCGCCTCGGTCTGCATGCGGATCTCCGATCCTTGCAGCGGCACGAAGCCCGTGAGCCCCACCTCGCCCACCACGAAGGTGCGGTAGGACACGAGGCTGTGCAGGTCGCACTCGTCCCTCCAGAAGGGCAGCTTCCACAGCACCGCGGTGCGGGCCCCGGCACCGACGGCGGTCGGGATGTCGTCCCGCACGGGGACCCGGCCGAGCGTGAGCACCGGGACCGTGACCTCCCAACCCAGCCACCGACCGGCAGGTCGAACGGGCGTCACCACGAAGCCGGAGAACGCACCCACCCGCCACAGGTCGCAGCACCCCGTCCCGAGCTCGGTGCCGAGCGACTCCTCGGCGCCGACGTAGAACCGCTCGTTCGCGAGGTCCTCGGTGAGCGACGGGTAGGAGCGGGCCTCCACGGCGAATCCGGACGCGAGCGTGCGTTCCCCGGGTGTCGTCTCGGTGCCGTCGCTCAGCACGTGGGTCGTCCGCCATCCGCCGCCCGCCGCGAGGGGCGGCAGCGTGGCGCAACCGGCGCTGCCCAGCGCGGCGACGAGCGCCGCCCCCGCCCTCACGCGCCGCCTCGCAGGGGCAGCTCCACGATTTCCCGAGCGACGCAGGCTCGACTCCCATCGGGACGCGCCTTCTTCGGGCATCCTTCGCGCGGACGGTTCCTCCGCGCGGGCAGCTTCTCGGCCCGTCCTGCCTCCAGCGCCATGCACCGTCGATAGCGGCGGCGCCGTTCGGCGGTGCTCGGGTCGGGCTCGTCACGGGCCACCCGCACCCGCTCGGTCGCGTCCGCGCGACTGGCCTCCACGACGGCAGCTCTCAGGCGCGCCTCGCGGTCGGGTCCCCGCACCCGGAGCGCGCCGTCGAGGGACGCGCGCACTCGACGCGCTGCCGCTTCGTCGGTGAACCCCACCTGGTCGATGAGCCGCCTCCACGCCTTCGCCTGAAGTTCGAGGAGCTTCGTCTGTGTTCCCACCGGATCGAGGCCCCGGACGCTGCGATAGGCCAGGTACTCCCCCGCCGGCGCGGTCCACTCGGCCAGGCACTCGGGTGACTCAATGCCGGGGTTGGCCTCCGAGTCGAAGAAGACGGAGCCTTCGTGTGCCAGCAGCTGAAGGTCGCGCACCTCGTTCGGCGGATCGGTCATGGACGCGAGGTTGAGCTCGATGAACGGGCCACCGGCGAGCGAGTGCTCGCGGACCCAACCGCGGTGGGTGTGGGCCGACACGTAGAGCACCACCGTCGGGTTGCGGGAGATGAGAGCGTCGAGACGCGCCCACGCCCTCCCGTCGAGCTCGTCGAGGGGATGGTGGCCGAAGAGCACGAAGAGCTCGCCCTCGGCGCTCCTGATCCACCGTTCCACGACCTCGACCTGATCGTCGAGCACGGAACCCGTCGAACCGGCGTCTCGCGCGGTCGGCAACGGTTTCGGATGGTCGGCGAACTGCGACGTGTCGAGCAAGACGCCGCGAACTCGCTTCGTTCCCGGGGGCGAGAGGTCGATCTGCTGGACGATGAACGACGCCCACCGTTCGTCGTCCGGCGTTCGCCAGCAGACGCGATCCAGCAGCCCCGGCGTGGCGGCGCGAGCGCACTCCACGTCGCCGGCGGCCTCGACCGTCGTCGACTCGGTCACCAGCGAGTAGGCCGGCCGGAGGTGCTTCGAGAGGTACTGCTGCACCATCCGCGGCTTCGTGAGCGCCTGCCCCGCGCCGCCGCAGTGCTTCTCCCAGATGTCCGCTTCGCAGAGTCGATCGGACGTACCCAGGAAGAACCCGTCGTGATTCCCTGGCGCGAAGACCCATTCGCCGGGCGCTCGGCACCGACCGAAGATCTCGAGCATCGTGTCGAGCTCACCGACGCACGACCCGTTCCCCGCGTCGCCCACGTGAATGATGGGTCCCGTAGTACGATGGCACGCGTCTTCGAGGAGCGCGCTGGAGAACATGTCGAGCTGTGGCGGACGGATGGCCGTCGCGGCCGCGAGATCCGCCCAGGTGGTCCGCATGTCGATGCCGGCACCGTGCAGGTACTGGAACTGCGTGTCGGCCAGGAGGACCACGCGGCGAGTGAGGGCGGTGACGTCGCCAGCGGGAGCGTGGAAGCCGACCTTCGCGCGGTTCGACGCGCGCGGCGTGCTCTCGGCCGAGCCGCACCCGATGGCGCCCACCGCGAGCACCGCCGCGCTCCCCACCCCCGCCGCGCGGGCCCTCACGGCCCCGTCACCCTCGCGCCCTCCCGGTCGCCTCGGCCCGCGAGAGGAATTCCTGAAGCAGTGCGTTGAACGACTCCGCGCGCTCTCGCGCTCCG
>CAZARU010000051.1:25598-46213 GCA_964487605.1 uncultured Polyangiaceae bacterium
TGGACATGGGATTCCTCGACGAGGACACCATGGTCCGCGCGCTCTCGCGGCAGCGAGTGACCGGCGCCGTGCTCGGCCTTCCACTCCGAATGGGGGATCGCCTGATGGATGAGCTCCCCCGCCTTGAACGGGATCAAAGGGTCCGCCGACCCATGCGTCACGAAGACGGGGCACCCGAGCCGAACCAGGTCGTCCTTCGTGGAGTAGTCGATGCACGCGCGCCACGCCGCAGCGCGCGCGCGGTGCGGCTTCTCGAGCCCCGTCCTCAGCATCTCCAGGGGTGGCTCCATGCCGCCGAACGCCTCTCGCAGCACTTCGTCCATCTCGGGACGCCGCGCCTCGTCGCTCATGACCGCGTCGAAACCGTGCTCGCTGAACGCCACCATCACGCGGGCGAACGCCGTGGCGCGACGCCCGTTGTGCGACGTACCGGACGCCACGGTGAGCGAGCGGATGCGATCGGCATTGTCCGCGGCGTAGCGCATGCTCAGCATGCCGCCCAGGGAGTGCCCCACCAGGTGAAACGTGTCGAGCCCGGTCTCACGCACGATGGTCTCGAAGTCTGCGAGGAACTCCGGAAGCGCGCTGTCGCCCTCCGGAAGGGTGGAGTCGCCGAAGCCGCGCAGGTCGAAGCGGACCACGCGGAACCCGGCCGGGACGAGTGTCTCCACCTGAGGTTCCCACCGCTGGCGCCGGAACCCGATTCCGTGCACGAGGAGGACCGGCGCCCCCTCGCCGCGCTCGTCCCAGGCGAGACGCGCACCACCCACGCTGGTCACGTACCTCGCCTCCATCGGGAGGCGAACGATGCACGCCGCTCCGCGAGGTGGCAAGGCCCGATACCGGAGGCGGCGCGGCGACGCTATCCTCCCCACCGTGTCGCAGCTCGTGCACCGCGAAGACGACGGCGACGCGCGCTGTTCGGGCTGCGGGCGCATCGCCGTGGGACCGTGCGCCCGCTGCGAGGCGCCGGTGTGCGGTGACTGCTGCACCCTGGTGGAGGGCGCAGCGAACACCTACGCGGTCTGCCTACCCTGCTCCCGACACTCCGGGGCCGTCGGCTCCGGCTGGAGGCTCGTGCTCGGGTGGATCGTGGTCCCTATCCTGCTCCTGCTGGGCGCCGTGGTCGTGCTGTTCCGGCTCACCGCGCGCTGACGGCTCAGCCGTCGCCCCTCTTCTTCTGGTGCGTGTGCGTCGCCTTCTCGGGCTCCTGGACGGCACGACCGATCGCCCGCTTGCCGAACCTGTCGGTGATGGCGTCGAGCGCGCGGCCGAGCGCGCCGGCAGGACGCGCCCGGCCGAAGAGCTCGAGCTGCTCCGCGTCGGTCCGCTCCAGGTTCGAGAGGGTGACGCCGAGCAGCCTGACCGGTTCGGCGAGCGCGGCCTGGTCCCACAGCTCGACCGCGACGTCTCGTATTCGCTTGCCGTCGTTCGTCGCCTCCCGCAGCGTTCGCGCTCGGGTGAGCAGCGGATAGACGGGCTCGTCGCCCTCCGCGACGCGTGACGCGCGCCGGCCGCGCGGAGCCCCGAGCTTCATCTTCAGCGTCACGGTGCGCCCCCGGTAGCCCGCGTGGCGCGCCCGCCGCGCCACGGCCTCGGAGTGAGCGGTCAGGGCCGACGCCACGAAGTCGCGATCGAGCACGTCCGTCTCGAACGTGTTCTCCTCTCCGATGGATTTCGGGGCGCCATCACGAACCACGGCGCGCTCGTCCTCGCCCCGTGCCAGGCGCGCCAGCTCCGGACCGCGCGCTCCGAGCAAGGCGATCAGGCGCCGCTCGTCCGCGTTCGCCAGATCGCCCAGCGTTCGAAAGCCCTTGGCGACGAGTGACCGCTCCGCGACCGGCCCCACGCCCCACAAGCGACGCACGGGGAGCGGATCGAGCAGCCAGCGCACGGCATCGGCGGGCACGACGAGCAGCCCATCGGGCTTGCCCAGGGTACACGCGAGCTTGGCCACCATCTTGACGGGCGCGACGCCGCACGACACGGCGAGCCCGGTGACCTCGCGCACGCGCCGCTTCAACCGACGCGCGACCTCGAGCGGTCCCCCGAACAGGCCGACGGAGCCCGTCACGTCGAGGAACGCCTCGTCCAGGGCGATGGGCTCGATCTCCGGCGTGATTTCTCGGAACACTCCGTGCACGTCCTCACTGACCGCCGCGTAGTGCTCGATTCTCGACGGCAGGAACACCCCGTGCGGGCAGAGTTCGCGAGCCCTGAAGCCCGGCATCGCGGAGCGGATCCCGAAGGTTCGGGCCTCGTAGGACGCCGCGGCGACCACCCCTCGCGCCGAGCTCGCGCCGACGATGACCGGCTTGCCGCGGAGGGAGGGATCGTCTCGCTGCTCGATGGACGCGTAGAACGCGTCCATGTCGGCGTGGAGGATCCACCGTGGACGATCCGAGCGGGTCACAGCGCGAGCGCGAGCCCGTCGCGCCGGGGATCGGCACCGGCGAGCAGCAGCCCTGTCGCCTCGCGCACGATCATCGACGCCGCGCAAGAGCCGTCGAGCGGGCCGACCTCCGAGACGCGATGCCCGCGCTGCCGCAACTCGTCGAGCACCTCCGGGGCGAAACGAGACTCGACCAGGAGCAGATCGGGGTCGATGTGCGGGAAGTAGGAGCCGGTGCCGGGTTGAAAATGGACCCAGCGCGGTGCTTCCACGGCCTGCTGAGGGTCGAGCCCGTGATCCACCACCGCGGTGAGCGTCTGCAGGTTCACCTGAACCTGAGCGTCACCTCCCGGCGTTCCCCAGACCATTGCGAGCGCGCCGTCGCGGAGCGCCATGGGCGGGTTGATGGTGTTCCGGACGTGCTTACCTGGCCCCAGAGCGTTGGGGTGGGCGGGGTCCAGGTGGAACCACGTCATCCGGTTGTTCAAGAGCACGCCGGTCGCGGGATCCATCGCGCAGCAACCGAACGGTCCGGCGAGGCTCTGGATGGCACTCACCGCATTGCCCGCGCCATCCACCACGCAGAAGTAGGTCGTGTCGCCGTCCCGCTCGCCGCCCGACTTCGGTGCGCCGGATCGAGACGGGTCGATCCGGCGCGCCAGCGCGGCCCCGTGCTCCACCGACAGCAGCTCGTCCATCCGGGCGGGGACGAATGCGGGATCGCCGGCGTACCGCTCACGCTGGGCGAAAGTGAGCTTCTTGGCCTCGACGAGCCCGTGGATGCCGTCCGCGGACCAGGGATCCGTACCGCCCATGTCGAAGTGCTCGACGATGGCCAGGACCAGGTTCAGCGCGAAGCCCATCGAGGGGCGATCCGCCTCGAGGATCTCGAGGTCCCGATAGCGCGAGCGCAGCGGGGCGTGCACCGTCGCCCGAGCGTGCGCGAGGTCCTCTCGCGTGATGACGCCGCCGCCAGCGGAGATGAACGCGGCAAGGGCGCCGCCGAGGTCACCGCCGAGGACCACTTCGGCACCGTCGGTTCCGATGGCCTCGAGCGTACGCGCGAGCGCCGCGTTGCGAATCGTCGTGCCGAGCGTCGGAACCTCTCCGGCGGGCAGGTACACCTCGCGGCAGCCCGGGTCCTTCGTGAGCACGCCGGCCATCGCGCCGACGTCACGGACGAGGGCGCGACCGGCCGGGAAGCCGCCCCGCGCGTACTCGACGGCGGGGGCAAGCAGCGCGGCGAGCGGGCGCGTGCCCCATCGCTCGGCGAGCTGCTGCCAGCCCGACGCGGCGCACGGCGTGATCGCCGCCAGCGGTCCGTGCGCGGCGATGTGATCCCCGTAGCGTTCGAGCGTCGCACCCGCCGCGGAAGTTGCGACGGCGTGCACGCAGTGAGCCTCACTTCGAGCCGCGTCCCAGACGAGATAGAAGCCGTCTCCGCCGATACCGTTCAGCGCGGGTTCGACGACGGCGATGACACCCGCCATGGCGACGGCAGCGTCCATGGCGTTGCCCCCGCCTCGGAGTACGTCCAGGCCAGCGCCCGTCGCGAGGGGATGATTGGAGGCCGCTGCCCCGCGCTGCCCCATCGCTACGGGACGCCAGGTGCGCGCGGCCCTGCTCAACGCTCCACGACTCGGCTACTGGCGAGCTCCCACCCGAACTCGCCCTTCCGGAGCGTGGCGGACCCGCGAATGCCTTCGGCGTCGAAGCGATAGCGGACCGTGGCCTGTTTCGCGTCCACCGTGATCTCGGTGAACACGACGACGGGCTTCTCCTTCGCGTCGGCCTCGCTGACCACCACGACGGGCTTGGTCGCCTTCGTGAGCTCGATGCCGGAAGGGATCTTGCCGGCGACCTTCAGGGGGAAGCGCCCGGGCTGCCCCAGGTGCAGGTGAACCTCGAGCGCCTCGTCGTCCAGGACGAGCTGCAGCACCTTTTGCACGTCCTCGTTCGACACCGAGACGGGCGCGGCGTCCTCGGACGCTCGAGGAGCTGGCTTCTCCGGGGCTTCCCCGTCGGGCTCCGCCTCGCGCGTGGCCTCCGCGGGCGCCTCGTCGCTCGGAGCGTCTTGCGGCGCGTCCGGCGCTGCTGCTTCGGGCGGCGCGCCGCCGCACGCCACCGCCGCCACCATGAACCACCCTGCGACTCGCGGTCCCATCTAGCGGCCAGTGGGTACGCCGCATCCGCGCGGGGAGCAAGGGTCGCTGCGCGCGTCGAAACGTCGGCGTTTTCGCGCGCGCTCGGTCACGCTTCCGCCCACCCGGTCCGCCGGGGTATCACCGACCCATGAGCGCCCCGACCTCGCCCCGCTACCGCGAAGTCACGGTCGCCACGATGGTGCTCGGCATCGTCGTCGGCGCGCTGCTCACGGCGAGCATGACCTACGCCGGTCTCACGATCGGGTTCGTGGTCCCGGCGTCGGCCATCGCGGCCATCCTGGGCTGGGGCGTGCTGCGCGGCGTCATGCGGCGCGGATCCATCGTCGAAAACAACATCAACCAGACGGTCGCGTCGGCGATCAACACGACGGCGGCCGGTGTGATCTTCACGTACCCGGCGCTCTTCCTCATGGAGGGCGTGAGGTTCAATTCGGTGGCCATCGCGCTCAGCGCGATCGCGGGCGCCTTCCTGGGGACCCTCTTCATCATCCCGCTGCGCAAGCAGATGATCGACCTCGAGCGACTGCGCTTCCCGGGTGGCGTCGCCGTCGCCGAGGTTCTGCGGTCCCCCGGCGCCGGCGCGCGCAAGGCGGTGCTGCTCGGCGTCTCCACCGCGGTGGCCCTGGTCATCGGGCTCGCGGCGCACGCCGGCAAGGTGCCGCAGAAGGTCGACCTCGGAGCGATGATGGGGCTCCCTGCCTACGTGCCGAACGCCTGGGCGCTGTCCCTGCTGAGCGTCGGCGCGGGATACATCAGCGGGCGCCCCGGCCTGGTCGTCCTCGCCGGGGGCGTCCTGGTCAACTGGGTGATCGCACCGCTCGTGGTGAGCATGAAGTGGGTCACGGCGCCTGCCTCCGTGCCGCTCGAGAAGGCGAGCGAGGCCATCGCCGGGATCGTCTACGGCCAGATCGCGCGACCGCTGGGGATCGGCTTTCTCATCGGGGGCGCGCTCGCTGGCGTGATCCTGGCCGCACCCATGATGCGCGCGGCCTTCGCGTCCTTGCGCGGCGCCAAGGGCGGCTCGGAGGAGATGAGCGTCAACTGGGTCTACTTCGGGATCGCAGCGTCGTTCCTGCTCCTCACCGGGGCAGCATACTTCTCGGACCCCGACGTCGCCCTCTGGCGCCTCGCGCTCACGGCCGTCGTAGGCACGCTCTGGATGTGGCTCGCCGGCGTGATCGTGGCGCAGTGCGCGGGCATGACGGGCTGGAGTCCGGTCAGTGGAATGGCCCTGCTGGCGGTCGCCATGGTGCTGCTCATCCACCCCGGCGGCATCGGGCTCGCCGTGCTCATCGGTGCGGCCGTCTGCGTCGCCATCGCCCAGGGCGCCGACATGATGGGCGACCTCAAGACCGGCCACCTCGTCGGCTCGAAGCCCCGCGCGCAGCAGATCACCCAGACGCTCGTTAGCTGGATAGGCCCCGGCATCGCGGTGGCGACCGTCTACGTGATCTGGACCACCATGAAGTTCGGTCCGGCCAACCCAGCCATCCCCGCTCCCCAGGCGGTGACGCTGCAGAAGATCATCGAGGCGATCCAGGGCGGGAACGTCCCCCTCGACAAGTACGCCGTCGGCGCCGCGGTGAGCGGCTTGCTCACGCTGTCCCTCGGTGGCGGCATGGGCGTCCTGGTCGGCCTCTCGATGTACCTGCCGATGTTCTACGTCCTCCCCTACGGCCTGGGTTGCCTCCTCGCGATGGGCGCGGAGCGCGGGCTCGGCAAGCGCTGGTCCAGCGAGACCGGCATCCCGATCGCCGCGGGGCTCCTGGTGGGCGACTCGCTGGCGGGCGTCGGCTACGCCACTTTCAGGCTCGCCGCGGAGGTCGGAGGGTGATGCTGCGCAACGTGGCGCTGGTGCTGCTCGTCGTCGGGACCATCGTGGGCACCCTCGGCGGTTCGAAGGTGCCGACCGTGGACTGGACCATCGCCGGCGCGGGTCTCGGCCTCCTCCTCGTCGCGTTCGTGCTGATCCGCGTGGACGCCGGCAGAGCGGCGGGTGGAGCCGGTGCTGCGTCGCGCTCCGGCCAGGTGTTCGAGACGCTCGCGACGCTTCCCGAACGCGTCGAGCGGATCGCCGCCGAGGCGCGGGACGTCGAGCTCGGTCGCGTCGTCCAGTCACTGACCGATCTCGAGGTCGAGGTCCTCACCTCCGTCTCCGAGAACGCGCCGTCGCTCCTCGGTCAGCTCGGGGTCGAACGCTTCTCGACGATCTTCGGCGCCTACGCGGCCGCGGAGCGCAACCTGGCCCGGGCGTGGTCGGCGGCGGCCGACGGACATCGCGAAGAGGCTCTGGTCGCCCTCGACGCGGCGCTGGTCCTGCTGCGCGAGGCCAACGCCGACGCTCCGCGCGTCGGTGCGTGACCGATCCTCAGTCGAGGGCGCAGGCCCCGAGATCCCACGCGCCGGACACGCACCGCGCGACCTGCCATCCCCCGTCGCAGCGGTAGCCGCAGGCCTCGTGCGTTCCACCGAAGCCCCCGGCGAAGCACATCTCCCCGGCGCCGGGAAGCGCCGGCGGACAGGGCGACGGCGGATTCGTGCCCTGGGGCATCCACCACTCCTCCCCCTGGCAGTGCAGCTCCGTCCCCGGACAAGAGTCGGCCTCGCGCACGCAGCGGCTCGGCTGCAGCTTCCAAGCGCCGGCCGCGCACTCCATGACGAACACTTGCGTCCCGCTCTGGCAATCGATGCCGTAGCTGCATTGCGCACCCGCCAGCTCCGGCCCGCACGAGTCCCACCACGCGGGCAGCGTGTCCGGACAGGGCGGAGGCGGCGGATTGCAGTCGACGTCCGGGTCGCAGCAGTCGGTGTTCGGATCGCACCCGCTGCCTCCCGCGCCACCGACGCCGCTTCCGCCGAATCCCGCGGCACCCCCGGCCGCGCCGATGCCGGCCGAGCCGCCTACGGAGCCCGTGCTCCCGCCCACGGCGGAAGACCCCGCGGTACCCGACGAACCGCCGGCGCCCGCGGCGCCGCCGACGGACGGGCGGCCGGCGGTCCCCCCGGCGGCTGATCCCGACGCCCCGCCTGTGCCACCCGAGGCTGTGCCACCGCTCCCGTCGCCGCCACTGCCACCCCCGGAGTCACCGGCGACGCTTCCGCCGCAAGCGAGCGCGGTAGCGGCAGCGGCGGCCGTCACGGTCAGGACGAACGGAACCTTGTAGGACTTCTTCCGGCTCTTCACACCCGGCATCCTAGCAAGCATCGTGCCCCCGCGACGGATAGGATGCCGGCGATGACCTCCGCGGGCCCGAAGAACGCGATCGTGCTGCTCCTCGACAGCCTGAACCGCCACATGGTCGGCGCTTACGGCGGCCGCGAGTTCGAGACCCCGAACCTGGATCGCCTCGCGCGCCGAGGCATGCGGTTCACGCGGCACTACTCCGGGTCGCTGCCGTGCATGCCCGCGCGGCACGACCTCCTGTGCGGCGCCCTCGATTTCCTCTGGAAGCCCTGGGGCTCCGTCGAAATCTGGGAGCGTCCCATCACCTTCTACCTGGGCAGGGCGGGCGTGGTCACCCAGCTCATCAGCGACCACCCCCATCTCTTCGAGCACGGCGGCGAGAACTACCACTCCGACTTCTACGCCTGGGACTACCAGCGCGGACACGAGAGCGACCCGTGGAAGACGAAGCTCGACCGAACCATGATCGGCACGCCGCTCTATCACCGCGCCGAGGATCACCCGTACCACCGGAGTCGCTCTCACTTTCGGTCGGAGGCCGACTACCCGGGGCCCAAGGTGATGCAGAGCACCGCCGCGTGGATTCGTGAGAACGCGCGGGAGCATGCGCGCTTTCTGCTCTTCGTGGACGAGTTCGATCCACACGAACCCTTCGACACACCCGCCCCGTACGCCTCCATGTACGACCCCGACTGGACCGACGGGCCCATCATCTGGCCTCCGTACCTCCTCGGTCGCATCGACGACCGCGTGGCTCGCCAGACGCGCGCGCAGTACGGCGGCAAGCTCACCATGATCGATCGCTGGCTGGGACACGTTCTGGACGCCATCGACGACACGAACCTCTGGAACGAAACGCTGGTCCTCCTGGTGACCGACCACGGCCACTACCTGGGAGAGCACGACCGCTGGGGAAAGCCGCCGTCCGCGGTGTACGACGTGCTCGGTCGCATTCCGATGCTCGCGTGCGCGCCCGGTGTCGCCCCGGGCTCGACGTGCGACGCGCTGACGACGACCGTGGACGTCTGCGCGACGCTCCTCGACGTGTTCGACGTGGCGAGGACGCGTCAGCACCGTCACGGTCGGTCGCTGCTCCCCCTGCTGCGCGGCGAGGCGACCTCCGTGCGGGACCACGTGCTGCAGGGCTACTGGGGGCAACGCGTGAACGTCATCACGCCCGAGTTCAAGTACTGCCGTGGAGTGCGGCGCTCCGACGCCCTGGCGATCTACTCGAACCGCTGGTCCACGATGCCGCCAGCGCGCCTGCCGGATCCGGACGAGCGCGCCGAGCTGGGACCCCACATGCCCGGCTCCGACATTCCCGTGATCCGGCAGCCCCTGAATGCGCGACAGGTGCAGAACCTGCTGTGGACCGCAGGCGACCACGCCTCCGACGCGCTGTTCGACCCGAACGGCGATCCGTCGGAACAGGACGACCTGGCCGGGGACGCCGCGCGAGCCGCGCGAGGGATGGAAGCTCTGCATGCCGCCCTCGCCGAAGTCGGCGCGCCCCGGGAACAGTTCGTCCGGCTGGGGCTGGGCTGAAGCGCCGCCTCAGGGCGACCTGGGCAGCGCTCCGTAGCTCGGCGCGTTCAGGTGTCCCGTGCAGGTCTCTCCGTGGGTGTCGCTCTTCGTGTCGTCCGGGCACCACGTCTCCGCCCAGCGGACACCGTCGAGCCTGGCACCGTCGAGCTTCGCCCTCTGCAGCCAGGCGCGGGAGAGATTCGCACCCGTGAGGTTCGCGCCCGAGAGATCGGCCCCCTTGAGGTTCGTCGTGTCGAGGCTCGCGCTGGACAGGTTCGCTCCCGAGAGGTTCGCGCCCGGGAGCTGAGCCAGCTGGAGGTTCGCGCTCGACAGATCCGCACGCGAGAGGTCCGCGCCCGACAGATCGGCGCGGACGAGCGCCTTTTCGCGGAGGTCGGCCCCGGGACACGACGCCTTCGGCCCCAGCGCACAGTCCGACGATCGCTCGCACCCGCAGACCACGGCAACCGACGCCATCAGCACCAGGACGTGCGTCACGGACCGGATCACAGCGACCTCGCCTCGCGAACGAGCTCGGCGAGGCGACCGCTCGCGACGAGCGACTCGAGGCGGTGCCCATCCGGCACTTCGACCAGGCGTACGCGACCCGGAGTTCCGGTGCGCGCCAGCCGGCGGCTCCCCTCGATGTCCACCACGTCGTCCTCGGTTCCGTGGACCACGATGACGGGCACGTCGTCGGGAAGGCGTTCCTCGACGCCGAAGTGCACCGCGGCCTGCGCGAGCAGAACGGTGGGCCCGCGCCACGCCCCGACCTGCAGGAGCCTCACCGCCACGGCGCCGCCGAAGGAAGAACCGACGACCACCTCCGGGACGCGACGTTCGATGGCCTGTCGCTGGGCGGCCACGCACGCCGCGAAGTCGCTGGTGTCCATCACCGGCGTCTCCGTGTCGAAGTGCTCGGCGAGGAACACGGCCTTCGACCCGTGAGGCGATCCTTCCAGCCCGTGGATGAAGTGGACCCTCGTGGCGGCGTCGAACGCCGTCACGTCGCGCGCTCCTCGAACGTCGCGGCGCCGGCCACGAGACGCAGCGGTACGAGCCCCGTCGGCCCGGCGTGATTCTTGGTCACGACGAGGTCGACGTTGCGAGCGCCCAGGAAGAGGAGACGTTCGTCGGGCTTCGCGATCGAACCATGTGCGGAGCGCGTCAGCTCTGCGGCGAGAGTGGCCGCCGCCATCGCCCGCTCCGCGTCGCGGCCACCCATCGTCGCCACGACGGCGCAGCCCTCCTGGGCGAGCGCTCGCAGCTCGAACGCGGCCGCCACCAGCGGATCGGCCGTCTCCGACGACTGGGGAGTGAACGCCTCCAGCCCATCGACGATGACGACCACGCGATCGTTACGCTTCCACAGCGCGGCGGCGGCGTCGCGAACCGCCCGCAGGCGTTCGAAGGGCTGCACGCGCCGCGGATAGAGGCGGGTGCCCACCTTCGTGACGACCGTGTTCACCGCCGCGCGGACCTTCTTCGCCACGGCTTCGTCCTTCCAGGCTTCGCCCGAGAGGATCTGGCCGTAGGTGACCCGCTCGTCGGGGTGCTCACGGTGAAGCGCTCGCGCGGCGAAGCGCGCGACCATCGCAGCTTCGTCCACCGTCACGCTCACGATCAGCGTCTCTGCCGCAGACCGCGCGGCGATGTAGCCGAGGTGCAGGGCCAGCGCCGTCTTGCCGACGCCCGCGGATCCGGAAATGAGGAAGAAGTCGCCCGTGCGGAGGCCCCCCGCCATCAGGCGCTCGAGGACACCGAGTCCCACGGGCGTGACGGGGAGGCTCGACCCGAGGCTCGTCGTGACGTCGACGGCCATGGCCCGGAGCTGAACGGGCTCCGTCACCCCCGATGGGGCTGCGCCGGCGGAGGGAACCTTCGGATCGTTGGGCATGGCGCGGCATGCTAGCGCGGCCGCGCGGCGCCGTCAGATGTGCACGGCAGGCTCTTCGACGCCCTCGCGCCCCGCGAGCCAGCCAAAGTCGCACCCCTCGCTGGCCTGGGTCACGTGGTCGCTGAACAGCGAGGCGTACCCCCTGAGGAAGCGGCGCGGTGGCGCCTTCCATTCCTCGCGGCGACGCGCGAGCTCTCCGTCGGGAACGTCGAGGTGCAGGCGACGCGCTCCCACGTCGAGCTCGATGAAGTCGCCGTCGCGGACGAGCGCGAGGGGACCGCCGAGCCAGGCTTCGGGCGCCACGTGGAGCACGCACGTTCCATGGCTCGTACCGCTCATCCGCGCGTCACTGATCCTCACCATGTCGCCCACGCCCTTCTGGGCCAGCTTCATGGGGATCGGCAGCATGCCGCACTCCGGCATGCCCGGACCGCCACGGGGGCCCTCGTTGCGCAGGACCAGGACCGAGGTCGCGTCGACGTCGAGGGTCGGGTCGTGAATTCGCCGTTCGAGATCGCGATGGTCCTCGAAGACCAGCGCGCGACCACGGTGGACGAGCAGCCCGGCGCTGGCCGCGCTCGGCTTGATGACGGCCCCGTCTGGCGCGAGGTTCCCGTACAAGATGGCCAGGGCCTCCGGCGCGACGGGGTCACTCGCGTCGCGGATCACGTCCGTGTCGTGAACCACGGCGCCGGAGACGTTCTCGGACAGCGTGCGGCCGGTGACGGTGCGCGTGCCGCGTCGAAGCACGTCGCCCAGGGCGGCGAGAAGCGCCGAGAGGCCACCCGCCCTGGCGAAGTCCTCCATCAGGTGCTCCCCGGACGGGCTCACGTTCGCGCGGACCGAGGTCTCTCGCGCCAGGGCATCGAGCCGTCGCAGATCGAGCTTCACGCCGGCGCGACCCGCCATGGCGAGCAGGTGGATTGCGGCGTTCGTCGAGCCACCGAGCGCGGCGCAGGTGATCGCCGCGTTCTCGAAGGACGCCTCCGACAAGAGGTCCGACGGCTTCACGTCTTCCCACACCAGGTCGACGATCCGGCGCCCGGCGGCGACGGCGAGCCGCGCCCCGAGGGCGTCCACCGCCGACACGGAGGAGGCACCGGTGAGCGAGAAGCCGAGGACCTCCGCGACCGCGGTCATGGTCGAGGCCGTGCCCATGTCGTTGCAGGTGCCGGCCGTGGGCGCGCACCGCGCCTCGACCTCCAGGAAGTCGTCGAACGACACGCGCCCGGCGATGAGCTCGTGGCCGTACTTCCAGCCAGCGCTCGCCGCGCCCAGCTTCTCGCCGCGGAACGTCCCGCTCATCATGAAGCCCGCGGGAACGTAGATTGACGGCAGGTTGGCGCTGATGGCGCCCATGAGCAGCGCCGGCGTGGTCTTGTCGCAGCCGCCCATGAGCACGGCCCCGTCCACCGGATGACTGCGCAGCAGCTCTTCGGTCTCCATGGCCAGGAAGTTCCGGTACATCATCGTGCTCGGCGCGACGGTTCTTTCGCCGAGGGACATGGCGGGCAGCTCCACGGGGAAGCCGCCGGCCCGAACGACGCCGCGCTTGATCTGCTCCACGCGCTCGCCGAAGTGCGCGTGGCACGTGTTCAGATCGCTCCACGTGTTGACGATTGCGATGACCGGGCGCCCCACGAACTCGTCCAGCTCGTAGCCGTTCTGGACGAAGCGCGATCGGCGACCGAACGAGAACGGGCCCTTCCCCATCCACGCGTGAGATCGCAGCTCGTGCGCCTGCCTGCGCCTTGGATTCGACATGGTCACCTCGACCGGAGCAGCCGCTACTCCGCGGGCGTCATCCTACCAGCAACACCCGCGCGCGAGGCTCGCGCGAATCGCCCTGCCTCGACGCCATGGGGCCCGAGCGCGTCGCCACCGACGCGCCGCTCGGACGGCGCTCAGGGAAGGCGGTGGCGCTTCAGGAACTCCCAGGTCGCATCCGTGGCCACGATGTCGAAGGAGTTCGTGCCGAGCGCGCACAGGAGCTCGCCGTACCAGCAGTGGCCACCGCCTTCGACGGTACACTGGGTGACTTCGACGCCGCCGGCGCACGCGGCGTGGGTCTCGCACGACACGTTCCCGTTCGAGTAGGTGACGACCGGAGCGTCGGTGCAGCCGTTCCGCTGGCGCCACCCGGCAAACGTCTGCTGAACGGACGGGAACGTGCCGTTCGTGATGCCCGGGAAGAAGAACCCTCCGGTGTACGGGACGAGTGTGTCCGTGGTTCCGTTGATGGCGAACACCGGGACGGGCCGCGACGGCGTGCATGCCGTCTCCACGCCGTTCACGGCCGAGACGGGCGCGACGGCTGCGAAGAGATCCGACGCCTCGCACGCCAGCCGGTTCGAGAGAAAGCCGCCGTTGGAGAACCCGGTCGCGTAGACGCGCTTCTCGTCGACGCAGAGGCGGGACGTGACTTCCTTCACCATGGCTCGAACGAAGCCCACGTCGTCCACCGCCGCCTTGCCGCCCGCACCGTTCGACGGTCCGCAGCACGCGCCGGCGTTCCACGAGCTCTCGATGCCCTGCGCGAACACCGCGATGAATCCCTCCGCGTCCGCCTTCTGTGGGGCGCCCGTGCCCTTCAGGTACTCCTTGTTCATGAGCAGCGGGTGGAAGTAGAAGACGAGCGGCATCGGCTGCCCTGCCCGGTAGGAGGCCGGAACGTGCACGTCGAAGGCGCGTTCGGCGCCGCCGTGACTCAGGCTGAGCGCGTGATCCCCCGCCCCGAGGGAGCCCGCCGAGCATCCGGTGGGAACGGACGCCGCGGTGCCCCCCGTCCCGTCGCCGCCCGTACCGCCGAGCGCACCCGCACCCGCCCCGCCACCGGTCGCGCCAACACCACCCGCTCCGGGTGCACCCGCCTCTGCCGTCCCGGCCGATCCGCCCGTCGCGGAGCCGGCGGCACCGAGCCCAGCAGCGCCGGCGCTCACGCTGCCCGCCTCGCCGGCTAGGCCCGCGGCGCCGGCTTCACCGCCCGCTGCGGCTTCCCCGAGGATCGGCGTTGCGCTGCGTTCGGGCGGCGCGCTGCCACAAGCCGTGAGGAGCGAAGCGACCGCGAGGACGAGAGCCTGGACTCGGAGCTGCATCATTGGTATAGATTATACTATACCCAAAGGGATCGCAAGCCGAGCTTCACGCGTGAACATCATGATAACATATGTTTAGACTCGCTGTAACGCTCCAGGCAGATCGGAATTCGGTGTCGTATGGTATCTACTGATCCGGGTGCGCGACGCCAGACCGGACGCCGCAGGCGCGGGGCGGCGCCGACGGACGTCGAGAACCGGATCATCGAGGCGACCCTCGCCCTGATGCGCGAGGACGGTGTGACGGGCCTGACCACCGTCGCGATCGCGCGGCGGGCGGGCATCCATCAGCCGAATTTTTACGCGTACTACCCGAACATCGACGCGTGCCTCGTCGCGGCGGCGCGGCGAATCGCCGACCACCTGCGCCGCGTCGATACCGCGTCCTTCCGGAACGTGCGGCACGCGGTGGAGCGCGGTGAGCCGCACATGGAGGAGAACGTCGCGTACCACGCGGCGCTGCTCGACCTGCTGCTCGAAGAGCCACGCTGGTCCGAGCTGTACTTCCGGCACAAGAACGACGCTTCGGCGTACGGCGCTGAGCTGCGGCGGGTCGAGCAGGAGTTCGTGGACAAGACCGTCGAGCATCTCTGGGACTGGGGGATTCGACTCGGACTGGGTGGCCGACACCTGCCCGACGTCCGGTTGCTCGCCGAAGTGCAGGTCGCCTCGGTGGCCGCGGCCGTCGTGGCGCTCCTCGAGGGCCGCGCGAAGGATCGGGGGGCCGTGGCGCGCATGCTGGCCCACAACGCCGACGCGACCACGCGAGTCACCTTCCGCCGGCTGATGGCCGAGGAGCGCTCCGGCACGTGACCCCGGGCGCCGGCCGCGCGCGCGTCAACGAGCGGCGACGCCCAGCTCGCCCAGGCGGCGCGTGTGGATGTCCGCGAGCGCCATGATGGTTGCCTGCGGATTCACCGCGCTCGGGCTCGGGAAGATGCTCGCGTCGACGACGTAGAGCCCGTCGAGTCCCTTGACGCGACCCTGACCGTCCACGGCTCCCGAGTCCCGCTCGCTCATGCGGCACGATCCGAACGTGTGATTCATCGTCATGGTGAGCTGCTTCGCGGTGATCCGCGGCGACAGCATCGTCTCGGTGTCCCGGGGAGTGCGCAGCTCCTCCATCACGCCGGGGATGCCCGTGTGCACGTACCTCGCGCCCACCGCAAGGAGCCCGTCTGCCGCCATCTTCATTCCACGCATCACGGGCGAGACCTCCGTGTCGGGGATCCACAGGTGCATCGCCGGCGATCCATCGCGGCGTGCGCGTACGGTCCCGTGGACGTTGCCGCGGTACACCAGGGCGATGACGGCCGCGTGCTTCACCTCGTGCAGCCGCGCCACGAACGGCAAGCCGACGTCACCCCAGCGAACCATGAGCACGCTCGGCGCCGCCCACAGCCCCTCGAACTTCAGTCCGCGGATCTCCTCGCTGATGGCGCCCCAGCCCTGGGTCGCTCCCACCCAGGGATCGACCACCTCGTCCATGATGCCGACCATCCCACCGCCGATGTGGCAAAACAGCGTCGCTCCCACGCGGCGCCGTGGATTGATGCCGCTCTGCTGCAGCAGCACGGGCGTCTGCATGGTCCCGGCGGCGAGGACCACCGTCCTGGCGTGGACGGAAAAGCGCCCGACCGTGCGGCGGCCGCGGGGGTCCACCGTGCGACCCGTCACGCCCACCGCGCGCCGCCCGCGGGTGACGACCCGCTCGACGTGGGAACACGTGTACACCTCCGCGCCATCGGCGACGGCGTCGCTCAGGTAGGTTCGGTCCACGGACTGCTTGCGGCCGCTGGCGCACCCCGTGAGGCAGTCTGACGCGCCCTCGCACTCGACGACCGCGCGCGGGAGCGGCTTCCCGTGAACGCCGACCGCCTCGAGCGCACGCCTGGCGATGAGGTTGCGCCGCCCCATCACGGCCATCGGCGTTGGACCGACGCCGCTGCGACGAAAGACACGCGCGTACGCGGCATCCAGCACCGGGCCGCGAAGCCAGTCGAGCCCGGTGTCGTACGCCCACTCGTCGCGCACCCAGTCCGGCAGGGGAAGCATGATGGCCGAGTTGACCACCGTGCTGCCTCCGACGCATCGCGCCTGCAGCGACGGACTCTGTGTGGTCCCACCGATGATGCGCAAGCCGCCCTCCCAGAAGTAGCGCGCCAGGAAGAGCGGAGCGTCGCGGATCATGTCCGCAGGCTCGACCAGTGGCCCCGCCTCCAGGACGACCACTTTCAGCCCCGCGCGCGCGAGGTTCGCCGCCGCGACGGCGCCGCCCGCACCCGACCCCACCACGACGGCGTCGCACGCGACGTCGAATCCGCTCCGAACCTCGTCCAGCCCGTGGATCACGCGTCGGCCTCTGCGTCGGCGTCACGCCGCATCCCGGCAGCCGCCTCGAGCCGCGTCGGGATCTGCACAGCATCGAGCGGGCGGCTGCAGGCCCGATACTCGCCGATGTACACCGCGACCGACGGGTGGGACATGTACATCATCGTCGTCGTCGCCTTCAGCGCCTCGCCCAGGAGCCGAAGTGGAAAAAAACCGGAGCGCCTCCATCGGCGAATCACCTCGGCGCGGCGGCCCGCGTCCAGCCGCGAGAAGCGCCGGAGCGACAGCGTGAGCAGCGGAGCCGCGAGCTCGACGAAGACGAACAACGCGACGACGAGCCTGCGCGGCTTCGCCGGCAGCTCGTCCAGGTACGCGTGCGTTCGACGAACCATCTCGGTGCTTCGCCAGTCTGGAGCCCCGATCGCATTCTCGGGGAACGTGGCCTCGCTGACCGCGGCGATCCCGTCGTCGAGAGCCTCTGCGAGCCAGCCGTTTCGAACCACGCGCGGCGCACCCTAGCCCGCATTCCCGGGAAACCAAGCGCTCGTCGCGGCGTGCCCGCGGTTGGTGCCGGGCGGCGGGCCGAACCCGCTTTCAGTGCTCAGTCCGCGCCGTACCGGAACAGGTACACCCCGCCGGAGGTGTCTCCGACGGCGATCCTGCCGTCGGAAACGTGGACTCCCCACGCGCCCTCCATCTCCGCACGCGAGTCGTCGCCAGGCCAGGTCTCGAAGAACTGAGCCGGCGCGGGATCGTGAGGATCGGACAGGTCCACCGCCTGAAGTCCCTGGGTGTAGTGCGACATGAACGCATGGTTCCCGACGACCTGGGCGTTGTGGACCACCGAGCGAGCGTCGGGCGTCCACGACGAGATGATCTTCGGCTGCGCGCGGTCGGCCAGGTCCCACACTCGCAGCCTCCCGCCCACGTACTCGTCGGTCGTGACGGCGAACCGACCACCCGGCAGCGGCCAGACGTTGTGGCAGAAGTCGTCCGCGTAGCTGGTGTGGCTGAACACCTTCGGCGCGTGCGGGTCGCTCACGTCCGCCAGCGTCAACCCGCCGTCCAGGAACCCACCGTAGAGGACGTCGTCCACGACGACCAGATCGTGAATCTGCGCCCCGTCGTTCGGATTCGCGATCGAGCCGACCCGCACCGGACGCGAGGGGTCCCTCACGTCGTAGATCTCGATGCGTCCGGTCGTGTTGCTGACGAGGTACGCGAATCCTTCGTACAGGTACAGGTTGTGCACCGACTGCACCGCGGAGTCGTAGATCAGCGCCGTGTACTTCGGGTCGTAGGGATCGTGCACGTCCCAGATGTGCACGCCGCCGGGTTCGTTGGTGGCGTACAAGTAGCCGTCCTTCATCTTGACGTCCTGCGCCCAACCGGCCTCGACGGATGACGCGATCTTCGGCTCCGTGATGTCCGAAGCGTCGATGACGAACGCCGTCTTGCCCGAGTTGCGACCGGCGACCGCGAGAAGATCACCGTCCCACCAGACGTCGCTGATGCCCTCGAGGCTCACGTGGCCCTTCAGACGCAGCGTCATCGCGGACAGATCGAACCGCCTGACGAACGGCTGGTCGCCCGAGTCGTAGTCGTTCTGGTCGAGCGACGAGCCGGCGGGCGTTTTCACCGCACCGCCCACGCGAAGCTCGTACTCGATCGACGACTGCATCGGTCGATCCGGCGTGATGAGCGCCTGGCGACGCTGAGCGTCGTACGTCGCGCTGATCGCGATGGGGTCCCCGCCCTGATCGACGAGGGTCACTCCCGCGGCGAGCGTCGCCGGGTCGATCGCCTTCGAGAACGTCAGGATCACGCGGACGTCCTCCGGATCGGTCTTGTCCAGGGTGAAGCCCTGCACGTTCAGCTTCGGGCCGCCGGGAGCGACCGCGTCGGGATACTCGTCGAGCCGCAGACGGACGGACACCTTGCCCGCGGCAGGCGCTGCTGGTGCCGTCACGTCGACGGAGGCGACGTGGGTTCCCGGCAGGGCGCGCGCGACGTCCACGGCGACCTCGACCGAAGCGCTCGACCCAGGCGGCACCGTCGCCTGGCCCCCCGTGAGCGTGAGCCACGGCGCCACGCTCGAAGCGTCGAACTCGAGCGGAGCGTCTCCCACGTTGGTGACGATGACCGCCTGCGGCGTCGGGGCCTGGTCCTTCTCGCGGGCCGAGAACGTCAAGCTCGCCGGCGAAACCTCGATGGCGGGAGACGCCACCGGCGCGGCGCCGCCCGACGCGGGCGAGCCGCCGGCACCGGTCCCGCCTGCGCCCGTCGGCTGATTCTCCGCAGGGCACGCGCTGCAGGCAGCCCAGAGACCATCAGCGCCGCAGATCCGAGCTCCCTCGGCGCCGGCTGCGCAGACGCAGACCTCCTGGCGTCCCGGGACGCACACCGGAGTCGTGTCCTCCGAGATCTCGTGGGCTGGGGCGCCAGACGCGCACCCGGCGAACGCGAGCCAGGCGCAGTGTAAGTAAAAGTATGAGCGTGTAAGCATGGAGGGTGCCGTAGACCGTCCGGCGTCGCCGCGACAACCGGGCCGTCGGTGATCTCAGGGCAGATCGGGGCGGGCCGGACCTTTCCGCTCTGGGTGGGGGTGACCATCCGCCCCTGGCGGCATGTTCCAGCAGAAGGGGCGACCGCCGAACGACGCCCGCTCGACCGAGCCCGCGCGGGGCCCTGCGCGCGGTACGCCTTGGAGATGCTTCGATCGCTCGTCTTCTTTTCCACGCTCGGGACGGTCACTGCGGCCGCCCCCTGGGCGACCGGCAACGGCCGCTTCCCGCGCGCCCAGCAGGTGGAACAGCTCACCGGGGACCCGGCGTCGCTGTACGTCCGTGCCACATTCGGCGTCGGAAAATCCATCGACGCGGGGAAGACCTGGGACTTCATCTGCGAGGCGCCGATCGGCTTCGGCGGCACGGAGGATCCCGTGATGGGCACGACCGCGGATGGGTCGCTGCTGTTCGGCTTCTTCCGGGGACTGTCCACCTCTCACGACGGCGGGTGCTCCTGGGCATTCGCGAGAGGGCTCGAGGACCGGTTCGTCGTCGACCTCACGGTGCGCCGTGACGACCCGCGGGTGGCGCTGGCACTCGTCTCCGAGAGCGCCGGCGCCGGCAAGTTCGCGAACGAGCTCTGGCACTCCACCGACGATGGGCGCAGCTGGTCGCTCCTGAGCAACGCGCTCGGCGACGACCTTCTGGCGTTCACGCTCGACCCCGCGCCCTCCAGTCCGCTGGTCGTCTACGTGACCGGCGTCGCCGGCGTGACGCCCTCGGGTGGAATGCCGCCGATGCCTCGCGGCGTGCTCCTCCGCTCGGCGGACGGCGGCGCATCGTGGGCCCGCTCGGATGTGCCGGGCACCGACGTTTCGACGACTCCGTTCTTGAGCGCCGTTCACCCGACCGATCCCGACACGCTCTTCGTGCGCACGAACAGCAAGCTGCGCGACGCGCTGATGGTGTCCAGGGACGCCGGCACCACGTGGACCACCGTGCTCGAGGGCGACGCCGACTTCTTCGGGTTCGCCCTCTCGCCGGATGGTGCGACGGTCCTGGCGGGGTTCGGCGACGCGAAGGATCCGAACGTCACGGTGGACCCGACCGCGCTGGGCGTGTGGCGCGCCCCCACGTCCACCCTCGCCTTCACGAAGGTGTTCGACGGGCCCATAGGATGCCTCGAATGGACGAATCGCGGGGTGTACGTCTGCGCGAGTCAGGCGTTCCACGGTTTCGAGCTAGGACTGTCCACGGACGAGGGCACCACGGTCGTGCCACTTCTGTCGCTTCCCGAGATGCGGGGGCCGCTCGAGTGTCCAGCCACGACTTCCGTCGCGAAGGAGTGCGGCTGCGCGTGGGAGACCGTCTGCCGCACCCTGGGCAAGTGCGCCGACGCCGGACAGGACGAGGGTTGCGACGCGGGCCCGACGATGTCCGCCGCCGGTGCGGGGGGGGGCGGCGCCGGTCCCGAAGGCGGCGCCGGCGCGGGCGGCGCGGGATCCGGTGGAGCGGGCGCT
>CAZARU010000052.1:0-45928 GCA_964487605.1 uncultured Polyangiaceae bacterium
GCCCGCGCCCGCGGTGCCCCCCGCGCCGGCCGTGCCCCCGACGCCAGACGTTCCGGCGGTTCCTCCCGAGCCCGCCGTACCGGCGGTTCCCGAGGTTCCGCCCGTGCCCCCGAAGCCCCCCACGCCGCTGCCGCCACCCTGCGCGCTCCCGGCCTGGCCCCCGAGACCGCCGCCCCCGGACGCGCCTCCCGCGCCGCCAGGGACGTAGCAGACGCCTTCACCGGTGTTGCACAGCTTGCCGAGCGGAGTGCAGTCCTTGTCGCTCCTGCAGCTCTCGGCGCACACGTTGGCGAAGCACCGAAAATCCGCGTCGCAGTCGTCGTCGGAGGTGCACTGCACACAGCGTCCCGTGCTCTCCGAGCAGACCAGATCCTGCGGGCAGTCCAGAGACGTCGTGCAGCGGACCTCGCAGGCGTTCGCGACGCACTGCTCGTCGTCGGCGCAGTCGGAGTCGCGCACGCAGTCCACGCAGAGCCCCCGGGCCGCCAGGCAGAGCTGCCCGAGCGGGGTGCAGTCCTTGTCGCTCTTGCACGACGACGTCATGGACCCGTCCGTGCTCGCGTCGCCGCCGTCCGGCAGGAAACCGCCGCTCGAGCCCGAGTCTCCGCAGCTCGTGGTGGCGACCTGCGCGCCGAAGGCGGCACCGAGGGCCCACATCGCCGATCGGATCTTCATCGTTCCTCGCTTCCGTGCCTCGAAAGGCTCGGGAACTCGGAGGCTACGGCGTCACGGCCGGGAGAGCCACCCCCGAGCGAGCCATCGGGCGTCGCCCGCCGATTCGGCCTCGCGGTACAGTGCTCGCCATGCCCGACGCCCAGCGCACCGCCTTGATCACGGGGGCCTCCGCCGGCATCGGCCGCGCCTTCGCGATCGAGCTCGCCAAGGACGGCTACGATCTGGTCCTCACGGCGCGGCGCCTCGAGCGCCTCGAGGAGCTTCGGGACGAACTCGAGGAGGCGCACGGCGTCACCTGTCACGCGGTGCAGGCGGATCTGGCCGACCCTGCCGCGCCCGAGCGCCTGGTCGAACGCACTCGCGAGCTGGGTGTCACCGTCGACTTCGTCGTCAACAACGCCGGGTTCGGCGTGCCCGGGTACTTCGTACGCACGAAGTGGGCCGACCAGCAGGTCTTCCTCCAGGTGATGCTCACGGCCGTGGCACACCTCACGCACCTGGTGCTGCCGGGGATGGTGGAGCGAGGGTTCGGTCGTATCGTCAACGTCGCGTCACTGGCGGGACTGGTTCCGGGCTCCGCGGGTCACACGCTCTATGGCGCGACGAAGTCGTTCCTCGTGAAGTTCTCGGAGTCCTTGACCCTCGAGCTCGGAGGGTCGGGGGTCCACGCGTGCGCGGTCTGTCCGGGTTTCACGTACTCGGAGTTCCACGACGTCGTCGGCAATCGTGGCCAGGTGAGCAAGCTCCCCGGGTTCATGTGGATGGACGCCGAGACCGTGGCGCGCCAGGGCATCGACGCCGTGGAGCGAGGCGACGCGGTCTACGTCAACGGCCTCGTCAATCGCACGATCGCCACGGTGGTGAAGCACGCCCCGTCGAAGCTGGCGCTGAAGGTCATGGGCCGCCAGTCGCGGAAGATCCGGACCGAGTCTTGACCGCGTGGCGCGCGCTCACTCGACGCGCAGGATGACGTGGAAGCCGCTCGCGGTCTCGAGCACGTAGCTGAGCTGATTCGGCGCCAGGTCGAACGCCGTCTCGGCGAACTGCGGCGTGACGTCATCGCGCCGAACGCGGCCGAGGTCGCCGAAGTTGGTCGTGGCGCCTTTCTCGTCGCTGTACTTCGCCGTCACGTCGTTCCACTCCTCTCCGCCCTGGAGCTTCTTCAGGGCTTCGAGAGCCCGCAGGCACGCCTCCTCGCGCGTTCGCGTGATCCCCTCCGGCTTCACCCGCGAGTCGGAGTGCCGAACCAGGATGTGGCGAACGTGCACCTTCTCCGGCCCACCGGTCTTCGCCTTGCGCTCCGTGTTGGCCTCCGCCAGGCACTGCGCGCCGGGTGTGGCCGGCTGCTCCACGGCGGGCTTCGTGGGTGCGGGGGCCGCCGCTGCGCCCCCGCAGGCGGCCGCGGCGAGCCCGACCAAGAGCCCCACCGTTCGCGCGCTTCTCGTCGTCGTTCGCGTCATGCTCCCTCCTCCGCGTGAGCCGTCGAGGCGGCGTCACGCACACGGCCCGCGCCGCGCTCGCACCGGTACTTCGAAAGATCCGCCCTTCGGGTCCGCCACCAGAAAGTCGTGGTCGTGTGAGGCCAGTTGTTCACGATGCGCCCTGCGGAGTTCTTGTACCAGCTCTCGCTCACGCTCGCCCAGACGGTCCCGGCCAGGGCGGCCTGCACGGCCTGGTTGTAGGCTTCCATCTCGTCCGCACGTACGTCGATCGCGGTGAGCCCCTCGCGGCGCATCTGCTTCAAGCAGTCCAGGATGTATCGAGTCTGGCACTCGAGCATGAAGATGATGGAGTTGTGGCCGAGGTTGGTGTTCGGCCCGTACATCAGGAACAGGTTGGGGAAGCCCGCGACGCTCATGCCGAGCAGGGCTTCGGCCCCGTTCGACCACGCGTCGTGCAGCGAGCGTCCGTTCGTGCCCCGCAGGGTCATGGGTGCCAGGAAGGTGGTGGTCTCGAACCCCGTCGCGAGCACGATGGCGTCCACGTCCACGCGATCACCGGACGCGAGCACGATCCCGGAGCGGTCCACGTGGTCGATCGCCTCCGTGACGAGCTTCACGTTCTCGCGAAGGAGCGCGGGGTAGTAGTCGTCCGTGATGAGGATGCGCTTGGCGCCGATGGGATAGCTGGGCGTGAGCAGCCGCCGCAGGTCGGGGTCCGGCACCTGTGCTTCGAGGTGCTTCGTGGCGATCGAGAGCGCCTGCCTCTGCGCCCAGGGCTTCATGAGGAGCACCGGGAAGCGAAGCTCGTGCCCGAGCCAGAGCCACCAGCGGTGGAGCTTCGCCATCGTCGGCGAGAGGCGGTAGAGGGCCTTCTCGCGGTCGCCGTACACGCGATCCTGCTTGGGAAAGATCCAGTTCGGGCTGCGCTGCAGGACGAAGAGCTGCGACGCGACCTTCCCGACCTCGGGCACGAGCTGCACGGCGCTCGCCGCCGTGCCGACCACCGCGATGCGCTTGCCCGTCGGGTCGAACGAGCGATCCCACTGCGCAGAATGGAACCTGGGTCCCTCGAAGTCCGCCAGACCGCGGAGCGGTGGCGTGTACGGGCGGTTCAGCTGCCCGACGGCGCTGACGAGCACGTCCACCCTGGTCGTCTTCCCGTCGGCGGTTCGCACGTCCCACCCGCGGCGCTCCTCGCTCCAGGTCGCGGCGGTCACCTCGGTGTTCAGGCGCAGGTGGCGGACCAGGTCGTACTTGCGCGCGCACTGCTCGATGTACGCGAGAATTTCGGGCTGGCGTGCCCACTTTCGGGACCAGTCCGCCTTCGGCTCGAAGGAGTAGCAGTAGTGGAACGACGGGCTGTCGCAGGCCGCTCCCGGGTACACGTTGTCGCGCCACGTGCCGCCGACGCGCTCGCCCTTCTCGAAGATGACGAGGTCGTCGAAGCCGGCGTCGCGGAGCCCCTTGCCGACGCAGAGCCCGGAGAATCCGGCGCCGATGATCCCGATGCTCGGGCCCGCGGACAGTGCCATCGGGCGCACGTTACACCATCGCCGCCACGGCGCACCCGGGGCGAAGCGAACGGCGTCGTATCGTTCCTGGCCGACGCAGGACTTTCGCCGCGGCGCACGGGGGCGACGATCAGGGTGCGTCCTGGGGGAGCACCGGCGCGTCGGCGTCGGTCGTCAGGCCCCGCCGCCTGAGGAAGAATGCGAGCGCCGCGCCCACCAGCAAGACGATGGCCCCGCCGAAGCTCGCGATGCGAGCCGCCATGGCGACGCGGCGGTGCGTCGTGGTCGCGGCGCGAAAGTCGCCGTGCTCGCCCACGAAGACAGCGTCGGCGGCCACCAACCGCTCGGTGCCGCTCCGCTCGCCGGCGACGATAACGGGCTGATCGAGCGCCACGAACTGCTTCGAGGCGTCCATCCACTTCTCGACGGGCCAGTTCTGCCGTTCGTAGTCGCGCCCTTCCGCCACGACGTCGCCGCCCTCGAGGGCGACGGCGAAGCGCTCGGTCAGTCGCTCGATGCAAGCGCCGGTCTTCTCGTCGCACTCCACCTCGAGCACGCGATCGTTCGCCAGGACCTCGTTCTTCTTCGCCACGCGCCCCGCGAGCACGACGATCGAGCCCGGCGGCGCCGCGTCGAACTGCGCCACCGCCCTCGCCGGCTCCGCCGACGCCCACCCGGCGAGCTGCGCGTGTCGAATCGACGCCACGGCGCCGAGCGCACCGTCGGTCAGCGCCAGCAGGACCAGGAAGAGCGCGATGCGCTTCCGCCCCGTCTCGCGGGTACGGCCCCAGCCGAAGCGGCGCGCGGCCCATCCGAGCAACAGCGTGGCGGGGACGGCGATCGCCGCGGCGAGCATGCGCCGTTCATGCTCTCGGTCCGGGGCGGAGGCAAGCGGGTGGCACGCGCTCGTCCGCGGGAACGAAGCGTCGCGACCGCTGGCCCGGCGTCACGACTTCGAGCCCGCGATGCGCTCGCTCTCCTCGGCGGCGGAGCGGTAGATCCCCTTGGCCATGAGCGAGAGCTCCGCCTTGCGCCGCGCGCGATACACGGCCGCGCGTGCGGCGTGGACGCCGGCATCCCCGGGCGCCGCCTGTGCTGCGAACTCCACCAGGTGGCACGCCAGGCGGTGATCCCCCTGGTCGGCGACCTCGCGGCCGCGCGCGGCGAGCTTCCCGGCGCCCCCCGCGAGCTCGGCGAGCTCACGGGCGAGCGCGGCGTCGGGCGCGGGCTTGAGGTGCGAAGGATCACCGTCGTACCAGCCGCCGAACTGGCGCCAGACGTTGCGAACGACGAACTCCGGCTCGTCGTACATGGGGCGCAGGTAGGGGCGGTCCATCAGTGCGGACGGCACGCTCACGGTCCGGAGGATGGCGTCGAGGCGCGCGCCTTCGTTCATGAGCGTGAGGGTCTGCTCCACCAGCGAGTCGAGCGCTGCCGCGACGTCCTCGAGGAGCTGCCGGACGCGGGCGGCGCCGCCCACCGGGAGCCCGTGCGCGGGCAAGAGCAGCTCGGGCTCGAGCGCGGCCATGGCGCGGAGCGCCCGCGCCCACTCCCCCGGATAGCGCTGGACCTTCTGGGGGTTGCCGGCGTTCGGGAAGACCCAGGTGATGAAGTCGCCGGCGCACAGGGCGCGCGCGGAGGGAACCCAGGCCCAGAGGTGGTCGTCGGTTTCGCCGCGCGCGTGATGGAGCTCGAAGGCGGTGCCTCCCACCTGCAGGGCGTACGTCTCCCGAAAGGTGACGTCGGGTGCGACCCACGACGCCGGTCCGAAGCTCGTTCCGGCGTTGCTCATGCCGCGTTCGCCGAACATTCCGCCGAACTGGCGTGCGTTGATCACGGCGTTGTAGCCGTTCGTGAGAGCGTACCGGTCGAAGCGTGCGGTGACCGCCTCGTGCGACACGACCCGCGGTCGCCGATGGCCGCGCTCCGCGGCGTCATCCACCACGGATTGAGCCCCGCCGACGTGATCGACGTGCCCGTGGGTGTAGGCGATGGTGTCGACCGGCGCGCTCGACCAGCCGCGCAGCGCCTTCACGATCATCGGTCCGAAGGCCTCGAGGCTCGTGTCGAACAGCACCAACCCGTCGTCCGTCGAGAAGGCGACGACGTGCGAAAAAGCCTCCACGACCGCGATCCCCGCCGCGACCTCCGAGAGCTGCGCCGTGGGACGATTGAACGACTCCACGCCCTCGAACAGGTTTTCGTCGATGAATCTGGCGGAAAGGGCGAGCAGATCGGCCAAGGGGGTGACTCCTCGGGGGTCGGGTCGTGGCGCTGCCGAGACGATGGCGGGGGCCGCCTTCGATCTGGTGTCTCGGCGGAAGACCTCGCATGATAGGGGACGGGGCTCGCCGATGCGATCCGGGATTCGTCTCTGTCTACTGCTGGCGGCGCCCGGCGTGGTCGCCACGGCGTGCCTCGAGGAGATCGAGGACGACCTTCCGGCTCCGACGCAGCAGCCCGCCGTGGACTCCGGTCCCGGCACCAGCGGCTGCGAAGGTCAGTGTTGCCCGACCGCCGCGGAGTGCTTCCCGAACGGCGACCCCACCGCGCCCGGCAGCGAGTGCCTCGCGCTGCGCGACAACCGCGGCCAGGACAAGATCCAGCTCGCGACCGTGTGGCGCAGGAACTTCCTGCCCGTCGCGACGACCGCCGACGTGACCTACGGCTTCTTGCTCCAGCGCAGCAGCCTGCCGATGCCCCAGTGCAACCAGCGGGGCCTCAGCGGTTTCATCCAGCTCTTCGAGTGGACGCGGTACGCGAACGGTACGGAGCTGCCCATTGCCGAGCAGACGGTGAGGACCGGGTTCGCCGCGTGGACGGAGGACTCGAACGAGATCCTGACCCAGGGGTTCTGCTTCCTCGACTTCATGCACACGGATCCCCCGTGGCGCACGACGCCCCGCCGCGTGTTCGCGACCAACGCGCAGCGCGTCGAGAGCGACTTCGACGTGACGGACCAGGCCTTCCGCGAGTCCATCCTCGCGGGCGACGAGGGGGTGTTCTACTTCGACGAGGCCACCGGGCGCACGCACGGCTTCGGTCCGCGGGGCTGGGTGGTCATCTACGAGAACAAGGACGACCTGATGGCGATCCCCATCCACGAGGTCGAGACGTTCGGGCAGATGAACTCCCCCGACGTCATGAACTGCGCGGGCCGATATCGCGGGGACGTCCTCGATCCGAACACCGCGACGCCGTGCCAGGCGGCCTCGCAGAGCGAGCCTCCGTACGGCTGCATCGACGACCAGTGCCCGGCGGGGGAGGGGCCGGGCCGCACCCTCGGCTACTTCCTGGTCGAGGAGCTGGAGGACGTTCACAACAGCATCCTGAACATGACGTTGTGCGTGAACTACATGGGCCAGGAGCGGGCCGTGAGCGAGGGCTGGGCCGACCCGGCCGACTGGGGACTGAACTGCCGTGGATCGCCGAAGTGGAAGGCCGGCGAAAGGCCGCGCGGCGACTGGTGCTCGAAGACGAACGGGCCGGCGGACGCCGCCTGCGCGGACGCGTGGCGGAGCGACAGCCAGGGCGCGCTCGCGGCGATGCCCATGCGCGAAGGTACCTGCGAGACCACCGCGAAGTGACGAGCAAGAGCGGATCGGCGACGCGCGCTCGACCACCGCGCTCGTGACGATCGCCGCCGCGGGCCTCCGCGGATCTGCAGGCTGACAGAGAATGTCCGGTGGTTTCGGTGCGCCTCCGGGCCGTCGGCGTCCTTTCCCCTCGCCGCGCTCCGTCGCGTCACGTTCCGAAATTTTCGCAGAAAACTTGTTTGGATCTTCGCATCGCGGCGATCTATCGACGAAGGCTCGCGCCGCGCCACCGCGCTGCGGTCCGACGGCGCGAAGACCGGCGGCGGGCCGCCGACCGGTGAAGGTCGGAGTGCGCCCTCGGCGCGAGCGACGAAGCATGGGACTGCCGAAAACCTCAACGCCCATTCCCGCACCCGCGAGGTACCTGACGCGCGCCGCGGAGCGCGGCGCTGACCTGGGCGCTGCGACGCAGCGCTCGCCGGATCGACCGTCGCCTCGACGCCTGACCGTGGTCGAGGCCGCGCCGCGCCCGCCGAAGGCGCGGCACGGTGCGCGCGTCTCACGGCGGCAGCTCGCCTTCGAGCGCCTCATGGCGCCGGTGACCGACCACCCTCGCCCGCTGCGGCGCGAAGACTGTCGCGAGGCTCCACGACCCTGCCCGTACGTCGGCTGCCGGCATCACCTGTTCCTCGACGTGCACCCGAAGTCCGGTCGCATCCAGCTGAACTTCCCGGGCTTCGGCGTCCAGGATCTGACGGAGACCTGCGCTCTCGACGTGGCCGAGCGTGACGAGGCCTCCGCGGAGGAGATCGGCGACTACCTGAACCTGACCGCCGAGAGGATCCGGCAAATCGAGGTGAGCGCGCTCCACAAGCTGAGTCGGGCGCCGCTCGGTGAGGACGACTGAGCGGCTAGCGAGCGTCGGACTTGAGCACGTCGTCGGCGATGCGACCGTCCACGATGTGCAGCACGCGATCGGCCTGGTCGGCGATCTTCGGATCGTGGGTGACGAGCACCACCGTTCGCTTGCCGTCGACGGCCTCGCGCAGCAGCTCGAGGACCGCCTGGCCGACCTTCTGGTCGAGGTTTCCCGTCGGTTCGTCGGCGAGGACGACGGGTGGGTCCATCATGAGCGCGCGGGCCACGGCCACGCGCTGCATCTCGCCGCCGGACAGCTGCTCGGGCATGTGGTCGCGCCGCGCCGCAAGCCCCACGCGGTCCAGCAGCTCGCTGGCGCGCCGGGAAGAATCCGCGGCGCCTCGTCCGGCGAGTCGCGCCGGCAGCGCCACGTTCTCGGCCGCGGTGAGCGTCGGCAGGAGGTTGAAGAACTGGAACACGAACCCGAGGCGATCGCGCCGGAACCTGGTTCGCGCGTCGTCGCTCATGGCGCCGAGCTCGATGCCTGCCACGACGACCTTCCCCGCGCTCGGCGCGTCCAGGGCACCGAGCAGGTTCAGGAGCGTGCTCTTTCCCGAGCCGCTCGGCCCCACGATGCCGAGGAACGTGCCCTCCTCGACCTCGACGGAGACGTCGCGCAGGGCGTGAACGGCCGTCCCGCCCGAACCGTAGGTCCGGGAGACGTGCTCGAGGCGAATCATGGCAGCCAGCGTGCTCCGACGAAGACCTGATCGATCGTGTCGTAGATACCACCAACCGAGACGTCGGGCTGTCCGAGTTCCTCCGGCGCCGGACCCTCGCTGATGAAGGCCCCTGCTTCCACGTAGAAACGCGGGAGCACCTCCAGCTCCACCCGCGGCGCCAGGAAGTACGTCGGCCCCGTGCTGGCCGTGGCGGCCACTTCGAAGGTGAAGGCCCCGGGCGAGAAGCTCGTCGCGAGGGCCACGCCCTGCAGGTACTTCCCGTCCGCCAGCGTCATCCACGTCCGACCGCGCTCCGACGGAGCATCGAGCGCGCGCGCGTGAAAAGCCTCGAGCGCGGCGAGGAACACGTCGGTCTCGACCAGCTCCGCGCGGCCTGCCACGTGGAGCACGTCGCTGGTTTCCGGGCGCGGCACGGAGCCCGAGCGCGCCGCGTAGAAGGTCCGGTTCATCATGTAGGCGACCTCGGCCCCGAGCTGCAGCGGACCGACGTCGAACGCGGCGTCGGTCGAGACGACGGAGAAGCGATCGTGGCGCACGTCCAGGGGCTTCGAGGATTGCAGGAGACGGATCTGGGTGCCCAGGTCGCTGGGGTTCTGCAGGAACGCTTCCAGCTCGGGGCTCACGATGAGCGCCGGGAGGCGCTCCATGGCTGTGCCGGCCGTGGCCGACACCTCGCCGGTTCGCCAGCGCGCCGTCGCCCTCACGGCGCCCTGCGGCTGGGTGGGCGTGGGCTGCGGCCCGAAGGCGCGAATCGCTCCGGTGGTCGCGGCCCCGAGATCGGAGCGCTCGATGGCGCCGTCGACGAAGCTCGAGACGATCGTCGGGCTCGTGGTCGCCGGCGACACGCGGTCGAGGATCGACAGCATCGCGTAGTCCGTTCCGTAGAGGGTCACGAGGTGCGGCTGGAAGAACGGGACGTAGATCGACTGCAGCGACAGCCAGGGCGTCGGATCCACGTCGAGCCGCACGGCGGGCTGCCCCACCTCGGTGGCTTCCGGCATGGTCGTGAGGCCCTGGCGCAGGTCGTAGGCGGCCAGGAAGTTCGTCGCCGAGAAGAAGTCGAAGCGACCCATGGAGAGGATCTGGTAGCCCGCGCGCAGATGGACGCCGTCGTCGAGCGTGGCATCCGCGTAGGCGGACAGTGGAACGACGTCGAGTTCGTACCGCGCCGCACGTCCCTGCACGGAGTCGTCCTCGCGACGGGCGGAGATGTGTCGTACGCGGAGCCCCGCCGCGAACCTCAGGTGCTCGGAGCGGCGGTACGTGGCTTCGAAGATGGCGATCTGCGTCGCCTCGACGACGTCCTCGCGCGGATCCTCCCACCGCGTGTCCACGCCGATCCGGGAGTGCAGCTCCACGCGGATCGCCGGCGGCGGCTTGGGTGGCGAGCGTGACTCGAGGGGCACACCGGCGAGCTCGGGATCGTGGATCACCTCCGCGTCCGAGTCGCTCGTGAAGACGAAGGCTCCCGCGTCGTCGGCCGGCGTGGCGAGCGCCTCGCCGTCGGGCGCGTCGTCGGCCTCCGGCTCCGGCGGAGCCGCGGCCGCGAACGAGACGGTGAGAACGGCGGTGGAGACGGAAGCGCCGCGCAGAGGTCGGAGCAGCCGCACGGCGTGGGATTGGAGCACGTTTTGGCCACAGCGGGCGCGCGTCGGAGGCGGCGCGTCGGGCGCGCTCGGTTCCGGACCACGCCTGGCGCGCGCCCGCCGCTCGACACCGGTGTCCGTTCGGCCGCGCGCGTCATCGCCGGCGCGGCTTGCCGCGACCCCCTACCGAGGCATGCGATCAGCCCTGCACCCCGCCGCATTTCCGCTTCGGGCGTCCTTTTCACAATCTCGCGGAAACTCCGCAATCTCGGGCACTTTGGAATGGTCGCTGTGCCACGGTACCGGCAACGATGAACATCCCGAGGTCGAAGCCCCATGACCGCACCCCTCCGAAGCCCACGCTCTGCTCGGCGAACTGCCGCCGACGAGTCGGGCGAATGGCCCTTGGATAGCGGAGTCCAGGAGGTTCCCCCGCTCATGTTCGAAGACGACGAAGACCAGCACCTCTATCGGCTGCAGGATCGGTTCATCGAAAACTGGGGGAACATGGCGCACGCCTTCGCCATGGATCGCACGATGGGCCGGATCCACGCGCTCGTGTACGTCTCGGTGGAGCCGGTGAGCGCGCCCACGGTGGCGCTTCGCCTGGCCATGACCGACGAGACGGTGCAACCCCACCTCGACACGCTCGCGGACTGGGGGCTCGTGCGCGCGGTCAATCACCTGGGCGACGGCGTGCCGCACTTCATCGCCGAGCTCGATCCCTGGGCGTGGTTCCTGAAGACCATTCGCGAGCGCCGTCGTCGCGAGCTGATGCCGGTCCAGGACGCGGTGCGCACCGTGGCGGTGCAGGCGCAGCACCTCCGCGCCGGAGATGCTCATGCGCGCGCGACGCTCGAACGCATCGAGCGCTTCACGTCGTTCATCGAGGACTTCTCGAAGCTCGTCGACACGTTCGTTTCTCTGGGGGCGGGACCCATGGTGAAGGTGATGCGCACCTTCGCGAAGTTCGTGCCGAGGTCGAGTCTCGGCGCCTGACCTTGAAGAAGCCGGTGCGCGAAGCGCCGGACGAGAGACACGCGGCAATGTTGCAGTGCCATTGGCGAGAGGACGGTGGTGTCGGTTCCCGGCGGGACCCGAACGGCGTCCGGTCGCGCGTGCAGCGTGCGGCGCGCTCAGGAATGCTCGAGCGCGGTCGGCGTGAACTCGGTGTCCGAGAGGTCGTCCCGGCGCTCGACGCTCTCGACGAGGAGCTCGGTGGCCGTGCCGCCGGCGTGGTTCTCCATGCGTGCTTCCACCACGACCGGGCGTCCGTCGATGGTCTTGACGCGCCGCGCATAGAGGGTCTTGAGGAGCTTGCCGTCGGGTCCGTAGAACCGCGTCCGCATGGGGACGAAGTCGTCCTTGCGCACCCAGGTCTCGACCTTGGAGTAGGCCGGCTTCTTGCCGGTGGGCTTCGACACCAGCACGAACGTCGGCGTGCCCCCGACGTCTCCGTCGGCCAGCTTCTCGTGCGTCGCGTCACGCGTGTCGGCGCGACGGAGGTCGGCGTAGGTGAAGTCGCTTCCCATGAAGCTGCCCTCGCGCTCCCGACCCGATATGCGCCGCGTGCGCCGGAGGCCCGGCAGGTAGATGTGCTGCTCGGACTTGCCCTTGCCGGACTCGATCATGAGGAACGCGGTCCCGGCGACGTCCGGTGGCGACTGGAAGCGGACGACGGTCTGGACGAGGCCTTCCTTCTTCCGCGCGATGATCTCGAGGACGCGCGACGACTTCTTCCCGTCCTTGGAGACGAGGACCATCTTCATGCGGGTCTTGGCACCGGTCCAGTCGAAGGCGCTGGAGTCGAGGATTCGCTCCGCGATGCGCGCCGCCGGGGTGTCGGCGCTGGCCGGAGGGGTGGCGAGGACCAGGGCCGCCAGGAGCGGCCACGCTCGAAAGACCATCATGGGACGCTCGACGCAGGATGCGCCGGGTTCATTCAACGATCAAGCGCAGAAACGGCGCTATCACCCACCGAGCAAGACAGGAGTCCTCGATGCTGACCGCTCGCCGAAAGCCCAAAGACGGGCCGAACTCGAACGTCCACGTGCTGCGTCGCAGTCCACCGCCGACCCGCCGTGATCGCGTGATCGAGCGACCTCGAGATTGGCCGGGACCGGGCCCCATCGACCTCGACGTGCACGACCTGCCGCACGCGTCGTCCACGACGGAGTGGTGGTACATGAACACCCACGTCACGTGCGACGGCGGGCGCAGGTTCTCGCTGTTCGCGAGCTTCTTCCGGCAGGCCAAGGGCAAGGCTCCCGACACCAAGGGCTACGCTCACGCCCACTCGGTCACGTGGGCCATCGCCGACGTCGACCGCCGCGGGTACGCGCACGTCTCGAAGATCGACGCGAGCGCGCCCGCCGAGGGGCTCAAGCGCATCAAGCGCGGCCTCGGCGCCAAGGACGTGCGCCTCAACCGTGCCCTCGCCGAAATGCTCGAGCGCGGTGCCATCCCACGCCCGGACAGGAAGTTCGAGGGGCGCATCCACGTCGGCGACAGCCGCCTGAACCTCGAGTACGCCGGCGACTGCTTCGAGAAGCTGGACGATGGCTCCTATCGCCTGCGCCTCTCGGACGGGCTGGAGCGGATGGCCTGCGACCTGGTCTTTCGTCCGCAGAAGCCTCCGACGCGGCACGGCGAGGACGGCGTGGTTCGCGGGGCGGACAACGAGTGGATGTTCTACTACTTCATCCCGCGCTGCGTCGTCACCGGCTGGATCGAGAAGGACGGCCAGCGCCTCGCGGTGACCCAGGGTCAGGGCTGGTACGACCACGAGTTCGGCGTCGGGACGACGGACTTCGACGAGTACGAGCAGGACGAGCTGCTCCCTCCCGCGGAACTCGAAAGAGTGCACGAGGAGCGCCGCACGGAGAAGACCGAGAACTGCGTCGCCTGGAACTGGCTGTCCTGCCAGCTCGACGACGGCACGGACCTGTCCGTCTATCCCCTGGTCTACCTCACGACCCAGGAGTCTGCGGGGCACCACGCCATCATGATCGCGCCGGACGGGACGCGGTCGTTTCACGACGACTTCACGTTCGAAGCGCTGGAGATGTGGCAGAGCACGCAGACGTTCTTCCAGTACCCGGTCAAGTGGCGCCTCAAGATCCCGAGCGCGGGCGTGGACGTGGAAGTGCGCGCCGCGTTCGACGACCAGGAGTTCATCACGCTGATCTCGAAGCCTTCGTTCTGGGAGGGCCGTGTCGACGTGGAGGGCACCCTGGGCACGAAGCTCGTGAAGGGGCCGGGCTTCGTCGAGCGCAGCGGCTACACGCCCTTCGAGGATCTGGACGGCTACTTCAAGGCCGTCGGAAAGGTCGTCCGCAAGTCGGTTTCCGAGGTGCTGCCGCTCAAGCCCACGTACGAGCACGCCCGCGATCTCGTGGCGTCGAAGCGCCGTGACCAGTACATGGACGGGCTCGACATCGATCAGCTCGCCCGGACGCTCATCAAGCCGATCCGGGAGATCACGGATCGTGGCGGCAAGGGGTGGCGATCCTACGCCGCCATCACCTGCTGCGACCTGGTCGGAGGAGATTCGCGAAAGTTCGTTCAGTGGCTCGCGATGCCGGAAATGATGCACGTGGGCTCGCTCATCGTGGACGACGTGCAGGACAAGTCCGTCGTTCGTCGCGGCGGCCCGACGGCGCACCTCATGTACGGCGAGGCGCAGGCCATCAACTCCGGCACCGCGGCATACTTCATTTCTCAGCGGCTCCTCAGCGACTCCGAGCACCTGTCCGACGCAGCGCGGCTCAAGATCTACGACCTGTACTTCGAGGCGATGCGCGCCGGGCATGCCGGGCAGGCCATCGACCTGGACGGCTTCGACCACGTCCTGCCGGACGTCGTGAAGTCGGGAGCCGGGGACGACCTGGTGCGTCGCGTGCTGGCCGTGCATCGCCTCAAGACGGCCGCGCCGGCAGGCTGTCTGGCGCGCATGGGCGCCGTCGCGGGCAACGGCACCGACGAGCAGGTCGAGAAGCTGGGACTCTTCTTCGAGGCCCTGGGCCTCAGCTTCCAGATCGTGGACGACGTGCTCAACCTCCGCGGCTTCCGCGGCGACCTGAAGGCGAAGGGCGAGGACATCTGCCAGGGCAAGGTGACGTTGCCCGTCGCTCTGGCGATGTCACGGCTGGGCCTCGAGGATCGCGAGTGGCTCTGGGACGTGCTTCGCAGCAAGCCCGACGACGGCGCCGTCGTGGCCCGCGTGATCGAGAAGCTCGAAGCGTGCGGTGCCATGGACGCCGCCAGTCAGCTCTCGCGCGACCTCGTAGAGGACGCCTGGCGCGAGCTCGACGGGTGCGTTGACGACACGCTGGCGAAGCTCATGCTCCGCGCGTTCAGCTGGTACATCCTGGAAAGGCACTACTGACTCATGTCTGCCCCCACCGACTCGAAACCCCGGAACGGAATCACCGTGAAGTCCCTTGCCCCGCGCAACGCCGGCGTCAGCGGCATGAGCCTCTACGTTCCCGCGCTGCGCGTGCCGCTCGAACGATGGTGCGAGTGGACCGGCAACCCGTGGGAGAAGATCCGCAGCGTCGTCGGGCGCAGCTTCCGGTACCCCTCCCAGGACGAGAACGTCTACACGATGGCGGCGAGCGCCGTGTTGCGCCTGGTCGAGGCCTACGACGTCGATCCCCGGCAGATCGGCTATCTGGCCCTCGGGACCGAGAGCAGCAAGGACAACAGCGCGGGCGCCGTGATCGTCCGGGGCATGCTCGACCGCGCCCTGGAGGCGCGCGGGCTGCCGCGGCTCTCCCGGAGCTGCGAGGTTCCCGAGCTGAAGCACGCGTGCCTCGGCGGCGTGTACGGTCTGAAGGGCGCGCTGCGCTACGTGCAGACGGACGGGGCGGGTCGAAAGGCCATCGTCGTGTGCGCGGACGTGGCGGAGTACGAGCGCGGCAGCACGGGGGAGCAGACGCAGGGCGCGGGCGCCGTCGCCATGCTCGTGGACGAGTCCCCCTCGCTCTTCGAGGCCGACCTCAGGAACGCGGGCTCGGCCTCGGCCTATCGCGGTCCGGACTTCCGCAAGCCGTTCGCTCGCCACTTCATGGACGGCTACGCGAGCGCCACGAAGCGGCTGCACGACTTCCCCGTGTTCAGCGGGAAGTACTCCACCTTCGCCTACCTGGACGAGACGGTGCAGGCGGTGCACGACATGCTCGAGAAGCTCGGAGTGAGCGGCAAGGAGTACTACCACTCGGTCGCCGCCATGTTCTTTCATCGCCCGTACGCGATGATGCCCATCCAGGCCCTCGCCTTCCTGTACGTGCGGGCTCTCGCGGGGTCCCTGGCGGACGGTGACGAAGACAAGGACAAGCTCGGGCAGCTCTGCGGCGAGGCCGGAGCGTCCCTCGAAGGCGTGCTCGCCGAGGCGGCCTCGACTCCGGACCTCTTCGGGGCCCTCCTCGAGAACTCGGAGCCCGTGGAGCCGTATCCCCAGACGAGCATCGTCGCGAGCTACGTCCGCAAGACGCCGATGTTCCGGGAGTTCCTGGGCGACAAGATGTCGCTCGGCGCCGATCGCGCGATGGACATGGGCAACCTCTACACCGCGGCGCTTCCGGCGTGGCTCGCCGCGGGGCTCGAGGAGGCCGCGGAGAAGGACGCCGACCTCGCCGGGACGCGCCTGGTCGCCATCGGGTACGGGAGCGGAGACGCTGCGGAGTCGATTCCCCTGGTCGTGGCGCCGGGCTGGCGCGCGGCGGCCCGCAAGATCGGCTTCACGCGCGCCCTGGAGGGCGCGGTGGATCTGACGAAGGAGCAGTACGAGGCGCTGCACGACGGCCTCGACGCGGCGCTCGACTACACGCCGAAGGATCGCTTCGTGATCAGCCGCGTGGGGGACGTCAACGAGCCCGCGTTCCAGGACCTCGGGGTCGAGTACTACGAGTACGTGGGCTGACCGGGTCGCCCCCTCGCGGGCGCGGGCGCGGTAGGCTGCGCGTCAGTCGCCGGCCCGCCCGAAGCGCCACGCGATGCCCGCGAACGTCGTGAAGCTCTGCGTTCCGTGGACGGTGTCGTTCGCCAGGGCCGTGCCGCCGCGCCGGTCGTAGTAGCGCACGCGATACTGCAGCCGTAGCGCGACGCCCAGGGTGCCCGACACCGGCACCACGCCGCCCAGCCCGAGGATCCAGGCGATGGCAGGGCGCGTGCGCAGCGCTCCGCTCGTGTCGCCCTCCTCGGACGGAAGATCGTCACGCGCGTCGTCGCTCCTGGCGCCGTAGGCACCCCACCCGAGCTCGCCGAACAGCCCCCGCCACTCCGCGCGTACGAGGGGCCCGATCCAGAGCTCGGAGTAGTCGCCTCCGACCTGGCCGGTCACGATGGTCTTCTGCTTCGCGTCGAAGCCCGCGAAGCGCCCCGCCCTTCGGGTGCCCGCGTCCGCCTGCACGAAGAGCCCCGCCGCCAGGGGCCCCCAGACGTCGTAGGTGAGCGCATCGAGGAAGCCGATCTCCATGGCCTCCACCAGCACGTCCCCCTTCGCGCCGCCGACCTCGGTCTTCGCCTGCTGTTCGAAGCGCGAGAACGTCGCTCCCAGGTCCAGCCGGAAGGGCGGCTGGCCGTCGGCCATTGCCTCGCCCGGCGGGAGCCAGGTGCAGAGGGCCAGGACACCGGCCGTGCGGGCACGCGCCGCGCGGTCGCTCACCGACGAAACCAGTAGAGCCACATGAAGCACATCTCGTCGTCGAAGCCGGTACCGAACGTGACGAGACGGCTGGTCGAGTTGTCGTACTCGCAGGTCAGCCGGAGCCCGTCGCCACCGGCGAAGGCGAGCGGTGGCTCGAAGCGATCGAGTGGAGGCTCGGACCAGTCGAGGCTCTCGTGCAGCAGGACGCCCGCGGCGGTCTTCGACGCGGCGCGCTCGATCGTCGCGCGGACACCGAGCTGATGGGTGTGGCTCGTGAGCGCGAAGACCTGCGCCGGGGAGCTGGCCGAGCCCTCCATGGGCGCGTAGTGGACCACCGAAGCCCGTTCGTGCGGATTCAGCGCGATGATGGGGTTCCCCGTGAACGCCATCGTGACCTCCGCCAGGTCCCGAGCCTCGGGGTCTGCGAGCACGAGCTCGATCGTCCCCGTGGCGTCGAGCGTCGTTCGCGACGAGTTGAAGTAGTGCATCTCGAGGGTCAGGTACTGGTGCGGGGCCAGCGTGTACGCCGTTCCTTCGGGCAGGGCGAACACCGTCTCCTTCTGCTGTGCGATGAGCATCCGGGTGTCGTCGTCGCCTTGAAGGTCGGCGCAGGGGCGTGGCTCCGTCGACGGGTCGCCGAAACGCGATCGATCGACGATCATGTGATGGCTCCCCTGATCGATGAAGCCGCGCACCTCCACCACGCGCAGCGGGGCCGCGTTCGAGAGCCGGTGTGTCACGCACACGGTGTCCTCGTCACCGGGAGCGATGTCCTCCACCGTGATCGAGCGAGAAATGACGTCGCCGATGGCGCCTCCGCTCCCCCACGCGCCCGCACCTGCCGCGCCGCCGCCCATCGCGCCCGCACCTGCCGCGCCCCCGGTGCCAGACGACGGTGCAGCGTCATCATCCGACGCACCACAGGCGACGAGGCAGCACGCGAGGAGCGACGCCATGGCGCGGTTCATCGGGTGTCGAGCCTAGCGCACTCTCCGGGTCCAGCAGGCCCCGCCGCCCGTCGAAGCCTCGACCCTCGTGGTCCCTCGCGCGCGTACCTCTCCCTACACGGGGCGACGGGCGCGTGCGGGGACGCGCGGATCAGGACACTCTCACGAAGGTTCCCGTGGCCGTGGCGATCAGTCGGTCCTGGTCATCGTGCACCTCCGCGGACAGGTGAACGACCGCGCGCCCCGCCTTCACCACCGAGGCGCGCGCCACCAGCGACCCCTGGCTGGCAGGCCGGACGAACCGCAGGTGCACCTCGACGGACGCGCAGAGTTGCCCCTCCGCGAGCGTGCTCATCGTCGCCTCGCCCATGGCCGTGTCGACCATCGTGAACAGCACGGCGCCGTGTACGACGCCGTTCGGATTCAAGTGGGTCCCGGAGAGCGTGAGGCGTGCCTCGGATCGACCGGGCCCGATGCGACCGACGCTCATCCCGAGAAAGTCCATCAGCGGAAACGTCACGGCCGGGGACGACACGGTCGAAGCCTCTCACGAATCGTTCCTCGCCGGGGCCCGGCGCGATGGCGGCTCGCGTTCTCGGCACGGGGCGTGCGCCCGGCGTTGTTCGCGCCAGCTCTCGATGCTACCAAACGGGTGGGCATTCTTCAGGGAGACTACTCATGGCTGGACTCGTGTCGTCGTTGCTTCGAGGGCTCTTCGTCGGCGGCGCCATGGCGGCGTGCAGCGGCTCCACCGACGGCAGCGCCGGGTCGTCGCCCATTCCGCTCGACGACATCGCGCGCGTCGTGTCCGAGGCGTTCTGCGGGGACATCGCGCCTTGCTGCCAGACGGCAGGGTTCCCGTACGACCGAGCTCAGTGCGAGGCGTTGATTCGCTCGACCTACGACCAGCAGCTCGTCCCGTTGGCCAGGGCTGGAAAGCTGGGTTACGACCCGGCGGCCGCGGGTACGTGTGTGAGCCGAGCCCGCGAAGCGCTCGCGAAGTGCGCGGTGCCGGAAGTGCCTGAGTGCGAGGCCATGTTCGCGGGGACCGTACCCCACGGCGGTGCCTGCTCGGATTCCGCCGAGTGTGCGACCGCACCGAAGGGCGACGCGTACTGCGACGAGAGTGACGGCGCGGGCACGTGCGTTTCCACACCGCGGGGCAAGGCCGGGGACGCCTGCGGGGCCACCTGCACGGAGAGCGGCAACACGACGTCGTGCTCGGGAAGTGGCGGCGGAGAGCCGACGACCGGACCGGTCGCAGACTGCTACACGAACGACGGCCTCGTCTGCGGTTCGGAACGCAAGTGCCAGGCTCAATCACCAGCTGGGGGCACGTGCACGGAGAGCGCCGAATGTTCGGGCCGTGCCTACTGCGAAGGGGGCACGTGTGGCCCGCCCCATGCCGAGGGCGGCGACTGCAGCTATCGAGACGAGGAGTGCGCCACCGGGCTCTACTGCCGCGAGGGGACGTGCGCCGCCGAGCTCGCATCGGGATCGCCGTGCGAGGAGTTCGTGGACGTGTGTGCCGGTGGGACCTGCGCGAACGGAGAGTGCGTGGCGGGAGAGAGCGATCTGGTTTCGCCCGAGCTCTGCGGCGGTTGAGCGGCGTCAGGTCCGGGCCGGCCGCCGTGTCGGCGTCGTGCGCTCGTCCAGGTCGATGCGCGTCGTCGCGGTTCGCAGCTCCCGGGCGACGACGAGACCGCGCCGCTTGAGCAGGCGATACATCGTGACGGTGTTGATGCCGGCGCGCCGTGCCGCTTCTCGAACGTTGCCCGCGCACTGGTTCATCAGATCCAGGAGGTAGCGGCGCTCGAGCGGAGCCAGCCACTCCTCGCGGAGTTCGGCGAGCTTTCGTTCGACGGGGGGCTCGGCGCGCGCAGGTCGCGGGCCGCGCAGCGGGCGGGGCAGGTCGTCGGGGGTGATCTCGTCGCCCAGGGCCATGGCCGCGGCGTGCTCCATGCAGTTGCGCAGCTCCCGCAGGTTTCCGGGAAAATCGTGGGTCGAGAGCGCGGCCACGGCATCCGCGGAGAGCCGGAGGTCGCCACGCCCCAGATCCTGCGCCGCCCGCCTGAGAAACGTCTCGGCGATGACCTCCAGGTTGTGGCGATAGTCTCGCAGTGCAGGCAGCTCGAGGGTGACGACACCTATCCGGTAGTAGAGATCCTCCCGGAAGGCGCCACTTCGCACCATGGACGGGAGGTCGCGGTGGGTGGCGCAGATGAGCCGCACGTCGATGGGCTTCGGTGCCGCGTTGCTCCCGACGGGCTGGATCTCCCGGGCCTCGAGCACGCGCAGGAGCTTCGCCTGCAGGGCGGGCGCGAAGTCGCCCACTTCATCGAGGAACAGCGTCCCACCGTGGGCCTTCTCCATTTCGCCCACCCTCGTGTACGTCGCACCCGTGAACGCGCCGCGCACATGGCCAAAGAGCGTGCTCTCGAGGAGCTGATCCGGAATCGCCGCACAGTTGACGCAGACGAAGGGCGCCGATCGGCGCGGGCTGTTGAAGTGAATGGCGTGGGCGACCAGCTCCTTGCCCGTGCCGCTCTCTCCCTGCACCAGGACAGGCATGGACGTCGCGGCGACCTGCTCGATCTGGTGCTCGACCCACAACCAGTCAGACGAGAGGCCCTTCATGAGGAACGGTCGTCGCTTCCCCTTGGCGCTCGCTCGGTACATCTGTGCTCGGCGAAGGAACTTCGCCGCGGCGCGCGCCACCTCCGAGAGTGCCGCTTCCGTGTTCGGTCCGAAGGCACCCGCGTTGAGGCTCGACACGCTGAGGACGCCGATGGGGCGTCGCTGGTAGCGGATCGGCACCGCCACGATCGAGCGCACGTCGACGAGGTACTTGGCGTAGTGCGGATCGCGCGACGTGTCGTCGGAGCGTCGCGCCACGTCGTTCCGGAACACCCACAGCGCTACGCCGTCGGGGCGCCCGTCGTCGCGATGCCGCAGGAGCAGTCCCGGAACGGTCATGACCACGTTCTCGACGACGTGGAAGTCGAGCCGTAGCGCTCGCTCCGCGTCGTCCCAGACGAACAGCGCCCCGTACACCGCTCCGGTCCGCTCCATGGCGGCCTCGAGCACCGTCTGCTCCACGCGGTCGTCCGGGGCCGCGTGAAATCGGTCCTCGAGAGAATTGCTCGAGACGCTCATGAAACTGCATCAAGGCTACGAAAGTTGCTCTGGTGCAACTCCCACGAGCCAGGAGCCCGTGAATCATGGGGATTTTCACGGTGCCCCACCTGGCACGGACGGTGCCATGGGGCAGGGCAACCCCGGGAGTAGCCATGACCTTGCTTCGTGCCGCGACACTCATCCGCCTTCCTGCCGTCCTCACCCTCGCAGGGTGTGCCGCGGAGCTCGACCCGGCCGAGGAGGTCGCCGCCGGTCACGGCCCCCTCGGGGCGAGCGGCGTCGTCGTCAACGAGTGCGGCACGGGCCCCTCGTCCTTCATCGAGCTGTACAACGGGGGCCCGAGTGTCGTGGACCTCGCCGCTGCGGGCACCTGCTGGTTCGTGGACGACGTCGCCGGCGGGGGTGCTCCCAAGCGCATCACGGACGCAAACGTCACGCACGCTCCCGCCTCGAGCACCTGCGCCGCGGCGGGAAGACCGGCGACCTGCGCCCTCGTCGCACCGGGAGAAGTCGTGTGGGTGCCGTACTCGTACGTCAACTCCACGACGACCGACGCTTGCCGCCTCGTGAGTTCGCCCTGGCTGGGCAGTGCTTGCAGCACGTCGTACCTGGACGCGGAGGTGGGCGGGCCGACGGCGTCGAGCGTCGCCGGCGAGTGCTTCGGGCGTGAGGGCAACGGCGGGGTCTGGCAACCGTCGGCCGTGCCGTGCACGAAGGGAGAGTCCAACGCCGGCTGTGCGGACAGGGGCGCGTCGTGTGACGACGGCAACGCGTGCACGACGGGCGAGACCTGGGCGGCCGACTGCACGTGCGGGGACGGCGCGCCCGTGACGTGCGACGACGGTAACCCTTGTACCGCGGACGCGTGTGACGTCGCCACGGGTTGCTCGCCGACGGCCGTACCGGACGGGACGCCCTGCGCGTCGGGCTCGATCTGCGCTGCTGGCGTCTGCGTCGTTGCCGGGCCGCCACCGAGCGACGAGCCGGTGATCTCGGTCGCGGGCGCGCCGGACAGGTTGCTGCTGCGAGGGGTCGTCGTGACGGAGACCGGTTTCTTCGAGGGCGAGGTCCTGACGGACGGAGAGAACATCACGTGCGTGGCATCGAGCTGTGCCTCGGCGGTACAGGCCATGAGCCCCGGACCCACCGTAGTCGTGACGAACGGCATCATCTTGCCGGGGCTCATCGACGCTCACAACCACATCCTCTTCGACATCTTCGACGAGTCGGACTGGACGCCGCCGAAGCTGTACACGAACCACGACCAGTGGCCGAACGACCCGAAGTACCAGGCCATGGTCGACGCGAAGCAACATCTGAACGGTGAGTACGGTTCCTCCGTGAACGTCGGTTGCGAGCTGAACAAGTACGGGGAACTCAAGGGTCTCATTGCGGGGACCACCAGCATTGCCGGCGCGGCCAACCCGGCGAACAAGGCCTGCTACGGCTCACTGGCGCGTACCATCGACCAGTCGTCCAACGACCTTCCCGGAGACAAGATACAGGCGGCGACGCTCTTCCCGAGCACGGCCGCCGCCGATGGCGTCTGCCGGAACATCGCGAACGACAAGACGGACGCCTACGTGATCCACGTCGGCGAGGGCGTCGATTCGACGGCGCTCGCGGAGTTCGACAAGCTGTGGACCGTTCCCACGACCGACGGCTGCCTGCATGCCCGCGAGACGGCCATCGTGCACGGCACGGCGTTCGGCCAGGCGCAGTTTGCGCTCATGGCACAGCAGGGAATGAGCCTCGTGTGGTCCCCACGGTCGAACGTGTTCCTCTACGGCGGTGGCTCGGACTTCACCAAGACGACGAACGTGCCCCTGGCGCTCTCGTTCGGGTTGAACGTCAGCATCGCGCCGGACTGGTCGATCGGCGGAAGCCAGAACTTGCTCGACGAACTCCGCTTCGCGAATACCGTGGACGACCAGGCGTGGGGAGACATCCTCACACCGAGGGCGATCTTCGAAATGGCGACGATCAACGCGGCGCGAGCGCTCGGGCTCGACCACGTCCTCGGTTCGCTCACGGAGGGCAAGAAGGCCGACCTCTTCGTCATCGGAGGTGACCGGGGCGCGCCGTACGATGCCCTTCTCGGCGCCGGTCCGCGGGAAGTGCGGCTCGTCATGGTGGGCGGCCGCGCGCTCTACGGGGATGCGTCGCTCGCGGCTCTCGCCCCGGCTGGTCCGGCCTGCGAAGCCCTGCCTCTGTGTGGAGCCAGCAAGTTCGTGTGCGTCGCGGAGAGCGGCGGAACTGCGACGAACAAGCTCGGTCAGACCTACGCCGACATCGTCGCGACGCTCTCCACGGAGCTCACCCGGTACGATGCGATGGACCTTTCGGCCTGGGACTTCGCCCCCATCGCGCCGCTCTACGCCTGCCCTGGTAGCTGACTCGTCGCTGCGCGAATCCGTCTCGCGCCGAGCTTCCCGTGTCTGGCACCTGCCGCGTCAAGAACGCCTTCCTTCGCGCCGTCGGTGCATCCGCCCGACTTCAGCGCCCGACGAGGTACGCGGCGCAGCGCGCCCAGTCCCCGGTCACGCCGGACAGGCGGGCGCGAGAGGAGAGCTGCACGAACACGTCGCCGACCGATGCAGGAACGGCCTCGTCGATCTTCAGCCGTTCGCTGCCCTCCGTCGCGCTGGCGAACGGCGCACCGTTAGTGTCGAGGAGATCGACGCGGAGGTCCACCAGGCTCGAGCCGTTGCTGCGCGCGCTGCACACGACGCTCACCGAGGCGTTCTCGGGGAGGGGCACGCGAAAGTGGTCCACGTCGCCCGGCGGAAGGTGCGCCAGGACGAAGGCGCGCGGAGCAGAGCCGTCGAAGATCACCTCCGCTCCGGAGAGGTCTCCGTTGGTGAGGTCCTCGCGCTCCGGAGGGTTCTCCGGAACCAGCGCGACGTCGACGGTGTAGAAGTCGTTCGGGCCTGCGCCGCTGGGCGGGTGCGCGACCCACAGCAGATACGCGCCGGCGTCCAGGGGCGGTCGGATGCTGTTCTGTCCCGCCGACTGATCGATGCGGGCGATGATCTCGGTCGCATTCGCGTCGGTGATCCACACCTGCCCCGCGGGCGTCGTGGACCCGCTTCCGACCTCTCCCGCTCGCTGGAACGTCGCGACGAGCGCGCGCCGCGTCGGGACGTCGAACGCGAAGACGTCCACGTCGTCCGGCGTGAAGAAGTCTCCCAGCACCGTGACGCGCGAGGTCCCGCCCGGATCCTCGTCGTTGACGGGATCCAGGGTCAGGGTCTTGGCGGAACGGACGTCACGGCCCGCATCGCGCGCGCTCCCTTCTTCGAACGCGAGTGCCGGCAGGTGCTCGTCGAGTACGAACACCGTCAGCCAGTAGTAGAGCTGCGGGCCCGTGCCGAACTCCTCGGGCGGGGTCGTTCGGTCCCGCACCCGGGCGTAATGGGTTCCCGTGCGGGTGAGCCGCGTCACGACGCGGGCGTCGAACGCGTCACCCGGCCAGATCGAGCCGTCGTCGTTCTCGGCGATGGGGCGTTGCTCCGCATCGTACAGGGTGATGGTCGCGTCCGGGCTGAACCTTCCTTGGTTGGTGGCGATGACGACCCAGTCTCCGGCGCTCGCCTCGAAGCGGTAGAAGTCCTCTTGCCCGGCGCGATCGATCGTCGTGCGCGTCCCCGCGGAGTCCCCGACGACCACCGGGCGCGCGGCTTCGAACGAGTCGTTGACGGGCACGGGCTCCGGCTCGGCGGCTCGTTCGGGTCCCTGGGCGTCGCCGCCGCCGCAGGCGAGCGCGAACAGGGCCAGCGCGGCGCCGATCGATCCCCGATACATCCGTGCATCGTACCAGGTCCCTGGCGGGTCCCGAGGGCGCGGTGCGCCTCGGGAGCGAGAGCGATCACGGGCGTCCCCGAAACGCCCCAGAGGGCCGCCCCTTCCTGACGCCCCGAAAATGCGCCAGAATCCGCGCCCAGATCGGCGTGTCGGCCCGTGGCGTCCGCGGAGCTGCAAAGGCGTCGAGGCGCAGCGCCGCCCTCGGACGCTCAGGGTCGGACCCGACTCTCGGATACGGATGAGTGACACGTGCCTCCAGTGCGGCTCCGCCACGGCGGGTGCCAGGTTCTGCGCGAAGTGCGGGGCACCGCAGCCGGAAGCCGATGCCGCGCCGAAGGCCGACCCGCTCGTCGGGACGTTCGTGGCCGGCCGGTACGAGATCGTGGAACTGCTCAGCGCCGGCGGGATGGGCAAGGTCTACCGCGGGATCCAGCGACCGCTCGATCGCGCCGTCGCCGTGAAGTTCATGCACCCCGAGCTGCAGCAGTTTCAGGAGGTGGCGGAGCGGTTCATGGTCGAGGCGCGGGCTGCCAGCGCCCTCAACCACCCGAACGTGATCAGCATCTACGACTTCGGTCAGACGCGTCCGGAAGAGGGCGGAATGCTCTTCATGGTCATGGAGTTCCTCACGGGCCGGGATCTCGCGCACATCCTCCTCGACGAGCCTCCGCTGCCCTTCCCGCGAACCGCGGACATCCTGAGGCAGACGCTCCACGCCCTCGGCGAAGCGCATGCCCAGGGCGTCACCCACCGCGACGTGAAGCCGGACAACATCGTCGTCGAGGCCACGCGGGGCGGTGGAGACCGCGTGAAGGTCATCGACTTCGGCATCGCCAAGGTGGGTGCGGGACGCAAGCTCACGCAGGTAGGCCAGGCGCTCGGAACGCCCCACTACATGGCGCCCGAGCAGTGCCGAGGCGACGTCATCGACGCACGCGCGGATCTCTACTCCGTGGGCGCCGTCCTCTTCGAGATGCTCACGGGGCGGGTGCCCTTCGAGGACGACAGCCCGACGAAGATCCTGGTCCGGCACATGGAAGATCCGCGTCCGGACCCTCGAGAGGTGGCGCCAGAGCGCAACGTTCCGGCGGCGCTCGCGGAGGTTTGCCTCAAGGCCATGTCGATCGATCCCCTCGGACGGTTCGCGTCCGCGGAGGAGTTCGCGGACGCCCTCACGAGCGCCGCCACCTCCCGGTCGTTCACGTCGCGCGATGCGTCGGTCTTCCCCGATCGCCGAACGAGCCGCCCGGCTGCGGCGCCGCTCCCCACCGAGCACCTGCCGGTGGTCGATCCGGTCGCGTCGTCGCTCCTCGGAAGGGGAGAGGACGTGGCGTGGCTGGTCGGAGTGACCTCCGCGTCCCGCCACGCGCTCGTTCACGGAGAGCCCGGAGTCGGCCTGACCGCGCTCCTCGACGCCGCAGCGACCGGCGCGGAGCAGGCCGGCGCTCGCCTGTGCCGCCCCCGCCGTCTGGTGGCCCCGGCCAACGAGGTGAGCCACGCGGCGGCTCGCTCCATCGTGTCGGCGCTCGCCGCGCTCGACGAGGGCGACGCCCGGCTCGGCACCGGCGAGCTGGCCGAGCCGGGGAAGGCGCGAGACGGGCTGCGAATCCTGTTCGGCGCGGACGCGGATCTCGTCCTCGGCGGCCAGGAGCGCGTGCGCCGCGCGTGCTCCGCAGCGCTCGAGTGGGCGGTGCGTTCGGCGCTCGCGGGTGGCGGTCCGCTCCTCTTGGTCGTGGACGACCTGGATCGGCTCGATGGCGCGTCTCAGCTCGTGATCGCCGATCTGCTCTGGGACGTTGCCCTGCCCGGATTTTCCCTGCTCGCGAGCGCGCGAACACCCACCGACCAGGCCTTCGGCGACAAGATCGTCCAGCGTCACGTCCGCGGCCTTCCGGCCAACGTTGCGGCCGAGCTCGCCGCGCGGGATGGCGTGACCGGCGGGCTGCCGGACTCCGCCGAGGTCGACCCCCTCTACGTCGAACTCCACCGCACCTGGTCGGGGGTTTCCCCAGCGCCCGACGCGCCGCCGACGAGCGTGCGCGAGCTCGTCGCGGCCGTGCTCGAGGCGCTGACTCCGGCGGGCCGACGCGTGCTTCACGCGCTCGCCGTCGTCGGGGCCTGCGACGCCGAAGCGCTCACGCAGGTCGTGGAGCGTGAGGAGGAGGTGTCGTCCGGGCTGCGGGAGCTCGAGGTGGCGGGCCTCTCGCGCACCGAGGGTGGCGTCACCTTCCTTCACCACGCCACCTTCGCCCAGGTGGCGCTGGAGAAGGCGCCCGTGTCCGCGATCCAGAACCTGCACCGGAGGGCGGCGGCGCTCTTGCCGCCCACGGCGCCGGTCGAGCTTCGCGCCCACCACGCCATTCGAGGCGAGCCCGGCTTCGAGGCGTTCCTCTTGGTGGACGAAGCCGCTTCCCTGCGGCTCGCGCTCGGCGATCACGACGGTTCCGTTCGGCTCCTCTCCGACGCTCTGCAGGCGGTGCGCTCCGAGTACGCCCGGGGCAACGTCGAGGTCGCCGACGCGGGCTGGGTGACGTTCGGACTCAAGCTCGGTTCGGCGCTGCTCGGCATCGGGAGCGCGGACCAGGCCGATGCCGTGCTACGCGAGACCCTGGAGCACACCGCCAGCGAAAGCGAGAGTCGGGCCCGCGTCATGGCCGACCTCGCCGTCGTCGCGCTGCAGCGGAACAGCGAGCTTCAGGCCGAGGACCTGCGGCGCTCGGCGCTGCTCATCGCGCAGCGGGTCGGTGCCACCACGCTGGCCGATCGCCTGCGCGAGCCCCTGGAGGCGCCGCCGCCCGCGTCGGTACGCCGGCTCGTCTCCGTGACGACAGGCAAGCGTGGCGCGCCCGGCCGCACTTCCGACGCCGGGTCGGGCGGCGAGGACTCGCCCACGCCCGAGTTCGAGGACGCCGCGCTTCGCGCCGCGGGGATCGGCGCGAAGCCGGAGCGGACGTCCGGCGTACCGCGCTCGCCCACGCCGCGCGCCGAGCCCGTCGAAGAGGAAGTGCTGTCGCGGCGCTTCGCTCGCGACGCGACCCAGTCGGCTCGCCCCGCCATCCCGCGCACGGACCCCGCCCCGTCCGGCGAGCACCCGAAGGCGCCGTCACCGCCGCCGGTGCCGCGGACCGACCGCGCTTCGCCGAAGACGTGGGCCCCCCCCACCGAGTTTCCGAAGAGCGTGCTGCTCGTGGTCGAGGACCGGGCGGTGGCGGATCGTCTGGCCAGGGCATTCCGGGCGCGGGGCGCCGCGGTCACCGCGTCCCCGAACTATCGGGGCATCGGCGCGTTCATCGGTCCGTTCGATGCCGGGGTGTTCGCGCTCGGTGCCGCGACGTTCGACCTGGGCGAGGTGCGCGCCGTCGCGAAGTCGGGGAACGTGAAGCGCATCATCTTCTACGGGGTCGCCTCCCAGGCGGCGGCCGAGGACCTGGCGCGCCTCGGCCCGGTCATGTCGGGCGACGTCTCCGGTGTGCTCCGCGCCGCCGGGGTCCGCTGACCCTTCGGGTCGTGGGACTCACTCGTATCCGAGTGCCTCCTTCACGTCCGTCGTCGCCGCGCGCCGCCCCGGGAGCACGCCGGCGACCGCCGCGGTGAGCGCGACGAGGGCCGCGACGCGCACCGCGGTCTCGGTGGGGAAGACGTAGTCCACGCGCATGCCCTTGCCGATGGACTCGAGCACCGTGAGCAGCAGGGCGCCCTGCACGGCGCCCACGGCCACGCCGGTCACGGCGGCGACGATGCCGAGGAAGGCGGCCTCGGTCACCACCATGCCGACGACTTGCCGACGCAGCGCGCCGATGGCGCGGAGCATGCCGATCTCCCGGAGGCGGTCCAGCACGGCGGCCGTCATGGTCGCCACCACTCCCAGGAGCGCGATGAGCAGCGTGACGAGCTCCACCGAACGCGCGTACGTGAACGCCTGGTCCACGACCTTCATCACCTCGTCGGCGACGGCGCTCGAGCGCGTGACGAACAGGAGCTCACCGCCACCGAGCTTCCGCCGAAGCTCGGCGGCCACGGCCTCGACGTCCGCGCCCTGCGCGATCACCACGTCGATGTTGTCCACGGAGTCGTCCTTCCAGCGCTCCACGAAGTGCGCTCTGTCGACGTACCCGAGGGCCGCCTCCGAGTGGTCCACGAACACGGCGTGAACGGCGAACGTCACCTTGCCCGTCGGTGACGCGAAGGTCGCTTCGCTACCGGGGCCCAGCGACAGGCTCCGCGCTGCCGCCTCGTTCACGACGATGCGCCGCTCGCCCACGAGGTCACCGGGGGCGAGGCCCGGGCCGGCCACGATCTCCGGGAGCTTGCCCCGCCGCCCGAGCTCCGCGAGGTACGCGCGGCTCTCCACGCCCACGAGGCGCATGGGCACGTCGTTCACGTCGAGCTCGAGCACGCGCGCCGGGACCACGGCGGCGACTCCCGCCACCTTCGAGGCGGCGTCGATGCTGCTCGCGCCGAAGCGTACGTTGTACTGGTCGTTCAGCGGCGAGCCGGCCGTGATCTGCAGGTCGCTGGCGATCAGCGTGTCCAGCGTCTTGCGGATGTTGCCCTGCAGCGACGACAGCCAGCCGCTGACGGTCACCGTCATGGCGACGGCGGCCATCAGGGCGGCGACGTTGAGCGCGCTGCGGCCGAGGGTGCGCTCCACGTTGTCCACGCCGAGCCGCCCGGGAACCCCGAACAGGCGATCCGCGACGCCGCACACGGCCCCGTGGAGCAGCACGACGCCAGCGGGGACGAGCAGGACGCTTCCCGCGACGTTCAGCAGCAGGCCGCAAGCGCCTAGGAACGGGTCGGTGGTCGTGCGCGCCGTGAGCCACGACGCACCGATGAGCACGCCAGCGACCGCGGTCATCGACTTCACCGGCACGTGTGCGGCCATGCCGCTCGTGGCGGCCGGCCGGAGGGATTCGACGGGGTTCACTCGGGCGGCACGGAACGCGGGCAGGAGCGCGGCGACGATCGTCGTCAAGAGCCCCGCGACGGCGCCCCGCAGCGCGAGCTCGGCGGTCACGACGGGCGGGGGAGGCCGGATGGGCACGAAGACCTGGGCGATGGTGGGAGTCGTCTGGTCGAGCGCGAGGCGCGCCCCCCACTGGGCGGCCACGAGGCCCACCAGCACGCCGGGTAGCGCCATGAGCACCGCTTCGATGGTGAACAAGAGGACCGCGCGCCCGCGCGCGAGCCCGATGGCCCGCAGCACGCCGATTTCGCGGCGCCTCTGCGCCACCGCGATGCCCACGGCGTTGTAGATCAGGAACATGCCGACGATGAGCGCGACGAAGCCCGAGAGGAAGACGCCGTTCTGGAACGGCTCCATGAGCTTCTGGATGCGTCGCACGCGCTCGCCGGGACGCTCCACGCGACCGCCCACGGCGACCTCGGCGATGGCACGCCGAGCCGCTTCCGCGTCGACGCCGTCCTCGAGCGCCACGTCGATCCGGTCCACGAGCGTTCCGCGGGCGAACGCCATCTGCGCCGCGTCGATGGACATGATCGCGACCTGTCCGCCGAATGCGGCGCCCAGTCCGCTGTCGTCCAGCACGCCGCGCACGACCAGGGCCTTGGGTCCCACGCTCGTCATCAGATCGAGCTTGCTGCCCACGTCGAGCCCGCGGCGCTCCGCCAGTGTCCTCGATACCAGGATCGCCGACGGGTCGTTGACGAAAGCCAGCGGGTCCTCGACCACGCGCTGCTCCCCCTCGTCGACATCGAGCGGCAAGAAGTGCGTGTCGCCGAGGAAGTCCACACCGAGAACGAGCAACGGTTCACCGCCGTGTGACTCCCGAATCGGGATCTCCACCACGGCCGCCGCGTGCGCCACGTCGTCGAGGTCGGCGATGTCCGACACTCGCTCCGCGTCGAGCGTACCCCCCTCGCCGACCACGACGAGATCCGCCCGGCCGGCGACCCGCTCCACCATCTCCTCGAAGGCGGCCACGATGCTCTGATTCGCGGCGTTCGTCGCGACGTACATCGCCACGCCGAGGGCGATGCCGATGACGACCAGCGCAGAACGAAGCGGGCTCCGCGTGACGTGACGGAGTGAGACCTGGCGGAGAAGTGGCAGCACGGCGGCGGGAGCGCGCGACGTTAGCCCAGTCGGTGCTCGATGGCACCCGTCGTGCCGTCACCCCGCGCACGCGCCGCGGCGCTAGAGGTCGGTCAGCAGGCAGACGACCATGGGCGAGGACTTCACGCAGCGGTATCCGGGCCCGCACATGGCGTCTTCGGCGCACCCGCACGTCACGCTGGGACCGCAGCGGTTGGTCTCGCACCGGACGCTGAAGCCGGCTCCGGCTCCGCTGGTCTCGCGCGCGACACCGTAGTCACCGGAGTCGCCGCACTCGAGCGACGCGCCACCGAGGCAGGCGTGGGCCTCCGTGGTCCAGCGATTCCCCACGCACGCCGCGAGCAGGTGCCGCGGTACGAAGCCGCTGCAGTAGTCCCAGGCGCACACCGAGCTGTCGCTGCACGAGCAGCTGGCGCCGTCCTCCGGAACTTCGCCCGGACACGCGGCCGCGACACAGGCATCGTGACTCGCGTCGCCGCCGGCTCCGCCCGGGTCGCCGCCGGCGCTGCCGGATGTCCCGCCGCCGCTCGCGCCGGCTGCTCCGCCCGCCGCACCCGAAGCCGCGTCGGCGCTCGTCCCGGCGTCGCCGCTCGCTCCCCCCGAACCGGCCGCGCCGCCACTCGCGGCGGTGCCTCCGTTCGCCCCAACGCCGGCTGACGTGCCGCCCTGGCCGCCGCGGCCCGCGCCGGCCCCCGACGCCCCGCCGGTGCCTGCGCTCGCGCCTCCGGCTGCGCCGGCGGAGGCGTCCGCGTCCGCGGTCGAATCTCGCCCTTCGCTCAGGCCCGCCAGCTCCGACGTCACCGAGCAGCCGAGGACGAATGCTCCCACGACGTGCCAGGCGCCCGCCCCGTTCCACCGTGCCACGCCGCGCAGTGTAGCACCGCTCGTGATGAACGACCGCGGCACACCGATTCCCGTGCCCGGTCCGAGGGCCGCGGGCGGATCCCGAGAGGTTCTTCGCGCGTTGACCCCTCCACGCGGCGCACGCATCCTCGGTGCGCGATGGTCAGTCTGGGTCGGACGTCTGCGCATGACGGCCGCGGGCTCGCTGGGCATCGCAGGGGACGGTTCCTCGCGGTCGCCGTGCTGAGCGGTTTCGGTCTTCTCACGCCGTCGTGCGGCGAGACGAGCGACGGCCAGAGCAAGGACGCAGGGGGGAGCCCGAGCGCCGACGCGGCGGAAGCCTCCACGGTGGACGCGAGCGAAGAGCGGTTCGACGAGCGAGCGCCCGATGCCCCCGCGGTCGTCGATTCCGGGGCGGATCGGTCCGTGGACGGAGCGACGGACGTCGTCGTCGGCGACTCGTTCTCCCACGATGCTCCCGTCGACGTGCGCTCGGAAGCGTCGCCGGACGCCCGAGGCCCCGTCTGCGTCGCTCCTCCCGCCTGCTCCCTGGGGCCGTCGGGCGCCGATTCCCGTACGTCGTACGAGTGCAGCTGTGAGCTCCTGGACGCGCCGACAGCGTATCGCCTCGAGTGCAACCTCACGGAAGAGGAGTGCCCCTGCCTCGTCGACGGCGCGCTGCTCGAGAACGTGTTCTTCGACCGCACGAGCGCGTTCCCCTGCGATTCCGTCGCCGTCCTCCGGCTCGTCTGGGATCGGTGCTTCTGCGGGGGCTCGTGGGATGGCGGTAGGTGAAAGGCGCGCGGCAGCAGGCCGAGCACCGCCCGGGCCGCCCATGGGCCTCCGGCTCCCCCCACCAGGTCGGCATGCCGCGGACGGTTTTGCGCTAGCCTCCGGCTCGGAGGCTCCCATGACGCACCTTCGTTCCGCTTCGCTCACCGTACTCGCCGTCGCTCTCGGGCTGGCCGTCGCCGCCTGTGGTGACGACGACGACACCAGCTGCAGCTGCACCTGCGTGTGCGACGGCAAGGAGACGTCGATGAAGACGGCCTCCGACGCCGAGTGCAAGAAGGCGTGCGAGGAGGGGTGCCCGATGGGGAGCTGGTCGTCGGGCAGCAATTGCCCGAAGTGACGGCGCGGTGCCTGGGTCGCCACCGGGGTTTGACACTCGTCGCGTCCGTCGGTAGCTCGGGGATTGTCCAGCAAGGTTCAGGGAGGTTCGACATGATCGGCAAGTGGTCGGCGTGGATGGGCGTAGCAGGGTTGCTGCTCGTCGGGTGCGGCTCGGGTGGCGACGAGAAGGGGTCGGACGTTCCGGCGGGCGTTCGGGATCTGCGGGTGGCCGTTCCCGACGCTGACTCGAATTACCTCGACCTCGTCACGCCGGAGGTCACCATCGAACCCGGCGAAGAGAAGATGCTCTGCGCCTACCTGGAACACGACGAGGCGGACGTCGCCATCTCCGTCATGGAGTCCTACCAGGCGACGTACGGGCACCACATCGTGCTGCTGTCCACGCTCGAGCCCCGGCCGCCGGGAACCTTCGAGGACTGCACGGAGGCGGAGGACATGTGGAAGTTCCGTGCCTTCATGCTTCCCGACACCGAGCTGCCCGACGGCTACGGCATCAAGATCCCGAACGGCCTGCAGTTCGTTCTGCAGTTCCACTACGTGAACGCCGGTCCGAAGCCGATCCTGGTGCGCGACGTGGCTCGCTTGAAGCGTGTCCCGGCGGAGAACGTCCACACCTGGGTCACCACCGTCACGACGAACAGCCTGCGGGTCGCCATCGAACCGAACCAGCGGGCCGAGGAGTCGTTCGACTGCGTGCTGCCGGAAGACGTGGAGCTGCTCGTTCTCGGCGGTCACATGCACGAGAACGGATCGACCTTCGAGATCGCCGTCGGCGAGTCCGAAACGACCCTCGAGCGGATGTACTTCGTGGATCCCTGGCGCGCGGAGTTTCGTGACGCACCTCCCGTCACGTTGCTGTTCGACGACCCCGTGCCGCTCAAGAAGGGCTCCCTCCTGCGCACGACGTGCGTCTGGCAGAACCGGACCACGAAGGCCATAGACTTCCCCGAGGAGATGTGTGCGGGCTTCGGGTACGTGAGTGGGCGCCAGGAGCCCGTGCATTGCGAGCCCTGAAGCGCGCGTTCTGCACCACGCTCCTCGTCGGCCTCGCGGGCTGCAGCTCCGACGAGGACGACGGGCGCCGTGGCGACGGTGGCCCGGCGGGGCCGACGGGCACGGTGCGACTCGCTTTTTCGGTGACCAACACCGTCCGTCAGAGCCCCACTCTGGCCGATCCGCTGGTCGGCACGGTGTTCGGGAACCTCTTCCTGGCGCGGGAGGTCACGCTCACGGGACCCATCGAAGGCGCCACCGAGTACGGCGCGGTGGAGGTTGCCGGCGTCGACGTGGTCACCGACGAGACCAGCAGTGCCCGGTGGACGAGCCCGCCACTGCCCGCGAACGACCGCTACGTCTTCCTCGGCTTCTTCGATCTCGACGGGAACGGAGCCGATGACTACAAGCCCGAGACGGGCGATCCGGTGACGCTGCCCACCGTGAACGAGTTCGACGTGCTCGAAGACCAGGAGTTCGACCTCACGGTGGTCTTCGACCTCGTGCTCAGCGGCTGACGCTGCCGTCCCTACCCAGCGCCGCGCAGCACCCCGAACAGATCCTGCGCCTCGAGTCTCACGCTGTCACCCTCGGCCGGCAGCTGAAGGGGAACGTACACGCCTCGCTCCCACTTCACGAAGACGTAGCGCCCCGAGTCCGGCGCTTCGTGCAGCGTGAACCGCACACGGGCCGGACGGCCATCGGGCGTGAGCGCCTCGACCATGGCCGTGAGCGACGCGAGCTCCACGCGGTCCCCCACCGCCAGGGGATGGCGCCTCCCGCGAAGCAGACGCTCGGGCTCGGTCCAGAAGTAGCCGCGCTCGGGCTCCACCACGAGCTCTCGCGGGCTCGCGCGGGTGAGGGTCAGGTCCGACGCCGCGACGGCGAGCGAGTAGAACGCCTCGGGTCTCGGTGTGCCACGGCGCGCTCGCATGACGTGGAGCCAGCTGGCGAAGGGCTCGATGGGCGGATTCGCGATGACGATGGTCTTGCCGCGGACGGCCGCGTCGCTGGGCAGACTCGCATCGGCGCGGTCGAGCGCTTCGCCCAGAGCGTTCCAGGTTTTCGCTCGCACGGGGAAGAGCAGAGGTGCCGCGACGAGATGAACGGCGCCGAACCCGAGCAGCAGAACCGCTCGGAGCCTCGTGCGCTCGGCTTGCGACTCGAGGAACCTCGCCAGGGCCGTGGCGAGCAGACCCATGCCACCGATCCCCACGAGCACCAGGTGCCGGTCGCTGGAGAACGACGCGGAGACCGGCACGGCGGACAGCACCATCGCGAGGGCCCAGAAGCGCGCGCGCGCGTCGCCGCGCAGCGCCGGCCACGCGACGGTCGCGGCGGCCGCCAGGGTGGCCGCAGCGGGAAGCGCGAGCAGTCCGATGCCGTCAGGTCGCCCGACGAAGGCGAGGTCCGAGCCGGGAGCGCCGAGCTGCCCCATGAGCAGCATTGCCAGGCGCCACGGCAGCACCGCCAGGAACGCCAGCGGCTCGCCCCCGGGATCGACGTAGGCGTCCGACCCCCACGAGCCGTAGCCGAGACGCACGTACGTCACGCGCCACGCGAGCGCGAGCGCGCCGTAGGGCAAGAGGGAGAGCGCCCGCGCGCGCAGGGGTGCGGGGTCCAGGAACAGCGCGTAGGCCAGCAGGTACCCGGCCACTCCCACGGCGATCTCGCCGGACAGCAGCGCCACGCCGAACGCGACCGGTCCCAGCACGGCCGCGGAGCGCTTGCCCAGGCGTCGCCAGTCGTGGTGCCACGCGAGCGCCACGAGGGCGAACGTGGAAGCGACGATCGCGTTGCGGTTGGCGTTCCAGCCGACGGTGTGCCCGTGGGCGTCGTCGATGGCGTAGCCGAGCAGCGCGAGCCCGGCGACCCACGGCGCGCCTGCCATGCGACGGTACACTGCCGCGGCGGCCACGAGCAGCGCCGCGTACCACGCGAGCGAATGGACGTGCATGAGCGCGGCCGAGTCGGGCCACAGCGTGCCGTCGAGGACGTGAGTGAGGCTGGAGAGCGGTCGCCAGAAGGCGTTCTTGAAGCCGTCGACGGTCCACCAGGCGAGCACACCCTCGCGCACCATCGCTCGAACGGTCTCGACGTCTCCGTTCGCGAACACGAACAAGTCGAGCACGCCGCGCTGGTGACCGACGACGCCCGGCTCGGATCGCTGGAGCAACGCGTGGGTGTTGTCGTCGAACACGAAGCGGCTGCCGATGGACGGCAGGCCGAGCGCGACGCCGAGCGCCACGAAGATCCACGGGGCGCGCGGGTTGCCCAGGCGTTCTGCCCAGCGCCGAAAGGCGACGGTCCGCGGAGCCACGCGCGAGCCTAGCGCGAGGAACCGGGGGGGCGGCCAGGCCGCGTCGAGAACGCCCGGTAGCCCGCCCACGGCGGGTGTACGGCGGCTTCGACCGGGCCCGGGTTCGGCGCGGGAAGTCCGTCCGACCTGCTTCCCTCGACCCGACCCGACGACGCCGCGGCGCATTCGGAGTAGAGTGCGCGGCTGGACTCCGTGGCTCGCTCGGCCCTTCGGTTCGCCGCCATGGGTGCGCTGCTCGCGTGCTCGTGGGCGTCGCCTTCCCCGGCGCTCGCGGCGGGAAAGAGCGTCGAGGTGGCGAGTCAGGAGGAGATGAGCCGCGCCCAGGCGCAGTTCGAGGTGGGGCGAGGCCACTTCGAGGCGTCGCGCTGGGACGAGGCCGTCGCCGCCTTCCGTGCGTCCCATGACGTCGTGGCGAGCCCGACGACCCATCTGATGCTCGGGCGCGCGCTGCGCAAGGGCGGGCGGCTGCTGGAGGCGTGGACCGAGCTGTGGCTCGCCGCGGACGAAGCGCGCGAGCTGTCGTCTCGCATCCCCCGGTACGCGGAGGCGGCGGAGCTCGCCGAAGCCGAGGTCGCGGGGCTCCGGCTCGAGATTGCGCTCGTGTCGGTGAAGGTCGAGGGTGCGCCGCAGGGCGCCGACCTGAGGGTCGCGGGGGCTGCGATCGACGAGACGGGGTGGCGCTCCATTCCCGTCGTCCCCGGCAAGACGCGCATCGAGGTCGCGGCCGGCGATGGGCGCACTGCCGCGACGACGATCGACGCCGTCGCAGGCGCAGAGCACGAGGTCCTGCTCGCGCTCGCTGCCAGCTCCGGCGCACCGGCGCCGGCGGCAGGCGCGTCCCCGATCCCGGTCGCCGCGGACGCCGAGCCGCCGCCACGCCCCGCGCGCCGCGGGATCGGCGTCCCCGTCATTGCGGCCGCAGGCGTCGGGCTGGCGGGGTTCGTCACCTTCGGCGTGTTCGGCGCGATGACGCGATCCACGAACTCCTCGCTCGAGGAGAAGTGCCCCGACCAGCGCTGCCCCGAGTCGGTGCGCGACGACGTGGACACCGGGCGCACGCAGCAGACCATCGCGAACGTGGGGCTTGCCGTGGGGCTCGTCGGCGCCGGCGCGGCCGTGACGCTCTTCCTCCTCGATCGACCGGCGGAGGGTCGCTCCGGACGGCGCGCGGTTCGGCGCGCACGGCTCCACGCGACGCCGTCCGCGGTCTCGCTGCAGGTCGAGCTGTGAGGTCGTACCTGCGGCGGCTCGTCCTTTCGGCCGTGGGGCTCGCGAGCGCGTGCTCGATCGACTACGACGCCTACCGCTTCGGCGGGGCCGGCTCGGACGCTGCGGACGCGAGCGGCGGGACCGCCGGCGTGGCCGGCGGGTCCGCCGGCGTCGGTGGGAGTCGAGACGCAGCGGGAGGCACCGCCGGCAGCGGCGCGGGGTTCGGTGGCGCGGGGGGGCGCGCCGCGGCAGCCGGTCAGGACGGAGCCGCCGAGGACGCGTCGGAGACGGACGCGACACCTGACGCGTCGAACGATGCGCCCGACGAGGATTCCCCGAGCGACGGCGCCGTGCTCGACGCGGCGTTCGACGCCGGATGCGCCGCCGGTACGAAGCAGTGCGGCGCCTCGTGCGTCGCGCTCGACGATCCGGCGTTCGGCTGCTCGGTTTCGTCGTGCGCTGCCTGCGACCTCGCGGACGCGACAGCGGCTTGTGTCGGCGCGAACTGCGTCGTTGCCGCGTGCTCCCCGGGCTTCGCCGACTGCAACACGACGGACTTCGATGGTTGCGAGGTGGACACGCGGTCCGATGAAGAGCACTGCGGTGGCTGCACCCAGGCGTGTTCGCTCGCGAACGCGACGGCGGGATGCGTGGGAGCCGCCTGCACCCTCGTCGCGTGCCAGGCGGGCTTCGCCGACTGCGATCTGACCGTCGCCACGGGGTGCGAGGCCGATACCCAGACCTCCACCGCGCACTGTGGCGTGTGTGGCAACGCGTGCCCCGCAGGCTGGACCTGCCAGGGAGGTCAGTGTTCGAGCTGTCCGGCCGGCACGGGTGACTGCGACGGCGTCGCAGCGAACGGGTGCGAGACGAACACCTCCACGAGCGCGGCGCACTGCGGGGCCTGCCTGGCGGCGTGCTCGACCGCGAACGCGGTGTCCGGGAGCTGCCTCGGCGGCCAGTGCGCCTTCACGTGCAGCCCGGGGTTCGCGGACTGCAACGGGCCCCAGCCCGGGTCGATAGACGACGGGTGCGAGGCGAACCTCGACACGGATGCGCTCAACTGCGGCGGTTGCGGCGATGCGTGCTCGGCGGCGAACAACTCGGCGCGAACCTGCGCGGCGGGTCGATGCAGCTACTCCTGCAATGGTGGGTTCGCCGACTGCAACGGGCCGCAGCCGGGGTCCGTGGACGACGGATGCGAAACCAACGTCGCGTCTCATCCCGGGAACTGCGGCGGGTGCGGTGTCGTCTGCGCCGGGACGAACGGAACGCCGTTCTGCACGGCGGGCGTCTGCGGCATCACGTGTGACCCCGGCTTCGCCAACTGCGATGGAAGCGCGGCGAACGGGTGCGAGGTCGCGCTCGCGACGAGCGTGGCCCACTGTGGGGCGTGTGGCGCGCCGTGCTCCACGACGAATGCCGGTGCGCGCTTCTGCAACGGTGGCGGTTGTACCTACACGTGCAGCCCGGGCTTCGCGGACTGCAACGGGCCCCAGCCCGGCTCGAGCGACGACGGCTGCGAGACGAACGTCGCGACGAGCCCCCTGAGCTGTGGCGCCTGCGGCGTCGTCTGCGACGGAACCGCCGGAACGCCGTTCTGCGCCGGGTCCACGTGCGGCATCGTCTGCAACACGGGCTTCGCGAGCTGCGACGGTAGCGCTGCGAACGGGTGTGAGGTCGCGCTGGCCACCGACACGTCGAACTGCGGATCGTGCGGCGGCGCGTGCTCCGCCGTGAACAACTCGTCTCGCACGTGCGCGCTGGGCGCGTGCAGCTACACGTGCAACGCCGGGTTCGCCGACTGCAACGGTCCGCAGGTCGGCGCCTCCGACGACGGCTGCGAGACCAGCACGACGTCGGACCCAGCGAACTGCGGTGGCTGCAGCGTCATGTGCGCCATCGGTCAGGTTTGTCAGGGCGGTGCCTGCGTGAGCTGTCCGCCGGGACAGGGTGACTGCGACGCCAACCCCGGTACCGGCTGCGAAACGAACGTGACGACGAGTACGGCGCACTGTGGCTCGTGCGGTGGAGCCTGCTCGACGGCGAACAACACGGCGCGGACGTGTGCCGGCGGCGCCTGCAGCTACACGTGCGTCGGCGGGTTTGCCGATTGCAATGGGCCCCAGGGAGGGGCGGTCGATGACGGCTGCGAGAGCAACACGCAGACGTCGATTGCGACCTGCGGTGGCTGCGGTGCCGCCTGCAGCTCGGCGAACGGAATCGCGACGTGCACCGGAGGTGCCTGCCAGATCGCCTGTGCCATGGGCTTCGACGACTGCGATCTCGACGCGAGGACCAACGGGTGCGAGGTCAGTCTGTGGACGAACTCGCTGCACTGCGGCTCGTGTGGTGGGGCGTGCTCCACGGTGAACAACACGGCACGCACGTGCAGCGGCGGATCGTGCAACTACACGTGCACCGGGGGCTTTGCGGACTGCAACGGCCCCACGCCCGGGGCAACGGACGACGGCTGCGAGGTGAACACCCTCATCGATCCGACGCGATGCGGCTCGTGCAGCAACGTCTGCAACTCGACCAACGGGACGGCGATTTGCTCGGGCGGCACCTGCGGGATCACCTGTAATCCGGGCTTCGCCGACTGCGACGGGAATGCTGCCAACGGCTGCGAGGTGAACCTCGCCACGAACGTCTCGCACTGCGGCGCGTGCGCGGCGCCCTGCTCGAGCGCGAACAACTCCGCGCGAACCTGCGCGGCCGGGCTCTGCACGTACACGTGCACCGGGTCGTTCCGGGACTGCAACGGGCCGCAACCCGGCGCGACGGACGACGGCTGCGAGGTGAACGTCGACACGAGCACGGTTCATTGCGGAGCCTGCGGCGACGCGTGCAGCGGCGCGAACGGCGCCGCCTCCTGCGCCGCCGGAAGTTGCTCCATCGCGTGTGCCGCCGGTTTCGCCAACTGCAACGGGAATGCCCGGTCGGACGGCTGCGAGGCGAACCTGCTGACGGACACGGCCCACTGCGGCTCCTGCAGCGCGCCGTGCTCGACGGCGAACAACACGGCCCGAACGTGCAGCGGTGGGATGTGTTCCTACACGTGCACGGGTGGCTTCGCTGATTGCAACGGGCCCCAGCCCGGTGCGACGGACGACGGCTGCGAGGTCAACACATCGAACGACGTGATGCACTGCGGTTCGTGCGGCGGAGACTGCTCGACGGCGAACAACACCGCGCGGGTCTGCTCGGGCGGAACCTGCAGCTACACGTGCACCGCTCCGTTCGCCAACTGCAACGGCGCGCAGCCCGGCGCGACGGACGATGGCTGCGAGGCCAACACGTCGAGCGATGTGACGCACTGCGGCTCGTGCGGCGGCGCGTGCTCCACGACGAACAACACGGCGAGGACGTGCAGCGGCGGCACGTGCAGCTACACGTGCAGCGGGGCGTTCGCAGATTGCAACGGTCCGCAACCTGGGGCCACCGACGACGGCTGCGAGGTCGACACCGCGACGAACGTTTCACACTGTGGCTCGTGCGGCGGCGCGTGCTCCACGACGAACAACACGGCGAGGACGTGCAGCGGCGGCACGTGCTCGTACACGTGTAGCCCCTCCTTCGGGGACTGCAACGGTCCGCAGCCGGGCAACGTGGACGACGGCTGCGAGCTGAACGTCTCCAACAACGTCGCCCACTGCGGCTCGTGCAACGCGCCCTGCTCCACCGCCAACAACGGATCGCGGTCGTGCGCTTCGGGTGTTTGCACGTACTCGTGCAACGCGAGCTACTCCGACTGCAACGGTCCACAGCCCGGGGCCATCGACGACGGATGCGAGGCACACCTGCCCTCGTCGGTGAACAACTGCGGGTCGTGCGGGACGGTTTGCTCGAACGCGTGCGGCTCGACCAATTGCGTGCTCGGCTCCTGCGTGCCCACCTGCTCGGCCGGCTGTGGCAACTGCGACGGCAATGCGCAGAACGGCTGCGAGGTGACGTTCGCGACGAACGTGAACCACTGCGGCTCGTGCGGCCGGTCGTGCAGCAGCTCCAACGTGGCGTCGCGCGCGTGCTCCGGTGGCCTCTGCACGTCGAGTTGTGATCTCGGTTTCGGCAACTGCACGCTGCCCACGGCGCCCCAGTCCGACGACGGTTGTGAGCGGAACGTCCAGTCGAACGACACGAGCTGCGGTGGGTGCGGGAACTCCTGCACTGCGCAGGGCGGACCTTCGGGCGACGATTTCGAGTGCGACCAGGGCGGAGCCTCGCAACAGTACTGCGGCTGCTCCACGAACAACGAGTGCCGTGGGAGCGGCGTGTCGAGCGGGGCGACGTGCAACACGAGCACCGGCACCTGTTCGTGCAACGGGACGCCCTGTGGCCTCGGGCAGTGGTGCATCTCCTCCGGGGGGGTCGTCTGCAGCTGCAACGGCGGGCCGGCCTGCGGCGCCTCGGAGACGTGCTGCCAGACGCCGGCGGGTTGTCGCAACCTGTCCACGGATGCCTCGAGCTGCGGCGCCTGCGGACGCGCGTGCCCGCCGGGGTTCTCGTGCGTCTCGGCGGGGTGCCGGTGCGCGACGAACGCGCACTGCGACGCGGGTGGTGGAGGAACGTGCACTGTGGCTACCGGCCGGTGCGTGTGCGGCGGGTCCACTTGCGGCGTCGGTGAGCGATGCCAGCCCGGGGGTGGATGCGGCTGAACAGTCGCCTTGGGTCCGGCGCAGCGTCGCGGTAGCATCCGCGGGCCGTGGACGACTCCCTGCAACGCGTGATCGCCGCCCTCGAGACCACCGTCGAGACGAGCGTCATCTGGAACGACGGGCTGCTCAACCCCGGCGGGCCCCACCGCCGCCTCAAGGGGTCGATCATGCCCGTGTCCATCGGGGAGGACGAATGCATGACGTTCGGCAAGATCATCCGGGAGGTACGACCGGAGCGATGCTTCATCATCGGGAACGCGTTCGGGCTGAGCGCGACCTACATCGCCGACGTGATGCGTCAGAATGGCGGCGCGAGCGTGATCACCCTCGACAGCCAGTCGGAAGGCCCCGGCGAGCGGTGCGCCAAGATTGCGCGCGAGCTCACCGAGAAGCTGGAGCTCACGGACATTCTCAAGAACAAGAAGGGCTGGTCACCCAAGGACATTCCCGGGGCCGTCGAGGCCGAGAAGTATCCGCTGATCTTCATCGACGGTGATCACAGCCACCCGCAGGTGAGCCACGACTTCGACGGGATTCTGCCGCTCGTCGCGGACGACAGCATCGTGGTCTGGCACGACAGCTGGATCCGCGGCGTGCCAGAGTCCGTCGAGCGGTCGAAGTCCCACGGCTTCCGGTGTCTCTGGGTGCCCACCTCGTGCGAGATGATCCTGGGTACCAGGAGCCCGGAGATGTTCGAGCGCCTCCGGAAGCTGTTCCCGGAAGGAGTCGAGGATCGCGGCCGGCGCAGCTACGTGCACCAGTGGGTCATCGGCGCGACCGAGGTGGTCGCGTACTACTGGGACCGCCTGCGCGGCCGTTGAGAGCGGCCCGCGCTCACGCGTCGCCGCCGACCGCGAGCGCCTTGCCCGGCTTGTCGCCGGTGATGATCACGTAGTCGCTCGTACCGCCGTTCTTCCCCCAGAGCTCGGCTCCCCGGGCCTCCTTCACGTCGCGCTCGTCCAGCTCCACCAGGGCGTCGTCCATGGTGGCGCCCTGGTGGCGCAGCGAGAAGTACTTCGCCATGCCGGTGAGCACGTACTCGCGGATGGACCGGCACTGAACGTTCTCGTAGCCGAGCGCGCGGAGCTTCGCGCAGTAGACGTCGCGGTCGTAGACGTTCTCCTCGGGGATGTGCACGCGCGCTCGGCACATGCGGTTCCACAGGCCGGACGTCTTCTCGCCGGGCAGCGGAAGGAGGTCGACACAGGCGAGGCGCCCGCCCGGGCGCAGCACGCGAAGGGCCTCCTCGAAGAACCTCTCGCGCGTGTGGAAGTGAAACGCGCACTCGAGGGCCATCACCTTGTCGAAGGAGCCCTCCTCGAACGGGATCTCGGTGGCGGAGCCCTCGCGAAGGTCGATCCTGCCCGCCAGGCCGTGGCGCTCGACACGCTGCCTCCCCACGTTCACGTGCAGCGGCGTGATGTTCAGGCCCGTGATCTTCTTCACGTCGAACTCGCGCACCCAGAGCAGGTCCTGCTCGGCGAACCCGAACCCGCAGTCCAGCACCTCGTCCGTCGGGCCGAGGGCCGCGGCCTCGCCGTGCTGCCGCGCGAGGGCGGAGCAGGCGTCCGGATACGTCTTCGCGTCCTTCCAGTAGCCATAGTTCAGCCACAGCGGCTTGTCGTCCTTCGCGAAGTCCTCGTTCTTGAACTCGAGGACGTCGTCGCCCAGGTACGAGTAGAGCTTCGTCGAGTCCTTGCTCGTCATGAGCACGAGCTGCATGTAGAGGGCCTTCGGAATCGACGCGAGCGCGTGGAAGATGGTCGACAGGACGCCGCGCTTCTCACCGCCGCGCGTGCGGCCGAACCCGGAAAACCAGAGCACGACGCCGTGCAGCGCGCGGGGAAGCCACTTTGGTCCCTCCCACTTGTCCAGGCTGCGATCCGTCACGAGGGGCGACTCCATCATGGCCGGCCCGGCGCGTGCAACCGTCGCGAGGTGGCGCCGTGGCTGGACGTGCGCGCCTCGGCTCGGTACCAAGCGGTCATGCGGCGCCACGGCCCGGCCCGGACGATCGCTTTCGGGCTCGTCGTGCTCGCGGCTTCGGCGTGCGACGAAAAGCGGTCCGGCCCGGCTCCGGCGCCGTCAGGGAGCGTTCCGGCCGCCGCCGACACCTTCGCGGAGTCGGTGGATGTCTCCGGAGTGGTCGCGTTCGACCTCGTCGTGACGCCCGACGGCGCCGTGCTCGTGCATGGCCGGCCCGCGGACGCGGGCGGCGGAGTCGTGGTCCTGCCGGTCGATCGTCGAGGACGCACCTCGGGACCGCCGGCCGTCGTGGCGGCGTCGGGGTCCGGCGAAGCCGTCGTCGAGCTGGCCGCAGCGACGACCGCGAGCGTCGTCCTCGCGGCCTGGCGTACGCGAAGCGACGTGGGTGGGAGCATCTTGGCAGCCCGGGGTCACGTCGCCGACGGCCGCTGGTCGCCTGCCGCGGTGCTGGGGCGCGCCGCGGCGCCCGCGGACGTGCGGCGCGGACAGCTCGACGTCGCGATCTCCGACGCGGGCCGTGCGGTCGTGCTGCATCGCGATGGCGACTCCGGGTGCGGCGAGGGTCGCACGGAGCCCTGCGCCGCGCTGCGGTTCCACTCCCTGGACGACTCTGGCGCCGCGGCGCCTGGCCTGCCGCTCTCGGTGCCCGAGCCGTGTCAGCCCGCGATCGCCGGGTTGTCGTTCGTCGGCGAGCGGTGGCACTACGCGCTCTGCTCGCGCGCAAGTGGCCAGCCCGAGACCACCGTGTTCGCGATCCAGTACGCACCAGAGTACGCTGCCGCCGTTCCGGTGCTCGCGGGCTGTGAGCCGGAGGGCGTCACGCGAGCGGGTGACACCACGGCCGTCGTCGCCCGCTGTGGCGCCGACCGCCGAGCCGCACTGATGCACGCCGAGGGCGGTTCGCCGGATCTGGTCGACTGGCGGGACGTCATGGTGCGCTGCTCCGCGGCTGGGCCGGACATCGCGACACGCTCGATGACGTTGCCTTTGCGTGGCCCGGTGGGTCGGCTGGCGCCGCTCCTGCCGCTGCACGTCGCGCCCCCGGGGGCGCGGGCCGTGTGGACGGGCGCATCGGTGCTCGTGGCCGTCGCCGTCGGACGGACGGTCGAGCTGCGACGCCACGAGTGCGCCGGCGGTGCCTTCGAGAGGACGGACCTGGGAGGGAGGCCCTAGTACCGCGTCACATGCACGCGCCGGTCGGCATCATCGTGAGGGGGTTGATGCACGGCGCACAGAGCTCCCCGGGCTGGCAGGTCTCCTGGGCCAGAAGGCTGGCCTGCGAGCCCGCCAGGCACGCCGGTACGCAGGCACCCTGGTGCATCTGGAACAGGATGTTCGCGGTGCACCCGACGAACTTGTGCATCGGGTTGTTGATCACGACCGTGGGCGCGCAGAGATCGTCCGCGCCCGCGCAGTTGTCCTTGGGGAGCTGCATCTGGCGCTCCGGCGGAACCAGCGCGGTCGGCACGCACTTGCCGAAGTTGTTGCAGCAGTCCGCGAACGTGACGGGCGCCTGGGTTGGCATGTCGCCGTTCTGCGTGCAGGCGCCGGTCGCGAGCCCGTCCACGGGGTTGTAGCAGGGCGTGCACTTCTCACCGGCCTGGCAGCTGTCTTGTGGCAGGAACTGCGCCGCTCCCACGCCCTTGGTGAAGCACTCGTTCACGCAGCGCCCCTCGGCGCTCGCGGCAGAGGTGCACTTGGCCGGCATGAAGGTCGGGTCCGAGAACGTGAGCGGCGCGCACAGCGATCCGCCCGCGCAGATGTCCTGGCTCAGGTTCTTCGCGGCGTAGGGCGGCACCATGGCAGAGGCGACGCACTGG
>CAZARU010000053.1:0-44993 GCA_964487605.1 uncultured Polyangiaceae bacterium
CCCGTCGTTCGCGAAGCCGGTGGCGGGCGGGTCGAGCGCGCCGGTCGCGAAGCCGTTGCCGAGCGCGCCGAGCCCGTCGTTCGCGAAGCCGGTAGCGGGCGGGTCGAGCGCGCCGGTCGCGAAGTCGTTGCCGAGCACCTCCAGCACGCTGGTCGGCCAAGCCGCGCCCGGCGCAACCGCCGCGGCCGGCAGCCCCACGCAGGGCTCCGTCGCCGACGCTCCGCGCGCTGCCACGGCGAAGCCGCCGCCAGCCGCGCCGGCGACGCCCACGTCCGTGACGGGTTCACGCGACGTCGCGAGGGCGTCCGTCGGCGGCACTGCCGCGTCGAAAGCACCGGCGGCGCCCGTGGCGGCCAGGACGCCGGCGACGACCGCTGCGAAGCCCGAGCCTTCCGCGATGCCGCCGAAGCCGCCGCCCGTCGCCGCCTCGTCTCCCGGCAGCGGCGTCGCGCCCATGGGTGCCGGGCTCGCCGTGACGCCCAGGGCGGCCGGAAAGGGGCCGGAGGGTCCGGCGCTCGCCCGGGGGGCCGTGGGTCGATCGGGTTCGACCCTCGCGCTTCGGTCTTCGAAGTCGAAGAAGGAGCGCAAGCGCAAGGGCCTCGAGGAGCGGCGTTCGCGCCGAAAGAAGCGCGACGACGAGAAGGCGCGCCGGCGCCGAGAACGCGCGCAGCAGATGCAGGACGCGAACGTGGCGGCCCGTCGCGGCGCGGAGCGAGCCGCGGAGCGTCGGGCCCAGGAGCGTCGCGAGCTCGAGGAACGTGCGGAGCGACTGGCCCGCGCCGCGCGGAAGTCTCGCGGCCGTCCGCCGGGGAAGGGGCGGCCCGCCGAACCTCGCCGCGCGGCGCCGCGCGAGGAGTCCCGCGCGGTGCCGGAGAAGACGACCGTCCCGACGAAGAAGCGCCTCGCCATCGCCGCAGCCATCGCCGCGGCCATCTTCGCGCTGTACGCCCTGTGGTTCGCGAAGAAGTGAGCTTCAGGAATAGAGGATGCGCGCCAGCGTTTCGGCCACGCAGGCCGGCTTGTCTTCGCCGACGATGTCGATGGTGATCCGGCTCTTGATCTGAACGGTATTCGGGTCCTTGAGTTCGACGGACATGAGCTCGCGTCGGGCGCGAACGGACGAGTCCACCTTCACGGGGCTGGGGAAGCGAACCTTGTCGAGACCGTAGTTGATCGCCATCATCATCCCCTCGTAGACGCTCGGGTCACTCGAGGTGATCCCCGCGCTGAGGTACGGAACCATCGAGAGCGTGAGGAAGCCGTGCGCGATGGTCTTGCCGTAGGGTGACACCTTCGCCGCCATCTCGGGATCCGTGTGGATGAACTGGCGGTCGAGCGTCGCGTCGGCGAACAGGTTGATCTGCGTCTGATCCACCTTGTGCTCGTTGCTCGGCCCTTCTTCCTTGCCGACGAGCTTCTGGAATCGTTCGCAGGCCTTCTCCGCGTTCGTTGCCATCCGGGTCTCCTTCGTTGCGGCGGGCGCGCGCCGGCCGGTGGGCCAGCGTGGCCCCACCCGCGCGGGCCTGCAAGCAACCCCGCGCGCCGTGCCCTGGCGGCGGTCGCGGTGCGCGTCCGGCAGGGCGCGGGCGCCACGCGACGCGCGGGCGAGTCTGGTATGACCGCGCCCATGGGAGACGCCGAGGTGCGGGAGCGTGGCCATGGGCCGATGGGAGAGGAACCGAGCGGGGAAGAGCCGAGCGGGGCAGGGAAGCGCGGAACGCTGACCGAGCGGATGCTCGACTTCGTCGAGCGCGCGGGCAACAAGCTGCCCGATCCGGCGGTCCTGTTCGTACTCGCGCTGCTCATCACCTGGGTCGCGTCGGCGCTCCTGGCTGGCTACGGCTTCGAGGTTCCGTCCAAGTCCGGTGCGCAGGCCCGGGCGGTGGAGAGTCAGCTCACGGGGAAGGCGCTGACGACCTTTCTCGCGGACATGGTGAAGACCTTCACCGGGTTCCACCCGCTCGGCGTCGTCCTCGTCGCCCTGCTCGGCGTCGGCGTGGCTGAGCAGAGCGGGTTCATCGATTCCGTGCTCAAGCGGCTGTTGAGCTTCACGCCGCGCTCGCTGCTCACGCCCATGCTCATCGCCGTGGCGATCATCAGCCATACCGCGGCGGACGCCGGCTACGTGCTCGTCATCCCCCTCGGTGGCGTGATCTTCTACGCCGCCGGACGCCACCCGCTCGCCGGCATTGGCGCGGCGTTTGCCGGGGTGTCCGGGGGCTTCAGCGCCAACCCGGTGCCCTCGGGCATCGATCCCCTGCTGCAGGGGCTCACCCAGGAGGCGGTTCGCATCCTCGATCCCGCGCGCGAGGTGAATCCGCTCTGCAACTGGATGTTCACGGGCGTGTCCAGCGTCCTGATCATCCTCGTGGGCTGGTACATCACCGACCGCATCGTCGAGCCGCGGCTGTCCGGAACCAAGGTGGACGGTGACGCGACCGACATGCCCAAGATGGACCCTCTAACGCCGGAGGAGATGCGGGGCTTGAGGGCCGGGACGCTGGCGTTCGTCGCCGGGGTGGGCCTCCTCGTCGCGCTGTCCTGGCCCAGGACGTCGCCCCTTCGCGCGCCCAGCGGCGAGCTCACGGCGTTCGCGGCGCCGCTGATGCAGTCCATCGTGCCGCTCATCTTCCTCCTGTTCCTGTTCCCCGGCCTCGCGTGCGGCTACGCGTCCGGCAGGTTCGCGTCGCACCGAGACGCGGTGAAGGGCATGAGCAAGACGATGTCCACGATGGGGTACTACATCGTGATGGCGTTCTTCGCGTCCTTGTTCATCTATGCGTTCAACAAGAGCCAGATCGGCGCGCTGCTCGCCGTGAAGGGTGCGAACGTGCTCCAGGCGCTCGCGCTGCCGGGCCCCGTGACCATCGTCGGCATCATCCTGCTCTGCGCGACGGTGAACCTCGTCATCGGGAGCGCGTCGGCGAAGTGGGCGCTCCTCGCGCCCATCTTCGTCCCCATGCTCATGCAGCTCGGGATTTCGCCCGAGCTGACCCAGGCGGCCTACCGCGTGGGCGATTCGACGACGAACATCATCACGCCGCTCATGCCGTACTTCCCGCTCGTGGTCGCTTTCTGCCAGCGGTACGTGAAGGGGACGGGGATCGGGACGCTGACCAGCCTGATGCTGCCCTACTCGCTCACGTTTCTCGTGCTGTGGACGCTGTTTCTGCTCGGGTTCTGGGGGTTGGGGATCCCGCTCGGCATCCACGGCGTCTACACGTACCCGTGAGCATCAGGCGCGCAGCAGGCGCGTCTCGCCTGCTGCGAGGATCCAGATGCGGTCGTCCCCGTGGCCGCGCGCGGCAGCCCAGGCACGCAGGCGTTCGGGCGGTTCGTCGAGAGGCTCGTCCGTGAGGCGAAAGGTGCCCCAGTGCATTGCCACCAGGTGGCGCGCACGCAGGCGCTCGAACGCTTCGCCCGCTTCCTCGGGGCAGATGTGCTGCGGCGCCATGAACCACCGCGGCGCGTAGGCGCCTATGGGCAGCATGGCCCAGTCGATGGGACCCGCGCGAGCGCCAATCTCGTCGAAGCCGTCGAACATGCCCGTATCGCCCGAGTGGTACGCGGCGCCCTCCGGGCCACGCAGCACGAACCCGCCCCAGAGGGAGTCGTTGCGGTCGAAGGGGGTGCGCATCGACCAGTGTCGCGCCGGCACCAGGGTGATGGCGAGATCGCCCTCGCGGTGCGTCTGCCACCAGTCGAGCTCCACGATGCGACGCGCGCCGAGCCCCCTCAGTGATTTCGCGTTCCCGGTCGGGACGACCACGACCTTGTCGCTCGCGAGCCGCTCGAGCGTCCAGCGGTCCATGTGGTCGCGGTGGTTGTGCGACACCACGATGACCCGTACGCGAAGCGCCGCTGCCGCGAGATCCAGCCCGGGCGCCACCTGACGCCTGCGAATGGCGACGCGATCGTTCCAGTTGGGATCCGTGGCCACGACGGTGCCACCCAGCTTGATCACGAACGTGGCGTGCCCTATCCACGTGAGCGACGGCACGTCCGCATCGAGCGCGGTAGCGTCGTTCGGCATCCACGGCGTGCGCGCCTCCGGCCGTACCGGCGACCGCGCACGCCCGGCCAGCTTCCACCTGGCGAGGTGTACGACGCTTCGTGCGGGTCGCGTGGCGAGATGATCGAAGCGGCCCATGGGGCGGCGCCGTCCGATTTTCAGCGCCGTACGGGGATGATCTGAACCCGGCGGTCCTCGCCTTCGCCTTCACTCTTCGTGATCACACCCTCGAACTTGGCGAGCGCCAGGTGCACGACGCGGCGATCACGGGGATTCATCGGCTCGAACGTGATGATCTGCCCGTCCTCCATGGCCTGACGTCCCAGGCGCTTCGCCATGGCCGCCAGCGAGTTGTCTCGGCGGCGACGATACCCTTCGGCATCCACCAGGATGTGGCGCTTGGGGAGCCCCGGGCGGTTGATCACGCGGTTCGTCAGGAACTGAAGTGCACCGAGCACCTGCCCCTTCTTGCCGATGATCCGCCCGGCGTCCTCGCCGTGGATCTCCAGGTTGATCTCGTCCTCGCCGTCCTTGCCCGGTCGGAGCAACGAGACGCGACACGTCATCTCCATCTGACGGATCACGTCGCTCACGAACGCGAGCGCCTTGGCTGCACGCTCGTCGTCCTTAGGCACGTACTCCTCGCGCGGGGGTCCCGATCGATCGGAGGCGCCTCCGTCGTCGTCGTCGTCGCGGTCGTCGTCGTCGCGGTCGTCGTCGTCGTCGTCGTCACGATCCTCGTCGTCGTCGTCACGGCCCTCGTCGTCGCCGTCACGGTCCTCGTCGTTGGTGGGTTCTTCGTCTTCGTACTCGTCGCCCATGGCGTGTCCGACCTTTCAGTTCGAGGAGCGACCCTCGATCGTCTCGCGTCCCCTCATGCAATCTGCTGCTTCGTTCCGGGGCGACGCTTGCTTCCCTTCTTGTCGCCACCGGAAGGCGGTTCGTCGTCGTCCCGGATCTTGACCTGGATGTCGCCGCCGCCGGGCGGCATCGTCCGTCTCACGTGCCACTCCACGATCTGCTGCTGCGCCATCGCGATGAGGCCGTTGGTGAACATGTAGACGCCGAGCCCCGACGGCAGGAACAGCATGAACACCGTGAACATGCCCGGCATCATGTAGAGCATCATCTTCTGCTGGGCGGGATCTCCCTGCTGGGGCAGGAGCTTCTGCTGCAGGAACGTCGTGCCGCCGATCACGAACGGCAGAATGTAGAGCGGGTCGGCCTCCGAGAGATCGGGAAACCAGAGGAACGGGATGTTGTAGAGCTCCACGGCGGTCTGCAGGGTCGTGTAGAGCGCGAACCAGACGGGCATGGATGCGACCTGCGGGAGGCACCCCTTGAACGGACTGACGCCGTTCTTTCGCCAGAGCTCCATCTGGGCCAGGCCGCGCTGCTGGGGGTCGTCCTTGAACTTTTCGTTCAAGGCGTCCATCTCCGGCTTGAGCTTCCGCATCTCGATGGAGTTTCGGATCATCGGCAGCGAGAGCGGGAAGAGCAGGGTCCGCGCCGTCAGCGTCAAGACGAGGCTCGCGCTGCCCCAGTTGGGGCTGCTCGAGTAGACCTTCAACAGGAACGCGACCAGCACCTTGGCGATCACCGAGAAGAACCCCAGGTCGATGAGCTCCGAGAGGCCGTTGGGCACGCCGCCGGCCACGGCGAGGATGTCGCGCTCCTTCGGTCCTATGTACGTCGCGACCTCGTAGGTGGCGCTCTTGCCCGGCTCGAGCTCCCGTTCGGGGTAGGCGAGCCGGGCGCGATAGAACGAGCCGGAGAGCGCGCGCTTGTCGCCCTGACCGGCGAGCGTCCAGACCTGGAGCTGGCACGCCGGGCTGTCGCCGGGCTTCGGGACCAGGGCGTGGGAGAAGTAGGCGTTCGAGACCGCCGCGTACGATGCCGGGCCCGGATCCTGGTACCACATGCCGTCGTTCGTGGCGTTCTTGGCGAACGGAGCCTCTGCGAAGTCGGCCGGCGCGAAGTCCGCGGGCGCCAGTCGCTCGGCCTTGCCCGTGTCGCGCACGCACTCCACGTGCGTCAGGAAGGGGCTCACGGTGAACATGCCGCCGGAGACTTCCGATTCGTAGCGCCAGGCGCTCGACTCGATGGTGACGGCGTGAGCGAGCTTCTGGTCCGAGGCGTTCTCGATGGACGCTGTGAGGGTCAGCTCGTACGGCCGGTCGCTCGCGGCGACGAGCTTGGTGAGCTTCACGCGCGCGTCCGACCACGAGAACGCGCAGCTCTTGCCGTCGGCGCGCTCGAGCGTCCACGTGGGCGTGTCCACTCGGACGTTCCACTTCGGATCTTCGGCCTTCCCGGCCGCAGGGTTCCGGAAGTGCACGAAGAGCTGCCGCATCACCTCGTGGTCCGGCGTCGTGCCCAGATCCAGCGGCTTGCCGTGGCGCTGGTACTTCGCCGTGAGGAGCTCGAAGTGCTTGATCGCCGCGCCATGGTTGGAGAGCTGCGCGCGGAAGTGGTCGGTCCAGATGTCGCAGAGCCGCTCGGCGGGGCGCGCCCCGTCGGCCGCGTCGCTCACGGTCGGCATCCGGCTGATCGGCTGACGCTCGCCCTCCTTGTCTCCCAGGAATCCCGTCACGAGCTGGATCGTGAGGAACACACCCAGGCCGAGCAGGAGCCATGTGAGAAGGCCGCGTCGATCGCCCATGATGAGTCGGTGGTGAAAGGGTGCGGTGGCGCGACGCTAGGCTCGAGGTGCGGAGGTCGCCTCGAGCCTCGCTTCACGCGACGAGGTGCGCGCGTCCTCGTTGCCGGAGGCGAGCGCGCGGATGGGAGTGGGATTCCCGGGCGGGCCGTCGTGACCGTGTCCCCGAGGAAGCGGCGGGGGATCGAAGCCCCCCGGGTGAAAAGGGTGGCAGCGCGCGAGCCGGCGAAGCGCGAGCCAGCTTCCCTGGAGCGCGCCGTGCAGCTGCAGACACGAGGCGGCGTATCGAGAGCACGAGGGCTCGAAGCGGCATACCGGGCCGAGCAGGGGCGAGAGCGTCACCTGGTACACGCGGATCAGCAGAATGAGCGCTCGGGCGACCACGGCGGCCGGAGTGTGCGTCGGTCACGGCGATTTCGCCAGGGTCGAGTGCGCGGCGGCGCGGCGGCGGGAATCTCTCGCGGCCTCCTCGCTCTTTCGAGCCAGAGTCGCGGACGCCGCCCGCCACTCCTGCACGACTCGCGCGAGATCGAGCCCGGTGGGCGACGCGCGCGCCACGACGACGACGTCCAGCCCTGCGGCCCAGAGATCGCGAGTCGCCCGGAATGCCTCGCGAATCAGGCGCTTCATGCGGTTTCTCGCGACCGCGCCGCCGATGCGCCTCGACGCCGTCACGCCGAGCCTGGGGCGCTGCGAGTCGCCTCGCTGGCGCAGCAACAGGACGAAGCGGTGCGTCGTGACGCGCACGGCCTCCGCCTGAATTTCGCGGAACTCCGACCGCTTGCGAACGCGCTGGTCGCTGCCGAGCGGTCCCGCCGGGTGAGGGGGCACTACTTCTTGTAGGCGGTGACCGTCAGGCGCCAGCGGCCCTTGCGGCGGCGGTTCTTCAGGACCTTGCGGCCGCCGCGCGTCTCCATGCGAGCGCGGAAGCCGTGGGTTCGGAGGCGGCTCGTGTTGCTGGGCTGATAGGTGCGCTTCATGGCGGATCCGGAAAGGGCGCGGAGTCAGCCACGCCTCATCGCGGTCGTCAAGATCCGGCGCCGTTCCCCCGGAGGCGAGCGGCGCGGCCGCCCCGTTTTCCCGGGGATTTCCGGCGAGCCAGGCCGCCTGCGCCTTGCCCGGGTCGGCGCGGCGTGATACCTGCAGCGCCCTCATGCGCGACAACATCCGCCTCGTGTCCACAGCGGGTACCGGCTACACGTACTACCGGACGAAGAACAAGCGCACGCAGACCGCGAAGCTCGAGTTCAAGAAGTTCGATCCGGTGGCGCGCAAGCACGTCGTGTTCAAGGAGGCGAAGATGCCTCCGCACACGAAGAGCTGACGGCGTCCGCCGGCGCGCGGGGCGGCGGTGCGGACGGAAGGCGGCTACTCGCCGAGGATCTTGAACTCGACGCGGCGGTTCTTCGCGCGTCCTTCGGCGGTGTCGTTCGTGTCGATGGGCTTCTCGATGCCGAACCCGTCGGACTCGAGTCGGGCGCCGTCGATGCCCTTGCCGATCAGGTACTCCACGACGGCGGCCGCGCGGTCCTTGCTCAGCTTGAGGTTCATGGGTGCCCTGCCACGGTTGTCCGTGTGGCCGTGGATGGCCAGGCGCATGTTCTCCTTGGCGTTGAGCACGGCGACCACCTCGTCGAGGACGGGGAAGCTGACCTTCTTGATCGTGCTCTTGCCCGTCTCGAACTGAATGGGCTCGAGCAGGACGAGCTGGTCCTCGCCCTCCTTGCGCTTGATGAGCGAAGGACACCCGTTCTTCTCCGGCTCCTTGGACTCGACGCCAGGTTCGGTCGGACACTTGTCCTCGACGTCCAGGATCTTGTCGTTGTCGAAGTCTTCCTCCGGGCAGCCGTCGTGGTCGGCCAGGCCGTCCATGTCCTCGGGGTCGTCGGGGCACTTGTCCAGATCGTCCGGGATCCCGTCCTTGTCGCGGTCGCTCGGCGCCGGGCAGCCGTCGTCCAGGTTGGGGGGCTGGCCGTCTTCCTTCACCGTCGGGCACAGGTCGATGTCGTCGGGGAAGCCGTCCTTGTCGGTGTCTACGGCGCCGTCGGGGAGGCCCCTCGAGCGGGTGGGGCGCTGCACCTGCCTCGGTGGTGCGTCGATCAACGTCGTGTACGAACCGACCGACACGAGCAAGCGGAGGTTCGGCGCGCCGTATCCGGCGGACAGGCGGGTTCCGCCGCCGACCATCGCGTAGCTCGACTTGTCCTCGTCCAGGGTGAACCGCGCCTGGGCGAGCCACTCGAAGTCGGTGTTGTTGCCCTTGAAGATCGTGCTCTCTTCCTCGCCCGTGGAGGGGTTCACCTCGTCGTCCAGGCCGGTGACGAGCTGGATCTCACCGCCGAGGCGGATGGTGTCCTCGCGCAGGGGGAGGTACGCGCCGCCCACCATGCGCAGCTCGCGTCCGAGCGCCAGGTTCCCGTTGTCCCCGCCGATGCTCCGGCTGGGGCGAAAGTGCGGGCCGATGTTCCCCGCGATGATGAACACGTCGAAGTCGAACTCCGCCGAGCCGTAGATGTACCCGTGACCCTGATCGTCGCTGGCGAACGAGTCGGAGTTTCCCGTGGCGAGCCAGAGCGCGACGCCGCCGCCCATCCGGAGCAGGCCGTCGCCCACGTCGATGGACTGGATGCGCAGATCGAGACGGGTGTCGTGTACGGCCACCGGATCGCGCTGAAGGCCGCCGCCGACGTTCAGCTCCTGCGGGTCCTCGCCGCCGGCCTGAAAGAGCGCGACCGGGACGGTGAGGTTCACCCCCACGCGGCTGGCCAGCTCCATGCCGGCGGACAGGTAGGTGATGAGCTGGTGCGAGATGGGCTGCTCCATCACTGCGAGCGTGGCAGGGTCGGAGGTGAGGTTCTCTGCCCGGAGCGTGCCGTTCGTGTAGCCGAGCGCCCACATGCCGTAGAAGCGCGTCTTCTCCGAGATGTAGGGGCGCCACACCAGGAAGCCGTCATCGGGGGCACCGCTCAGGTGCACGCGATCGAGGTAGAACGTCCGCTGCTGGGCGCGTGCAGGCGCCGGAGCAAGCAGCACCGCAGCCACCAGAACGAAGAGAAGGACGCGCAGAGGGCGCACGGGGGCGGACCTTAGCGCGGCGCGTTCCGCAAAGAAATGGCGTTCGAGCGTGGCGAAACGACCCGAAATCGCCCGATAAATGCCGTCGCTTCGGCGCATCGCGGGAGCACTCAAAAGTCGGCGAAGACCTCGCAGAGCCAGACGCTGCCGTCTCGATCGCGGACGACCCCGACGCCCACCGAGTCGAAGCGTGGCAAGAGCAGATTCTCTCGGTGGCTCGGGCTCGCCCACAGCGCACGGTGGGCGTGGGCCAGGCTTCGTGCTCGCGCGACGTTCTCGCCCGTCGCGGCGAAGGCGATTCCGGCCGCCTCGACCCGTGCGCGAGGGTCGCCGCCTCCGACGTCGTGACCCACGATGCCGGCGCGTCGCATCGCGTCCGCGTGCGCGCGGGCCACGGTGTCGAGGCGGGGATCTCGATGGAGGAGCGGGGAGCCCTCCGTCGCGCGGGCAGCGTCGATCATCCTGTGGATCGCCGATTCGTCGTCCAGACCGTCACCAGCGGCCTCACCGGGTGCCGGCGCTTGCTGAAGCGCGGTGGGCGGCTCGACCTCCGCGAAGAGCGTCGCTTCGGCCACGGGCCGCGGCCCCGTCGCGACGACGGCGAGCACCTGTGCGATCCACGCGCCGGGCTGATCGATCCGAAACCGCGCGCGTACCCGGTTCTCGTGCAGGGAGGTGGGCACCGCGCGGGGCGCCCCGCGGGGACCCAGCACGATGACCTTCGCTTCGGTGGCCGGAACGAGCAGGGCGGCGTCCACGTCGATCCACTGCCCCACGCTCGTCCTGACCGGAACGTGCGCGAGGTCGGCGAGGGCGTCCACGACGATGGCCGTCAGCACGACCGTTCGATCGGCGTCGCGGAGCGCGGCCAGGCCGCAGCGGCGCTCGCCGCCGTCGCCGAACGACGCGAGGAAGCGCCGGAGTCTCTGGTGCGCATCGTCGGGATCCAGGGTCTCTCCCTCGAGCGTCCACGCGCGCGGCCAGACGTGAGGGCCCCCTTCCGCGCGGATCGCCAGCGCCAGCTCACCCATGTCGAGGGGGCCGCGACCCTCGACGAGTCTTCGTGCCAGGCGCTTGGCGACGCCGTGCAGGGACTCTTCACCGGTACCACACGTGGGCAAGAGGTCCACGAGCGCAGGATCGACGACGGGCGCTGCGCGAGGAGACGAGATGGCGTCGCGCCACGTGACCTCCGGCATGCCTTCGGAGCTGGGTGCGGCGTGCTCCACGCGCGCGGCCGGCGGGGACACGACCGGCGAAGCCACGGGGCGGGAACCGCACGCGCCGCACACGGCGACGAGCGCCGCGACGCTGCGCATCATCGGCGTCGTGGCTCGAGCACGCGCTCGAGCAGGTACCGGACGACCGCCTCGTGCAGCTCGAGTGGCGCGAGGCGCAGCCACTCGGGCCGGTAGCGTCCCACGACGTCGAACGCCGCGTACTCGCGGAGCCAGCCTTCGCGGGCGAGGTCGAGCAGATCCGCCGGCACCGTTTCGACGGACCCGGGCGCGGCTGCAACTTCGTCGGTCGACACCAGGGTGTCCGAGTCCGAGCCGGCGGAAGCGTCCGGCGCCGCCGACGGGGGCGCCTGATCCCGAGGACTCTGCACCTCCGGGTGCGACGTCGCACCGAGCAACGCCTCCAGACAGAAGACTTCCTCCCCGACGGAGAGGTGGTACGGCGTCGCGGGGGGAAACCCGAGGACACCGGCACGAAGCTCGGGCTCGTAGCGCACGGCGGCCCGGCACGTCCCGTACGCGCGAGCGCCGGCGTCGGTGCCCACGTGGATGGCGCCCCCCTCGCCGACCTCGAGGAAGATCCGCGGCGCGGGCGGGCGCGGGCGTATCGTCGCGATCGCGGCCGCGACGGCCCAGGCTCGCTCCCACGAGGGATGCAGAGCGAGCGCTCGCGCAATGGCCGATCGGGCGCCGTCGAGGTCACCGCTGCGAGCGCGCGCCTCGGCCAGCAGGCGATGGGCGTCGGGCTGACGGGGATCCACGGTGAGCGCACGCTCCGCGGCCGCAATGGCGCCGGCGTCGTCGGAGCTCGCCGCGCGCGCCTCGGCCAGAGCGATGAAGAGCGCCGGCACCTGCGGCGCCTTCTCGATGGCGACCTCGAGCTTGGCGGTCGCCGTCCGCAGGTCGGCCCTGGACAGCGCCGCGTTGGCCTCCGCGACGGCGGGTGCTGCAGCTCGCGGCACCGAGGCCCACTCGAGGCGCAGCGCGTCGGGTGCTCCGCTCGCCTTCACCCAGCGGTCGGGGGTGGCGGGCGGTGGTGGACCGTACTGCCCCACCAGGTTCGCGACGTCGCCCTCGAGGACGCCCACGACGTAGAGACGTGGAGACTGCCGCACGGTGCTCTCCACGATCTCGCGAGCGGACCTCGCGCGCGCCTCGTCGAAGGGCCGCGCGGCGACGTAGGCGAACCGCCCGAGGTCGGGATGCACCTCGCCCGCCGGAGCTTCCACTCGCATGCCGCGCGACGACGCCAGGATCGCGCGCTGCGCTTCGGTCGGAGGCGGCACCCACGGCGGGCGCGCGACACCGGCCGGCGCCAAGACGGGCGGCGCGGGCGTGTGCGAGCGAACGCCCGGCGAGCACCCGGCAAGCAGCGAACAGGCCCCGACGAGGAGGGCCGAGAGCGAGCGCATGCACCGATGGTACCCGCATGGCCCGGGAAGTCGAACGAACGGTGCTCGCCTCGCGCCGGCCGAAGAGTTAGACCGTGCCCGACCTAGCTGGTAGCGTCCGACGAGCGGGATGGAGCGATTCACGACCCCCGTCAAGGTCGGCCTCTTCACGGTCGTCACTGTCGTTGCCGGGTTCTACATCTACCGCTACGTCAGCAAGACGGCCGGATCCGGGGATGGCTACACCGTCTACGCGTTGCTCGGAGACGCCACCGGCATCGCCAAGCACTCGCAGGTGCGCATCGCGGGAATTCCCGTCGGGAACATCGTCAGCGTTCGCCTCGAGGGGGATCAAGCGCGCATAGACGTTCGCCTGCGCCCCGACGTACCCGTCTTCGAGGACTCGGCGGTCGCGAAGGTGAGCTCGAGCCTGCTCGGCGAGTACTTCCTCTCGATTTCGCCCGGCACCGAAGGGCGGCGGCAACTGAAGGAGGGCGACCGCATCCCGAACGTCATCGAGGCGGCGACGACCGACCAGATCCTCAAGGACGTGGCTCACATCGCGGACAAGGTGAAGCGCGTCGCGGATGCTCTCGCCGATTCGATCGGTACCGAGGAGGGTCAGGAGAATCTCAAGAGCACGCTTCAGAACCTCGCGGACGTCACGCAGTCGCTCAATCAGACGGTCAAGGAGAACCGCGAGTCGATCCGAACCATCCTGAAGAACGTCGAGGGCATCACCACGCGGGGAGGCCCGCAGGTCGATCAGATCCTCGCCGACGTACGGGAAACCACGCGCGAAGTGAAGGAGCTCGTGAAGGGCGCGGAGGACGGGCGTCCAGGGGCTGCCACCGACGTGCGGGAGATCATCTCGAAGGTGAACCGCGCGAGCAGCGATCTCGAGCAGTCCCTGGCAAACCTCGAAGCGGTGAGCGGCCGCATCGAACGAGGGGAGGGGACGCTCGGGAGGCTCTCCAAGGACGAGAAGCTGATCGACGAGGTGGAGGGTGTCGCCGAGAGCGTGGGGGAGTTCGTCGGCGGGCTCTCGCGGGTGCAGACCGTGGTCGGGTTGCGCACGGACTATCAGTTCCTGGCCAACACGGTGAAGACGTACTTCTCGCTCCGCATCCAGCCCAGGGAGGACAAGTACTATTTGATCGAGGTGATCAACGATCCACGCGGCAGCACGCGGATCGAACAGATCAACGTCGAGTCCAGCAACCCCAACGACCCTCCCAACTACCGGGAGGTGCGCACGGTCACGACCAACGCTTTCCGGTTCTCCCTCCAGTTCGCGCAGCGCTTCGGTCCGCTCACCGGGCGCTTCGGGTTGAAGGAGTCCACGGGCGGCGTGGGGCTCGACCTGCACCTGCTCGACGACCGCTTCGAGCTCGAGAGCGACATGTTCGGCTTCGGCGAGACCGTTCGACCGCGCATTCGGCTCGGTATCGGCTACGAGTTCATCAGTCGGCTCTGGCTCCTCGGTGGAGCCGACGACATCCTGAGCCCCGACCGGCGGGACTACTTCGTGGGGCTGAGGCTGCGCTTCAACGACGAGGATCTGAAGACGATCCTTCCTTTCGCCCCTGGCCCCTGACCTGCCGCCCGGCGTTCGGCGCTCCGCGCACGCGGCCCTTGTCCGCGGCGTCGCATGGGGTGCGGTCCTATGGGCCCGCCGGCGGCCGGCCGGCCGATGCCTCGGCACGCGGTCATTTCGAGGGTCCCCGAGGGTGGACGATCCGGGGGAAGTTCCGAGCCGGGTCGGCGTACGATGGCATCACGGCGCCGCCGGGTACGGCGCCGCCTTCGTCGAAAACCTCGGGAGGATCGCATCCATGGGCAAACCAATCTTCACGCGTGCCGCGCTCGTGACGGCCGCCGCCGTCGGACTCGCCGGCGCCTTCTACGCCGGCAAGGCCTACGCGGCCGATCCGAAGCTGGACCAGGCGAACTCCGCCGTCAGCCAGGCGATCGTGCTGCTCCAGGCAGCCCAGAACCCCGACGTCGATCCGCCGTTCGGGGGCCATCGCCAAAAGGCGATCCGCCTGCTGCAGCGAGCGCAGGAGGAGATCGAGGCCGCGAAGAAATGGGCCGACGATCCGCCCCCGCGCGCGCGGAAGAAGAAGAAGGACAAGGACGAGAAGGGCGACGAAGGGAAGAAGCCCGACAAGAAGGACTGAGGCCATTCCCGCGCGCGACGCGCCCGTTCGCGCGTCGCGCTGGCCTGCCGGCGACCCCCGCCCCTGACGCGCCGCAACACGAACCGTGCGGCGCCGGACCGCCCGGTCGCGCCCCAGTGACGAGCCCGCAACCGAACGAGGGCGTCTCATCCGGCCTCGTCTCGGTGTGCCTTGTTGCCGCCGCGGGTCCGCGGCGCTAGCGTCATCGGTCAGAATGCGCCTAGCCAAGTACCTCCTCGCCCTCGTGACCGGTCTTGCACTCGCGGCTGCTTGCGGCTCCGACGAGGGTGAAACCTCTGGCGGGGGGAACAAGGGCGGCAGCGGAGGCGGCGACAGCGGCCTCGACTCGAGCTTCGGCGGCACCGGCGGCAGTGATCCGGGGTGCACCTCGCCCAACTGCAGCGGCTGCCAGGGCTGCTTCCTGATGTGCATGTGTCAGCAGAACAACGCCAACGCGTGCCTCAGCCAGTGTCAGGGAAGCGGGGGCACGAGCGGCGCGGGCGGCTCCGGTGCGGGCGGCTCCGGTGCGGGCGGCTCCGGCGCGGGCGGCTCCGGCGCGGGCGGTTCCGGCGGCGGCTCGTGCAATCCGAGCTTCTGCCCGAGCTCAGGATTCGGCATGGCGTGCTGCGTGACGCCGAACGGGCCTTGCGGCACGAACATGGGCATGGGCTGCATGCAGTCGAGCGGCGGCGGCTGACGCTCAGAGTTCGATCCATCCGAGGACGCGAGCCGCGGCGAGCGCGGCACACGCCTCGGGAGCGCGCACCGGGCGAGCACCGTCTCGAGCAGCGGTGAGCGAGACGATGGCCTGACCCACGGTCAGTCCCTTCGTCGCGAGCTCTGGCACGCGCTGCAGCGTCCCCGGCGCGGCGCCGCGCTCGCGGCGGTCCGCGGCGCTCGGGTGGAAGGCTCCGCACGACAGCTTCGTCGCGTCCCCGGGGAGCAGCGCTCGCGCGTCCCCTGCGGTGATCAGCAGACCCGCCATGATGGGACTCGCGAGATCCAGATCGAGAGGGAACTCCACACGCACGGGCGACGCGCCGCGGTAGAGCGACGCGCGTCCTTTCGTCCACGCGCAGGCCGCTGCGACGCGGTCGCGCCCCTGATCCCGGATCGCGCGGAACACGTCCATCGCGTCCACCAGACCGAGCGCGATGAGCGTGTCGCCCAGCTTGCCGCCGTGCTGGCGAAGCCGCGCGAGCGCCAGTTCCAGGTCGCTGCGAGCGACGACGTTGCGCTTGACCAGGTACTCGCCCAGGAGCTCTTCGCGCTCGGTGGAGGCGACATGCATGAGGCGGCCCCGCTCGAGGTAGATCTCCTTGCGCTGGGAGGTGTCCCTGGCGTGCCGCTCGACGAAGAGAACACCGGTCTCGCCGTCCCTTCGCAGCTTCGCGAGCACCATCGGTAGCGAGGTCTCGGACAGCTCTGCCGCGAAGTCGGGTACGCCCAGGACGTTCTGGTGGCCCGTCGTCTGGGTCGTGGACGGCATCAGGTGGCGGGCCAGGTCGTCGATTTCCCTGATCTGGCACGGGGCAGCGCCCATGAGCTCGACGCGATCGAGCCCCGTGACGTCGCCCGTGGCGATCATCTCCACCAGCTTCGCGAACGACACGCCCTCGATGACGCGACCGTCGGCGCGCTCGACGCGTGACAGCGTCTCCCTGACGGAGTCGGCCTGCGAGGGCGGGATCGCAGCAACGGCGGCTGGATCGACGGCGCGCATCTTCGAGGACGAACGCGAGATCGCCTTCATGCGGGCCACGGAGTCGGCGACGCGGCCGCGCAGGGTGCGGGCGAATGCGGCGGGGTCCGCCGCCCAAGTGACCCACTCCGCGAGCGTCGCGGCCAGCTCCGCCTCCCCGGCCGTTTCGAACCCGGAGAGCGCGTTCGCGAGGTCCGTCGCGTCGGCGAAGCGATCACGAGGGTCTCGCGCCAGACCGCGCGCACAGACGTCGAAGAGTCCGGCGGGAAGGCTGGAACGCGCGGCTCGCAGAGGTCCGATGTCGCCTTCGCGGATCGAGAGCAGCACGGCGAGTTGACCGCCGCCGGCGAACACCCGCTGTCCGATGAGCAGCTCCCCCAGCACGGCCATCAGCGAGAACAGATCTGAGCGGTGATCGGGGAGCTCGCCCTCGATCTGCTCGGGCGAGAAGTACCCGAACTTGCCCTTGAGCCCGCCGCCGCTCACAGGAGGCCCCTCGGCGCCCGTGCGCGCGATCCCGAAGTCGCCCAGCTTCACGTCGCCGGACAGCGACAGGTAGACGTTGGAGGGCGTGACGTCACGGTGGACGATGTGCAGCGGGCGGCCTTCCGGGTCCCTCGCGGAGTGCACGGCGGCGAGCGCCAGGGCGATCCTCCGGGCGACGAAGACTGCCAGCTCCGGCGGCCAGCGACGCGACTCCGCCTCGGCTCGACGCGCAAGCCGGTGGAGATCCAGGCCTTCGACGTACTCCATGGCCAGGTACGGCTCGCCGAGGACCATGCCGGCGCCGAAGACCCGGACCACGTTGGGATGATTCACGGCCTGGTGGAGCGTGGCCTCCTGGTCGAGGATCTCGAAGCCACCGTCCTCCCGCGCCGCGGGGAGCAGCCGCTTGACGACGAGCCTGGGTGCGGGCCGCTCTCCGGACTTCGGCCGCGCGATGAAGACCTCTGCGTGGCCACCCACCGCCAGGCGCCGCTCGAGGAGAAACGGTCCGAACGGGACAGGCTTCGGCTCCGCGTCCGACACGGCCCCATTATGCGCCGATGTGCCCAGGTTGGGCGCCCGACGCGATCCGGCGCGTTCGCTCGGGAATGGCGCCGCCGCGTCGGGAATTGTCGAAACTCGGCCGCCCGAGGGTAGGCTTCACGCGACGCAGCGCCACTCGCAGAGATGAAGTCCCCCGCCCCGTCTGCCCCGAGACCTCCCGCCACCCCGCGTTCTTCGCGGGCGGGGCGGAGGGCCGCGCTGTCCCTCGGAATCGCCGTCAGCGCCGCACTCTCCCTCGCGGCCGCGTGCAAGCGCGAGCGGGCCCGAGAGGTGACCACTCCGACGACGCCGACGCTGCGGCTCGTGGTCGTGGGAACCGTGGCCGGTGCGCTCGAGCCCTGCGGATGCCAGAAGGACATGCTCGGTGGCGTGGATCACGCTGCGGCGCTCGTTGCGGAGGCGAGCAAGGGTGTCCCGACCCTCGTCGTGGGGGCGGGTCCCATGCTCTTCATGGACCCGAAGCTTCCGGCGGATCGAGCGACGCAGGATCGCTGGAAGGCGGAGGCCCTGGCATCGTCCCTCCGCGACGTCGGGCTCGCCGCGTGGACGCCGGGCGCGAACGACTGGGCGGCAGGCGTCGAGGCACTCGCGGCGCTGCGCGAGGCTTCGGGTGCGGCGCTGCTCGCGGCCAATCTGGCCGGCAAGACGGCGGGCGCGACGGCGTCGGTGGTCGTGGAACGCGGGGGTGAGAAGATCGGGATCGCGGGAGTGGCCGTGCCGATGCACGAGCGCGCGCTGCCCGAGGGCGTCACCGCCGCGCCTCACGCACCCGCGCTGGCGGCAGCGCGCGACGACCTGCGCGCCAAGGGGGCCACGCTGCTCGTGGGACTCGTCGCGCTCGACCGCGGCGAAGCCCTGCGAGCGATCGAGTCGGTGACGGGTTTCCACGTCATCGTCGTCGGTAAGCCGTCCGATCGCGGCGAGGCGAACGACGCTCCCACGCCCCCCGTGCTCATCGGAGACACGCTGGTCGTGCAGCCACCGAACCACTTGCAGGCCGTGGCTGTCGTCGATCTCTTCGTCAGGGGCGACGAACGGAGGTTCGCGGACGGCGTGGGACTCGCAGCGATGGAGGAGCGCGAGAGCCTCGAACGACGCGTTGCAGACATCGAGGCTCGCCTGGCGCGCGCGCAGAGCGAGGGGGCCGCGGAGGCGGACGTCGCGGCGCGCCGTCGAGAGCTCTCGGACATGAAGGCGAAGCTCGCGACCTTGCGGCCCGGAGCGCCGCCGGCGACGGGGAGCTTCTTTTCGTACCGGCTGGACGAGGTGAAGGAATCGGTGGGAGCGGACGGCGCCGTGGCGGCGCGCCTGGGCGCGTACTACCGCAAGGTCAACGAGCACAATCGGGAGGTCTTCAAGGATCGGAAGCCGCCCGTGGCCGAGAAGGACCAGCCGACGTACGTCGGCGCGGAGGAGTGCTCGAACTGTCACACGGAGGAGGAGGACTTCTGGAAGAAGACGCGTCACGCCAGGGCGTACGCGACCCTGGAGAAGGACCACAAGGAGTTCAACCTCGACTGTGTCGGGTGCCACGTGACGGGCTACGAGAAGCCCGGGGGATCCACGGTGACGCACGTCGCGACGCTGAAGGACGTGCAGTGCGAGACGTGCCACGGACCCGGTTCCCGGCACGTTGCCACCGAGGATCCGAAGCACATCCGCAAGACGCCGGAGAAGTCCGCGTGTGCCTCGGAGTGCCACCACCCGCCTCACGTGGGGCCCTCCTGGAGCGTGGACGAAGCCTGGAAGCTGGTGATCGGACCCGGCCATGGCGGGTGAGGCGCTCCGGCTGCGTCAGCCGTCGGGGACCGCACCGAGGAACGCTCCGCTCCGGTAGCTGATCGCGTAGGCGATGGCGAACGCCAGGTACGTCACGGCGACGACGGTCCAGAGCCCCACGGGGTTCGCGCCGAACCAGGCGACCGCGGCGAGGCTCGCCGGGAGCTGAATCGTAGCCACGACGACGAGGTCGAGACGCAGCGTCTGGCGCGTCGCTCCCGCGCCCTGCATCGCGGATCCGAGGACGATGCCGACCCCGAGGCCCAGGTAGCTCGGTGCGACCACGTTGACGTAGCTCTGGGCCACCGCCAGCACCGCCGGATCGGCGTCGAAGAATCCGACGATGTCGCGGCACCCTGCGATGTACGCCAGGGCCAGCAAGACCATCATCCCGGCGTTGTATCCCGCGGCCACCCACCCGCTCTGCTTCGCTCTGTCCGGGAGCTTTGCTCCGAGGTTCTGCCCCACGAAGGTCTGCGCCGCGCTGCCCCATCCCAGCCCGACGAAGAGCGCCATCGTTTCCAGTCGGAACACGATGCCGAGGGCGGTTGCGGCCGAGGGATCGTCGGGCGTGGTGAAGTACTCGTTGACCAGCGCATAGGTGATCAACATCGCGAGGATCCGCACGACCAGCTGGGCGCTCGACGGCCACCCGATCGACAGGATCGACCGGAGGATGGTGCCGTCGGGGCGCCCACGGGACGCGCGCTCGAAGAGGCCGAAACGTCGCGCCGCGAGCCAGACGACCGGCACCAGGACCACGCACCGCGCGATCACCGTCGCCCAGGCCGCCCCGAGGAGTTCGAGTCGTGGCACGCCGAGGGCGTCGGCGAGGGGCGGGCCCCACGCGAACACGGGCGGTGCGTCCCCGGGACCGTAGACCAGGAGGACGGCGAGGAGGAGATTCAGCACGTTGGCGAGCACGAGGAGCGAGATGGGCGTCTTGCTGCTCCCGAGGGCGCGCTGCATCGTCGTCAGGTGCAGGAGCAAGAAGATGGTGGCGCTGCCACCGACCATCACGCGCAGGTAACTCGTGCCGAGTTCGGCGACCTGGCCCTTGGCCCGCACGACGTCGCGCAGGACCACTTCGGCCCCGAACAGCGCGCCGAGGCCGAAGACCAGACCCAGGGCGCCCACCAGCAGCAACGACTGCCACGCCACTCGACGAGCGCCCGCGAGATCGCCGGCGCCCTGGCGCCGGCTCATGATGGCTGCGGTGGCGACGGAGATCCCGTAGCTGAGGATGGTCCCGAGCGCCGCGAGCTGGTCGCACACGCCGATGGCGCCGAGGGCCGGACCGGCCACCTCGGGGTCCAGGCGGGCGATGACGTAGGCGTCGACGAGGTTGAAGGTCGTCTGAAGGCCCATCCCCAGGGCGAGCGGCACGCCGAAGCGGAGGAGTTCGATGCCGAGCGGTCCCGTTCGGATGCGGCGAACGGCGGGGTCCTCAGACACTGGCCTCGCTCTCGCGGATGAAGCACGTGGACGGTACGCGGCGCCTTGCGCGAGCCAGGGAGGTCGCCTCGATGAAGCGCCTGGTCCGCGGGTCGTGATACCCGCTCGGAGGCTCGTCGGTGGTCTCGTACCAGTCGGACACGCGTCGCATCAGCGTTTCGCGCACCCACTTTCCCACCATCGAGGCGAGCATGACGAGCGGGTGCCGTGCGTCGGCGTTCATGAGGAAGTGAAGGTCGCCGATTCCGGGGAAGCGATACGCGCTCTCGCGCCGCTCCTTCGCGAGCTCGACGTGCAGTCTGCCCGCCAGCGGGCCGAAGAAGCGCTCGTAGTCGATCATGCCGCCCACCTTTCCGCAGACGGCGTGGACGTTCGCGCCGGCGCGGTCGCGGAGCGCGAGCACGAGGCGCTCCATGGCGTGAAGATCGCTGACGAACCGGTTGTGCCCGCGCTGAAGGGCGTGGTTCAGCCGCTTCGAGCACAGGACGCTGCAGCGAACGGCGCGGATTGCGACGCCTTCGTCCGCCAGTCGGGCGAGCCGACTCGCGACGAGAGAGACCATCTCCGGGGGGGCCGTGAAGGCCGGGAACCCCGGTCGCCAGCACTGCGCCGCGACGTGCTTCGGGCAGGGCGCCTCGAGCTCGGCCCGCGACTCGAGGCAGAGCGCGTCGATCAGCGCCTCGACGTTCTCTGCCTCCGGAACGAGCCCGCGAGACCAGGCTTCACCCAGACGCACGTCCGAGTGCGAAACCATCCGCTTCGAGTCGTCGAGCACCCGTGCGAGCCATCGCGGAGGGCGTCGCGAAAGGAGGCGTGCCCCCGATTCGTCGGCGGTCGCGAGCACCGCCGTCACGATCATCGGACCGAGCACGGCGCCGAGGCCGTTCTCGTCCACGCCCAGAACATGCGTGCTCACGTCGGGTGGAGTCTGCCGCCACCGGCGCGAGGGTACAATCGAGGCTCAGTCCGCGGCGGAACCGTCGCTCATGGACGCGTCGGAAGGCGCGGGGCTCGTTCGGTCGCAGTCGAGCGGGACCACGAGCGCCACGGTTCGCGGGTACGCTGGGCACCCGGCGCTCTCGAGGAACACGTCACGGTCGCTCACGCAGGTACCTCGGGTCACTTCGACGCGAGCGCTGCCGGGAGGCAAGTGGGCGCCGACGTGCACGCACGCGGGGGGCGCGCCGGCGGGGAGCACGATGGCGCTCGACCCGGAGCGCACCGTGACCGTCGCATCGCACCAGGGAGCCCCGGCACCGTCGGTGACCCGCACCTGCAACGACGGTGGCGTCGGACCGCTGCAGACGTCGGGCTCCGGCTCGAAGTGGGCGGCGTCGCTCGCGGGCTCCGGAGCGAGGTTCGCCGGCGGGTTGGCGCACGCGACGGCCACCGCCGCTGCGCTCGGGAGCAGCCAGCGGCCTCTGGACCTCATCCGCCGGCCACCGGCGGGATGAGCGCGACCTGGTCACCGTCGCGGATCGGGTCGTCGTCGGACGCAAACTCCTCGTTCACCGCGAAGCGCACGGCGCCGAGGCGGCCGACGAGCGCCGGCCGCGCGCGTTCGAGATGGGCGCCCAGCGCCCGCACCGTGGCGACCGAAGCCGGCAGCTCGAAGGTCTCTCGGGCCAGGCCAACCGCGTCGCGGACGCCCGCGAAATAGAGCACCGTGACGCTCACGCGGGGTGCCGCTTCTCGAGGTGCTTTCCGAGCCCGTGGCTCACCTCCAGGAGGTTCGGGGCGATGCGCTTGACCAGAAACTCCTCCACGGCCTTCTGCACGCTGCCCCGCAAGAGGCGCGGAACCGCCTTGATGTGGCTGACGTCGATGCCGAGGTCTCCCCGGATTTCCAGGCGCGTGGAAGTCCCGAGATCCACGAATCGGTTCTTCCCTTCGCACTTCACCGCGTCGGTGAAGGAGTGGGTGACGATGCGCCAGGTGCACGTCCAGTCGCTCTCGTCCCACAGCGCGTGATCGTGCCACGACAGCATCGACTCACTGAGTACGGCGCGGGCGGCGCCGGGGATCTCGCCGCCACCGTGCCACACGTTGACCACCTTCGAGATCGGGCCGTCGTCCACCCGCGACTCGATCTCGATCCTCCTGATGTTGGGCATCACGTCGACGAGCTCCACGAGCTCGTCACGATACGCTCGAAAGACGACCGCTCTGGGGAAGGCCAGAGTGGCGTCCGCCGTGAGCTTCATGTCAGAGCCCGAACGTAGCGCCGAGCGAGGGCGCGATGATCGTCGCGCTGGTCGGGAACGCCTGCCGAGCACCGACCTCGATCACCATGGCCATGCGGTCGTTCACCGCATACTGAAGGCCGAGTCCGCCACCGGCCCAGAACATTCCGCCCTTCTGGTGCACGTCCAGCGTGAAGGTGTCGATGGAGCCCACCTGTGCGCCCTCCTGCTGGACCTCCGTGTTCACGCGGGCGCTGAAATCCGCCACTCCGCCGCCCAGGAACGCGTAGGGTCGCACTCCCGGCTTCATGAACGGATCCTGAGCGAAGAAGAACGCGCCGCGAAGCTCGACGTGGATCGGGAAGAACGTCTTCTTGTCCGTGCCCTCGCGCGCGGGGTGACCGAGGAACGCGAAGCCCAAGCGGGCGCCCGCCGTGATGCGCTTGGCGAAGACGCGGTCGAAGCCCACGAGCACGCGCATGCTGCCGATGCCCATGCCGCCGTTGGTGGAGTTGCCGGTGTCGTTCGGCGTGCCGGTGTACTGCGACCCGTCCCCGAAGAAACAGGAGAACTGACCGTCTTCCTGGGAGGCGGCGCTGCACACGCCACGCGTCGACTTCACGAGCATGAGGTCGGGCGAGAATTGCAGCGTGAGCCAGTTGTCCTTCACGTGCGCGCGTGGATCCTTCGGGACCTCGATGCTCGACTCCTCGACGCACGCCAGGTCGACGCACGCCATGGCGCCGGGGCAGTCGTCGTTGGTCTCGCAGCTGAGCTTCTCCTCCGCCCGGGGGCACGCCGAGGGCGGCGTCTCGTCGGGGAGCTGCGGCTGGCGGCCGGCCAGCGCGTCCTTCAGCGTCACCGTTCGCGGCTCCTTCGAAGATCCGCCGCTGGCGACACGGTCGAGATTCGAGTCGAACGCGGTGGTGAAGTACTGGACGCTCCCGGTCTTCGCCACCGCCGCGCACGGGATGTAGCCGCCGAAGCCGCTGCCGTGCTTGGAGAGGGCGAGCTCGCGCCACCCGTCGGCGTCGGCGCGCTTGTAGCGGACGGTCACCTTGCTCGCCTCCACGCCCTCGGGCAGTTCGACGAACACCGGGATCGGCGTGCCCACGGTCTGCTCCGTCCAGGGGGTCTCCTTGACCACCGCGAGCTCGCGCTTCGGTGGAGCGGCGGGCGCGGTCGCCGCCTTCGCCTCGTCGAACGCCTTCTTGATCTCGTCCGTCGTGAAGTTGGCGTCGAGGTCGAGCTTCGGATCGAGCCGGAGCATTTCCTTGAACATCTCGACCGCGTCGGTGTGGCGATTCATCCCGCCGGCGTAGACCACGCCCAGCGCTCGCCGGATCTTGGCGATGGTCGCGGGAGTGCAGTCCTTCTCTCCACAGACCCGGCTCGCCGTCTGCAGCTTCGCCTCGGCCGCCTTGAAGTTCGTGGCCAGGTAGTCCTGGTCCATGGCGTCGTCCATGAGGCCCTTGGCCCGGCCTTCGGCGTTCTGCGCGAGGGCCGGCCACGAGGCGAACAGGACCAAGGAAGCCGAGAGGATCGAGAGGCGCTGGCGTTGGGCTCGGGGCATGTATTGCGGGCGAATCGTAGCTCCAAACGCCGGCGAATTGCACTAATCGGCGGCCCGGGCCCCTGTGGTACAAACGGCGGGGAGGCAGGAGCGACATGAGCGAAGAAAAGGCACCCTCGGACGGACAGCGGCTCGGTCGTGACGTCTTCATCGCGCTGGCCGCCATCGGCTGGGCGGACGGCCACCTGGACCCCGAAGAGGCGGACGCGATCGTTCGGACCGCCTCCGAAGAGGGCCTCGACATCGACGAGATTGCCGAGATCGAGGCGGCGACGAAGTCGCCCGTGGACGTCGGCGTGATCGATCGCAAGAACCTGTCGAAGGAGGACCGACTCTTCGTCTACGCCGTCGCGTCGTGGATGACGCGCCTGGACGGCACCGTCGCCGCCGAGGAGACCGACGCCCTCGCGAAGCTGGGGGACGCGCTCAAGATCCCCGAGAAGCCGCGCTGGCATGCCGACCAGATTGCCCAGGAGGTGGCGGACCTACCCGAGGGCGACAGGCCGCTCCGCTACGACCTGCAGAGGCTACGTCAGGTGATCGGTGAGCGGCTCCGCAGCGCGCAGGCGGCGCGCGCCGACCAGGGCTGATCGCGTCAGTTGCAGCGGAACAGGTTGCTCGGCAAGAACGGGCTGTTCGTGCACGTCTCCGAGGCGTTCGAGCACGCCTGCCCGGGACGGCAAATCTCTCGCTCGTTCGGCGCGCCACACGACCCGACGCAGCGCAGGTTCAGGTAGCGCTGCTGCAGGAACGAGAACGTACCGCAGCACGTCTGCCCGGAAGGACAGTCCTCCGGCCCGTCGCAGGAAACGGGGGTCACGTCGCATCCTGGTTGCGTGCACGCGCAGGGGGTTCCCGTGGTTTCGCAGTAGTCGATACCCGGATCGAGCACGCAGCACCGCTCGTTCGACGAGCACACCACCGGCGTCGACGTGCCGCACGTCTTCTGTCCTGGATCCGTCGCGCCGGCGCCGCCGCCCCCCGCCGCGCCCCCCGTGCCCGCGCTCGACCCACCGGAGCCAGCGAAGCCGCCCGCGCCCGCGCTCGAGCCTCCGATGCCAGCGAAGCCGCCCGCGCCCGCGCTCGAGCCTCCGAACCCGCCGAAGCCTGCATCGCCACCGAAGCCCGCCGTCGAGCCACCGAAGCCGAACCCGCCGAAGCCCGCGTCGCCACCGAACCCGCCCGTCCCGCCGGGGTTGCCGTCGCAGTCCGTGCTCGACGGCTGGCCGAACACCGAAGGATCCACGCACCCGAGGCCCAGCAGGTCGTCGCGGACACCGCAACGGTTGCCCGGCTTGCAGCAGCCGGGAAAGGCGAAGCCCATGAGGGTCGCGTCGGGGCAGTCGGGGTCGAGCGGTCCCGGCTGTCCGGACTCGATGCACTCCGGCCCCAGCAGCGAGACACGGAACCCGCATCGCCCGCCCGCCGTGCAGCACGCCTCCGCGATTCCCGGGATGGGCAGCATGGGCTCCGGGCACGCGGTGGGCCCGCAGCCTCCCGTCCCGCCCCCCGCCGCGAAGCCGGCTTGCCCGCCCACCCCGATCCCGCCGACTCCGGGGCTTCCGCCGGGAGCGGAGCCCCCGATGCTCGTTCCCGATCCGCCGACTCCGCCGACTCCGCCGACGGACGCTCCCGCGCCCGCCGCGCCGAGGCCCGCGTCCGCGCCTGGAAGATCGAGCTGGCTCTTTCCGCCGCAGTCGGTGAGCGCGAGGAGCGCGACGCACGAAGCCGTCACGGTGAAGGGTGTTCGGGCGAGTGACGTGCGCATGGTGGCTCCTTGCCGCGCGGGCAGGCGGCGAGTCTACGCCGTCCGGACACCTCCGTGAAGGCCGCCGCGTCGAACGCGCCCGCGACGCACCGCGGCTATTTCACCACGCTCTCGCAGCCGAGCACGATCTGGACGCGCGCGGCGGAGTCGGCCTTCACGTCGTCGCAGATGGAGCCGCACAGGACGATCTTGGTCTGATCGGCGTTGTACTGCCACCCGTCGGCGCCGGCGTCGCACGCTGACGACTCGTCCTTCAGGATCGGCGCCTTCGTGTCGCCGCCCGCCGCGTAGTAATCGACGTTGACCTTGCTCAGATCGACGGCCTGGCCGTCCGGGCTCGCCGGGATGTCGAACTCGCACGTGAGGGCCTTGCCGCTGATCTGGGCCAAGGCGTCCGCGAGATCCTGCGCGAAGTCGGTGGACGTGGTCATGTCGAAGTGGCAGTCGCCCTCGTCCGCGACCATCGAGTTCCAGTTGCACGCCGAGTCCACTGCCGTATCTCCCTCCCACGCCACGCGGCTCAGCAGGGCGCGTCCGCGCTCGCTGCCCGGCGCTCCGATGGCGAACGTTCGGATGTTCACCCCCCGCGCCTTGGGGACCTCTATGTCCACGAGGCGCGGGATGGCCTCCGGTTCACAGGTGTCCGTTCCGTCGGTGATGAGCACGACGAACCCGTTGCCCTGAAGCTGCGCCTGCTGGTGCAGGTGCTTGTACGCGAGAATGGTGGCGCCCACGATCGGTGTGCCCCCCTTCGGCGAGACGTTGTCCAGGCTGATCGTCAGGGCGTCGAGCTGCGCCTGATTCATCGCGTTGACCCCGACGTTCGGCATCGACTGCACGCCGCACACGTTGTCGTTGCTGAAGTACGTGAGCCCCGCGCTGGTCCCGGCGGGGAGCGCGGCGAAGACGTCCTTCAGTGCGCTCGTGATGATGCTCCACTTCGTGGGCTCCATCGGGTCGGCCGGCACCGGGCTCATCTCGCACTCCTGCGACGACTGCAGCGGCGGCAGGTTGCAGTTCATGCTTCCGCTTCGATCGACGACGAACAGGATGTTCGCGGGCAGGAGATCACTCTCGACCTCCGCGTACGCGCACCCGTCCGGAGGGGCGCCGCTCGAGCCCGCGGTGCCGCCGCTCGTGATGATCCCGCCGGTCCCACCGACGCCGCCCACCGCGCCGCCCACGCCCGTTCCGGCGGTTCCCGCGGTCCCACCCGTTCCGGCGGTGCTACCGGAGCTTCCCCCGGAGCCGCCGCCTGGCGGCTTTTTCGCGCTGCTTGCGGAGCACGCCGCCGCGAGCGCGAGCGCCGCCGCGGCGCCGACGGCGACTCTGGCCCTCATGGCACCCACCCGGCGGTCCACGTGCCGTTGCCGCCGTACAGAGCGTTCGCCATCTCCGTGCCCTTCCACGTGCCGTTGACGAACGCGCCGGCAAGCTTGTCGTAGTCGGCGCCCAGTGGGCCCTCCCAAGGCACCGGCGGCAGAGCCGGCACGGTGTACAGGCCGTTGCGCAGGAAGCCGTTCTCGATCTTCAGCGTCTTGCAGTTGAGCCGGCCCTCGATGTCGGCGGAGTACGGGAAGGTTCCGTTGGCGACCCCGCTGACCTTGCCGTCCTTGATGTCCAGGAACTCGCCGCTCTGACTCTCGGCGAGCCACAGGTCGACGTTGCCGGTGACGGGGATCGGCGCCGGGAAGACGATGAGGGACGGCGCCCACGCTCCGGCGAAGGTTCCCAGGTAGTGCCCGGGCTTGCAGGTGAGCCCGGGCTGGGATTCCGGCCAGTCAAAGGTCACCGACGGTCCGGTGCCGCCAACCCCTGGCATCGCGCCCGTCCCGCCGACGCCCGGCATGCCCGCCGACGTGCCTCCCACGGCGCCCGTGCCGGCATCGAAGCCGCCCGTCCCGCCCGCGGTCGCCGTCCCGGCAGTCCCGCCGTTGCCCCCGGCGCCCCCCGCGCTGGTGGCATTGCCGCCGCCGCCGGAGCCGGAGCTGCGCTGGGGTCCCGACGACGCGCCGCTGCAGGCGAGGGACAGCACGCCCAGCCCAGCCCCCATCACGATGATGTTCCAGTTCGCCACCCGACACCTCGGCAAAAGTTGCGGTTCGTAGGAAGGCTACGGGGAACGCGCGATCTTCGCAATCGGACATCCACGTTCGCCGCTGGTGCGAAGGGGCGGCGCAAGGCGTGCGGCCGCACGGCTTCACGGGCCGCTCCTTCGCGGCGGCCGACCTGCCCCGCCCGCGGCAAAACGGGCGCTTGACGTCCCCGCCGTGCTGGGCGAGCCACGCGACGCTCGGACGGATCCTTCGGTTTCTCGTGCCGTCCTTGCAAGGAGACTTTGACCCATGAACACGACTTCCATCTTCACGACGCTCGCCACCCTCTCCGTCCTCGCCGTCGCCGGGGCCTGCGGCGGAGACGACGACGACAAGTCCGGCGGCCACGGGGGCAGCGGCGGGGGCTCCGCCACTGGCGCTTGCGCGCCGGCCAACGCCGCCACGGCGTGCGGGAGCAACTGCGCCTTCGACCCGGCCACCATCGACTGCGCGGCAGCCTGCACGAACGTCGCAGCCGTCTGCGCGAAGGGCGACTGCGGAGCCCAGTGCACGGGGCTGAACCAGGACGTCGGGCTCTGCACGACGGCGTGCGAGGCCACGAAGACCCTGTCGTGCACGAACGTGACGTTCGGCTGCTACGCGTCGTCCTCGGATTGCACCGCAGTCGGGAGCTGCGTGAACGGAAAGATCTGAGCCTTCTCGCGCGCGCCGGCGCCGGTGTCGGCGCGCGCGGTCAGGCCAGCAGTTCGATCTTCGACACCGGATAGCCCTCCGGCGGACGAACGGCGTACGACAGCGCCAGCACCTCGAGCAGCACGACGCGGTACATGGCGTGGACGTCGTCCACGTCGATGCCTTCGGCGTGGGCCTCGAGCGTGGCGTCCAGGTGCTCGTGGATGAACTCCAGCAGGTGGGGTTGCTCCATCGCGATCACGTCGTCGGTGTCGAGCGCCTCGGCGGGATCTGCGACCCGGAGTTCCTCGTCCAGGCGGACCAGCTCCTCCGTGGCCGCCAGCGACTCGTCGCTCACCTCCTCCAGATGCCCCTTGTGGGAGCCCTCGAAGCCGAGCCATACGGCGAGCATGAGGAAGTACCCGAGCGCGAGGGCGGTCTCGTCCAGGGGTTTGGACAGCTCCTCGCCGGCACGGCGCGCCAGCGCCGGTTGCGTCGTCTCGAAGCGCTCGAACGCCTCGTCGAGCTGTTCGCGCGCCGTCTCGTCGTCGTCCGCCAGGCTTTCGCGCACGGTTTCGAGCGCGTGCTCGGACACGCGTGCGTAAGGGGGAACGGGGCGAATGGCCGTGCGGCGAACCCACATGACGACACCGTTCTAGCACGCCGGACGCGACGACGACGACAAACTACCGGCGTCGGATCACGCGGTAGTCGCCCGCGGCGACGTAGCCTTCGATGGATCCCCACCGGAACTTCGTCGTCGTAGCGGCACTCTGATGGAGCTCGACCTCGGCGCCCTCGGGTATCGTGACGTACTCGGGCCGGCCGTCGCGTTGCACGATGGCGGCGCCCGTCGCGTCGAGGATGCGCGCGTCGGGGACCACGACGACGGCGGCCGCCGTCGTCATTCGCAGGTGTCGGGCAGCGCCCGTGAGCGCGCCGAACCCGACGAGCCCCACGAGTCCGAGCGCCGAGGCGATCGACCCGGCCAGGGTTACGCCACGTTGCGTGGATCTGCGCGCCAGCAGGCCGACCGTTCCGACGATCGCGCTCAGAAGGGCGGCCAGCGCCCACGAATCCTCGGAGGCGCTCGTCACCACCGCGCGATCGAGCGTGGGCCGAACGATGACGGGCTCCGCGCCTTCCCGGCTTCGCCGACGAGCGATCTCGTTGCGCACCACGGTCAGGGCTCGCTCGGCGCCCTCGTCTTCCGGGCGCAGGTAGAGCGCTTCGGTGAACGCCGCGGCTGCCCGGCCGAGGTCCCCGGGGCGTGCCTGGGGAGATCGCGCGCGCTGCACGTAGGCTACGGCGCGGTCGTAGCTGGCGTCGGCGTGGGTGAAGCCGCTGTCGGCCAGCTGCTCGAAGGTGGCGATTGCCTCACCGTGCGCGCCCTTCTCGAGAGCGGCGATCCCCTTGGCGAACAGCGAAGCGTCGCCATTCGCACGCGCCGAGATGGCCACCACGAACACCACCATGAGCGCGGCGGCGACGTGCTTCATGTCCGCGACCGCGCTCGCGAGCCGTCCAGGGAGCGCAAGAGGTCCGCCGTCCGCCTCACGAGCGCGGCAGCGTCGTGAGACGCCCCGGTGAAGCGCACGGCGTCGCAATCGTCGAGCAGCGCGCGGACCGACTCCGCCTCCTTGGGTGCCAACCCCCGTTCCGCTAGGTGCGCCTCCAGGTCGCCGCGCAGAACGGCGCGCGCGCGCACGCCCAGGGCGTCGTCGAGCGCCAGGTGGACGGCGCGCTCGAGGTGCCCCGCCGCGCGCGCGGCGTCGTCGGCCTTTCGAGCCTCGCCCAGCGCGCTCAGGGCGAGGGAGCGTGCGGACGCCTTGCGGGTCCTCCAGCGCTCGCGCAGGCGTCGCACGGCGTGCAGCGAAGAGCCGCCGACGACGACGCTCGACGGAGCGCCGCCGAGCACCAGCCAGAACCACGCATGGTCGGCCCACCGTCGCGGTGACGACGGCGCTTCACCGAGCGTGCCGCGGGGAGTGGCGAGAGGGGCAAGGGCGTCCTCGCGCGCCGGTGCTCCGGCGACCGTCGCCCCGGCGGTCGCCTTCACCTCGACGGTACCGAGGATGGCGCGGGCCGTGTCGTAGGCGTCGCGTGACGGATCCCAGTAGGGCAGGGTGATCTCGCCGAGATCCACGACGCCCGCCGCATCGAGGCGGACGACGAACCCGAACTTGCGCCAACCGCCGACGCGCGAACCGCGGTTGCCGATCTCGTCGTTGATCGTGGGTTCGAGCCACTCCACGCCGCGCTGGCTGGGCACGTCGAGGCGGTGGGGAAGGTTGCCGGTGCCCTCCAGGGTCGCGATCACCGAGACCGCCTCACCCTGCTGGACGCTGCGAGGTTCGACCTTCGCGTTCAGGCTGAACTGACCCACGTCACCGAGTCGATACCCCGGCGGTCGACCGTGCGCGGGGGGCTCGGTGACGTCGAGCGTGATGGTCGGGCTCTGGCGCACGAGGCCGAGGTGCGGTGAAGCGGCGGGGTATCCACGGCCGCCGAACCCCATCTGGAACGATCCGATGAGCAGCGGACCGGAGCGGAGCGGGAAGAGCGCGACCTCCCGGACCCGCGTCGCGAACCACACGGTCCCGTCGATCGTCACGCGCTCGAGCCGCTCCGTCGCCGACGACTCCAGGATCGGGAAGGAAAGGAAGTCTGCCCGTGTCGGCTCGGAGGAGTTGACCTCCCGGAACGGACCGCGCGATCCGTAGGCATAGAGGCGCAGCGTCACCTGTTCGCCGACGACGACTCGTCGCGGCTCCACCTCGGCACGGAGGAACGCCGTCGGGTCGGGCGCGCGCTCCAGGCGCAGCTCCTCCGGGCCGGCGGGGAGATCCTCGAACTCGTCCAGGTCCGCGCCGCGGCCGAAGCCGGGCAGGCCGAAGCCAGGCAGCCCGCGAAAGACGTCGAAGGGATCGAGCCCGGGTCGGGCGCTCGAGCGAGGCCCCTTCCCGGCGGGCACGACCTGGACCGCTCGCGGCTGGCCGTTCACCGTCCGTGAGCCGAGCTCGGCGCGCGGCGGGCCAATCGTGTAGGTGCCAGGCTTCGCGGCGACCAGCGTCCAGGTCGCGTTGATTCCACGTCGCGTCTCCACGCGTCCCCCGGCGATGGAGACCTGCTGCTTGGTACCCACGCTCGGCCCGCGCAGGGTGAGACCAGCGGGCGCCACGAGCGTCGGGTTCCGAGGCATCGGCGTCGCTTCGTCGACCATGACCGAGAACGTGAGCGTGAACGGCTGGTTGATCTCGACGACGCTCGCGCTGAGCTCGGCCTCCGCAGTCACCTGGGCGCTCGAGGTCCGCGCGACGAGCGCCACGGCCGTGGCCAGGAGCGCGGCCGAACCTCTCACTTGTCCTCCAGGGCGCGAACGCGCCGCTGCAACGCGCGGGTCTTGGCGTTGTGCTGCTGGACGGTGGGCGCGGCCTCCAGCATGTCCAGGATCCGCTCGTCCTGACTCGTGGAGGGAGGCTGCGCGCGTGGCGGAGCCTGTCCGCCGTCCGGCCTGGAGTCGTTCTTGGCCGCGTCGGGGCGACCGCTGTCCCCGCCGCCGCCTGCGTCGGGTCGCGAGTCGTCGGAGCCGGAGTCCTGCCCGCCGTCCGGTTCGCTCGGGCCCGAGTCCGGGCGCCCCGAGTCGCCGCCCCCCGCGTCGTTGCTCGCGGCGTCGCCGCCCGAGTCGGGGGGAACGTCGCGGTCCGTACCCGCGTCACGTCGTTCTTCCTCCTCGGCGCGTCGAAGCGCGATGGCGCGGTTCCACGCGGCGTCGCGGCCGATCCCGTCGGCTCCCGAGTCCTCGGGAAGTCCCGGAACGAGAGCGATCGAAGCGTCGTAGCTCGCGACGGCGCTGCGGTACTGCCTGCGCAAAAACTCGAGGTTGCCGGCGAGGTAGTGCGCTCGGGCCCGGAGATCGATGGGCACCGTGCCGTCCGCGGCCACGCGCGTGACGATCTTCAGGGCGCAGTCGACCTGCGCCGACCGCTTGGCGGCGCGGCCTTCGGCCTCGGGCCCCGTTCCGGCGTCGTCTTGCTCCTCGCCGAAGCGGCGCCCGAAACGTTCCCCGATCTCGAAGAGCGCGAGCCCCAGGTCGAACACCGCGTTCGGCTTTCCGAGGAGGTCGTCCGGCGTTCCGAGGGTGCCGTCGACGCACTCGCCCGTGGAGAGGTAGCCCGTGAGCAGTCTCATCGCCGCCGAGGCGTCGCCAGCGTCGTAGCTGCCGATGGCCTGGTCCACGACCGGCGAGTTGCGCGTGAACAGCGCGTCGGCCCGCTCGCACCCCGGAGCGAAGGCGGAAAGCGCCGCGAGCGCGCTCCCCACGGCTGCCGTCGTCGCCATCCGGCGCCGCTTTCGCGGCCGGCGCATCGGCGCCGGAGGCGCGACGCGTGTCGGGTGGGGCCGTGTCGGTCCTTCCGGGACGAACGTCTCGACCACCAGCAACACCAGGGCCGCGACCAGGGGGTAGACGTAGACGTCGGCGTAGACCGTCTCCACGCGCTCGGACAGCTCCTCGGTCATGAAGCGCGACAGTCGGTCGGTGATGTCGCGGAGACCGGTCGAGCCGCGCTCGGCACGCACGACCACGCCGCCCGTCACCTCGGCGATCTTGGCGAGCTGCGCCTCGCCGTCTGCCGTGAGCGAGGTCGTGATCGGCCGCCCGGAGTCGTCGGTTCTGGGCCCCGTCGCCTCACCCGTGTCGTCCACGTGCGGAATGGGCTCTGGCGTCCGGCCGCCGATCTGCACGACGTGGACCGTCACGGCGTCGGCCTTCGCCGCCTCGGCGACGCTCACGGGGTTGCCTTCGAGGTCCTCGCCGTCGGTGACGAGCAGGATCACCTTGTGGTGCTTTCGTGCGGTCGGGTCGCGCTGCAGGAGCTCGCGCCCGGCCTCGAGCGCCCTCGCGATTGCCGTTCCGCCCACGGGCATGTCGTTTGGCGTCAGCTGGCGGAAGAACTGCGCGATGGCCCCCCCGTCGCTCGTCAGCGGGAAGGCGATGGGTTCGCCGGCGAACGCGATGGCGCCGAAGCGCGCGCCGGGCAGTTCGCGGACGAGCTGCCCGATTTCGGCCTTTGCGCGGGCGATGCGTGACGGCGCGATGTCGCGCGCGTACATGCTCTTCGAGTAGTCGAGGACCACGACGACATCGAGGTTCGTCGCGGGGATGAGGCGCGTGCCTCGACCGTACTGCGGCTGCGCGAGCGCCACGAAGCCGAGCGCCACCGACAGGACGAGGAGCACACCCTTGAACGCGCGCCGCCCGCCCGCCGGCGACGTCACGAGCTCCGCCATGCGCCCGTCGTCGCCGAAACGGCGGACGGCACGCAGCAGAAGAAAGCCTCCGGCGACGAGGCCGACCGCGACCGCGACTGCGACGAAGGCCCCGAACAGCCACTCGGGATGCGCCAGCTTCACGGGAACCTCCGGAGCAGGAGGGACCGAAGCAGAGCGTCGATGGCCAGGAGGAGCACGCCGGGCAGCAGGAAGAGACGGAAAAGCTCCTTGTACGTCGCGATGCTCGCCTCGAACTTCGTCTTTTCGAGCTTGTCGAGGACGGCGTGGAGGCTCGCCTGCAATGCCCTCGCGTCGGTGGCGACGTAGTACTCCCCCGCGGTTTCCTTGGCGATCTTGGCCAGGAGCTCCGGGTTTACGGGGAACCGCTCGGTGACGAATCGAGGATTCCCGAACAGGTCCGTTCCCGCCTGAACCTGCGCGAGCTCTCCCGAGCCGATCTGCACCGTGAACACGCTCGCCCCGACCCGGTTGACCAGATGGGTCGCGTACTCCGGCGAGATCGCCCCCGAGTTGTTGTCGCCGTCCGTGAGCAGCACGACGGCCTTGCTTCGCGCGTGGCTCCGGCGCAGTCGCGCCGCAGCGACGCCGATGGCGTCACCGATGGCGGTCGCCGTGCCGTCGATGAGCCGAAGCTCCATGCGCGCCACGAGCGTGTCGAGCAGGTGGTAGTCGAGCGTCGGAGGCGAGAGCACGTACGCCTCCTTGCCGAACACGACCACGCCGATGCGGTCGGTTTTTCGTCGCGACACGAAGTCGCGGATCACGGCCTTCGCTGCGTCCAGGCGGGTGGGCGGCGTACCCGGGGTGCGAGCCGCGCGGTCGCGGTCGACTTCCTCCGGCAAGCCCTCCATCACCGCCTGCATCGATCCCGAGAGGTCGAGCACGATCACCAGGTCGATGCCTTCGTCGTCGCTCGACGTGGGAGTGACCGCAGAAACCGGGCGCGCGGCGGCCACGACGAGGCAAGCGAGCGCGACGCTCCGAAGCGTCCCGGGTACGTCGCGCAGCCACACCCGCCAGCCCGACGGCCCGACGAGGAGCGGGGCCAGCGTCCCGAGGCGGAGCCGCGGTACCCGTCGATCCTCCCCGAAGGTGGCGCGCCAGGCGAGGAAGGGCACGACCAGGAGCCCCAGCAGTGCCCACGGGTACTGCCAGCGCGCACCGAGGACGTCGTCACCCGAAACCAGCGGGTAGACGAGCGCTGCGGCGCACGCACCCGCGAGAGCCAGGAGGAGCACCGCGAGGCGAAGGGCGAAGCGTCCTCGCTCGGTTGCGGGCTTGGTGGTCACGGCGTGTGCCGCCTTGCGCGACGGCAGCTTCCTCGACGCGCGTACCTTCGGATCGACCGGCCGCTTCACGGACGGCCCCTCGGCGCCGCAGGCCGGGCACGGTTGAGCTCCGGCATCGTCCGGTGGACGATCGCCTCGCCCAGTTCGAGCGCCTCGGAGCACTCCTGTCCCGTCGGGGTGAGTCGAGCGAACTTGACGAGATCCGCGTGGCGGAGGAACGACTCGACTTCCGGGAGGACCGGGATGCGAGGGACGACCCGCTCGAGCGTCGCGAGGACCTCGCGGGTGGTGCTCTCCAGGCCGTCGAACCCGTAGCGGCCGCCCAGGTACAGGCGCACCGCGTCCGACACGCGATCGAAGTGCTCGTCGAGACGACCGAGCTCGATGAGTCGCGCGGCGCGGACGGCCGCCAGCTCCTCCAGGGCGACTTCCCAAGGCGGGCGAGGCGGCGGCGGGGGGGGCAGCACCTTGGGTCGCCGACGCCACCGCATGACGAGGAAGGCCACCAGCGCGGCGGCCGCGAGCGCCGCCAGCCCGCCCTGGACGGCGTGCTTCAGAGTGGTCCACTCCTCGGGCTGCCGGCGCGGCGCGGGGTTGGCGCGCGGCGCGGCGTTCGGAGCGTTCGCCGTCGGGTCGTCGACGCGCAGGGTGTGGGGTGACGTGCACAGCGTCGTGACGTCGCCGCTCGCCCTGGCCACGGCGATGGGCAATGGCGGAAGCACGACGTCTCGCGGCCCGGGCTCGCTCGGCAGCGGCACGACCGCGATCCGCAGCGTCGTCTTCGCGCGCTCGGGCCCCTCCTCGACGGTCTTCTTCGGCGCGGCGGCTCCGTCCGGATCGGGCAACACGAAGCCCGCGTTCGCCAGCGCGCGCGCCTCGTCGCTGGCGAGCTGGAACCGGAAGCCGCCGGGCAAGACGGTCTCCGCGCGCCCGTGCTCGACGACGACCTCGAGCCAGCTCGCGTGGCCGCTCGTGGCGCGCGGCGCGATGCTCTCGGTGACGCGAGGGCGCTCCTTGCCCTCCGGAACACGCTCCGTGCACGTCGGGCTTCCTCGCGCGCCAGCGTCCCTGGAGGGCGCGGCGTCGGTCGTCGCACCTCCCGAGGGCGCAGCGCCGGCGTCCGCCGCGCGCCCGACCGGCGCGATCGTGGCAATGGCGAGGAGCGGTCCCAGCGCAGACGCTCTCATCGGCGGGCCCTCCGCGCCCTGCGAGCGAACAGATCGCGCAGCGGCTTGATGTACGGCTGGTCCGTCCGGATCACGACGTGGTCGAGGCCGAGCTTGCGGAAGAGTCGTACCTGCGCGGCTCGCCGTTTCCGGGCGTCGCGGCGGTAGTGGTCACGAACCGCCGCGCTCGACGTGTCGACCATGACGCTTTGGCCCGTCTCCAGGTCCTCGAAGCTCGCGAGACCCACGTCGGGGAGCTCGTCGTCGCGCGGGTCCGTGAGAACCACGGGAATCAGGTCGTGTCGCGCGGCAGCGAGCGACAACGCACGATCGTAGCCGGTCGCGAAGAAGTCGCTGAGGACGAACGCGACGCTCCGGCGTCGCGCGACGCGATAGAGGGTCTGCAGCGCCACGTCCAGGTTCGTGCCGACGTGCTCCGGGGTCGCGCCCAGAATCTCGCGGACGACGCGCATCACGTGCTTCTCACCCTTCTTTGGTGGGACGATCTTCTCCACCTGATCCGTCGACACGATGAGTCCAACCCGGTCGTTGTGCTTGATGGCGCTGAACGCGCACACGGCGCTCACCTCCGCGGCGACGCGGGCCTTCGAGGCGCGACGGGTGCCGAAGACCTCGCTCGCCGAGAGATCCACCACGAGCATGACCGTCATCTCCCGCTCTTCGACGAACACCTTCACGTAGGCGTCGTTCATCCGCGCGGAGACGTTCCAGTCGATGGTGCGAACGTCGTCTCCGGGCAGGTACTGGCGTACCTCCCGGAACGCGAGGCCCTGGCCCCGGATGACGGAGGTGTAGTTCCCGGCGAGCTGCTCGGTCGCGAGCCGGCTCGTCGTGATCTCGATCTTCCTGAGCGCTTCGAGCAGCTCCTTGGGGATCACGGGGGGGTCTCACCGGGTGCGGTGGCCGCGGCTCGGCGCCGGCGGCTCCCGACGGCGACGGTGAATAGCGCGGCGGTGTGCCTCCGAACAGCCCTGCCGCGCGAGGAATTCCTGGCGGATGCTGGCGACGGGCGCGGAAGGCCGGCTCGAAAGGGCTCGAAATTCTCGATGGTTACGCGGTCCCGCGCGCCCGCTCGGCTCCAGGCGTCGGGTGAATGCAGCGGTTTTCCCCCGGGTGCGACGCTAGGAACCCGCGCTACGCTCGCCCGGTGCGACGAGACGGAGACGATCCCGAGCGGTCCAGCGGGGACGTCATCGAGGGGCTCGTGGCCTCCGCGGCGTCCGCGTTCGCCGCGGCCCGAGAGAAAATCGCGGCCGACGTGGAGCGGGTTCGCGAGCGACTGGCGTCCTCGGACGAGCTCCGGGCGAGCCTCGAGACGCGGCTCGGCGCGGCCGAGCGGGAGCTCGAGCGCACCGTGGCGGAGAACGGGACCCTTCGGGACGAGGCAGCGCGCGCGCGGGGCGAGCTGGATGCCGCGCGACGCGAGACCGAGCGACTCCGTGACGAGGTGGAACGCCGCGGTCGTCAGCAGGACGGGCTCCGCGGTGATCTGGCCGAGGGTCGCGAGCGCATCGCCGCCCTGGAGGTTCGCGTAGGCGACTCCGAGGCGCGCGTGCGGCACACCGAGGGGCTGCTGGCCGACGCCGTGGCGGCTGCGGACCGGCTGCGGGGCGACCTCGCCGTCACCGAGGAAGCTCTCGCCCAGGCACGCCAGGAAGCCGCCGACGTCGGTCCGGTGCGGACGGAGCTGACGGACGTGCGCGAACGCCTCTCGTGGACGGTGACCGAGCTGGAGCGCCGCACGCGCGAGCTGACCGAGCAGGCCGACAGCGCGTCGGCGCAGATCGAGCGTGCCAGCCGCCTCGATGCGGAGCTGGCAGAGGCGATGACCGGGCAACGCACACTCCGCACGGAGCTGGCGGAGGTGACGGAGCGGGCGCGCGAGGAGAAGAAGGACATCTGGGCGACGGTGGAGCACCTCACCGAGGAGCGCGAGGGGATCAAGAAGGCCCTGCGCGACGGCGCCCTGGAGGTCGAGCGTCTCCGGGCGGCGCAGGCGGAGCTGGAGGTGCGTGTCGCGCGCGTGCACGAACTCGAGCGAGCGCTCGACGCGGAGCGCGCCCGCGCCGACGCACTCGGCCGGAAGATCGAGGAAGCGGATCTTGCCGCAGAGGCGGAGCGCGCCGTGGCCGAGCGTGAGCACGATCAGGTCCAGCGTGCGCGCGCGAACGCGGCGAAGCTCGAGTTCGAGGCTCGCGCCCTGCGCGAAGCCATGGCCGGGCTCACCCGAAGGCTGGACTCGGAGCGCCCGGACGAGCGCGTGGCGCCGAAGTCCGACGCGCGGCCGACGCGCAGGCTGCAGCGCGCAGCCGCCTCCGGCGAGCGCCCTTCGAGCCGGCCTCCCGTCGCGCGGTCTCCCGGAAGCAAGCGTCCCTCCGAGCGAGCGAAGGAGCCGCTCGAAGGGACCCGCTACTCGTACACGTCGGATCATGTGTCCGCCGAGCGCGTCGGCCCGGAGCGGACGGACCAGGACCGCGGCAAGCGCAAGCGGCGCAAGCGTACCGCCTGACGGACGTCACGAGGCGCCACGCTCTGATTCAGCCCGCGGTGACGTGGTAGCCTCGCCGCTCACGATGGGGCCCGGAGTGCGCACGCTGCTCGTCCTGGCTGCGCCCGGCGCGGAGGGACACCGCTCGGCGCTCGCCGCATCGGCGAAGGAGGCAGACCTCGAGGCTCGGTTCGTGGGCGGGTGGGCCGAAGCGCTCGGCGTCATTTCGCGCGAGCGCCCCGCCGCCGTGCTCCTGGACGGCACGGCGCCCGGCGTGGAGAAGGTTTGCCAACGTGTTCGCACGGACGCCGATCAGGTGAACCTGCCCGTCGTCCTCTTCGAGCGCAAGCTGTCGGATCGAGCCTTCGTGAAGGCGTTTCGCTGGAGCGCGGACGACCTGGTGTCGCTCGAGTCGACCGCCGAGCTCGTCAAGCGACTGCGCGCCCTGCCCCAGCCGGCGATCGACGCGCCGCCGTCGGTTCGCGGAGCCGCGCTCGTCGCCGAGCCCGACGAGACGCGGCGGGCATCGTTCTTCCGCTTGCTCGCCAACGCAGGGTTCTCCGTGGAGCTCGCGCAGACTCGAGCGGAGCTCGAAGCGGCGGCGAAGAAGACCTTCAGGTTCTGCGTCGCTTCCACGGCGCTCGCCGAGCCGGTGAGCGTCGTGCGCGCCGCGCGGGCTGCCGGCAGCACGAGCACCTGGATCTTCACGGCTCGAACGAGCGAACTCGAGAAGGTGGCGCGCTCGGTGGCCGAGCTGGAACGCGTCGCCGCGGTCGACGCTCTCGATCCCCCGGAGAATGCGCTCTTTCTGGCGAACGAGCTCGCTGCGGGCGCCAGTCGAGAGAATCGCAGGGAGCCTCGCTCCCTGTACGGAACGCTGGTCGCGTTCCGCGCGCCCGGCGGCTCGAAGGACGATACCGGCTTCAGCTACAACGTGAGCCCCGGTGGCCTCTACGTGCGCACCCTCGCGCCGCCGCCGGAGAGCCAGGTCTGGCTCGAGCTTCGGTCGCCAGGGAGTTCCCGGCGCGCGCGCCTCGAGGGCCGGATCGCCTGGTCGCGTCCCTTCGGTCCGAACGCGCGTGCGACCGCGCCGCCCGGGTGGGGCGTCGAGATCACCAGCATGCTCGAGTCCGAGCGCTCCGTCTGGGAGCAGGGCTGCCGCGATCTCGCAGCCCGCGAGGCCTGGCGCCCGCCGGCGCCACCGCGAGAAGGGAGGCCTGTCCGTCCCCCGAGTCGGCCGCCGCCCAAGCCGAAGTCCTTGGCGCCGGCAGCTCCGGCCACCGTGGCGGTTCCGGGGAGCGAGCCGACGGCGACCGCTTCCGACCCGCGCTCGGGCGACGACCACAGCTTGCCGGCGATCAGCATCTCGGAGGACGAGATCTACGAGGACGACCTCCTGGCGGCGGGCGCGACGTCGGAGCGTCCGAGACCCGAGCCCGCGTCGCCCGACCCTGCGCCGCCCGGGCCCGCGCCGCCCGAGCCCGCGCTGCCTGCCGCGCCCGTTGCGGAGGCATTGCCACCTGCCGCCGAAGTGCGGGAGGAATCGAACGTGGCGGCGTTCGCCGACCCGGAGCGGCGCGGCCTCGTCCGCCATCGACGGCGAGGGGTCCAGGTCGCGGCGCTCATCGGTGGCGTCATCCTGGTCGGCGGCGTCGCTGCCCTGGTGCTCGGTCGCAACACGGGTGCGCCGACGCCCGCGCCGACCTCGAGCGGTCGTCCTCGCGTCGCCGCCGTCGTCTCCGTCCCCGCGACGCCGACGTCGGCGCCGGTCGTGCCAGCTCCTGGCGCGTCCATGGGTGCACCGCCGGTCGCGTCGTCGGCGGTCGCGGCGACGGGCGGAGGACTCCCCCCGGTTCAGGGAGCGGAGGAGGGCGGCGACGGGTCGAACCTGAACTGGTCCGAGGGGTACCTCGTGGTGCGATCGACCATGGCCGCGGACGTGTACGCCCACGCCGTCAAGTCAGGACCCACGAACTCGAAGCTCACCGTCAAGTGCGGGCTGCGCTGGGTCCGCTTGTCGGAGCCCACGGCGGCTGGTCCGAAGTGGGTGAGCGACGGCCACACCGTGGACGTCGCCTGTCGAAGCACGACGACCGTCACCATCGAGAGAAGGTGACGGCCGGGCGGATCACCTGGGCCGCACGCCGATGACGCCGAGCAGCGGGATCCCCTCGCCGTCGGCCGTCGTCACCGTCTTGCCGTCTGCGCTGACGGAGCCGGTGCTCACCACGCCCCAGCCCGCGTACGGTGCCCACTCCTGATCGATCTCGATGCCGTGCAGGACGAACTCCACGGTAGAGCCTGCGGGCAGCGCTGCGCTGTTCGGCACCGTGAGCGCCGCGGCGGGGCAGAAGTGCGTGGTGTGCGGGGAGAGTGCGAACACCATGGCGAACCCTTCGTCGGAGCCGATGGCCGGAGAGGCGTTCGTGAGCGGGACCTCGCGAGCGCGGTAGCCCTGGTGCTCGGGTTCCGAGTACGTCAGCTTGTCGATCTTGATGGCGCCGCCCGCCTGCACGAAGAGCGTGACGCCGTTCGAGACGAGGTCGGTCCCTGCGACGAGCTCCACGCCTTCCGAGAGCGCTGGCATGCGCGCGGTGCTCACGGTGCCCAGGTCGTGGTCGGGCATGGAGGGGAGCGGGATCGCGAAGCGCGCGAAGTCGAGCCCGATCCCGTACTTGAAAGCCGGCTTGAGCAGCTCGCTTCGGGGAGTGATCGACACCTTGCCATCCAGGCCCGTCTTCGCGTTGATGCAGAGGTCGATGCCGCAGACCTGGGCCAGAATCTCACTGGCGGGCGCCCCCAGCTCGTCGGTGACCGCGGCGACGAGCGAGTCGATCGTGAACGAGACGTCCGTCGGGTCGTAGTACCCGGGACCCGGATCGCAGGACGGTGGCGCTCCCGCCGAGCCCGAGGTCCCCGCGGAACCCGAGGTCCCCGCGGAGCCGCCCGCTCCGCCGCCGGTGCCGCCTGCGCCTCCGCTGCTCGCGCCGCTGCTTCCCTCCGAACCGCACGCGAGCGTCAGCGCGCCCATCACGACGAACCAGCGCATCATGTTCCTGCCTCCATGCGGGGCGCGGCCTCGCGCCTCGGCCCGTGACCACCGCGACCCGGACGTCGCCCGCGCCGGGTCACTGAAACCCCGGCACGATGCAACCTCGGTTCCTGCATCCGACGACATCGACGCGAATCACCTCGTGCGAGCGCTCGGCCCAGCAGCCCTCCGACGTCGTGTCGTGGGAGAAGACGTACTTCCGCCGTCCTGCGGCGCGGTTCTGGAAGACTCGCGTCTCGAACGAGCGGCCGCCGCGGAGCTTCACGAGGGCGCGGAAGCGGTACGTGTTGCGCACCTCGTTCTTCCCGTCGTACGCGGACGATGGCGCGTCGAAGTAGAGGCCCGCGGCGATCGTGCACGAGTCCGCGTCGAGTTCCACGCGGTCGAAGGTGTGCGAGTTGATCGAGGCGCGGAACGGCGACTTCACGGACCACGCGTCGGCGGGTGCCGAAACGCTGGCGACGGCCACGGCGCCGACGATGGCGATGAACCACGCTCTCATCCAGTCCTCGAGGCTACCACCCGACGCGTCGAAACGTCATTCCGGCGGCGCGAGCGGCCGCGCCGTCGGCGTCGTCCCGATCGCCGATGACGAGGCAGCGGTCGCTGCCGACGCCGAGCGCGTCCCGGGCGAGCAGGTACCCCGCCGGATCGGGCTTGAGGGCCGCGGGGCCACCGGGCTCGCCGCTGGCGACCACGACGTCGAAGAGCGATGCGGCTCCGAGCGCCTCCAGCTTCTCGGTCGCGGGATAGTCGCTCACCAGGGCGGCCTTTCCGCCGCGTGCGCGGTGATCCGCCACTGCGCGGAGGAGGGCCCGCCGTCGGAAGCGGGCAATCCACGGGCAGGGTCGTCGAATCATCCACTCGCGCACGATCCGCTCCACCTGGCCCGTCGAGCAGCCCAGGGACTGGGCCGTCATGAGGAGCTGAGCCTCGAAGGGGTCGGTCGTGGCGCGCCGCGTCCGAAGCTGCTCGTGCGCCTCGCGGAAGCGGCGGAGGGTCCGCAGGGCGCCGGCGCCTCCGAGCGCCACCTCCGCCGCCATGGCGAGCTTCAGAGGTGCGGAGTGGTAGAGCGTGCCGTCGAGATCGACGAGCCAGGCCGCGTGGGTGTCGTTCGAGAGGTCGTCGTAGGAGGACACGTGGCGCGACCCTCGGGGAGATCTCGCGCGGGGTTCGCTCAGCGACGTGCCACGGCGCGCACCCCGCCGACGGTGGCCTCCAGCCGCTCTGGCTTGCCGACCAGGCGCGGGACGAAGAGCAGCCCGCCGGGGAGATGATCCCAGGGGAGAAAACGCGCGGGCACGTCGTGCGAGCCGTCACGCACACGCGCGCGCACCGTCACCTCGACGCCGTCGTACGGCACGGTTCGTTCGATGGGGTCGCCCCACTCCGTGTTGCCGGCGCCGTCCACCGCGACGACGTCGTACGTCAGCGGTTCACCGATGAACGAGGGCAGATTGACGTTCTGGCTGCGTCGGTGGAGCGCGATGTAGGTGTAGTCGCTCACGAACTGGTTCTGGCAGTAGCCCATGATGTCCGTGCGATCCGGCGCGATCAGCGCGCCCTTGGTGATGTCGTACGCCCACTCTCCGATGACGCCACCCGAGTGCGGGTAAGAGCGGTCCACTCCGTCGATCTGGCCCCCGGGGGCGCACGGCGCGTGCCCTCGCCCGTGGGAGTGACCGATCTCGTGCGCCGCCGTGTCCGCGACGAACTCGGGGAAACCGACGCCCATGCCGCCGCGCAGCCTCGCCGATCCGGTGGAGGGGGGATCGTTGTTCAGCAGGGTCAGGCCGAGCACGCAGCCACCGTTGCCGCAGTACTGGTAGATCGTGTTCGCGGGGTTGAAGATGGCGTAGTAGTAGACGTCGTCCGTCGCACCTTCGCGAGAGCGCAGCGTCACCAGCTGGATGCCCACGCTCTGCCAGCCGCTGCCGCCGGTGGCGCCGATGGGGCTCGCCAGTGGGACGGGGTCGTGGACCGTGATCTCGACGTCACTCACCGGGTAGAGCGCCCGGATGCGCTGCCGGATCTTGTCGACCTGCTCCGGGCTCGTGTCGGGCAGCCGCTGGGAGCCGTCCGCGTCGTACCGGAACGGCACGAGCACGATCCGGAGCTTGTTCTGGCGCCCGTCGACGGGAACGGTGTCGAGCCCGTTCGCAGGGTACCGCGCGATGGGATTCTCGTGCGTCGGGTCGCGATCCTGCAGCAGACCCACGGAGTACCGCAGGGTGTCCCCGATTCGGACGCCCGGCACGCCGAAGTTCACCGTCGTCGCCATGTCTCCTTCCACCGAGCCGGGTGCGAGCACGGGAACCGTCACTTCGATGGGATCCCCACCTTCGATCTCGAGCCGCCCGGTGATGGGCTGGCCGTCGTAGTCGCCGCTCGTGGAATAGAAGACGCGAAAGACCGTGTCGCGTCCGGCGATGATCGGGACCTCCGAGGGAGGCTGCTGCCCGCCGATCATCACGGTGCGCTTCGGTCCCTGATACACGGCCACACCGTCGATGCGGACGCCAGGCGCCGCGACGAACGTCGTGGTGTCGCCGGGCTCTCCGCTCGCCTCGCCGTCTTCCGAAGTGGAGCCGCAGGCGAGGGTGAGGGTGAGGGTCGAAGCAAGGAGCAGCGAGTGCTTCATGGGCGGGGCTTCCTCCGTGGATGGGAGCGACGGGACGCAGGTTCAGCGGGGCGCTGCGCGGCCGAAAACACTACCACGCGCGGCCGGTCCGTCATCCGAGTGGGCCGCTCGGGTCCGTGACCGCAGTCGATCCGTGTCGGCCAGGCGGCCGACGCCCGAGTTCTCGCCGGAAGCGTCGTGATACCCTCGCGTCCGTGGTGCGTCGTGACGCGACGGAAGCTCTGAGGCCTTCGGGCGGAGGAGCGTT
>CAZARU010000054.1:0-44008 GCA_964487605.1 uncultured Polyangiaceae bacterium
GCCTCGCCAGGTTTGGCCCGCGGGGCGGGCTGGCCGGCGGCAGGTGGGACAGGCTTCGGCGCGGGAGCGGCGGCGCCGGGCTTGGGCGCCGGGGGCGCGGCGTCTGGCGCCCCGGGCTTGGCGGGCTCGGGCCCAGGCTGCGCCCCTGCAGCGCTGCCGACCAGCAGCGCGACGAGCCCGGCCGCCCAGGCTCGGCGCGGTCCGGGGAACCGCGTGCTCATCGTCTCCCGCGGGCGCTCCATCCAGACCATTGAGTTCTTCCCACCGGGGTCGGCCGCGACAACGGGCCCGCGGCGCGGACGGTTTCGCACGCCAGGCGAAAGGGTGTCAACGCCCGCGGGAGCGCTGCTGCCCCTGATACCCCGCGATGACCTCGTTTCGGAGCCTTTCGGGGTCGACCCCCGTCATCTGGCCGGTCCCCGGGTGCGCGGGCAGCGCCTGCGAGATCGCCTTGGCGCTCGCCGCCAGCACCTGCTGCGCGGACCAGCCCGGCGTCTCCGGCAACCCGAGCGCGCGGCGAAACTCGTCGCCCATCTCGACGGCCGACGAGTAGCGGTGCATCGGATCCTTGGCGAGCGCGCGCGCCAGGAGCTGGTCGAGGATCGGCGGCGCCTGGGAGACCAGCCTCGACACCGCGGGCGGCGGCTCTTCGAGCTGCGCGGTCCGCACCATGATCTCGTTTCGATCGGGACCGTCGAACGGTGTTCTCCCCGTGAGCATCTCGAACAGCACGATGGCCGCGCTGTAGAGATCGCTCCGCCCATCCAGCTCGCGGCCGGTCACCGCCTCCGGCGACATGTAAGCACCGGTGCCGGGCGCTAGGTTGCCCGTGTCACGCGCTTGCTCCATTGGCACCCGCGCAATCCCGAAATCCGTGAGCTTCACCACGCCGTCACGCCGGACGAGCACGTTGGCCGGCTTCACGTCCCTGTGGATGATGTCGAGGGCGTGAATGGCCGCGAGCGCGCCGAGGATCTGCGAGAAGTAGTGCCAGGCGCGCGCGAACGGGACGCAGGGGAGATCCGGCCGGGTTCGCTGGCGTGACTTCCGCAGGATGATCTCGTTGAGGGGCTGCCCCTCCACCAGCTCCATGACGATCGCCATCTGCCCCTCGCGCATCACCAGCTCGAAGAAGTGCACGATGTTCGGGTGCGAGAGTCGGCTCAGGGCCGTCGCCTCTCCCAGAAAGAGCTTGCGCGCGCGCTCGCGCCCTCGGAGGCTCGGGTGCAGAACCTTCACCGCGACGGGGTGCGGTGCGACTCCGGCTCGGGGACCCTTCGGGTCGTAGTACAGCCATCCGCGGTGGACGACGCCCATTCCTCCCTCGCCGAGAGCGCCACCCACCACGACACGCCCCCACCCGAGATCGAGCTCACTGCCGTCCGCGATGCGCCACGCTCGCGCTTCGGCCGGTGCCGGAACGCCGCAGTGCGGGCAGAAGCTCGCCTCGACCGGCAGATCACCCTGGCAGCTTCGGCAGGACCGCACGCCGCCGGAGCATAACCGAGCGCGACGCTCGCGGACCGCCCGTAGCGGCCCGCGCCCAGCACTGGCAGAGCCCGGCGGCGGGCGCGAGCCCACTTTTCAAGCCCGTTGCGGACCCTGGGCGGACTGTGCGAACGTCAGCCCCGCTGAAATGAAGCCATCGCACGCGTCGCGCCGCGCACCCATCACCCAACGTTCGTTCCTGGCCGTCGCGACCGTGGCTGGCGCCGCCGCCCTGGCCCCCAGCGTCGCCGCGCAGGACGCGGCCATCGAGGACGAGTTCAGCGTCCAGCGGTTCAACCCCGCCCCCGGCCCACGCAACTACTTCACGACCCGCGGGGCCCGCGTGGACGGCGACATGGCGTGGAGCGCGGGGCTGTTCGCCAACTACGCCTACAAGCCGTTCGTCGTCGTGAGCTGCATCTCGGAGACGAACTGCGACGACCCCAGCGCGTCGCGCCCGCAGGACGTCGCGGTCGTGGAGAACCTGGTCGCTGCCGACCTCATGGGTTCGCTCACGGTCAAGCCCCGCATCCAGATCGGCCTGCGGCTTCCGGTCGCCTTCGCCGACGGGCAGGGGATCAGCGAGAACGGCGGGAGCAGTCGGGAAGGGCTGTCCGGCGTCGGCCTCGGTGACGCGGAGCTGGAGGGGAAGTTCCGACTGTACGGCGAGGTGAAGGATCCCTTCGTCCTCGGCGCCGCGGCATTCGTCACGGGTCCCTTCGGCACCCTGACCAGCGAGGGAAACTACATCGGCGACTCGACACCGTCGGCAGGCGTTCGCGGCATCTTCGACGGCGAGCAGGGCCCCTTCTCGTTCGGCGGCAACCTGGCGGGCGTCTTTCGCGGGAGCGGGCGCGTCGGCTCCACGGAGATAGGCCCCGAGTTCCGTTACAACGTCGCGGCGGGCTTCCGTGTCAGCCCGGTGTTCCGGCTGGTCGCGGAGGGCTTCGGCGGCACCAAGTTCAGCTCCAAGAACGGAACGAACTCGCTCGAGGTGGACGGCGGCTTCCAGGTCACACCCCTCGGTTCACCCATCACGATCACGGCTGGGGCGGGAACGGGGCTCATCGAGGGCGTGGGCGTGCCGGCGTTCCGCGGCTTCCTGGGCGTCGTCTACGTGCGGGAGTCCGGTGACGTGGACAACGACGGCATCGACGACGCGCAGGATCAGTGCCCGACGGAGCCCGAAGACAAGGACGGATACGAAGACGGCGACGGCTGCCCGGACGTGGACAACGACCAGGACACCATCCCGGACGCGAGCGACAAGTGTCCGAGCGAGTCGGAGGACTCCGACGGCTTCGAGGACACCGACGGCTGCCCGGAGCCCGACAACGACAAGGACGGAATCCCGGACCACAACGATCGGTGCCCGAACGAGGCGGAGACCAAGAACGGCTTCCGCGACGACGACGGCTGCCCCGACGAGGCCGACGAGGACAAGGACGGCGTGCCGGACTCGAAGGACAAGTGTCCGAAGGAGCCCGAAGACACCGATGGCTTCCAGGACACTGACGGCTGCCCGGATCCAGACAACGACGGCGACGGCGTGCCCGACGACCGAGACGAGTGCATCGATCAGCCCGAGACGGTGAACGAGTTCCAGGACGAAGACGGCTGCCCGGACGAAGCTCCCGCGAAGAAGAAGTGACCCGGAAAGGGGCCATCGCGCTGGTCATCTCCGCCCTCTGTCTCGCCGGGTGCGAGCGCGGGGGAGCCGGTGCGGGCGCGCCCGGCGGCGCCGAGCACGAGCTCACCGGGGTCGAGGCGCCCGACTTCGCGCTGGCGCCCACGGGCGGCGGCGCAGCGGTGTCGCCGCGCAGCGTGCGCGGCAAGGTGCTGGTCGTGGACTTTTGGGCCACCTGGTGCCAGCCCTGTCGCGAGTCGTTCCCGGTCTACCAGGAGCTGGTGGCGCAGCACGCGGGTGACCTCGTCGTGATCGGCGTGAGCGAGGACGAGTCGGGCGACGGGATTGGCGCCTTCGCGAAGGAGACCGGCGCGAAGTTCCCCCTCGTGTGGGACGAGGACAAGTCCGTGGCGCGCGCCTTCAAGCCGCCCGCGATGCCCACGTCGTACTTCGTGGACCGCGCGGGCGTGATCCAGTTCGTCCACGAGGGGTTCCGGCGGGGCGATGACGCAGTGATCCGAGCCCACGTCGCCGATCTGCTGGCGCGCTGAAAACGCGCGCCGCTCGTGGTGGTGCTCCGGCTTTCGCACATCCGGCGCGCATGTAGGTTGGCCACGCCCACGGTGCGTGCGCCTCCCCCAAGAATCAGTCGTTCAGTGAATTGCGAGGAGGGAACGGCGCAGATGGTCGTAGAATCCCACCTACCGAAGGGGTTTCGGTTCCGCGCCTGACCTCACCCATGAAACGACTGCTCCGCGCGCTGCTGCTCGCCCTGGTCACGTCGCTGGCCACGGGGGCGTTCGCACAGGGCAGCGTGAAGGATCTGGCCGAGCGGCTCCAGAACGGCGCCGACTTTCGGGTGCGAGTGCAGGCGGCGCTCGAGCTGGGCAAGTCGCGCAGCGCCGCCGCCCGGCGTCCACTCGAGCGCGGACTGGAAGACGACAACGCCGCAGTCCGCGCCGCCGCGGCCGCGGGGCTGAAGGTTCTCGGAGATCCCGCCGCGCTCGACGCGCTCAAGCGTCGCAAGAACGATTCCTCCGACGCGGTGCGCTCGCAGATCCTAGCGTCCATCGCCGCGCTCGAGGGCGTGCGCGACCAGCCCAAGGAGCAGATCGACGTCCTGATCGAGATCGGGCCGATCAAGAACGGTGCCTCCGGAGGAAAGACCGTCGCGCAAGACTTGGAGAAGCTGTTCCGCGACAAGCTTCAGCAGCTTCCGGGGGTGGAGGTCCTGGACGAGGGCGCGAGCTCGAAGAGCGAGGGCAAGGCGCGCAAGCTGCCCGTCGTCAAGGTGACGGGACGCCTCAGCAAGCTCGACGAGTCTCGCGAGGGCTCTTCGGTCGTGTACTCCGTGCGCGTGGAGTTCGTGGTTCACAAGATGCCCGAGAGCGCGATCACCAGCACGGTCTCCGGGACGGCCAGGGCGAGCGCGAGCGCGACCACCGCGCGCGATCAGCGCAAGCGCGAGGCCCTGCGCCAGGAAGCGCTGCTCGCCGCGGTGGACAGCGCGCTGCGACGGGCCCCGGACGCGCTGCGCGCGGCGACCCAGTAGCGCGCCCAGCGCGCGTCACCTCTTCGCCAGGGCCGCCTCCACGTCGCGATCCAGCGCGGAAGCGTCACCCGTGGAGTAGCCTTCCTTCTTCGTGATGATTCCGCCGTCTCGGCCTATGAGCACGCTGTACGGTGCGCTCGTCTTCGGGTTGTAGAGCGCGACGACGCGCGACTCGGAGTCGAGGAGAATCGGGAAGGTGACGCCGAGCTTCGCGACCTCCGCCTTCACCTGGGCCGCGGAATCCGGCCCGTCGATGGACACACCGAGGACCACGAACCCGCTGCCCTTGTGCTTGCGGTAGAGCTCGTCGAGGTGCGGCATGGCGGCGAGGCACGGGTCACAGAACGTGGCCCAGAAGTCGATCAGCACCACGTCCTTGCCCAGGTGATCGCCGAGCCGCACCGAGCGACCGTCGAGCGTCTCGAGCTCGAAGTCCGGAGGACGCGGTCCGGTCGGCTCCGCCGACGAGGGGTCACCCGTGGTCGCCTCTTGGGTCGAGCCGGGAGCGCCGCTGGCCGCCTGGGGCGCTGTCCCACCGCATCCAACGAGAGCGAAGCCGAGGGCGAGAGCGAGAGCGAAGCGGCGCGGCGGGCGACTCACGGGGAGCGAGTCTAGACCGCAGCGCGCGATTGTCCGCACCCCCTTCGCGGGCTGGCACGCCCGCGGGAGGGGCCGCCCCGGCCCGCAGACGCGGTTTCCCACGAAGTGGCGGCCACTTTGCGTGACTTTCCATCCGGCTGGGGTTAAACGGAGAGCACCGGGCTCCGCTGGGACGTGCATCCTGGCGTGGGCTCGCCCGTCCAAGGAGGCCGTGGGGCGTCCGCCACGCGATGGGGTCGACAAAGGAGTGCTTAGATGTCCAAGAATTTTCGAGTTTTGAGGCTGGCCGCGGTCCCCGTGGTCCTGGGGGCTCTGGCCACGTCGGCGAGCGGCTGCAGCGCGGCCGACGACATCGCGGGCGGCGGCTGCAACGCGGAGCTCAGCGCGCGCGTCGAGTCGCTGCAGGGCTCGGTGAAGGCCATGTCGAAGCTCGCCGTGGACCTGCGAGTCAAGGTCGCCACCGCGTGCAAGAACATCGCCGAGGCCGGCGGCGAGACCGTGATGATGCCCGCCGAGCCGTCGGACGACGACGTCAAGTCCATCTGCGGCAAGGCCGAGGCGCAGATCAACGCCAACCTGATGGCCGCCGGCAGCGTTTCGATCGAGCTCAGCGGCGGCAAGTGCACCGTGAACGCCGAGGCGCAGGTCTCGTGCGAAGGCAGCTGCAAGGTGGACGCCAGCTGCACCGAGCCCGAGCTCGAGGTCCGCTGCTCCGGCGGTAACCTCAGCGTGAGCTGCGAAGGCACCTGTGAGGGCACGGCGACCTGTGAAGGATCCGCCACCGTGGCCGCCGAGTGCGAAGGCGTCTGCGAAGGTTCGTGCGAGGGGACCTGCGAGGGGACCTGCGCCGGCGAGTGCGATGGCACCTGCGCGACGATGAACGGTGACGGCTCGTGCAACGGTCAGTGCATGGGAACGTGCAAGGGCCAGTGCGACACGACGTGCACCGGAACCTGCAAGGGCTCTTGCAAGCTCGAGGCGAACGCCATGGTGAACTGCACGGCCGAGGCCCGCTGCGAGGGCAGCTGCATGGGCACCGCGACGGCGCCGACGTGCGAGGGCAAGCTCGCGCCGCCGAAGTGCGAGGCCAACGCCGAGTGCCAGGCGAACTGCGAGGGTTCGGCCAACCTGCAGGCCGAGTGTACGCCGCCTTCCGTCAAGCTCGTCTTCAGCGGAACGGTGGACGCGGACTTCCTCGCGGCGCTCGAAGCCAACCTGGGCGTGTTCTTCTCCCTCGAGGAGCAGGGCAAGCTCGTCGTGGACACCGCCGGCAAGATCGTGAGCGACTTCGAAGGCATCGTGTCCGCCTCGGCGACGTGCGCTGCGTCACTCGCCGGCGAGATCAAGGCGGCCATCGAGGCGTCCGTCTCGATCAAGGCCTCGGTCAGCGTGAGTGCCAGCGCCAGCGGCAGCGCCAGCGGCGGCACCTGACGGGGGCGGGCCGCGCGGGCCCGAAATCACCGCGTTTCCTGCTCGCCGGCGTGCCTGAAAGGGCGCGCCGGCGGCGTTTTGTGGGCTCAAGCTCGACCGCATTCGACCGTTCCCAGGCCCGAGCCATGACCGCGGCCGCCTCCCACCCGGGCACCACGCTTCGGAGCGCGAAGCAGCCCCGCCTCATCGACGGCAAGTACGTGGTCGTCGGCACCCTGGGCCAGGGGGCCACGGGCACCGTGTACGAGGCGGAGAACGCCGCCGTGGGGAAGCGCGTCGCGGTGAAGGTCCTGCACGACGAGCTGGCGCGCTCCGAGGACGTCCGGTGGCGGTTCGTCGCCGAGGCCCGCGCCGCGGCGAAGATTGCCCACGCCAACGTCGCGGACGTCCACGACCTCGGCGTCACCGACGAGGGCCTCAGTTACATGGTCATGGAGCTCCTGACGGGCGAGACGCTCGAAGAGATCGTCACCAGCCGCGCCCTCCCGGTCCCGTATGCCTGCGAGCTGATGCTGCAGGTCCTCGCTGGATTGGCGGCGGCCCACCGCGTGGGCATCGTGCATCGCGACCTGAAGCCGGCGAACGTGTTCGTCACCCACCCCCGGCCTGATCGTCCTCTGGTGAAGGTGCTCGATTTCGGCATCGCCAAGGGCGTGCTCGCCTCGGGCCACGGTCCCAACGAAGATGGCCTTCTGCTGGGAACCCCCCTGTACATGGCGCCGGAGCAGGCGCTCCGCCCCGACGTGGACGCTCGCGCGGACGTGTACTCGGCTGGCGTGATCCTCTACGAGATGCTCGCGGGAACCCCGCCGTTCGTCGGAAAGACGGTGACGGAGGTGATCGCGGCGGCGCTCGTCGGCAATGCTCGGCCACTCAGGAGCCGGAACCCCGCCGTCCCGGAGGACTTGGCGCGCGCCGTCCACGAAGCCATGGCACACCATGCGGAAGACCGCCCGCGGAGCGCGCGCGAGTTCGCGGAACGGATCGCGCCCTTCGCCGCCAGCGGAGACTGCGGGAGCGTCGCCCCCGCAGGAGCCTCGAACGAGCCCGAACCCATCCCGCTCGTCGCCGGCCCGCGAGCGGCGGAGCCCGAGGACGAGCCCCCCGCCTCGGAGCAGCGCATCGTCGTCGATCTTCCGAGCGCGGAGCGACTCGCGTCCCTGGCGTCGCCCGCGGCGTCGATGCCGGGCCTCGGTCCCGCCATCAGTCACTCCCTGCTGGCTCGTCCACGGTTCCCGCGGGCCCCTGCTGCCCCGCGCATCAGCGGACTGCCCCTCGCGTCCGATCCTTGGCGGCAAGAGGAGCTGGAGGACCGCCGCGCAGAGACCGTGAGCGTTCCGCGCGACATCCCCGGTGAGCGTCGCCGGCACCCGGCGTGGCTGGCGGCCGTGCTCGGTTTCGGCCTGGGGCTGGGCGCGGCCCTGTTCTCGGCTCTCCAATGATGCCCCGCCCCATTTGACGCGGCTCGAACCGAGCCCTACTGCCAATGGGTGGAAACCTCGAGTCGCGCCATCGGTCCGGACGATCCGGTCCCCGGAGTCAAGAACGTCGTCCTGGTGATGAGCGGCAAGGGCGGCGTCGGCAAGAGCACCGTCGCGGCGAACCTCACGCTCGCCCTCGCGCGGGCGGGCTACCGAGTGGGTCTCCTCGACGCGGACATCTACGGCCCGAGCGTCCCGACCATGCTCGGGATCACGGGACAGCCCATGAGCGACGGCAAGCAGATCCGCCCCCTCGAGCGGTTCGGCGTGAAGCTCATGAGCATCGGGTTCCTGCTGGAGGATCCCACGACCGCAGTCGTGTGGCGCGGGCCCATGCTCCATGGTGCGCTGCTGCAGTTCCTGAAGGACGTCGCGTGGGGCGAGCTCGACTTCCTCCTGCTCGACTTGCCGCCCGGGACGGGAGACGTGGCGCTCACGCTGTCTCAGCGGGTCGCCTCCACGGGCGCCGTCATCGTCACGACGCCGCAGGAGGTCGCCCTGCAGGACGTGTACAAGTCCGTGTCCATGGCGAAGAAGGTCGGGATCCCGATCCTCGGTGTCGTCGAGAACCAGAGCTTCTTCGTCTGCGGCGGTTGCTCGGCGCGGCACGAGCTGTTCGGCTCGGGCGGCGGACGGAAGATCGCGGACTTCGCCGACGCTCCGCTGCTCGGGCAGCTTCCCATCGATGCCACCGTCCGGCAGTGGGGTGACGCCGGCACGCCGGTCGTGCAGGCGTCGCCCGGATCCGACATCGCGAAGGCGTTCACGGACATCGCCGAGAAGCTCCTGGAAGCCGTGGACGCCGCCAACGGCGCGACGGCCGGACCCCTGACGATCGACCGCAGCGGGGGCGCGAATCGAAGGCTTCCCATTACGCGCTGATCGGGTCCGGCAGCGCGCCGAGCGACGATTGGCAACGGGACGATCCCGAGATATAGGCGCGATTCCGCGATGGCCTCCGAAGATACAGCCGGTGACGGCACCCCCGCGGGGAGCGCGCCCGAGGCGGCTGGCGAGCCCGCGAGCGGGAACGACGCCGCGCCCGCGAGCGGCGCCCCCGGGAACGGAGCGCCCGAGGACGACGCGCCATCGACGAGCCCGGCCAGCGCACCCGACGAGGCCGCCGTACCGCCCACCGGCAGCGACCACGCCGACGCGGACCCGGAGGACGCCGGTCCCGACGGCGCGAGCCCGAGTGGCGCGAGGAAGAAGAAGCGGCGGCGGCGCAAGAAGAAGCCACCGGCCGCGGACGCGCGCCCCTTCCGCAAGCCGGCCACCGACCGCGCTCCCTTTCACGTCGGCGAGGAGGTTTTCGGCAAGATCACGGCCGTCCTCGACCACGCCCTGATGGTCGACCTCGCAGGCAAGGCGCTCGCCATCTTCGATCGGTACGAAATGGAAGCGGACGACCTGGTCCCCTCGGTGGGCGATCGCTTCGTCGCGCGCGTCCACAACGACGGCGCTCGGGGCGGCCTGGTGGTGCTCACCCGCAAGCCGCTGCGCGAGGAGGATGCGAAACCCTGGGTCGAGCAGGCCTCCCGCGATGGGTCCCTGTGCCCGGGCCTCGTCACCGGCGCGATCAAGGGTGGCGTGGAGGTCACCATCGGCGGCCTGAGGGCCTTCGCGCCCGCCTCCGGGATGGATCTCCATCCGGCGGAAGCGAACTTCGCGGCCCTCATCGGGCAGCTGCTCGACTTCAAGGTCTCGGAGTACAAGGGCAATGGTCGCGACGTCGTCGTCACGCGTCGCCCCATGCTCGAGAAGGAGGCGCGCGCGCGCCGCAAGCAAGCGCTCGCCGTCCTCGAAGAGGGGCAGGTCAAGAAGGGCGTCGTCCGCACCGTCGTGGAGTGGGGCGCGTTCGTGGCGCTGCCCGAGGCCGCGAACCTCGAGGGGCTCGTACACATCTCCGAGGCGAGCCACGACCCGCGGGCCCGCCTGGACGAGCTCCTGAAGCCGGGGGACGAGATCGACGTCAAGATCCTCCGCATCGACGATCGCGGGAAGATTGCCCTGAGCCGAAAGGCGCTCATCGAGGATCCCTGGGCAGAGGCCAAGCAGAAGTACGCCCCGCGCAGCCGTCACACGGCGCGCGTGACGCGCCTGGAGCACTTCGGCGCGATCGTGGAGCTGGAGGCCGGCATCGAGGGGCTCCTCCACATCGCCGATCTCAGCTTCAAGCGCATCGAGCACGCCAGCGAGATCCTCCAGATGGGCCAGGAGATCGAGGTCCTGGTCAACCAGTTCGACCCGCAGACGCGCCGGCTGTCGCTGCACGCCGCCCCGACGGGCGACCGGGCGAACGAGGAGCCCCAGAAGATCCGGCGCGGCGCGATGCTGCGCGCCGAGGTCCTGAAGGCGGAGCCCGCGGGGCTCGCCGTGCGCGTGCTCGGCGTCACGGGGCGGGCGGCGCGCGGCTTCATCCCGGCAGGGCACACCGGCACCGTGCGCGGGACCGATCTCCGGAAGAAGTTCAAGCAGGGCAGCATCGTGGAAGCGAAGGTCATCGAACTCGACCCACGCCGAGGCGAGCCCAAGATGTCGATCCGGGAGCTCGCCGCCGACGAGGAGCGCAACGCCCACCGCGAGTACCGCAAGCAGGTCGCGGCCGAAGCGTCCTTCGGCACGCTCGGCGATCTGCTGGCCGCCGCGACCAAGAAGTAGCACGAAGCGGAGCCCCGGGGCGCGGGCGCGAACGCCGTCATTCGCGGCGAAGCGCGTTGATCGGGTCGAGGCGTGCGGCGCGGCGTGCCGGGATGAGCCCGAAGACGAGCCCGACGATGGTGCTCGTCGCCATGGCCACGACGAGCGCGCCCATGGAGAGCCTCATCGGCCAGTCGAGCGCCTTTGCGATGGCGGCGATGGCGAAGGACGAGAGGAGGGCGCCCATCATTCCACCCACGAGGCACAGCACGACCGCCTCGACGAGGAACTGGAACAGGATGTCGCCCGACCGCGCGCCTATGGCCATGCGGATCCCGATCTCGCGCGTGCGCTCGGCGACGCTGACGAGCATGATGTTCATCACGCCGATGCCACCGACGGCGAGGCTCACCGCGGCGATGGCCAGCAGCAGCGCGCTGAGCACCCCGAGGATCTGGTCCTGCATTTCGCGGAACTGCTCCTGCGTACGGACGCGAAAGTCGTCCTCGGCGCCGTCCTTCAGCCCATGACGCTGTCTCAGGATCTCGCCGGCCTCCTTCTTCGCGCGGTCGATCGATCCCGCGCTCGCCGCGCTCATCACGATGGTGCTCACCTGCCCGGGGCGCGTGGGGTTCAGCTTGGCACGCATGGTGGCAATGGGGACGACCACGACGTCGTCCTGGCTGCCCCCGAAGGGATTTTGGCCCTTTGCTTCGAGCACGCCGACGACGCGGAACGGGTGAGCGCCGAGGCGCACGCTCTGTCCGACGGCCCTCTCGGTTCCGAAGAGCTCGTCCCGTACCGTCGCGCCGAGGACGCACACCTTCTCCCCCACGGTCTCTGCCGTCTTCGGCCACAGCGCGCCGTCCGCGATCGTCCACGCGCGGATCTCGAAGAAGTCCTGCGTGCTGCCGACGAGCTGCGCCGCGACGTTCGCGTCGCGCCACGAGACCTGCGAGAAGCCCGACAGCATGGGCGCCGTCCTGAGGATGCTCGCGCCTTCCCGCGCGAGCGCCTCGGCGTCGCGCTCCGTGAGCGGCGGAAGGCCCTGGCCGTCGCGCACTCCACTCGTGACGGTCTCCTCGGGCGTGATCATCAGGGCGTTGGAGCCCATGCTGTCGATCTTCTGTCCGACCGCGTCCTTGGCTCCTTGCCCGAGCGCGACCACCAGTGTGACCGCGGCGACGCCGACGAGGATTCCGAGGGAGGTGAGACCGGAGCGGAGCGGGTTGCGTCGCACCGCGCCAAGTGCCACGACGATGGCCGTACCGACGAACGCGAGCCATCTACTCATGGCGCAGGGCCTCGATGGGATCGAGGCTCGCCGCACGGCGAGCGGGGAGGAAGCCGAAGACGAGGCCGATGACGAGGCTCGTACCGATGGCCACGCCGACCGCGGCCGGATCGAGCTGGGTGGACCAGCCGAGGGCCTTGCCGAGCAGGCGGATGACCCCGACGGCGAGGCCGATGCCCGCCAGACCACCGAAGAGCGTCAGGAGCACCGCCTCGACCAGGAACTGCGTCTGGATGTCCGCGCTCTTCGCGCCGATGGCCATTCGAATGCCGATCTCGCGGGTGCGCTCGGTGACGCTCACGAGCATGATGTTCATGACCCCCACGCCCCCGGCGAGGAGCGAGATGGCGGCGACCGCCACGAGCAACTGCGTGAGGATCGAGTAGATCTGATCCTGCTGGGCCTTGAACGCGGCCTGCGTCCGGACGCGGAAGTCGTCCTCGTCGCCCTCGCCGATGCCATGCCGCTGGCGCAGGAGCCCTTCAACCTGCTCCTTCGCGCGGTCGACGTCGGCTGCGGAGCGCGCGGACACCACGATGAGCTGAACGCGTCCACCGATGGTCGGCGAGACGCGCGCGCGCCAGGCTCCGATGGGGACTAGAATGCGGTCGTCCTGGTCCTCGAACGGCGACTGCCCCTTCGGCTCGAGGGTACCGATCACCAGGAATGAGTGCCGCCCCACCCTGACCGAACGACCTATGGGGTCGCTGCTGCCGAAGAGCTTTCTCTGTGCGGTCTCGCCGATGAGGGCCACCTTGGCCTTGATCTGCTCCTCGGCGGGCGTCCACATTCGACCGTACTGCACGGCGTAGCCGCGAACCGGGAGGTACGGAGCGTCGACGCCCATGACACCGATCTTCGCGTTCGCGAACTCGCTGACGACCTGGGTCGTCACGTCCGAGTAGACCCCAGCGTCCGTGACGGCGCTCGCCTCGCGCTTGATGGCGAGCGCGTCTCCGTCCGTCAGGGCCTGAGCCGCGCCGACCCGGGCGCCACTCTTCACCGCCGGCTTGCCGAAGACGAAGATGAGGTTGGAGCCTAGACTCTCGATGGCGTTGCCGACGCGCGCGCGCGCCCCGGTGCCGAGCGCCGTGACCACCACGACCGCCGCGATGCCGATGAGGATGCCGAGCGTCGTCAGCAGCGAGCGCAGCTTGTTGCGAACCAGGGCCGTGAAGGCGAGCCGCAGCGACGCCAGCAGCGCCTTCACGACGCCATCTGCTCGAGCTGCGCCTTGGCGTCGCGGGGTGACGAATTCACCACGTCGCGCTCGATTCGCCCATCGCGCACGGTGACGACGCGGGACGCGCACGCGGCGACGTCCATCTCGTGCGTGACGAGAACGATGGTGATCCCGTGCTCGCGGACGAGGCCCTGCAGCAGCGCGAGAACGTCGAAGCTCGTCTTGGAGTCCAGGTTGCCCGTGGGTTCGTCGGCGAGGAGCAGCGGCGGCCGGGTCACGATGGCGCGAGCGATGGCCACGCGCTGCTGCTGCCCTCCGGAGAGCTGCGCGGGAGTGTGACCCGCGCGGTCCAGGAGACCGACCTGGGCCAGCGCCTCGAGGCCCCGCTGGCGCCGCTCCTTGGCGGAGGCGCCGCGGTAGAGCATCGGGAGCTCCACGTTCTCGAGCGCCGTGGTCCTCGCCAGCAGGTTGAAGCCCTGGAACACGAAGCCGATGAGCCGGTTGCGCACGGCCGCCCGCGCATCCGGACTCTTGTCGGTGACATCGACGCCGGCGAGGCGATACCGGCCACGCGTGGGGCGATCGAGGCAGCCGAGGATGTTCATCAGCGTGCTCTTGCCGGAGCCGCTGGCGCCGACGATCGCGACGAACTCCCCCTCGCCCACCTCGAGGTTCACGTCGGCCAGCGCATGCACGATCTCGGGTCCGCTGAGGTAGTCCTTGCAGACGTCGTCGAGCGCGAGGAGCGGCACGTGGCTCATGGCTCGCGCTAGAAGAGGCGGAACCCGCGCTGCGACTCGCGACCGCGTTCTTCGACGATGACCTCGGCGTCGGCGCCGACGGGACCGCTCACGACCTGCGTCCAGACGCCGTCGGTGACACCCACTCGGACGATCTGCTCCACGGCGGTCTCCTCGCCGGGCTCGCCGCCCGCGGACGTGTAGAGGCGACCTTCACCGTGCTCCAGCTTGCGCGGGGGGGCCTCCATGATCGGCTTGCCGTCCTCACCCTTGCGCGGCGCAGGGCGAAACCTGAGGGCGGCGTTCTTCACCGCGACGACCTTCAGCGCTTCTTCGGTGCGAATCGTGACGGTGGCGGTCATTCCGGGGCGCAGCTTCAGCGCGGGGTTGGCTACGTCGATGACCGCGGAATAGGTGACGACTCCCTGTACGCTGTTGGGGCTGAGTCGAATCTGCGAAACGGTGCCGGGAAAGCGCTCGCCGGGGAACGCGTCGACGTTGACGTGAGCCTTCATGCTCTCGCGGATCTTGCCGACGTCCGCTTCGTCGATGTCGGCTAGAACCTGCATCTTCGACAGATCTTCGGCGATGACGAAGAGCACGGGCGTGCTGAAGCCAGCGGCCACCGTCTGCCCCGAATCGATCGCCCGGTTGATGACCACACCATCGATGGGGGAGAAGATCTTCGTGTAACCGAGGGTCGTGCGTGACGACCGGAGCGCGGCACGAATCTGCGCGATCTGTGCCTCGGTCGCCGACACGTCGGCCCGCGACACGTCGACGGAGGCTCGCGCCTGGTCCACCTGGGCGCGCGTTCCCACGTTCTCGCGCTCCAACCGTTCGGCCCGATCGAGCTCCTGCTTCGCCGCGGCAGCGGACGCCCGGGCGCGCTCGAGGTTCGCCTCCGCGGCCCTGAGCTGCGCCCCGTTCTGGCTCACCTGCGCCCCGAACAGGCTCGGGTCGATCTCGGCCAGGAGATCACCCTCCTTCACGACGCTGTTGAAGTCCACGTGGACCTTGACGATCCGTCCGGAGACCTGGGCGCCGACCTGCACCTCGGTGAGCGGCTTGACCGCCCCCGTCGCCTCGACCTCGTGGACGACGTCCCGGGTCTCGGCTTTCTCGACGACGAACTTGGCGGGGGGCGGAGGCCGTGTGGCCTGGCGATACCAATGGGCCCCACCGGCCGCGGCCCCGAGGACGAGCAGCACGGCGGCTCGGCGAATCCAGCGTCGCGCACCCTGCGCCTTCAGCTCCCGCTCGAGATCGCGCACGGCGCGGGAGACGTGCTCTTTCCCTGCACCGACAGGCGGGGCTTCGGTCTTCGGGCGCAGGACGTCGTTCATTGAGCGAGGCGCTCGGGGTCGAGGCGCGGGGATCTAGCGCATTCGCCCTCGAACCGCTCGCCGGCACGCCCCAAGCGGCTGAAATTCGGCAGTTTTCCCACGCGAAGCGCCGCGGAGTTTTCGTGCCGCGCGCCCCAATGGGCCCCGCCGCTCGATTGTCGAATCCGCCAGTGGAGGATACTGTTTCATCGCCGCGGTTCTCGCGCCGGCGGCCGCTAGCATGGGAAAACCCGCCCTCGCCCGGCCAATGCCCTCGAAGACGGACCGCGAGCTCGTGGACGATGCCAAGGCTGGCAGCGCGGAGTCGTTCGGCGTCTTCGTCCGGCGGCACCAGAAGCGCATCTTCCGACTGGCGATGCACCTCCTTCGAAACGCCGCGGAGGCCGAAGACGTGACCCAGGACGCGTTCGTTCGCGCCTACGGAGCGCTCGACCGATTCGACGGACGCAGCGAGCCGTACACGTGGCTCTACCGCATCGCGGTGAACCTGTCCCTCAACACGATTCGTTCGCGCAAGACCCGGAGGGCGGCGACGACGCACGAGGATCCGCTCATCGAGGCCGTCCTCGTCGAGAAGCGCGCAACCTTCGCCGATCCGGCGAAGCAGACGGCCGACCGCGAGCTGGCGGCGGCGCTCTCGGAAGGCATCGACGGCTTGAGCGAGACGCTCCGAACCACTCTGCTGCTCGTGGCCGTGGACGGCATGAGCCACTCCGACGCTTCGCAGGTACTCGGCTGCCCCGAGGGCACGGTCGCCTGGCGCGTCCACGAGGCCCGGCGCAAGCTGCGCGAGTTCCTGGAGCAGCGGGGCCACTCCGAGCCGGGAGGTGAACGGTGACCGCCGAGGACGCCGAGCTGCCCCCGGACGCCGAAGCCCTGCTCACGGGGTGGCCCGACGTGGACCGCTCGGAAGCGTCGTGGGACGAGATGGCGCGCACCATCGACGCTCGCATCGCGGAGGTCGCGCCGGGCGGCACCGAAGACGCGCTGCTGGCCGCCCCGCTGCCTGCGGGGGATGACGAGCCTCGAGACGGCGCGCCCGTCACGGCGAGCGGCGTGGACCCGGCGCCGAGGCCGTCGGGCGAGCAACCGAGGAGCCTGGCGGATCTCGCGCGCTCGATCGCCAAGGCGGACGACGACGACAGCGTAGCGCGGATCGCGCAGGCGTCGCTGTCGCTCGCGTCGCGAGAGCGCCTCGCCAGCGCGCCGCAGCTCGTCGCGCCCGAGGCGCAGCGAGACGTCGAGACCGACCCGCCCGTGGCGGCGGCGACCGCGGCAGTCTCTTCGCTCGACGAACACCGCGAGCGCCGTGTCGCGCCCGCTCCGGCGGACGCGTCGAGCAAGGCCGGATGGGTCTTCGGCGTGGGCGCCGCCGCCCTGGGCATCGCTGCAGCGTTCGCGCTCCTGTTGAACCGGCCCGAACCCCGGAGCGCGCCGGCTTTCCCCCTGGTCGCGGGGCCGGAGCTGGCGTCACAGGCGGCCCCGGCCGTCGCCGCGACCCCGACGCCCGACCGACCAGGTGCCGCGGACGGCATCGTGGATCTGGACGAGCTGCCGACCGGCGAGCGCGAGCGCGAGCGTGCACCCGCCGTCGCTGCGGGGCCGAGGGGCAGCATCGCCGCAGCGCCCGTCCACCCTCCCGACGAGCCCGCGCCCGCCGCCGAGGCGAAGGACGCGGTCCGCGTCCCCGCCGAAGTCGCGGCACGGGAGGCGCCTGCGGCCGCGGAACCCGATGACCCGAAGCTGCAGATGGCGGCGCAGGCCGAGCCCACCCGTCTTCAGCCCTCGACCGGCGAGGTTCAGGCGGCACTGGGTGCGGTCATGGGGAGCGCGCGCGCCTGCGTCGCGGCACACGACCAGCCGTCGCGCGCGGCGGTGACCTTCGGATCGGACGGGCGCGTCAGCGGCGTGAGCGTGTCGGGAGGCGCCGCAGGAACGCCAGCGTCCGCGTGCATCGAGGGCGCGCTGCGCAGGGCGCGCGTCGCGCCCTTCTCGAAGGCCTCGTTCAGCGCGGCCGCCACCATCCGTCCTTGAGCGCCGCGCAGGGCCGCCCGGCGGTTTGACAAGGCCCCCCCCATCGCCCATATTCCGCGCCCCTCGGCTTCGCCGAGGCGAGAGGAACGTCAACGTGGTTTCGTCGTCGCAGCAGACTGGGCGCAGGCGCTACATCCGGGAGCGCGGCGCGGGAAAGAAGGGCAAGAAGGCGCGGGCGCGCTCTGGAACGCCCTCGTTTCCCATCCATCCCGACGGCTACGATCCCAAGGCGCCCGACGCCAAGCCCGCGAAGTGATCAGACATGGCGAATCATCCGTCGGCAGAGAAGCGTAACCGTCAGCGTCAGAAGCGCACGGTCCGAAACAAGGCGATCATCAGCGCGGTGCGTACGTCGGTGCGAAGCGCCCGCGCCTCGCTCGTCGAAGGGGATGGGAAGGCAGCGGGAGGCCGTGTCCAGGCGGCTGCATCGGCGCTGTCGCGCGCGGCGAGCAAGGGCGTCGTCCATCCGAAGACGGCGGCGCGGGCGACGTCCCGCATGGCACGGGCGCTCGCAAAGCTCGCGAAGTAGGCCGGGCGCCTCACGCGCCCGGCAGTGGCGGCGTGCTACGATGCCGCGGGAGCCGTGCGCTCCGCCCACATGACCCGCGCCGACCAAGAAGCCGAAGAGCTGGTGGGCTCGTCGGTGGGAGCCAAGTACCGCATCGACCGGCTCCTCGGGCGAGGCGGCATGGGCGCGGTCTACGAAGCGACAAACGTCGAGATCGGCAAGCGCGTCGCGCTCAAGTTCCTGGAGCGGGAGGCGGCCCGGGACGCGGACGCCGTGACGAGGTTCCAGCGGGAGGCACAGGCTGCGAGCGCCGTGGAGAGCGCGCACATCGTCCAGATCTTCGACTCGGGGCGGACCGCCGAAGGGCGCCCCTACCTGGTGATGGAGCTGCTCAAGGGGGAGGACCTGCGGCAGCGGCTCAGGCGCCGGGGTCGCCTGGGCGTCGCGGAGACGGTCCACATCGCGTCGCAGGTGGCGCGCGCGCTCGCGCGGGCGCACCAGGCGGGGATCGTCCATCGCGACCTCAAGCCCGACAACGTGTTCCTGGCCGACCGGGACGACGACTCCATGTTCGTCAAGCTCGTGGACTTCGGCATCTCCAAGATCGCGCAGAGCGCGGCCACGGTGGACACCCTCACGCGCCGCGGGACGGTGCTGGGCACGGCGTACTACATGTCGCCCGAGCAGGCGCAGGCGTTCGCGGACATCGACGGGCGCGCCGACCTGTGGAGTCTCGGCGCGATACTGTACGAGTGCCTCAGCGGACATGCTCCGCACACAGGCACGACCTACGAGTCCGTGCTGGTCAAGATCTGCACGAAGGACGCGGCCAAGGTCACGAGCGTCGCCCCCGACGTCCCGGAACGGATCGGGGCGATCGTGGACCAGCTCCTGGCCAGGAACCGCGACGAACGCCCCGGCTCCGCCGAGGATCTGCTCGAGGCGCTCGTGGTAGCTGCGCCGGATCTGGTTCCGTCGGGTCCCATTTCCGCGGCCCGCCGGACGCCGAGTTCGTCCGACCTCACGCGTCCCCTCGCGGGCGTCGCGACGGAGTCGGGCACCGCGGTTCAGACGTCGAGCAAGGACCCCGCGCGCGCGCGCGCCGTCGTGGCCGCCGTCGTGGCTGCCCTCGGCACCTTCGCGCTGACCGCGTTCCTGATGGCCCGAGCACGACCGGTACCCGACCCGCGCGCCGTCGCCCCGACGCCGGTCCCGGCGGCCGTCCAGCGTGCACCCGTCGTCCGGCCCCCCGCAGCGCCGGCGCTCGCCTCGGTCTCCCCATCGTCCCCGGCCATCGACGCGGGGGCCAGAGCCGCAGCGCGCGAGTCGCCCCGTGCCGCGTCACCCGGTGCGCTCCGAGGCGGCTCCCCGCGCGCTTCCAAGCCGCCGGCCGCCGCGGTACAGAAGAAGGGCGTCGTGAGCGGTCTCCAGCTCGATACCAGCGGTCCGTGAGGCGTGTCTCGACGCGCGCGCAGCTACGCCCTGGTCGCGACGTTCCTCCTCGCACCGAGCGCCGCCTCCGGCGCCGAGACGCCGGGGAGCGCGCCAACCGCGACCGCGCGAGCGAAGCCGCACTTCGACAACGGCGTGAGCCTGTACCAGGACGGCAACTTCGCGGGCGCGCTCGCGGAGTTCGAGGCTGCCTATCGCATCAAGCCGGGAGCTTCTTCGCTTCAGAACGTCGCGCTGTGTCAGAAGGCGCTCTTCCGTTACGGAGAAGCCGCGGTGACGCTCCAGACGCTTCTCGCCCAGCACGGGTCCGAGCTCGATGGCGCCGGAAGGGCGAAGGTCCAGACGGCGATCGACGAGCTGCTGTCGCTCGTGGGCTCGATTCGACTGGTCGTGACCCCTCCCGACGCGCGCGTCACCATCGACGGACGCCTGATCGAAGCCAAGGACGGGATGGCGCAGCTCAACGTCGGCGAGCACCACATAGTGGCCGAAGCGCCGGGGTTCGCGCGGGCATCGCGGGCGGTCCGCATCGCGGGCGGCCAGGAGGGCGTCCTCGTCGAGCTCGCGTTGCGGCCCGTCACCGGTTCGGTCTCGATCACGGCGAAGCACCCGCGCGACGCCATCGCCATCGACGGCATCGCGCGCGCGTTCGGAGCATGGCAGGGGCGCCTCGAGCCGGGGCGCCACTACGTGCAGATCTACCGACCCGGCCACACGACCCACGAGGAGGCGTTCGTCGTCGCCGCGGGTGACGAGCGCCGCTTCGAGCCGCCGCCGCTCACGGCGAGCACCGATCCGATGGCCGGCGCACCGGGCCCGCTGCGCCCGTCCGGGCCACCGCCCCAGCAGCGAGGCTGGTACGCGCTCGCGTCCCTGTCGGCGCTCGGCCCCCCGCGCGGCGCGGCAGACGATCTCGAGCACGACGACAAGACGGATGGGAGCGGGGCGTCCGCCGGTGTGCGCGCCGGGTACAGGCTCTTCACGCCGGTGGCGGTGGAGGCGCTCATCGAAGGCGGTCCCATCGACATCTCGAAGGCGTGCGTGAAGCCGTGCACTCGCGACGTGCGCAGGAACTACACCGTGCGCGCGGTGAGACTCGGTGGCAACGTGCGCTACATGAGCAGCGGCGACTCCATCCGGTTCGCCTCGACGCTCGGCGTGGGCGCCGTCCGGCACACCGTGGAGATCGAGTCGGCGACGGGCGATCCGGATCCCGCGCTCGAGGGCGGCGAAGCCGCAGGGACGGATCCGTATTTTCTGGTCGAGCTCGGCGGGCAGTTGAACCTCGGCCACGTGCTGCTCGAGGCCGGCCTCGCGATGTACGTGGAAGGCACCGACAACATCCGCGGCTCGGTCGATGGGGCACCTCGCGACACGCTCTATACCCAGGACGGGCTCGTGATGGTGGGGCTCAACCTGAAGGCAGGCTGGGGCGAATGGCGGCCCACGCCCGCGCGATCGCGCCCCGCCGTTCCCCGCTAGGGCACACGCCTGCGTCGAGCACCGCTCGCGCGTCCAGCAACACCGCTTGATGCGATCGCTCCGTGCCTCTACCTTCGTCGGCGCGGGCTCGGCACCGAGTGCCGCGCGCGTCATCCGCCCTTCTGGAGCCCAAATGTCGGACAAGATCGAGTCCTTCTCCGCCGAGAACCGTCACTTCGAGCCTTCCGAGGAGTTTCGCCGGCAGGCGCGCGTGGGCTCGAAGGCGGAGTACGAACGCCTGTACCGCGAGAGCCTGGACTCACCGGACACGTTCTGGAAACGCGAAGCGTCCGACCTCGTCTTCCGCACTCCGTGGACCAAGACCTACGAGTGGAACCTGCCCTTCTCGAAGTGGTTCGTGGGGGCGACGCTGAACGCGAGCGAGAGCTGCCTGGATCGACATCTCGGCACGTCCACGGCGACCAAGCGGGCGATCGTCTGGGAGACCGAACCCGGCGAGTCGCTGTCCCTGACGTACGCCGAGTTGCATGAAAGGGTCGTCGCATTCACCGCGGCCCTGCGGAAGCTCGGCGTGAAGAAGGGCGACCGTGTCGCGATCTACATGGGGATGGTTCCCGAGGTCGTCGTCGGAATGCTCGCCTGCGCGCGCATCGGCGCCACGCACACCGTCGTGTTCGGCGGCTTCGCCGCCGAGTCCCTGAGGGATCGAATCAACGACTGCGGCGCGAAGGTGGTGCTGACGCAGGACGGCGGGTGGCGGCGCGGCAAGGTCCTGGAGCTCAAGTCTGCGGTGGACCGGGCAGTCGAGGGCACACCGACCGTCGAGAAGGTCGTGGTGTTCCGCCGCCTCGGCGCGGAGCAGCTGAGCGTCGTCATGAAGGAGGGCCGCGACGTGGACTGGTACGACGCCGTCGCGGCGGCGAACCCGGCCGACGACGGATGGGCCGAGATCGTCGACGCAGAGCATCCCTTGTTCGTGCTGTACACGTCGGGCTCGACGGGCAAGCCGAAGGGCATCCTGCATACGACCGCCGGATACCTGGTCGGCACGCACGTCTCGACCAAGTACGTCTTCGATCTACGCGACGACGACGTGTACTGGTGCACGGCGGACGTCGGCTGGGTCACGGGGCACAGCTACATCGTGTACGGGCCGCTCTCGAACGGAGCGACCTGCGTCCTGTACGAAGGCGCTCCGAACTTTCCCGACTGGGGCCGGTTCTGGAGCCTCATCGACAAGCACCGCGTGACCATCCTCTACACCGCACCGACCGCGATTCGTGCATTCATCCGGGCGGGCGACGAATGGGTGAAGAAGGCCAGTCTCCAGAGTCTCCGCCTGCTCGGGAGCGTCGGCGAACCCATCAACCCGGAAGCTTGGATCTGGTACAACGAGCTGATCGGGAAAGGGCGCTGCCCGATCGTCGATACCTGGTGGCAGACGGAGACCGGGAGCATCCTGCTCACGACCCTGCCCGGGGCGGTGTTCGCGAAGCCCGGGAGCACCGGCCTGCCCTTCTTCGGCGTCGAGCTCGCGGTGGTCGCCGACGACGGCTCACGGGTCGGCGCGAACGAGGGAGGGAAGCTGGTGCTCACGCGGCCGTGGCCCAGCATGCTGCGCACGCTGTGGGGGGACGACGATCGGTTCGTGAAGCAGTACTGGAGCGAGGTGAAGGGAAGCTACTTCACGGGGGACGGCGCGCGCGCCGACCAGGACGGGTACTACTGGGTGGTCGGCCGCATCGACGACGTGCTGAACGTGTCCGGCCACCGCATCGGCACGGCGGAGATCGAGAGCTCCCTGGTCGCACACGCCGCCGTGGCCGAGGCCGCCGCGGTGGGACGCCCGGACGACATCAAGGGCTCCGCGCTGGTCGTGTTCGTCACGCTCAAGCCCGGACACGAAGCTGGCCCGGCGATGGTCAAGGCTCTCGGGGAGCACGTGGCGAACGAGATCGGCAAGTTCGCGCGGCCAGACTCCATTCGCTTCGCCGACGCGCTGCCCAAGACGCGCAGTGGAAAGATCATGCGACGACTTCTGAAGCAGATCGCGTCGGGCCAGGAGACCCAGGGGGACACCTCGACGCTGGAGGACATGAGCGTCCTCGCGACGCTCCGGGGTCCTGCGGAAGAAGAATGACTTCTCGGCACGTGGGCTCCGCGCCGGCCTCCTTCCGTGTCGGGGCGCCCCGTAGCGCGCGCCCTCAGAGACGGTCGAGGAGCTCGACCAGGATGCGGAAGCCCTGCCGGAAGTGCGCCAGCTCCGCCTGCTCGTTCGGCGCGTGGTAGTAGGTGCTGCGACCGAAGCCCGTGATCTGCACGTCGAAGCCCCTGCGCTGCAGGTCGCGCACCAGCGGCAAGGAACCGGTCATGCTGAACGGCTTCCCCGCCTCGGCACCCCTCACCCGGGCGATCGCCTCGGTGAGCGCCGCGAGGCCCGGCGAGTCCAGATCGCACGCGATGCCCTCCATGAACCGCTCCTTGAACGCGAGCTTCACGGAGCCTGTGCGGCCGTCGGCCGCCTTCACGGCGGGGAAGCCCGGCAGCCCCTGACCCGTCTGGATCCGCGCGTCGATCCCCGCGACGAACGCCGCGGCCCCGGCCATCGCTTCGCGCAGCTCGTAGAACGGCGTGAGGCGAATGTCGCCCTTCACGACGACGCGGCCCGGAATCGTCGTCACCTTGATGTTCGCGCAGCTCGCCACGGTGGACTTGAGCGTGGACGGCGTCAGAAAGCCCCACCGCGTCTCGTCCGGGTGGGGCGGATAGCTCGCCTTGAACCACTCCGCGAGGGCCAGGCACGTCGCCATGGCCAGCTCGAGCGCGTTGACGCAGTTGTGGGTCATGCCCGAGTGCCCGGTCACGCCGTCCACCGTGAGCTCCCACATGGCGACGCCGCCGGTGCCCACCGTGGGTCCGAAATCGGCGCTATCGAGCCAGTAGATGGGCCCGCCCTGCAGGGCGTCCATGTGGCCGCTGGAGACGACGAAGTCGAGCCCACACTCGGGCATCGGTGCCTCCTCTTCGTTCGAAATGAGGACGACGACGAGGGTGCGACGCGGTCGGTGCCCTCCCTCGGCGAGCTGCGCGAGCAGGTCCGTGAGCACCGCGACATGACCGAGGCAATCGGTGACGCCGCGGGCGTAGAGTCGACCGTCGGCGCTGACGTGGAGCTCGAAAGGATCCCGCTCCCACCCCTCGGCCTCGCGGTTCGCGGGCACGACGTCGAAGTGCGCACCCACGAAGCCCACGGTCCCCTCCCCCGTTCCGCGTACCGTGAGCACGAGACACGGCCGCTTCTCGAAGCCCGGCGCAGCCGGCGCGCTCACCTCGATGAAGCCCGCCTCCACGTGCGGACGCAAGACGTCGAGCACGACGTCCGCGGCGAGCTTCTCCTCCGGAACGAGCCCCTCGTCGGGGCAGTTCTGCAGCCTGGGCGTGTGGCTGACGAGCCGGCGTAGCACGGAGAGAAAGCGCGCTTCGTCGAGGTTCAGCTCCTTCACGACGCGCAATGAGACGCCGGCTCCAGGCGGACGGTCAACCCAGAATCGACGAGCGTGGGCGTCTTCGGCGGAGGCAACCCTGCTATGCTCGGCGCGCCATGCGACCCATCATCATCGGCGCTGGTCGTGGCAGCCGTCTCGGTCCGGAGACCGATCGCATCCCGAAGACCATGGTGGAGGTCATGGGGCGTCCCATGCTCGACTGGATCCTCGAGGCGCTCGCCGAGGCGGGATTTTCCCGACGTGACGTCGTCTTCGTCTGCGGCTACGCGGAGGAAGTGGTCCGGGCGCGCTACCCGGAGTTCACGTTCGTGCGCAACGAGGACTGGCCCAACAACAACATCCTCGCGAGCCTGCTGTGCGCACGCGACCACCTGACTGGCGGGTTCGTGTCCACCTACGCCGACATCGTGTACGAAGGCGCAGTCGTCCGGGGCCTCGTCTCGAGCGAGCACGAAATCACCCTCGGCTGCGACACCGCGTGGCGAAGGCGCTACGTCGCCCGCACCGAGCACCCGGAAACCGACGCGGAGAAGCTCGTCGCAACAGGATCGCGAGTCGTTCGACTGAGCCGGCACGTGCCCGGTGACGACGCGACGGGCGAGTTCATCGGCGTCATGAGGCTCGACGCCCAGGGTGCAGAGCAGCTCCTTCACGGCTTCGATCGCGCCCGCGCCCAGTACGCGGGCAAGGCATTTCGGGAGGGCCGCACCTTCGAGAAGGCCTACCTCATCGACCTGCTGGCGCAGATGCTGGAGGAGGGCGCGGAGATGCACCGTGTGGACACCGCCGGAGGCTACATGGAGATCGACACGCGCCAGGACCTCGCGATGGCGGAGCACTGGTGGACGACACGCGCCACGTGAGCCCACCCAGCGTCGACGTCGACGGTGTGCTCGCGGCGCTCGATGCGGCTCGTTCGGCGGGCGCGCCGGCTGCCCTCGCGTTCGACGGTGACGGCACGCTGTGGGCGGGCGACGTGGGCGAGGACGCGTTCGAGCACGCCCTAGGGAGCGTCGCGCTCCGGGCGGACCCGGTTTCGGCCCTGCAGGCCCAGGCGACCGCCCATGGCCTCGATGCCGGCGGGGACGCGCACGACCTTTGCCGAAGGCTCTTCGCAGCTTATCGCGCCGGAGCGTTTCCGGAAGATCGGGTCTGCGAGGTGATGACCTGGTGCTACGCGGGGCTCGAGGAGGCGCGCGTTCGCGCGCTCGCTCGGGAGGCGCTTCTCGCGCGAGACCTCGGCGCGCGTCTCGTCCCCGAGATGGACCCCATCCTGAAGTGGGCTCGCAGCCGCGGCATTCGCACGGTCGTCATCTCCGCGTCCCCGCGCCCGGTCGTCCTCGAGGCCGCCGCGCTCTGGGGGTTCGGGCCGGCGGACGTCGCTGCCGCGACCGCCGCCGTGGAGAACCAGCGCTTCGCCCCGAGGATGGCGACGCCCCTGCCCTACGGCGCCGGAAAGCTCGCCGCCGGCCGCGCGCTGCTCGGCGACGCAAACTGGCTCGGTGCCTTCGGCGACAACGTCTTCGACCTCGACATGCTGCTGGCAGCGAGCGTCGGCATCGCCGTGCGACCCAAGCCGGAGCTGCTCCGACGGCTCCAGGATCACCCCGGCGTGCTCGTGCTCCGGGGCGGCTGATCCGCACTCCCGGACGAATTTCCCGGGCGGTATGCTACCAATGCCGCCCGATGAACTTCGACCTGACCGAAGAGCAAGCGTTGCTCCAGCGCACGGCCCGCGAGTTCGCGGATCGAGAGATCCGGCCGAAGGCAGCGGAGCTCGACAAGTCCGCGCGCTGGCCAGGCGAGATCGTCGAGAAGCTGTCGGAGCTCGGCTTCCTCGGCATGGCGGTTCCGGCAGAGCACGGAGGCGCGGGGCTGGACGCGGTGAGCTACGTGCTCGCCATGGAAGAGATCAGCGCCGCGTGCGCTTCGTGCGGCGTCATCATGAGCGTCAACAACAGCCTCTTCTGTGATCCGCTGCTGAAGTTCGGCTCCGACGCGCAGAAAGCGGAGATCCTGGCGCCCTGTGCTTCCGGGGCGAAGCTCGGGTGCTTCGGGCTGACCGAACCGATGAGCGGCTCGGACGCGCAGACGATGAACACGACGGCTACGCTGGAGGGTGGTCGCTGGCGCATTCACGGCAGCAAGAACTTCATCACCAACGGGCCCGAAGCGGACTACATCGTGGTGTTCTGCGTGACGGACACGGAGCCGAGCGGGCGTCGCCGCCACACGGCTTTCGTGCTGCCGCTCGATCACCCCGGGATCTCGCTGGCGCCCCACGACGAGAAGATGGGGATCCGGGCGGCGCACTCGTGCACCGTGTTCTTCGAGAACGTCGAGGTGGACGACACGGCTCGGCTCGGCCCGCGCGGTGACGGCTTCAAGGTCGCCATGGCCACGCTGGACGGCGGCCGAATCGGCATCGCGGCCCAGGCCCTGGGCATCTCCCGCGAGGCGCTGGACAAGTCCGTCGGCTATTCGAAGGAGCGGCACGCCTTCGGAAAGCCCATCGCGGAGCTGCAAGCCATTCAGTTCATGCTGAGCGACATGGCCACGGAGCTCGACGCCGCGAGGCTCTTGACGTTGCGCGCGGCCGCCATGAAGGACCGCGGCGTGAAGCACACCGCCGAGTCCGCGTGCGCCAAGCTGTACGCGTCGGAGGCGGCTACGCGCATCACTCACAAGGCAATCCAGGTGCATGGCGGCTACGGGTACACCACCGAGTTCGGGGTCGAGCGTCACTACCGCGACGCGCGCATCACCGAGATCTACGAAGGCACGAGCGAGATCCAGCGCATCGTCATCGCCGCGAGCGTGCTACGAAAGTGAACTCGACGAACCCGAGGAGGCTCGGAAGATGGTCGCGATGAAGCTCGGTCCCGCGAAGCGTTCGGTACGTACCTGCTGGCTCTTCGCGACGGCCCTCGCGTCCGCCGCCTGCGGAGGCGGCGCATCTGGGGCCGAGGCCCCGCGGTCCCGCGTGGGCGATGGCGAGGCGCGACAGGAAGGCTGGGAGCGGCCTCCGAGTGCCAGCGCCGAGATTGGCGCGCTGAACGAAGACGACGTCACGGCGACCTTCGGCGCCGCGCTGAAGGACCTCGAGGCGTGTCGCGTCGCGGGTTCACGCCGCATCGAGTTCCTGGGCGGCAGCGTCAGGTTCTTCGTGAAGATCGACTCCGGCGGGGGTGTGGCGAGCGCTCACGTGGAGAAGTCGACGCTCGGCGATCGCGACACCGAGAAGTGCATGCTGCGCGTGCTCGCCAAGCGTGCGTGGCCCAAGCCCGTTGGCGGCGAGCACGGCATCGCGAAGTCGGGGTTCACGTTCGAAGCGGACGACATCCGACCGCCCACCGACTGGCCCGAGGAGCGCGTCGCGGCCGTCGTTTCTGGGCTCGCGGGTCAGCTGGGGACCTGCGGCGACACCGCGGGGTTCACCGCGACGGTGTACGTCGATACCGACGGGCGCGCGCTGGGTGCCGGCGTCGCCCCCCGGGACGAGTCCGGGGAGCCTCACGCCGACTGCGTCGCGGCCGCCCTGCGCGGAGCAAAGTACCCCTCGCCGGGCAGCTGGCCGGCGAAGGTGACGTTCGGGCTCTGACGGCGACGGCGACGCCCCGTCAGCCAGGATCGCCCGGGCTGGCGTCGATCATGTCGAGCTTGTTCTCCACGTCCTTGAACTCTTCCGCGGAATCGAGCGGGCCGATGTTGCGATTCAGCCCGGGCCACTGCGCCGCGTACTTCTTGTTCAGCTCCACGTACGCCTGCCACTTCTCCGGGACCTCGTCTTCCGGCAGGCAGGCGTTCACCGGGCAAGCCGGCTCGCACGCCCCGCAGTCGATGCAGGTGTCGGGGTCGATCACCATGAAGTTCGCGCCGAGCTTGAAGCAGTCATCCACCGGACAGGCCTCGGCGCAGTCGGTGTAGCGGCACTTCACGCAAGGCTCGACGACGATGTACGGCATTCGCGGGCTCCTCGGGCCGGGATCTAGGACGATGCGCGCGGCCGGTCAACGGCTTTGACCGGCGCGCCGCCGTCACCCCGACGGCGTGGCGAGGGCAATCTCGACGAACGCGGGGCCCGTTCCTGGCGCGGTCTCGGAGGTCGCGGTGGGCACCGAGACGATCACCTTCCCGGCGGCGAGCCCTCCATCACCCAGCGCGCGCGCGACGCGGTCGAGACGTGCCATGGACTCGTCGGCGAGCGCCGAATCCACGCCGGACTCGGTGAGCTCCACCTGCCCCGGATCCATCTCCGCGGCGATGCGAGCGACCGCCGAGAGGACCGCGACGACCCCCTCCCGAAGGGTCTCCCCGTCCGACGACAAGATCCCCTCGGACGGCAGACGCAAGACCGGGCGCCCCTGGTCGAGGGCGATGGTCACGACACCGTTGCGGATGGGATCGTGCAGCGCGAGTGCCAGGTCTCGCATGGCCAGGGCGCGACGAGCCGCATCACGCTCGAGATCCGCCAGGCGCTGGGCTCTGTCCTCGGCAGAGGCGAGAGACGCCTCGAGTTCCTTTCGATGCGTCGCGAACGACCGCAGGTGCTCACCGACGCGCTCGAGCTCGCTGCGAAGCTGCGTGACCCGCCCCTCGGCGTCTTCGCGATCGCTCGTCGCGTTCGCGAGTTCGAGCTCGGACTGCGCGAGGAGCCGCTCGTGCTGGGCGAGCAGCGCGTCTCGCTCGGCGACCTTCCGTTGCTGGTCGGCCAGGTCCGTCCGTGCCGCCTCGAGCTCGACCTGGAGGGCGTACATGCGCACGTGCGTCTGCCTATGGGCGTCGCTCTCCACGTGCAGGGCGGAGCGCGCCTCCTCGTATCTCGCGGCCGGTACGACGCACGACGCGGAGCCGGCTCCCAGCACCGCCGCGACGGGCACGAGGACGATGGGGATCCTCACCATGGCTAGTTCAGGAGGCGGCCGCGCCGCCACTGCAGATCCACGTGCTCCGCGAGGTTCAGCCGATCCACGTCGGACATCCTCACGAACTTCAGCGCCTGCTGCGAACCCGCGGACCAGATGGGCCGCGCCAGCGCACGGAGCGGCCGGTGGCACTCGGGAAGCACTATTTCCAGGCCGACGAGCAGACCCGTCGCCTCGAATCCCAGCTTGCCCCAGTCCACCACGATGCCGGTGCTCGAGATCTCGATGCCGCGACACTTCGCGGGAGAAGGCCCGTCGTGGGCCCGAACGGCCAGATCGGTCCTGCCGCGCTGACAAAGTCTACGTTCCATGTTTCCTCCAAAGGCTCCGAAGAAATCGTAGGCTGCCGGCTCGTCGAGGGGCCAAGTTCGACGGCCGGAAGGGCCCGTCGAGCTTACGGAAGCTCGCAAAGTGGCCCGCGCGCTTCCTCCCGCCGTACACCCCGAACGTGAAGCGATTCACGGCGTTCTTGCTGGTGCTGTCGACGGCCGCGACCAGCGCGCCCGCCGGGGGCGCAGATCCCGAAGCCGGCGCGGAAAGCGCCGGTACTCGAACCGTGCGGCCACCCCGCGTCGACCTCGGCGCCCTGCGCTTCGCGGAAGGACGGTGGACGGCTCCCATCGTCGGCTCGGCGGACCACGCGGAGCTGACCCTGGACCCCGATCTCCAGCGGGACGCCGGGAGGTTGATCGCCCGGGCGAACCCGTTGGCCGCGGCGATCGTCGCGGTGGAGACGAAGACCGGGAAGATCCTGATCTGGCAGGAGCGTCGCGGAAAGGGCGCGGCCTCGCCGCTGCTCGATTCGACCCACCCGTCGGCGAGCGTGTTCAAGCTGGTGACGACGGCGGCGCTCCTCGAGCGCGGCGTCGAACCGTCCCGAAGCGTCTGCTACTTCGGAGCCACGACGGGCATCGAGCGCCGACACCTCGATCCACCCCGCAACGGCCGCGTCCAGTGTGACACGTTCGCGCACGCCCTGGGGCACAGCCGCAACGCGGTGTACGCGCAGCTCGTGACTCGGAATCTGGCACGGCAAGACCTGCTCACCGTCGCGGAGCGGCTGGGGTTCAACGGTGACGCGCCCTTCGACGTCCCCGTCCGGGTCGGTAAGCTGAGCGTCCCCTACGAGGATCTCGCGTTCGCGAGGACCGCTGCCGGGTTCCTGGGGGCCACCCTTTCCCCCGTGGGCGGAGCACACCTGGCGTACACGATCGCGATGGGGGGAGTCTCGCACCGCCTCCACATCGTCGAGCGGGCGGGTGAGTACTCGGCGCCACGGGTCGCGGACGCGGACGAACGCCTGCTCGAGTCACTCACGGCGCACCGCCTGGCGCGAATGATGGAAGTGACCGTTCACAGCGGAACGGCGAGGGAGGCCTTCTCCGCGGACGAGCGCCCGGTGTTCCCGGGCTATCGCGTCGCGGGGAAGACGGGAACGCTCCAGCTCCGCCCCGGTGACCCGACGACCACGTGGTTCGTCGGGTTCGCGCCGAGCCGGAATCCCGAGATAGTCCTCAGCGTGCTCGTACAGAACGGTAGCGTGTGGCGGCAGAAGGCGCACACGCTGGCCCGCGAGGTGCTCCGTGCCTACCGGGCGCGGCGTGGCGCGCCCGGCGTGTCTCACCCCCTGGACCGATAGAAGGGGAAGCGCCGCGCCGCACCGGCCAGCGAAAGGCCGACGAGGAGCAGGCCGAGCGCGGGCGTGGTGCGTGACCCGGGCGTGCGGCAACCGCAGCTCTTCTTCGCCGCGCCCCCCTCGGCGGTGCCGGCGTCGCCCTTCCCCGCGTCATCCTTGGGCGCGTCGACGATCCCGGGGAGTCCGAGCGAGGGCACCGGGGTCTTCACCACCTGCGCCAGCTCGAAGTCCTTGCGATCCATGGTGCCCAGCTCCTGAGCAATCCAGATCTTGCGGCGGCCGCGGTACGTGCGAGGCGGCTTGCCCCAGCGCCACCGCTCGGGCTTCTCGCACTTCTGCATGCCGGCCCAGGGGTGAAGGAACACGTACCGCAGCTGGACCCCCATCTTCGGGCCGGCCGCGACGTCGCGCGACAGCTCTCCGCTCGGACCCTTCGGCAGTCCATACCCGCCGTACTTGTTCCCGCTCGCTTCGGCGACCACGGGGTCCTCGGGGAGGCCAGCGTCCTCGTAGCGGTGGTGCAGCCGTGTCACGACGTAGTCGTTGCGAAGGATGAGCGCCTTGCGGCGCGCAAGCTCGATGCGGCGCTCTTCCTCGAGCTTGAGCATCTCCTTCTTCAGCTTCGCCTTCTGGGCCGGTGTCTTCTTCTCTTCCATCGCGTCGATCTTCGCCACGATCTTGTCCTCGAGGGCCTTCTTCTCTTCCTTCGTGAGCTCCGGGACCTCGGGATTGCGCTCCTCTTCGGGAACGAACGTCTCGAAGACGTCCGCCCCGAGGCTCAACACCTCGTACAGCGCCGGTTCGGCGGTCGCGCAGGGCTTTCCGCAGTCTCCCGACCCCCCGACCCACTCCACCAGAAAGGCCTTGGGGTCCTTCGCCAGCAGAGCATCGTGGAGGCCCGCATAGAACTCGCCCATGCGCTCCTTCACCTTGAAGTCCACCTCCAGGTTCGTGGGGGGATACACGTTCCCGTAGTTCTTCACTTCGAAGCGGTCCTTCGGATGCAGCACGTACACGATCATGTCGTGAAAACCCTTTGCGCTGAGGCGGCCGAGCTTCGCGGGGATCCTCCGGATGGGCTTCTCGCTCCAGAACCGGATGGGCGACAGCTGCGCACGCCCGCCGGCTACGAGCTCGAGCTTGTTGGCGCTCACCTCGGCGATGAGAAACGCCATGTCGGCGTACTGGGCCGTCGCCTTGCTCGCGGCATCCCCGACCTCGTAACCCTTGCCCTTGAGCCACGCCACCACGTCTTCCCCGGGCGGGACGATCGCGAAGGTGTACTCGCCGCTCGTGTCCTTGAACTCGGGCTCGACCTTGATGAGCATCTCCTTGGGCACCTTCTCGCTGCTGCCGCCACCCATCATGGTGCTGCCACCGCCGAGGAACGCCGTTCCGGTGTCCGCGGAGAGCGAGACATCCCAGATCTGCTGCGCAGGACCGGGCTCGCAGGGATCCATTTCCCAGAACTCGTGGAACCTCGGCGCCGTGACCTGATCCATGCGGTCGACGAAGTCCCGGCGGATCGTCTTCACGCGCTCGAGCGTGACGTCCGCGGGAACGGCCAGAACGACCGCGAAGTCGTCCAGTCCGCCACCGTAGTCCGACAGCACCGTCATCACGCTGCGCCCATCGCGCTCGGCGAGGACTATCTGGGATTGCAAGGAGTAGCGCTTGCCCGACCCCTTGCCCGCGTAGAATCCGGGAAAGGCCGAGGCTGCGGAGCTGACCAGGAACAGTGCGAGGAGGGCTGCGAGAAATCCGAGGGGGCGCGGCATGGGGCCGGAGGCTAACAGATGGCTGCGCTCGGGGAAGCGGATCGAGCAGCGGGCCCGGCGCGCCGCGCCGGCGGTCGGCCGAGCGCCGGCGCGTGTAGTAAGAGAACGGCGTGGACTTCGAGCTGACCGAAGCGCAGGAGCTGGTGCGGCAGGCAGCCCGAGACTTCGCGACGCGCGCAGTACGCGCCGTGGCAGCGGACCTCGATCGCTCCGAGCGCTTCCCCGCGGATCTGCTCGAGGGGCTGGCGGGGCTCGGGCTGCTCGGCGTGAACGTTCCCGAGCGGTGGGGCGGCGCCGATGCGGGCGTCGTCGCGTACGCCTGCGCCATGATCGAGGTCGCTCGCGCCTGCGCGTCGACGGCGGTCGCGATGGCCGTCACCAACATGGTGGCCGAGGTGATCTGCGCGTTCGGGAACGAGGAGCAGAAGCGCGAGCACGTGAGCAAGCTCACCAGCGGCGACCACGTCTGCGGGGCGTTCGCGCTCTCGGAGCCCGGCGTCGGCAGCGACCCTGGCGCGCTGACGACGACGGCGCGCCGGACCGCTCGAGGCTGGGTCATCGACGGCCAGAAGCAGTGGATCACGAGCGGGGCCCACGCCGGCGTGATGGTGGTGTGGGCGCGCACGGGCGACACGGGAACCAGGGGGATCTCGTGCTTTCTCGTCGAGAAGGGAACGCCGGGGCTCGTGGTCGGCCGCGCCGAGGACAAGACCGGACTCCGCGGGTCGAACACGGTGCCGCTCACGTTCGACTCGTGCGAGGTCGATGGGACTGCGCTGCTCGGCGGGGAGGGTACCGGCTTCCGGATCGCGATGATGGCGCTCGACGGTGGCCGGATCGGCATCTCGGCGCAGGCCGTCGGGATTGCCACGGCTGCCCTCGAGGAGGCCACCGAGTACTCGAAGCAGCGTCGCGCCTTCGGAGTCCCGATCAAGGACCACCAGGCGATCGCCTGGATGCTCGCAGATGGTCACACGGAGCTCGAGGCCGCCCGCCTCCTGTGCTTGCGCGCCGCCTCCCTGAAGGAGCGCGACCGCCCGTTCACGCGGGAAGCCTCCATGGCGAAGCTCTTCGCGAGCGAGGCCGCGGTCCGCGTGTGCAATCAGGCCGTCCAGATCCACGGGGGCTACGGGTACGTGCGCGAGTTTCCGGCCGAGCGTCACCTGCGCGACGTCCGCGTGACGACCATCTACGAAGGAACGAGCGAGATCCAGCGCATGGTCATCGCGCGTTCGTTGCTCCGGTGACCCTGCCGTGACGCTCGTTTCGATCGGCTCGCTGCGACGTGCCCTCGGCGCGCGCGCGCCGCGCCTCATGCACACTCGGGAGAAGCGCGCCGCGGTGGCTGCCATCGTGCGACCCGCCGAAGGCGAAGTGGAGATCCTCCTCATTCGGAGAGCGGAGCGGAGCGCGGACCGCTGGTCGGGCCACATGGCGTTCCCCGGCGGCCTCGCCGAGCCGACGGACACCGACCTGGAGGCGACCGCGCGACGCGAAACGCTGGAGGAGGTGGGGCTGGATCTCGGGGCTGGCGGAGTGCTCCTCGGCCGCCTCGACGACGTCGAGGCCATCGCGCGGGGCCGCCCTGCCGGTCTCGTGATCTCGCCGTTCGTCTACGAGATCGCCACGCTGCCCCGCCTGGTTCCCAACGAGGAGGTCGCCGAGGTCGTCTGGGCCCCGCTCGGGCCGCTCCTGCGGGGGGAACTCAGCGCGACCTACCGGTACGCCCACGAGGGAGCGACGCTCGAGCTGCCGGCGTTCGATGTGTCGGGGCGCATCGTGTGGGGCCTGACGCATCGAATGCTCGAGGCGCTGCTCGGCCTCGTTCGCGCACGGGACTGAGCGGCACGTGGCGGCGTCCGCCGTCGAATCAGTTCTCTGCGACCTGAGCGTCGCAGGCGCCCGTGGCCTGGGTGAAGTCGCAGGCCCCTCCGCCCTTGGCGGTGATTCCGAGCTGGTACTGCGAGCACGTACCGGTTGCGCCGTTCTTTCGGCGCACTGCGACGAGGTACGGCTTGGTGTGCGGGCCACAGTGAATCGCCCCGGTGTCGGAGCACGTCGCCTCGCCGATGGTCTTGCCCGACGCGTCCGTCCCGGTACCGTCGACGCACCAGTCGTACTCCGTCAAGTTGGAGTGCTTCGCATCGGGCGTCGCGCACGTGTCGCCACGGATGACGTCGAACACGAACTCGTCGTTGTTCGGTACGGGCGCCGTGAAACGGATGCGGATGTGATAGCTGTTCGTCCCCGCCTCGGCCGCGTCCGTCGTGTCGAACCTGTACCAGTCGACGTCTCCGTCGCTGGACAGGCGACCACTCACGACCAAGGGCGTGGTGTTGGCGTCGGTGACGCTGCCCGCCTGCTTCGCGTCCGCGCACGTTTCGTTCGGCTCGGTGGCGTCCACGCGACAGGGGCAACCCGCCGACGGCGGCAGCGTGGCCGGGTAGTTCGTGTAGCCCGCGGTGCAGCCTCCGACCACGCATTGGCCCGTCTCGCACGCCCACGTCGCGTTCGCCGGGTTCCCAGCGCCGGCACACATGGTCGCAACGTCGGCGTCGTCGGCCGTGCCGTTGCAGTCGTTGTCCGCGCCGTCGCAGACCTCGGGGGAAGGCGTACCCGCCGTACACGAACCCCAGGTGCCACTCGCGCCCTCGCAGGTCTCCGTCCCGCCGCACGTGAGCATGCCCGACGTCGCCTCGCACGTCCGCGTCACTCCGTCGCGCTTCGTGTCGCACGCGCAAGACTCGCCCGTGGCGGGCACGCACATCTTCTCGGACTTGGGCGCGCCGGCGTCGCCAGCGGGTGCCCCGCCACCGCCCCCGGCCACGGATCCCGCGTAGGTCGCCACGTCTGCGCAGCTGAACCCCGCCGGGCACGTCCCGTCGAAGGAGCAATCCTGCGAACAGAAGCGGTCGGTCTTGGGGGCTATGGCGCAGCGATCGCCGAACTTGCCGTTGGGGCAGTCCGCCGCGGTCGTGCAGGGAGTGCACTGCGATCCGCTGGGAACGCAGACGTAGCCGGCCGTGGGATGGAACGAGCAGTACGCACCGCTAGGGCACCCCGTCCCGTCGCGACAGGCGAAGGTGCACTTGCCGTCGATGCAGTCGAGCGCACCGCACTCGCTGTCCGTGGAGCACGGGTCCCCCACTCCGGACCCGGGCCACGCCGAAGCGTCCCCGCCCCCCGTCCCCGACGTGCCCGACGTCCCGCCCGCGCCGCCAGCCGCGGAAGCGCCGCCGGAGCCGCTTCCGTCGCCGCCCTCGAGCCCGCCCTCGCTCAGCGCCCCACCCGCGCCCGGCCCGTCGTCTTCACCCAGCCCGGCATCCGTGGCGCACCCGCTGCCCCAGGCGGCAAGGCCGGCCATCGAGAGAAGAGCGAGGCGTCCGCCGATAGACCACCGCATCGTGAAGCAACCCTTGGGCGACTCTAGCAGCGGCATGATGGCTTGTCTCGCCACGGAGGCCGGAGAACCGCGTCGCACGGGGCGCCCGAGGGCGCGTGACAGACGCGCTGCCTCGCGTTAGAGCGGCACCCATGCGCGCCGCGGTGGTGGTTTTTCCCGGGTCGAACGCGGACGCCGAGATGGCCCACACGCTGTCGGCGATCTGTGGCCAGCCCACGATCATGGCATGGCACAAGGACACCGACCTGCCGGCCGGAACCGATCTGGTCGCCATCCCCGGCGGGTTCTCCTACGGCGACTACCTGCGCTGCGGCGCCATCGCAAAGGCAGGCGCCATCGTCCCCGCGATTCGCGCGCACGCCGCCGCCGGGGGCCTCGTGCTCGGGGTGTGCAACGGGTTCCAGGTGCTCACGGAAACGGGGCTGCTCCCTGGCGCGCTCGTTCGCAACCGCCACCTGCGCTTCGAGTGCAGGGACGTCCACGTCCGAGTCGAAGCCGAGGGCCCGTTCACGAGCGACTTCTCGGGCGTGCTCCGCCTTCCCATCGCACACGCCGAGGGGCGCTTCCACGCCGATGCGGCGACCCTCGAGCGCCTCGAGGGCGAGGGCCGCGTGGCGTTCCGGTACTGCTCGGCCGAGGGCGACGTCACCGAGGAGAACAACCCGAACGGCTCCGTCGCGTCGATCGCCGGAGTGTACGGCGGCCCGAGGCGTAACGTGCTCGGGCTGATGCCGCACCCGGAGCGAGCCGCCGAGCCCTACGTCGGGAACGACGACGGCCGCAGGCTGTTCGACTCGGCGGCGCGATGGCTCGGCCGCAGCGGTTCGCCGTGAGAAACCCCGCGCTGACGCGGGAGCCGCGCGCGGACGGGACGTGCGCGGTGTGCGAGTCGGCGCTGGACGGGCGGAGCGTGTGTACGACGTGCGGAGCCGCGTACGGGGAGGAGAACCGCTGTCCGGTCTGCAGCAACATCGCGGGCACGGAGCCTGACGACGAGCTCCGCCATCGCTGCGTCGTCTGCGGTGGACCGCGGATCCCGCTGGATGCCGCCGGGGTCGGACGGAGCGGTCGGGAGCACCAGCTCCTGGCCCGTGCCCAGAGGCTGCGCCTCGGGCGCGCTGCCTGGGGCGTTGCAGCGGGCCTCGTGGGAGGGTTTGCACTACTGGCGCTGGCCGTGACCGCCGTCGTGCTCGTGGCGACGTCGCCGGGAATCGCCGGATTCGTCGGCGCGGGCGTCGCGACGGCAGTCCCGGTCGTGCTCGCTGGCCTCGCGTACCACCGCGCTCGAAAGCTCGGGACCGAGCTGCGGGAGCGCCTCGACGAGGCGTGGACCCTCGTCGCCTCGGACGTGGCGCGCGCGAAGGGCTCGGAGCTGACCGCCGGAGAGCTGGCGCGCGCCATGCAGACGACGGAGGACGTCGCCGAGAGGCTCCTGGTGAACCTGAGCGCAGCCGACATCGTCCGCGCTCGGGTCACCGACCACGGTGACGTCGTCTTCGGATCCGTGGACTCCCGGCGAGTCCGCGTCGGCGAGGAGGAGGGAGACTCCGCGGAGCCAGAACGCCCGACCGAGGACCGCCCCGCGACCGCGCGGCGAAAAGCCTGAGCGCTCGCTCGTGACCCGAGCGGAACGCGGCGATGGGCGCGTACCCACCGCCGCGAGTTCACGGGCCGGGTGCGTAGCGTCGTTCGCACCGCACCGACGCCGCGTTCGAAAAGTGGCGGCCAGGGGGCGATTGCGCGACGGTGGGTGGGCGCGTGCCACGGGCACGACCCTCGCATTACACTTCGCCGCCGGACCGGGGGTCCGGAGCACTGTCGCGACATGGCCTCGAAGGACGACGTCGTAGCTCCCGAAGCAACAGCGGAACCGCGGGCGGGGTTCTTCCTGCGGTGGGGGCAGCAGCTCGCCGTGCACGACTGGCTCGTCGTGGCGGCGACGATCGTGCTCCTGGCGCGGGTGCTCCGGGCGGAAGACTCGCCGGCGCGCATGCAGTCGATCGAATACATGGGGGCCACCCTCGCAGTGTGCGCCATCGTCATGCTCGTCGGGCGAGCGGATCTCGGACGGCGCTCCGGGATCACGACGCTCGCGTATCGCGTTGGCCTCATGGCTGTACCCTTGATGACCTACTTCTCGCTGAACACGGTGCTGCCGGTCGTCAACACGCACGCGCTCGACTCGGAGCTCTACGCCATCGACCTGGCCCTCTTCGGCTTCGAGCCGGCCATGTGGATGGACCGATTCGTCACCGCGGCGACCACGGAGTGGTTCGCGTTCTTCTACTTCGGATACTTCTTCCTGCTCGCGGCGCACGTCTTGCCCATCCTGTTCTTCTGGCGGCGCTCCCGCCTGGCCGCAGAGTTCGCGTTCTCGCTGCTCCTCGCGTTCAACGTGTCCCACGTCGTCTACACGCTCGTCCCGGGGTTCGGCCCGTGGATTGCCTACGCGTCCGCCTTCGAAAACCCGTTTCCCAGCGGCATGTGGTACGACCTCACGATGGATACCGTGACGCGCGCCGGCGCCATGAAGGACATCTTCCCGTCCTTGCACACGGCCGCACCGACGGTGATGGCGCTCTTCTCGTTCCGGCACCGCAGGGAGTTCCCCTTCCGGTACACCTGGGTGCCTGTCGTCTTCTTCACGGCGAACATCATCATCGCCACGATGTTCCTGCGCTGGCACTACGTCATCGACGTCGTCGCCGGCTTGTCGCTCGCGCTGGGAACGAGCCTGCTGGCACCCCGCGTGGTCGCCTGGGAGTACGCGCGTCGTGAGCGGCTGGGCCTCGCGTCCGTCTGGCCTCCGCTGTGGGACGCGGGCAACGCCGAGCGGGGCACGGCGAGCGAAGTCGCGACCGCCTGAGTCGTCACCGGGCGAAGGCCCGCGCAGCGCCGACGCCCTCCGTCGCGAAGCTGAGGCGGATCCGCGAGCCCGGGGATGCGGACAGGCAACCCGTTCCCGCGTCGCCGCCCGGCGGGCCGAACGCGCGTCCGGCCGACTCCTCGAGGGGTACTGGCACCACTCCCCTCGTGGTGACGAGCTCGACGCGTGGCCCCGTGGCCGGCGGGAACCAGGTCGCCACGACGACCCGACACCCCGGCGCGGCGTCCACGCCGCCCTCGGAGACGTCGCCAACCCGGAACTGACCGCCCACCATGTCGCCGCGCGGCTCGACGGCGGGGCCGACGAGGTCGCGCGCAACCGAGTCGAGCAAGGCCGTCATGGCTCGCGCAGACACGTCGTCGAAGGGCGCCGGCGCGGGTTTGGCGGCTGCCGCCGCGGGGACGAGGGTCGAGCCGCCGTCAACGGCCGACGCATGGTCCGGCGCGGACGTCGGCACCGCGGGCGCGGTACCCGACCGCGGCGGCTCGTGTGCGGTGCACGCCGCCGCCAGAAGCGCGAGCGTCAGCCCGCCCCGGCGCAGAACCCCTCGTAGTCGATGTACTTCGTGATCGTGGGGTTCTCGCCGCACGCCGGACAGGCCTTGTCGCGCCTGAGCCTGAGCGACCGGAACGTCATTCCCAGCGAGTCGTACTGGAGCAAGCGTCCGACCAGGAGATCACCCTGGCCAAGGATCACCTTGATGGCCTCCGTCGCCTGGATGGTCCCGACGATGCCGGGAAGAATCCCGAGGACGCCGGCCTCTGCGCACGACGGCGCGAGGTGGGCGGGGGGGGGCTCGGGATAGAGGCACCGGTAGCACGGGCCGTCGAACGGCCGAAACGTCGTGACCTGCCCCTCGAAGCGGAAGATCGAGCCGTGGATGACCGGGATCTTGTGGAACAGCGAGGCGTCGTTGACGAGGTAGCGCGTCGGAAAGTTGTCGCACCCGTCCACGATGACGTCCCAGCCGTGGCCGAAGATGCGGTCGACGTTCTCGCTGTTGAGACGCTCCTGGTACTTGACCACCTTCACGTCGGGATTGAGCTCGCGCAGCGCCGTCTCCGCGCTGTCCACCTTCGGAGTGCCGATGCGGGACGTCGCGTGGAGGATCTGGCGCTGGAGGTTCGAGGCGTCGACGACGTCGGCATCGACGATGCCGACGGTTCCGACGCCCGCGGCAGCGAGGTAGACACCGGCCGGGCTCCCGAGACCACCCGCTCCGAGCATGAGCACCCGGCTGGCCAGCAGCTTCGCCTGACCCTTCTCGCCGACCTCCGGCAGCATGATGTGCCGCGAGTACCGATCGAGCTGCGCTTCGGTCAGGTGCGGCGGCTGCTCCACCGGGTAGCGGAGATCCTTCCACCGGACGAACCCGGGGTTCGCGCTCAGGACGTTCGAGTAGCCCAGCTCCGTCAGCGTCTTCGCCGCGAAGGCGCTGCGGACTCCGCCGGCACAGTACACGACGATCTCGGCGGTCTTGTCGGGGAGCTTCTGCTCCGCCTGCATCTCGAGGTGTCCGCGCGGGACGTGGATGGCGCCGGGGATGAAGCCGGCTTTCACTTCGTCCCTCTCGCGCACGTCCACCACCGTCGGCGTCGCGCCGTTCTCGAGCCGTCGCTTCAGATCTTCCAGGGAGATCGTCTTGACGGTGCTCTTCACGTCCGAGAGCAGGTCGGCATACGTGCGGGCCATGGTTTCACTCCAGAGTCGGGCGGTGCCGATATACTACGGTCATCCGACGAAGCGGGTGCGGAATCTGGGACACCACCTCCGCGTCGTCAAGGCGCTGCGTCGCAGGGCGGTGTCACCGGTCGCGTCGGCCGGCCGCGGTGGTCACCGGCCAAGGATCGCGAGAAGGGCGGCGGCGCTCTCGGGCCGGTCCGCGGAGAGCAGCAGGTCGCGCCTCGAGGACCAGGCGCGCTCGCCGTCCGCCGGCACGGCTCGAAGGACCTCGTCGAGAACGACCCCGAGGGCGTGGACGTCGTCCGCGGTCGAGGCCGGCGCGCCCGCGAGGCGCTCCGGCGACGCATAGGCGGCCGTCGTCCCTGGCGAGGCCGCACCCACCTCCACCGCAGAACCGAAATCGGCGACCACTGGTTCGCCCTCGCCGCGGAACAGCACGTTGGCGGGTTTGATGTCGCCGTGGACGAGGCGAGCCTCGTGGACGCGGGACACGGCGGCGACGAGCGGACGAAACCACACGTTCAGCGACTCCGCGGCGGCGCGACCGTCTCGCCGAAGCAAGTCAGCGAGCGAACCTCCACGAGCCCACTCCATCACCACGTGCCCAGCGGCGGGGTCCGCGTCGAAGACACGCACGACGCCATCGCCGGCGAGACGCACCGCGGTACGCGCTTCCCTCACCAGCTTCTCGCGATCGTGCTCCGGGCGATGATAGACCTTCAGCGCGACGCGCCGGCCGAGAGCCTCGTCAGTCGCTTCGAACACCGTTCCTGAACCGCCTCGCCCCACTTCGCGCGTCAGGACGAGCCCTACGCCACGAAAACCGGGTAGGCGAAGCGTCGCGTGGACGCTCGCATGGGCCTCACCATCGAGGCCGAGGACGCGTGCGAGCGTGCGCCGACGGTCGAGCGCGCCCGGCGTCGTGAAGTCGAGCGAGAGCGCGCGGTCGATCAGGGCGAGGGCTCGACGGTGGTTAGCGCCCTCTGCTTCGAGGTCCGCGGCGAGCACGAGGGACGCCGGCTCCCGGCACGCCTCGAGCGCCCTGAGCGCCTCGCCGCGCTCGCCGCGCCGCGCGTGCAGAATGCCGGCGAGCGCGCGCACCGACTCCGGCACCTCGGTCCGCACGCGACGACGGGCGAGCGCGTCGAGGACCCGCCGCTCGACGGCGGTGCCCTCGGCCCGCCGCAGCGCGTCCTCGACCGCAGCGAAGTCCGTCGCGTGCTCGACGATGGTGTCCAGCGGGAGCACGCCACCGGCCGGCTCCGCGGGCTCGTCGGGGCCGGCGCGCGTCGTCGGGCGGACCCGACCGAAGACCCGTTCCCACGCCGTCATCGGCCCGCGCGAACCCGGGCAGCGCCGCCCAGGTGCTCCCGAACCACGTCGCCGACGCACAGCTCGATGCGCGGCCCCACGAGGAGATCGTGGAGCACGACCTGCGGGTCGCCCCGGACCTCGACCCACCCATCGGACCCGAGCGTCACGGCGAGCGACCCGACCTTCAGCGGTCCGAGCGGCGCGAAGACGGTCTTCCCGGCGACCGAAACGACGACACCGCGCGCCCCCCAGGGCCTAATGCCAACGGGCACTTCGTTCCCGAGCGCCACCTCGATGCCCGCTCCGATGCTGGCGTTGCCCTCGAGGCGTGCGCCCCTCAGCCAGGTGCCGTTGCTGGACCCCAGATCGCGCACCTCGGGCCCTCGCTCGCCAACGCCGAGGGCCACATGCCGGCGACTGACCGCGGGAGAGCTGAGGGCGATGGAAGCCTCCCCACGCCCGATGGTGACCTCGTCTCCGAGCGCCACCTCCTTCGGCTCCCCGTCGAGCTCGAGCGGCGCGACCGGTCCGAGCAGGCGCCGTGCGCGCAGCTCGGACGCCAGGACCGCGTCAGCGGATCCGCCCAGCGCGTCGAGCAGCGCCAGCGCCTCTCGCCTTCTGCCGAGCGCCAGGAGGTCGCGACACGAGCGAGCCTGCGCGTCCCGCCGCGCGGCGACGTTCTCCTCGAGCTGCTGCTCGAAGAGGCGGCGCTCGAGCGCTGAGACGGCGCCAGCCGCAGCGAGCGCGCCGTTCTCCGCCTCGGGATCCCCCGCGAGCCGGTGCGCCTCTGCCGCTTCCCGGGGCAGCCCGAGCGCCTCGAGTTCGAGACCGAGACGGCCGAGTTCCCGGGGCGTGCGCCGAACCTCGCCGCTGACGGCGAGATCGAGCATCAAGAGCGCGCGCCGCCGGGCACGCTCCGGGGCGACGCCCCCGAGGCTCTCCGCCTTGAGGAGGAGCGCGAGACGCTCGCGAGGCTCGTGGGTCGCCTCCGCCCGAAGGTCGACGAGACGTGCCGCCTCGGCCCCGTCGCCGATCTCCTCGAAGAGCGCCGTGGCGGTCACCCAGTCGCCCTCCAGCTCGGCACGGCGCGCCGCGCGCACGCGACCGCGACGCAGCGTGCGACCGACGCCCGCGCGAAGGCGCCGCATCGCCTCGGCCACCATCTCACTCGCCGTGCCCACCTGGGTTTCGTGTCGCAGCCCGAGGTGGCAGGCAAGGCGGACGCGACATTCGCGCGGCTTTGGCCACGGAACACGACGCGGGCTTCAACTGCGGGCCTCTCCCGCGATAGGATGGCGGGCTACCCCGACCTCCCGGACCAGGATCAGGACCCTCGTAGGACATGGCCACCAATCGTCTCGGCGAGCTGCTCGTTCGCGAAAAACTCATCAGCCTCCAGCAGCTCCGGCAGGCCCAGCAAGAGCAGCAGAAATCCGGCCAGAACCTCGGATACGCGCTCGCGAAGCTCGGCTACATCTCGGACGACGAGATCACCAACTTCCTGAGCACCCAGTATCGCCTGCCTGCGATCAATCTCGACGAGTACGAGATCGACAGCGAGGTGATCAAGCTGGTCACCCAGGACGTCTGCGAGAAGCACAAGGTGATCCCGGTCTCCAGGTCCGGCTCGACGCTCATCCTGGCGATGGCCGATCCGACGAACCTGAACGCGCTCGACGACATCAAGTTTCTGACCGGTTACAACGTGGAGGCCGTCGTCGCGAGCGAGACGGCCATTCAGCAGGCGGTCGAGCGCTACTACAACGTCGGCCCCTCCTACGAAGAGGTCATGGCCGACCTCGACCTCGGGGACGAGGACATCGACTTCGGCGACGACCAGGAGGACGTGAACGTCCTCGAGCTCGAGAAGGCCAGCGAAGACGCCCCGGTCGTGAAGCTCGTCAACGTCGTGCTGCTCAACGCCATCCGGAAGGGCGCGAGCGACATTCACATCGAACCGTACGAGAAACGCCTGCGAGTTCGGTACAGAATCGACGGCGTGCTTCACGAAGAAATGACGCCACCGCTCAAGCTGAAGAACGCACTCTCCAGCCGCA
>CAZARU010000055.1:0-43065 GCA_964487605.1 uncultured Polyangiaceae bacterium
CCACGCGATGCCGTAGGTCGTGGGGCTCGTACCCGTCGGCCAGCTCACGGGCAGGCTCCCGGCGGTGAACGACGTCGATCTCGCGTCGTCGTCGGCGCGCCCTGGAGAATGGCGGCCGCCATGCCGACGACGATCACGTCGACGCCATGCGCGCCGAGCTTCCGGAGGATCTCAGCGGAATCCTTCGTGACCATTCTGTCGCCAGATCTCGAACATCGATCGCATCAAGGCGTCGTGCGCCTCGAGCCGCGCGAGTGGAGTCATGTCGAGCAGCCGCCGGATCTGACTGCGGTCGACGCCGTTCGCGTCGATCTCCGGCAGCGGAAACGCTACTTCGGGATCGGCGGCACGTACACCGTGTTGATCGGCGCCACGCTTGCGCCGCCCGGGTACGCGTAGCTCACGTACTGCGAGTAGAACCCGCTGAGCTGCTGGCCCGTCGCGGCGCTGCCCCATCCCCAGACCGTGAGCCCGAAGGGGAGGGCGCTCGAGATCTCCCGGCGGCCGTTGTTGCAGTTCCCCTGGGGCTCGAAGTTGCCTCGGACCAGATCGACGCGTGTGTACTCGTAGCGTCCCGACGAGCCCACCGGCTTCCACCCGTCCAGCACGCCCGCGCAGTCGAGCGTGACATCGGCGAAGCCGGACGGACCGATGGTGCGGACGATGACGAGGTTCGTCTCAGGGTACGTCGGATCCGTGAAGAAGACGTAGCGATCGAGGTACTCGCCGGGCGGGATCACGTTGACGAACTCCGCGTCGCCGCGGCCGTCGCTGTTGCCCATGGGGTCGGGATCGTAGAGCCCGGCGCCGGTCATGTGGGCCGACATGTAGAACGGGTGCTGATCGTCCTGGGCGCGAACCAGGAACGGTCCCGCAGCGTCGAACTGCGCGACCTGCCCCAGGTTCAAGGTCGTGGGGGCGCCGGCGGGCGTGGAGGGTTCCCAGGTGAGCACCGTGCCGTCCACGGCGCCGATCATCCGCCAGGGCGGCGTCTCCTCCTGACCGTCGTACCGGTTGCGGTACCGAACGCCGACGTACTCGCTGCCCAGCGCGCGAACGGGCGGGATCTGCTGGTGAGCGCTGTCGTTGCAGCACTCGGCAATGCCGAGGGTCTGGTTGCCGCCCCAGAGGCCCACGGGTGCGCTGGACTCGATGACGCTCCCCTCGAGCGAGGCCGACTGGGTGATCTGGAGCTGCTGTCCGCGATCGAGGGTGTAGCTGATGGGGACGCCCTTGGGCGTGCCGACGACTCCGTTGCCCGGGAGGATGTCCGCGGTCGGGCTGATGGTCACGGTCGTGTCGTCCGCGTGCGCGACGACCGAGATCCACGGGAGCGGACCAAACGGCAGGCCGGGGGGCAGCATGGCGTTGGACGCGTGGACCGCGACGTAGTTGTCGCCCCAGGACGTGGTGGGCAGGAGCAGCGTCGCGCTGGTCAGCGCGCTCTGCCCGCCGCCGTAAGGGTAGATGTCGTAGGCGACGACGGGTGCGGACGTCGCGATGTGGAAGGCGGCGCCGATGCCCGTGCCGTGCTGGGTGGTGTCGAACTGGGAGATGGCCGGGACGATGCCCGGCGGGCAGTCGGTGTTGAGGCCGAGGGGCGAGAAGCCGAACCGGTTGAGGAACAGGATGGCGACCTCGCCGGGGGGGATCACGCCGTTGACGAGCGGTGCGTACTGGATCGCGGGGCCGGCGCCGCTCGGGATGCGGCCGAAGAGGCTCGGGTCGAGCGCCTGCCCTTTGTAGTCGACGGAGACGCTCACCTCGGTGGACCCGGGGTTCACCACGAAGGCGGCGAGGCAGCCGCCGGCCGCGTCGAAGGTGATGTCCGGTCCGACCACGTAGTAGTCGCAGCCCGAGCTGGTCTTCCCCTCGGCGTCGCAGGTGGCGTTCCCGCCGCTCCCGCCGCCGGATCCGCCCACGCCGAACCCGCCCGCGCCGTTGCCGCCTGCGCCGGTCGCGCCCGAACCCCCACTGCCCACGGCGCCGGTCCCACCGGCCGCGGCGCCGCCGGGTCCGCCCGACCGTGATCCCGCGGTGGCCGAGCAAGCCAGCAGCCCCGACGCCGCGAGGGCGACCGCCCAGTAGGGCGCAATCCTCCCGGAAACTCCGGGGATCCAGGCGAGGGAAGCGTGGCGGGCAGGCGTCATGGCCGGTGAATGGCCGGCCCGAGGAGATCCTTCGGCCGAGGGCGCGTCACCCACGAGCGTGCGCCAGATACTCCGACAAACACGCCGGATTCGCCAGGGTGCCGGCGTTCACGGCCTTCTCGAGCGGCTCCCCCGCCAGGATGCGGCGCACGGGGATCTCGAGCTTCTTCCCGCTCAGCGTCCGCGGCACGTCGGTCACGGCGTGGATGCGATCGGGGACGTGTCGCGGCGACAGCTCCTTGCGCAGCGCGCCGCGGATCGCCGCGACGAGCGCGTCGGTGAGTTCGCCGCTCCGGGGCACGACGAACAGCAGCAGCTCGCCCTCGCGATCCAGCGTTCCCGTGTCCACGACCAGGCTGTCCTTCACGCCTTCGAGCGCCTCGACGACGCGGTAGAACTCGCTGGTTCCCATGCGAACGCCGCCGCGATTCAGCGTGGCGTCGCTGCGTCCGTAGACGACCGAGCTGCCGCGGTCGGTGATCTTGATCCAGTCGCCGTGGCGCCAGATCCCCGGGTAGTGGTCGAAGTAGCTCGTCCGGTAGCGCTCGCCGTCCGGGTCGTTCCAGAAGAAGAGCGGCATGGACGGCATGGGCTCGGTGATCACGCACTCGCCGACCTCGCCGATCACCGGCACCCCGCCTGGCGCGTAGGCCTCGACCTTGCAGCCCAGGCCACGAACCTGGAGCTCCCCCGCGTGAACGGGGAGCAGGGGGCACGACAGCACGAACGCCGTACACACGTCGGTGCCGCCGCAGACGGAGCCGAGCAGCAGGTCACGTCCGACGGCTTCGTAGACCCAGGCAAACCCGTCGGCAGGGAGCGGTGCGCCGGTGCTCCCCAGCGCGCGAATGCGCGACAGGTCCAAGGACGAACCGGGTGAGAGCCCCGCCTTGCGGCACGCGAGCAGAAAGGGCGCGCTGGTGCCGAAGTACGTGACCTGCTCTTCCTCTGCGAGGCGCCAGAGCGCCATCAGGTCAGGGTGGCCGGGGCTGCCCTCGTACAGCACCAGGGTGCTGCCCACCACGAGCCCGCTCACGAGGAAGTTCCACATCATCCAGCCGGTGGTGCTGAACCAGAAGAAGCGATCGCCCGGGCCGAGATCGCAGTGGAGCGCGAGCGCCTTCGCGTGTTCGAGGAGGATCCCCCCGTGGCCCTGGACGATGGGCTTGGGCAGCCCCGTCGTGCCCGACGAGTAGAGGATCCACAGCGGGTGATCGAAGGGGACCCGATCGAACGCCAGCTCCCCGGTCCGCTCGACGAGCGCCTCCCACGAGACGACGCCTTCGTCCGAGAGGCCGGCCCCGCTCCGCGCGAGCAGCACCGTGTGGGTGAGGGTCGGCAAACCGCGGCGAATGGCCTCCACCTCGGCGCCGCGATCGAACGTCTTGCCGCCGTGCGGGTAGCCATCCACGGCGATGAGCACCTTCGGCGCGATCTGAGTGAAGCGATCGAGCACGCTCTGCACGCCGAACTCGGGGGAGCAGCTCGACCACGTGGCGCCCAGGCTCGCGGCGGCCAGGAACGCGATCAGGGTCTCGGGCGCGTTCGGCATGTACGCGACGACGCGATCGCCGCGTCCCACGCCCATGCCGGCGAGGCCCGCGCGGGCGCGCGCGACCCCGTCCGCCAGCTCGGCGAAGGTGAGCGTTTCCCGTCGGCCGTCCTCGCTGCGGTACACGACGGCGAGGGCGTCGTCGCGGCGTCGGAGCGCGTGCTCCGCGTAGTTCACGGTGGCCCCGTCGAACCACCTGGCCCCGGGCATCGCGCGGGACGACAGGACCGAGGTGGTGGTCCCGCCGAGCTCGAGCCCGAAGTAGTCGACGATGGTCTGCCAGAAGGCCTCGACGTCCGTGACGGACCAGCGCCACGCCGTGGCGTAGTCGTCGAAGGCGAGACCGCGCTCGCGTCGCAGCCATTCGAAGTACGCCGTGATGCGCGCGCGCGCCTTCGTCTCGGCGCTGGGCTCCCAGAGCAGGCGTCCTTCGAGGGAGGGCTCGTGGTCGGTCGTCATGGGGCACGCTCCGAGCGGCGAGGCCGATGGCCGCAGGGCGTTCGAGACTACTCCACGCCCTCGATGGGGTCGGGGACTTTCCGTCGACGCTGCGCTGGCCCGGCGTGGCGACAGGAACTACGCTCGGTGCCCCGTGCCCGCCGTCTCGTCACACTTCGCCGGGCGCCAGGCGTCGCCCATCCGGCGCGCGCAGATCGTCGCGGCGGCGCGTCCCGATCGCGACGGCCTGGTCGTCGTGAACCTCGCCATCGGCAACGTCTCGCTGCCGATGCATCCCGCCATGGTGGAGCGCATGAAGTCGCTCGGAGGCGCCGGCAGCCCGTTCCGTGACGGCGTGGTCCGGTACACGCCGAGCGTGGGTCTGGACGAGGCGCGGCGTGCGTTCCTGGCCATCATCGCGTCTGCGGGCTGCGACACGGCGGGTCTCGACGCGGTCGTGACCGACGGCGGGTCGATGGCGATGGAGCTCATGGTGCTCGGCGTCTGCGGTCCGGGCGCGGAGCGGCCGCTGCTCCTGCTCGATCCCGCGTACTCGAACTACCGGGACATCGCCAAGCGCGCGGGGGTGCGCACCGTCGCCGCGCGACGAACGCTCGGCGCGGACTCGCGCTGGGCGCTGCCGGATCTGAAGGCCATCGAGCGGCTCATCATCGAGGAGCGGCCGGCGGGGCTCGTGGTCATCCCCGCCGACAATCCCACCGGGCAGCTCCTTTCGCAGGAGACGCTGGTCGCGCTGGCGCGGCTGTGCGTCCAGCACGACCTGTGGCTCGTGGGCGACGAAGCCTACCGTCAGCTCGACTACGACGGCGCAGGTCCCACGAGCGTCTGGCGGATCGACGACGAGCAGGTGCCCGGCATCCGCGGGGCGCGGATCAGCATCGAGTCGTCGTCGAAGGTGTGGAATGCGTGCGGCCTGCGCGTGGGGGCGCTGGTGACCGACTCCCAGGAGATGCATGGAAAGGCGCTCGCCGAGTACACGGCGAACCTTTGTGCGAATGCCATCGGGCAGTGGGTGTTCGGTGCCCTGGCGCACGTCGCCCCGAGCGACCTCGCGTCCTGGTACGAGCGGCAGCGGTCGTACTACCGGCACCTGATGCGCTCCACCGCCGCGGCCGTGCGGGAGGCGCTTCCGGGCATCGTCGTCTCCCATCCGGAGAGCTCGCTCTATTCCGTCCTCGACGTGGGAGGGCTCGTGGGACCGACCTTCGACGCCACCCAGTTCGTCGAGTTCTGCGCGGCCAGGGGGCGCGTGTCGATGGACGGCGCCGACCACACGCTCCTGCTCGCGCCGATGGCCGGGTTCGGCGGAGGCGAAGCGGATCCCGCCGCGCGCACTCAGATGCGGCTCGCCTACGTCGAAGGGCCCGAGGTGCTCGCGAAGGTGCCGCCGCTGCTCGCGGCGCTGCTCCGGCAGTTTGCCGAAAGCGCGGCGTAGAGAGGCTCCGTCACCGCCGGGGAGTGTCGTGCGGGTCGTCGGCCTCGGCTTCCGCGTCGTCCCGCTCGGACCGGTGGACGCCCGTGAACACCTGGTACCGTGCGCCGCGGCTCGCGGGGAGCCCGACCATCTGCATCAGCACGCCGAAGCCGGACGAAGGCTCCACGGGGCGGACCTCCCGGATGAGCCGCAGCATGCCGACGCTGACGACGAGGCGCGCGCACGCGGACGCCACGAAGAGCACCTGCAGCTTGGACGCCAGCTCGGGCGTCCACCCGAAGAACGAAGGATGCTCCGGCAGCGCCCGGGCGATGAGCCCCCCCGCGAAGCCGCCAGCGAACAGGCCGGTGTTCGTCAAGATGGCGTAGTAGGCGACGCAGCGCGCTCGCTTGGCGGGGGTGACGGCATCGAAGATGAAGTTCGACGTGGCCAGCGCGAAGCCCGCCCACAGGACGCCGCTGAGCGCCTGAAACACGATGATCGCCCACACGCTCGTCGAGAGCAGCCACTGCAGCGGCACGAAGGGCAGGAGCATCCCCGTCGCGGCGAGGATGCGCCGGCTTCCGTAGCGGTCGGCGAGCCTGCCCCAGGCGTGGAACGTGAGCGACTGTGTCGTGATGAACGCCGTTGCGGCACCCGTGAACTCGAGCCAGCTCAGCCCGAGATCGCGGAGCATGTACGGGGTGAAGAACGGTCCCGCGAGGTTCGTGGCCGCGTAGAAGAAGCTCGCGTAGAGCACGAAGCGCCCGAAGTTCGCGCGCGGAGACTTCACCAGGAAGTCCGCGAAGCCGAACTGCTGGTCCGAGCGCGGGGGCACGTACGGCGGCTCGTACATCCGGCCGAGCTGCGTGGCGGAGACGACGCGGGCCCCCATGGCGACACCGAACAGGGCCACGAACCCCCACACCTCTCGACCCGCGCGATCGGCGAGCTGCAGCACGAGGCCGGCGCCCACGAGCGCGAGCAACTGGAAGAACGTCCTGACGCGATCACGGCGCCCGAAGTACTCGCCACGATGCTTCGGATCGACGAGGTCGCCCATCCACGAGTTCCACGGCGGAACGACGATGCTGCCCGACACGAAGTAGACGAGGGCACACGCAAGCGTGAGCTCGGGCCCCCACGTGGGAACGGCGAGAGGGAGGACCACGAGCGGGATGAACGACGCCGCCTGGATCGCGACGGGCACGATGACGAACCGCCTTCTCCCGCCCGCGTGGTCGAGGGCGCGGACGATGACGAGCTGCGAGAGCGACCCGAGGAGCAGCGGGAGCGACGCAAGGAGCCCGATCAGCAGGTCGCCGGCGCCGACGAACAGAGCGAACGGCACCAAGTAGGCCTCGCCGCATCCGAGCATCACGGCGTGGGCGGCGCCGTCCTTCACCGAGCGCCGAAGGCTCGCGTCGCGCGCAACGGCGTTCTCGGCGGCTCCCCCGGGTGCGGCCCCGGTCGTCACGGTGTCGTCGCGAATCCGAGGGCTCGACGCTGCGCCGGCAGCTCGCGCGTGTCCTTGCGACGCCAGAGCATGCCATCGAGCACGTAGTGCGTCGTCTGCGGCAGCGAGAGCAACGGGACGATCCAGGCCAGCGCCACGGTGCTCACCGAGACGGTGCTGCCGAACAGCCAGGCGCGGTCGTGCCAGACCAGCCGGTCCCACGCCATCTCCTCCACGAAGGCGAGCAGGAGGAGCACGCCCACGAACGCCCCGAGACCCCACCCGGCGATCTGCGACCCGAGGCCATCGGGGTGCTCGGCCCGTCGAGCCCGAGCGTACGCCCAGAGCAGCGCGATGTACGGGACCCCGTGCACGATCACGTTGGTCACCGTGAACGTGAAGTCGCTGTTGGTCGCGACGATGCCGACCCACCAGATCGCGGCGGTCGAGGCCACGACGACCAGCTTGCCGAGGTGAAGCGTGCGATCCTCGACGAGCACCTGGACCTGCCGGAGCGCGAAGGCCACGAGCGCCGCGATCCAGACGACACGCGCGGCGGGGAGCACGGCGGCCGCGTGCCCGCCGAGGGCGACGAAGTCCCCCTGGACGAACCACGCGAACTCCGTCTCGGACAGGTGCGCGGGCCAGTGGAGGTGGGGGTCGCGCTTGGCGGCGTCGAGCGCGCCGTCGTCGCCGGCGGCGCCGAGCGCGCCCTGGCGCGCGCGGCTCCGGTAGACCGCGGCCCACCCGACTTGTTGTCTCACGAAGTGGTAGACGGCGAGGTACGCGAGCACGCGCCAGAACAGCATCGGCTCGGAGAGGTAGAGCGCGACACCGGCGGCGTAGCATCCCGCCGGCACGAGCGCGTAGCGCCACCGGTGGCGCTGCAGCTCCTCGCGATCGAAGTAGGTCCGAAAGAGCGTGGACCACACGTGGGCGACGTCGATCGCCAGCACGAACGCGATCCAGCCCCACTCGGGCAGGCCGGCACGGCCCATGCCGAGCGGTTCGGCGAGCGCGGCCAGGCCCAGCGCGACGGCTGCGCTTCCGCCGAAGACCGCGAGGTCCGTCCGAGCGCTCCACATCCACGGGCCGAGCGCCGCGGGCTTGCCGCCGTCAGTGCTCAGACGCACCCGCTCGACGTCGGAGCATCGAAGGTGCAGCGTGCGAGCGACGGGCGCGCCGCGACGGGAACGTGTCCAGGCATCCGCGGCAGTCTACTCGACAATCGCCATGGCTAGTCCGGTAGAGTTCGCGTCGATGGAGCTGCCGCCCGAGGGCCGAGTTTCGGCGCGAGTGGTCGCGGTGCTCGTCGCGACGAAGCTGGCGATCCACGTCCCCATGCTCGAGCGGTACGGCTACCACCGCGACGAACTCTACTTCATCGCGTGCGGTCGTCACCTGGACTTCGGCTACGTGGATCATGCGCCCCTGGTTCCGTGGCTCGCGCGGCTCACGGAGGCGCTCTTCGGTGAGCACCTCTGGGCGCTGCGCCTTCCTTCGCTGATTGCCGGGGCGCTCTCCGTGGCGCTGACGGTGGTGCTGACGGCGCGCTTCGGCGGGCGCGGCACGGCGCAGGCCCTGGCCGGTCTCTCGGTCATCGCCGCACCGGCGTTCCTGCGCATGGGTAAGATGCTGTGCATCCCCGTCTTCGAGCCGGTCTTCTGGACGGGCTGCGCGCTCGTGCTCGTTCGACTCATCCGGACGCGTGAGCCGAGACTCTGGCTCGCCGCGGGAGCCCTGGCGGGGGCGGGACTCGTGAACAAGCACACCATGCTGCTCTGGGGCGCCGGAGTCGCCGTGGGCGTCGTCCTCACGCCGCTGCGCGCTCACCTCCGCACGCCGTGGCCGTGGGCCGGCGCCGGCGTGGCGCTCGCGTTCTTCGCTCCGAACCTCCTCTGGCAGGCCAGCCACGACTGGGCCACCGTGGAGTTTCTCCGGAACATTCGCTCCGGAATGCTCGCGGAGATCCCGCGCCATCTCTTCGTCCTGGGGCAGCTCGTCTACATGAACCCGGTCGCCGTGCTCGTGTGGGGCGCGGGCCTTGTCTTCCTGTTCGGTGAGCGCGGTCGCCCGTTTCGCGTGTTCGCCTGGCTCTTCCTGACGGTGTTCGTCGTGCTCCTTTCGACGCACGCGAAGCCGTATTACCTGGCGCCGGCGTTCCCGCCCCTCCTCGCCGCCGGCGGCGTTCTCCTGGAGGCGAAGCTCCTCGCCGCCGGTCGTCGTGTCGCCCTGGCAGCCCTCGCGCTCGCCAGCGTGTTCGGCGTCGCCCTGAGCTTGCCGGTCCTGTCTCTCGAGCGTTCGGAGCGGCTCATCGGCGCGCTGCTGGGGGCCGTCGTGCCACCCATCGCGCTCACCCACGACCTCCACGACGAGTACGGCTGGACGGAGCAGGCGAACACGGTGGCGCGTGTTCACGCCTCGCTGCCGCCCGAGGAGCGCGCGTCCACGATCGTCCTGACGGGCAACTACGGGGAGGCCTCGGCCGTGAACTTCTACGGCGCCCGGACGGACCTGCCGCGCGCATGGTCCGGTCACGTGACGTACCACCTGTGGGGACCGCCACCCGAAGCGGCGAGCGTCGTCATCGCGTACGGGTTGCGCCGCGACGTCCTCGAGTCGCTCTTCACCAGCGTGGTCGAGGCGGCGCGGACGTCTCATCTCCTGGCGCATCCGCACGAGCACGACCTTCCGGTGTGGATCTGTCGTGGGCCGAGGCGCTCGCTGAAGGACGCCTGGCCCGAGCTGAAGCGGTACGGTCACGGCATGCCCGACCTGCGCTGACGCCACGCAGTGGCTCGCGGGGTGCCGGCGCGACGCTGGGAGGCTCGTGCTATGGGAGAGGTGAATGTGGTGGCGGTGATGGGAAGGCGGCTCGATGTGCGCCTGGGCGGCGCCCTGCTCGGCATCGTGTTTCTGGTGACGACCGCGTGCTCGGCGGATCGCGCGAAGGGAAACGCTGGCGGTGGCGGTGCGCCCGCGTGCGACGCCGGCGGTGACGGTGACTGCGCGCCGTCCGATTGCGCACCCGGGCAGCGGCGGCTCGGCGACGGCAGTTGCGAGCTGGCCGGCGTCCCCGAGGACGGTTGTGGCCCGGGCTTTCGCCATCGGGATCGCGGCTGCGAGCCCGTCTTGCCCGAAGCGCCGTGTGGCGATGGCCTGTTCGCGTTGCCCGGCTCGACGACCTGTAGCTCCGTCGCGCCGTGCGGTGCCGGGACCTACGGCGACGTGGCGACCGACGACGAGACGATCCACGTCGATGCCTCCTACTCCGCCGGGGCCAGCGACGGGACGGCGGAGCGACCGTTCGCTCGCCTCGGTGATGCGGTGCGCGTCGCGCCGGAGGGCGCGCTGGTCGTCGTCGCCGCCGGCACGTACGCGGAGAGCGTCGTGCTCGGCGCAGCGATCCGACTCACGGGAAGATGCCCCGAGCTCGTGGTGCTGGGCGGCAGTCCGTCGGCGAGCGCCGCGCCCGCGGTGCGCGTCACCGCGCCCGGAGTCGAGATCCGCGGCGTCGCCATCGAGGGCACGGCGGACGGCGTCCTCGTCACCGGGTCGGGCTCGCTGCTGCTGGAGAGCGTGCACCTGCGGAACACCGGCGAGCGTGCGCTGCATCTCCAGGGGACCTCGCGCGCGACGCTGCGGGACTCGCTCGTGGAGGAGGCCTACGACATCGCCGTGTTCGGCGACGGTGCCGACGTCGAGGTCGAGCGCAGCGTGATTCGTGAGACGCTCCCGGGCCAGGCGGGCGGTGTGGCGCTCCTCGCGTTCCCGCCCCTGAGCGGCGGCGACCAGCCGGCGATCGCCGTGCGCGGCTCGGTGCTGGAGCGCAACGACTTCATGGGGATCTTCGCCGCGGGATCGTCCGTCGTGGTCGAAGACAGCGTCGTGCGCGACAACGAGCCGGGTCCCGCGGTGACCGGCGGCGGCGCGGGGATCTTCTCCGCCAGCGACGAGGCGCGACCGGATCTCGCCCCCTCGCTCGAGGTTCGCGGTTCGGTCATCGAGCGGAACCGCTCCTTCGGGATCGCGGCGTTCTCGACCTCCGCCATCATCGAGCGCACGACCGTCCGCGACGTCGTGGCGCAGCCCGACGAGATGGCCCAGGACGGCGTCGCGGTGGGCGTTGCCGCCGATCCCGTGGCGCCGGCGCCGCCGGAGGTCCGCATCACCGCGTCGCTGTTCGAACGGTCACGGCTGGCCGGGCTGATGCTGAACGGTGCGGCCGCGACCGTCGAGGGGCTCCTGGTGCGGGACGTGGAAGCGCAGTTCGGTGAGCTCGACCTCGGCTGGGGCATCGTCGTCGACGCGGACGAAGACGGTGTTCACCGTGGGGACGCGGCGATCACGGGCTCGGTCGTGGAGCGCGCACGGGCCGCGGGCATCGGCGTCGTGGGCTCGAACGCGGACATCACCGCCACGGTCGTGCAGTCGGCGCGAGCCCAGGAGCTGGACGGCAAGCTCGGGGACGGCGTGCTCGTGGCGATGCGACACGCCGAGTCGGGAGAACCCATCCCTGCGAGCTGCACGGCGACGCGCCTCGTCGTGCTCGACAGCGCTCGCGCGGGGCTGTCCGTCTTCGGTGGCAGCGTGGTGCTCGCCGACAGCGTTCTGTCCTGCAACGCGTTCGACATGAGCGCCGATCGGCAGTTCTTCACGACCTTTCGCCCTGGCGCCCCCCTCGGCGACGGCGAAGTCTCGCTGGTGGACCAGGGGGGCAACCGCTGTGGCTGCGGTGACGAGTCGCGGACGTGCCGTGCCGAGTCGAGCCAGCTCGCGCCGGCTCGACCCCCGCCCCCCCTGGGAGCCATGTGATCGCGGCAGCAGGTTCGCGCTGGTACGTGCTGCTGGCCCTCGTACCCGGACTGGCTGCGTGCGGCGACTCTGGAGCTCCCGGCGACCGCCCGAGCGCTGCCATCCCCGACTCGGGCGTGGAGAGCGGGGCGTGCGCGGCCGGGCAGCAGCGAGGCACGGCGTGCATCCCGCGCCTCGACGAGTGCGCCCGGGGGGAAATCGCCCTACCGGGTGGGGGATGCCGCACGGTGGGCGTGCCGGCGGACGGGTGCGGGACGGGCTTCGTGCACGTCGGGAGCGGCCGCTGCGATCCGGTCCTGCCCGCCGCGCGCTGTCCCGACGGCGAGATGGCGATACCCGGCGAGACGACCTGCCGTCCCGTCGCCCCGTGCCCGCCGAGCCGATGGGGCGCCGCGCCAGTGGACGCGGAGACGATCTTCGTCGATGTGGCGAGCCCCGGGTCCGGCGACGGCTCCGAGGCGCGGCCGTTCGCGACGCTCGCCCACGCGCTCGCCCGCGCGGCGACGCGCACCGGCGCGCCGCTCGTGGCGATCACCGACGGGACGTACGCAGGCGATCTCGACCTCTCCGCGCCGGTGCGCCTCTGGGGCAGGTGTCCGTCCCTCGTCACGATTCGCGGCGCCGACGCGTCTCGTGCCGCCCTCGACGTCACGGCCACCGGCGTCGAGCTGCGCGATCTCTCGATCACTGCCCCCTCCCGTGGCGTGTTCGTCTCCGGTGCTCGCGACGTGGTGCTCGATCGCGTGCGAATCCACGATACCGGGCACGATGGGCTCCGAGCGCTCGGCGGGGCCGTGGTGACGGTCACGGCGTCGCTCCTCGAGCGTGTCTCGGTGGACGGCATCTGGGCGGACGACGCGACCGCCATCGTCGAGCGCTCGGAGGTTCGAGACGTTCGTCCCCTCGCGTCGAACCGCCGATGGGGCTGGGGGCTCGCCGCGACGTCGACCGAGCCCACCGGGCGTGGGCGCCTGGAAGTGCGCCGCTGCGTGGTCTCCCGGACACGCGGCGCCGGGATCGGGATCGGGGCGGCGGATGGGATCGTCGAGGACACGGCCATCCTGGAGGCCCTTCCCGACGAGACGGACCCCGACACGAACTTCGCGGTTCACGCGTACGAGGAGCACGCGGGCCTTCGCCCCGACCTCACCGTCACCCGGTCCACCGTCCTCGAGGCGCAGACCTACGCGTTCCACGTCAGCGGCGGGCGCCTGACGCTCGTCGGCGTCGTGGTCGCCGACGGAGTCCCCGACGCCCTGTACGACTATTCCGCGGGGTTGAACGCCGTCCACTCCGAGGTCGTCGTGACGGACTCGCTCTTCGAGGGGCACCGCGGCGCGCTGCTCGATGCGCTGGGCAGCGACGTCACGTTCGTGCGGACGGCGATGCGCGGCGTCAGGCTCGACGCCCCGAGCGGCTTCGGCCAGGCGCTGGTCATCGCAGACGACGCCATGGGCGCGTCCGCGTCGCTCGTGCTCGAGGAAAGCGTCGTCGAGGATTCGGACATGGGCGCCATCGTCGCCATCGGCGCCAGCGTGAAGCTGACCGGGAGCGCGGTGCGCGACTCCCTCGGCGTCCTCGCCTCGGAGGGTGCGGGCACGGGGATCCTCGTCGCGCAGAATCCCCTGCCCGGGGGGCAGCGCGGGACGCTCCAGCTGCTGAACGCGGTCGTCGAGCGAAGCCGGGCCGTCGGCGTCCTGCTCTTCGGCGCGTCGGGTACCATCGAGCGGTCCGTGGTCCGGGGGACTCACGCGTCGGAGAACGGTACTCTCGGGGATGGGGTGTCCGCGCTCACGAGCATTGGTGCTCCGGAGCCCGACGTCGCGGACCTCGCCGTGGCCGGATCGCTCGTGACGGACAACGCTCGCGCCGGGATCAGCGTGTTCGGTGCGAACGCGACGCTCGCCGCGTCGGCCTTGTCGTGCAACGCGTTCGATCTCGACGTCGAGCGCCACTACCGTCGCGACGCCGCCGGCGCGTGGCTCGAGCGCGACTTTTCCATGACCGACCAGGGAGAGAACTCCTGCGGCTGCGACGCGTTCGCGCCGTGCAAGGCCGAGTCCGCGAACCTGGCCCCGGCGCCCCCGCCGCTGTGACGATGCGCCAACCCTCGCGCCGGTCGCGTGCTCGCCGGGGATGGTCTACGCTTCCGCGATGATGGCTGGGCGGCGTGCTGGGTTCACGACGGGGCTCCTGATGTCGGTGCTGGCCACCGTCGCATGTGGCAGCTCTTCGAGTCCGAAGGGTGGCACCAAGACGCCAGGGGCGCAGTGCGACGCCGACGTCCGCGTGGACGGGCTCTGTCCCGGCGTTCCGGCGGGCGCAGCGTGCGTCGCGAGTCGGCCGTGCAGCGAGACCTGCGCGGCCCGCGTGAGCGTCGCCGGGGACGCGGACCTGCAGAAGGCGCTCTCGAGCGCGCAGAGCGGCACGTGCCTCGAGCTCTCTGCCGGCACGTACGGCGCCGTGCAGCTGCCGGCCGGCGTGAGCCTGGTCGGTGACGGCGCGGACGGCGTGACCGTCGGGGAGATCACGCTGGGGGTGGGAACGGCATCGGTTCGGGGCGTCAGGACTTCGGGGATCGCGGCCACGGGCGGGCGCCTCAGGGTCGATCGCGTGCTCGTCTCCGGCGCGAAGGGGATCGGCGTGTCCATGTCGGACGGGGCCCTCGAGATCGTCGATTCGACGATCGAGCAGAGCGGGGGCTTCGGCGTCTCCGTCCAGTGCGCGACGCCCTGCGAGAAGTCCACGTTCAAGCGGGTGGTCGTGGACCGGAACACCGACGTGGGGATCCGTGGCGAGGGCGCCGACTTCGAGGTCGCCGGCCTCGTGGTCATGAACACCGGGCCCAAGGACTTTCAGCGCGGTCGTGGCGTCGAGATCGTCGGGGGGAGCGTCGGCGGCAGCACCGTGCGCGTCATCGACAACGCGGACGCCGGCATCGTCGTCTTTTCCGGCGCGGTCACGCTGGGACCGGGCCTCGTGGTGCAGAACAACGTGCGCGGCGTGTACCTGCAGGGTGTCCCCTCAGCCAGGCTCGACGGATTCGACATCGTGGGCAACCGCGCCGTCGGACTCGGCATCGACGGCGCCTCCGTGTCCATCATCGTCCAGAACGGCGAGCTCGCGTCCACCGACTTGCACGACGTGCCGGTCGTCGGAGGCGGTCGCGAGAGCGTCGGCGACGGAATCAATTGGCTCGCAGGCTCCGTCGTGACCGTGGAGGCGACGGTCTCGGTATCCGGAAGCGGGCGAGCTGCAGCGGTCATCGACGGGTCCACCGAGGGCAGCTTCGCGGCGAAGCTCGGCGCGGAAGAGGTCGGGATCATCGTCCAGAACGTGCCCTCGCCGGACCAGGCGCCCTCCATTGCGGACGGAATCACCTCGGATTTTCGGGCGACCCCGGTCGCCGTCGCCGATTCCCTGCGGGAGAGCGCGACCGGCCTGTGACGCGACGGCCGCTGGCCTAGAGTTGGCGCGTGGAGGTCCAGCTCGCGCCCGGCACGATGGTCGGCGGCTTCCGCGTGGAGTCGAAGCTGGGCGAAGGCGGGATGGGCGCAGTGTACGCCTGCGTGCACCCCGTCATCGGAAAGCGCGCCGCGGCGAAGGTCATCCACGAGTCGGCGATCCGGACGCAGCACGCGACCGAGCGATTCATTCAGGAAGCGCGCCTGGTCAACGCGATTCGCCATCCGAACCTCGTGGACGTGTTCGGCTTCGCCACGTTCGACGATGGGCGCCCCGTGCTCATCATGGAGCTCCTCGAGGGGGAGACGCTGCGCGACCTCCTCGAGCGAGACGGGCGCCTCGCTCCCACCCTCGCCATCGACCTCACGTTGCAGGTGCTCGACGGCCTCGGGGCAGCCCACCTGGCCGGGGTCGTCCATCGCGATCTCAAGCCGGACAACCTCTTCGTCGTCCCCGATCGTGGGGGGGGCCCGGTGGTGAAGATCCTGGACTTCGGGATCGCCAAGCTCCTCGAACCGACGGGTCGCGATGGTCCCGTCACCGGCGCGGACTTCACGATTGGCACGCCGGAGTACATGTCCCCCGAGCAGTGCCGCGGTAGCGACGTCGACGGCCGTTCGGATCTCTACGCGGTCGGGATCATCCTCTTCGAAATGCTCGTGGGGGGGCGGCCCTTCCACGCCGTCTCGGCGGGCGAGTACGTGGGCCAGCACCTGTACGTCGCGCCTCCGCGCATCTCGGACGTCCAGCCTTCGCTCGATCCGGCGCTTGCGGCCGTCGTCGAGGCGCTGCTCGAGAAGTCCCCGGAGGCACGCCCTCCCACCGCGCAGGCCCTGACGGGGCTGCTGCGGAGCGTTCGCTCGACCCTGGGCGCGCCGGCCCGCAGCGACGCGGCGACGCTGGCCGTTCGCACCGCCCCCACCGGTGCCGTCACTCCACGCGCGGGGACGTCCGCGCCCACCGTGAGCCTGACGCCGCTCTCGGCGCCCGCGGAGGAGAACCGGCTGTGCACGGTGGTGTTCGTGGAGGTCATCGGGCTGGTGGGCGGCGAGGTCGCGGCGGAGGACGTGAAGGACGCCATGGACGCCTGCCTCGGCGCGGTCGCCGAGCGCATCGAGCGTCGAGGTGGCCACGTCGATCGCGTCACCGCGGAGGGGCTGATGGCGGCGTTCGGCATCCCTCGGTCCACGGACAACGACGCCGAGCGCGCGGTCCTGGCGGCGCTGGAGCTCGGGGGCGTTGCCCGTCGCGCCGCAGAGCGTGCGGGCTCCAAGGCGAAGGATCTCGCGCTGCTCGTCGGTGTCGAGACCGGTGTGGTGTTCTCGAGTCGCAGCGACGGAAGGCAGCGCCGACTGACCATCGCCGGCGAACCCGTCACGGTCGCCTCCTCCTTGGCGTCGGGCGCGGAGCCCAACGCCGTGCTCGTCGGGCGGGGCACCTACCGACACGTGAGCGGCCTGTTCGAGATGCGCCACGCCGATCCGGTGCGGGTTCGTGGCACCAGCAGCAGAATCGACTGCCATGCGGTGATCGGCCCGCTTCGAGCGCGCACGAGCCTGGCTCCGCGGGCGCTCCATGGACGCATCCCGAAGTTCGTGGGGCGGCGCGCAGAGATCGCGCACGTCCTCGACGCGGTCGAGCGCTCTCACGAGGAGCGCCGCGCTTGCCTGCTCACCGTGGTGGGCGCCGCCGGGATCGGAAAGTCGCGGATCCTCGAGGAAGTGAACGCGAGGGTGTCCCAGCAGGGGAGCTTCGTGTTCGTCATAGGCGGTCGCGCCGGTACCGGGCTTCCCGGCGAGGCCTACCAGTTCGTCGCAGATCTCGTCCGCGATCGGTTTCGCATCCTGCAGGACGACCCGGACGACATCGTGGACCAGAAGCTCCGGCGAGGACTGCGCTGGCTCGCGGGGTTCCAGGCCCCCCGCGTCTCGGCGCTGCCGCCCGGCTCGGGCCTCCACGAGACCCTTCGAACGGCCGCCCCGCTCGAGGTGGATCCCGAGGACGTCGGCGACGCGATCACGACCCTCAAGGAGCTTCTGGCCAGCGCGGCCGACGACGAGCCGGCCGTGTCGGGAGACGCGGCCTCCAGCGCGGGGCAACGCGTGGCCAGCGCGCTCGCCAAGGTGGTCGGTCTCGTGGCCATGAAGGCTCCCGTTCTGGTGCTCTGCGACGACCTGCAGGCCGCGGACGACGCCAGCCTGGACGTGCTCGACTACCTGGTGACGCGTCTCGGAGACGCGCCGGTCGCGGTGGTCGGGTTCGCGCGGCCGGACCTGTTCGAGCGCCGGCCTCACTGGGGGGAGGGACGGGAGGCCGCTCGGCGACTCGACTTGGCCCCCCTGTCCGAGCGCCAGATCGAGGAGCTCGCGCGCGATCACCTGTCGCGGGCGGGCGCCGTCAGCGAAGCATTCGTCGCCCGCCTGGTCGAACGGGTCGACCGAAACCCGCTGATGCTCGAGGAGTGCCTCCGCATGCTGGTGGACGCCAAGGTCGTGGAGACGGTGTCGGACGACGTGTGGCGTGTGAACGAGGACGCCCTGGAGCGCATGGAGCTCCCTCCCACGGTGTACGGCGTCGTCCAGTCGCGGCTGGATCGCCTCTCCGACGACCAGCGCGTGGCCCTGCAGAGGGCCGCCGTGGTCGGGCGCACGTTCTGGCGTGGCGTGCTCGAAGAGCTGTGCGCGGACGAACCGGTTCCCAACGTCTCCGCCTGGCTCGACACGACGCTCGCCGAGCTCCGCGCGCGCGATCTCGTCCACGCGCGCGAGGCTTCGTCCTTGCCCGGAGAGCGAGAGTTCGTCTTCGCCGACGCGCTGGTGCGGGAGGTCTCGTACGCGGCGCTGGCTCGAAAGGCCAAGGAGGAGCACCACCGGCGCGTCGCGCACTGGCTCGAGGGTCGCGGCGCCGTGCTCGCCGATGCGAACCCCGCCCTGCTCGCCCTCCACCACGATCGAGGCGGGAATGCAGCGTCCGCCTTCGCGTACTTCCTCCGTGCCGGGCGCCGGGCGGCGCGCCTCGGCCAGAATCTCGACGCGCTGTCGCACTACCTCCGCGCCAGGGAGCTCTCGGACGTCGGGCACGCCGTTCGAGAGCACGACACCGAGCCGAGCGCCGACCATCGCCTTGCAGAGTGGCGCGACCGGACGGCGCTCTCGCTGGAGCTGGGCGATACGCTGCGTCGCGTCGGCCGGCTCGACGACGCCGCCGAGGCGTACGAAGCCGCCCGCTCCAGCGTCGTGAGGGACGAGCATGGAAGCGCGGGCACGGGCGGTTCGCAGGTCGCCGCCGACGCGCTCGTGGACTTCAGGCTGGGCCTGGTGGAGAAGTCTCGTGGCGCGCACGCCGAAGCGCTCACCCGATACCGGAGCGCGCTGGCGCGGCTCGGCGAGACCGGCCACGACGACGTGCGGGCGGAGATCCTCGTGGAGATCGGCTTCGCTCAGAGCCGCGCGGGTGACGTCGACGGCAGCCTGCGAAGCTGTCGCCTCGGTCTCGCTGCGTGCCAGCGCATGGGTCCGCAGGCGGTGCAAGGTCGCGACGTGATGGTGCGCCTGCTGTACACCATGGGCGTCGCCTACTATCACCAGAAGAAGCTCGTGCGCGCCGAGCGCTTCTACCGGCAGGGCGCGAGGCTGGCGCGGAGGCTCGACGATCCGCACGCGGAGTCCGTGGCGAACAACAACCTGGCCGCCGTCGCCTTCGAACGTGGTGACTTCGCGCGGGCCCGCGACCTGTTCCTCCTGTCGCTGCGCCTGAAGGAGCGCATCGGGGATCTCTGGGATCTCACCGTCGCCCACAACAACCTCGCAGAGGTGGCGCTGCATCTCGGTGATCCGGAGGCGGCGCTCCATCAGGCGCGGCGCGCTCTCGAACTCGTGGGCACGCTCCGCGCCCGCGGAGAGTCCGCCGACGTGTACCGCAACGCGGCCGAAGCCTACCTGGCCGTCGGGCGCGCCGACGAAGCGCTGGCCCACGCCGAGCGGGCTCTGGCGCTCTCGGAGGACCCGTCCGGTCGCGTCTATCTCGGCGCGTCCGCGGAGACGCTGGCGCGGTGCGCCGCCCACGTGCTCGATGCGCCAGGCTCCGATGCAGGTGCGCTGGCACTCGCACGAACGGCCGCGACGCGGGTTCGCGAGGTCGTGGCCGACCTCGAAGGAGAGGGCAGGGGAACCGAGGCGCGGCGCGTGGCCGCGGTGCTCGGAGACGCGGCGACCTGAGACCTACCGCTCGCCGTCGCCAGAGGTGATCTCGATGCGAAGCGGGGCGGGGGCGCCGTCCTCCGCAGCCCAGGGGTGGTCGATCGCGCGGGCGGTCGCGGTGGCCTGCTTCTCGCCGAGAAGCGCCGACACCGCGACCAGAGCGGCGTCGATGGCGGCCGCGCTGGACGCTGCCGTCACCAGCCTGTCGCTCCGGACCACCCGGCGGCCATCGTCGAGCGAGGCGCTGGGTGCGGCGGCAGCGACCTCGCTGCGCGACTCGGGGCTCGTCGCGATCGTCCGATGGTCGCACAACCCGGCTCGCGCCAGGGGTAGCACCCCGTTGCCGATGCCGATGAGCGCCTCCGCTCTCGCGCCGTGCTCGCGCAGCCACGCGTCCAGGAGTTCGTTCGCGGGCCTCGCGCCGTAGCCGCCCGGCACGACGATCACGTCCGGTGTCGGGCAAGCGTCGAAGCCGAGCTCGGCCGAGAGGGTCACCTGGTTGCGCGTCGCGATCGTGCGGGCGCGGTCCGACACCGCGAGAACGCGAAACGGTCTCCAGTTCCACTGGCGCCCCACGACCGTGAACACCTGCAGGGGGCCTGCTACGTCGAGCACCTCGACCTCGTCGAAGAGCACCAGCGCGAGGTTTCGGGAGCTCGTTCTCACGGCGCTACTCGAGATGCGGATGGAAGCACGCGACGCGATGACCGCTGCCGCCCTCGACCTCTTCGAGGGTCGGCGCCTCCACGTCGCACTTGCCCTTCTCGGCGCGAGGACAGCGCGGGTGGAACGCACAGCCGGGTGGCGGGTCCAGTGGACTCGGGACGTCGCCCTCGAGAAGGATCCGTAGTCGTCGCTGCTTCGGGTCCGCGACGGGGATCGCGCTCAACAGCGCGCGGGTGTACGGGTGATACCTACGCTCGTAGAGGCCCTGGGCGGGGCCGAGCTCCACGATGCGACCCAGGTACATGACCGCGACGCGGTGGCTCACGAACTCGACGATCTTCAGGTCGTGCGAGATGAAGAGATAGGAGAGCCCCAGGTCGCGCTGAAGATCGAGGAGCAGGTTGACGATCTGCGCCTGGATGGAGACGTCCAGGGCGCTGATGGGCTCGTCGCAGACGATGAAGTCGGGCTCGACGGCGAGCGCCCGGGCGATGCCGATGCGCTGGCGCTGACCACCGCTGAACTCGTGGGGGTACCTGTCGATGGCGTCGGCGCGCAGACCCACGCGGTCGAGCAGCGCGCGAACCTTGCGATCGGCATCCGTGGCATCGGTCGCGAGGCGATGAATCTGGATCGCCTCGCCGACGATCGCGCGGACGGTCATTCGCGGATTCAGGGAAGAATACGGATCCTGGAAGATGATCTGCATGCGGCGACGCAGCGGTCGCAGCGCGCTCTGGGAGAGCTTGGTGACGTCGGTTCCGTCGAAGACGACACGCCCGTAGGTGGGCTCGAGCAGCCGCAGCAGCGTCCGACCGAGCGTGCTCTTGCCGCACCCGCTCTCCCCGACCAGGCCGAGCGTCTCACCGTGCCGCACGTAGAGCGAGACGTTGTCCACCGCGCGGACGAATCGCGTGCGCGCGAACAGCCCGCGCTGCACCGGGAAGAGCTTGCTCAGGCGCTCGATCTGCACGAGCGGTCGTCGCGGCTCGCCCGGCACCGCCGCGTCGGGAACGGGGGCCGCGTCGGGCCGGCTGTGCTCGGCCGCGGAAGTCAGCTCGCTCGGGGGTGAGTCTTCGGCGGACATCGGCGCGCCGACGTTATCACGGCGCGCGGCGGATCAGCCCGCCGCGAGATGCTCCCAGAAGTGACATCGCGTGGCGCGGCCTCCGCCGACCTGAAGCAACTCCGGCTCTTCCTCGGTGCACTTCTCGTGGCCGGGTGGCTTCGTGGCGCGCAGCGCGCAGCGCTCGGCGAAACGACAGCCCGCCGGGAGGTTCACCAGGTTGGGCACGATGCCCTCGATGGTCGGCAGGCGCCGCTTCTGACCGCCCGACGCGCTCGTTCCGAGGGGCGGCACGCTGGCGAGCAGGCCCCGCGTGTACGGGTGCAGCGGCCGCTCGAAGAGAGCTGCGGCGTCCGCGCGCTCGACGACGCGTCCCGCGTACATCACCACCACCTTCGACGCGAACTCCGCGACGACGCCCAGATCGTGCGTGATGAACAGGATGCTCATGCCCAGCTCCTGCTGGAGGCGGCGCAGCAGGTCCAGAATCTGCGCCTGAATGGTCACGTCGAGGGCGGTGGTCGGCTCGTCGGCGAGAAGGAGCGCCGGATCACAGGACAGCGCCATGGCGATCATCACCCGCTGCCGCATGCCTCCCGAGAGCTCGTGGGGGTACGCGTCCACACGCGTCGCCGGCGACGGGATCCCCACGAGGTCCAGCAGCTCGACGGCCCGCTTCTTCGCGTCGCGACGCGTCCCCTTGCGGTGAATCAGGAGGGCTTCGACGATCTGCGAGCCCACCGTGTACACCGGGTTCAGCGACGTCATGGGCTCCTGGAAGATCATCGAGATGCGCGCGCCGCGCACGGCGCGGATGCCCTCCTCGTCCAGCCGGAGGAGATCCGTACCCCGGAACGAGATCGACCCGGACTCGATGCGGCCGGGCGGCGACGGCACGAGGCGCAGAATCGACAGGGCCGTGACGCTCTTGCCGCAGCCGCTCTCGCCGACGACGGCGACCGTCGCGGCCTCGGGGACGTCGAACGAGACGTCGTCCACGGCCTTGAGGGCGCCGCGCTCGGTCGCGAACGACGTGGTCAACCCGCGGACGTCGAGCAGCGGCTCCGGCATCTTCCGGACGCTACCACGGGCCGAGCGCGAGCCGTGGCGCTCAGGGGTGACCCTCCACGGGGGCATGCACGTAGAGTTCGAGCCGGGGACCTCCACCGCTCGTGGTGCCGGTAGCGAAGGTGGCCCCGTGCCCGTCCCCTGCGCTCGCCTTCACCGCGATGCCACGGTGGCCCCGGGGCTCGCGCTGAGCGTGCCGCACGATGTCGGTCACGTCGATGCGGAGCGTCACGGGCGGCGCCACGCGCGCGATGCCTCGGGCCGTGGGATGACTCACGTCGGGCTGGTCGCGCCACGACACGGTTTCGGGCGCCCACTCTTCCCGGATGCGCCACGCGACCACGGACACGTCTTCGGGCCCGGCGCGCGTCGCAGGGCTCGGCTGAAGGAGCAAGAACGCGCTCTCGATGCGCCTCCACGACGACCAGGCGGGTGGAAACGACAGGTACAGCGCCGCCGCGCCGTCGCCGGCACTCCCGAACGTCACGTGGCCGCCGAGGGGCGCCGCGGGCGTCGCCGCGACGGCCGCGATCGACGTCGGCTCGAGCACGACGCGCGTTGCGTCCGTGCGCACCGGATCGCCCCCGCGCGGTGTGCAGCGATTCGCCAGGCACTCGTAGCCTCGCCCGCATGCCGTCGCCGAGACGCAGGGCTCGGGTCCTCGGCCGCACGCGAAGAACAGCGAGGCGACGGCGATGGCCCCGCAGAACCTGGCCGTCATCGACGCTGCCCTCTGCGGCGGGCGAGCAGGATCTCGACGGAGGACAGCGCGCGCGCCGAGGGCGGCGGCGCCTCCACGCCGGGCTGGACTCGGGCGGACACGCTCGCATCGGGGCGCGGCCCGGCGCGGGACGTGCGCGCCGGATCACCCGCGAAGGTTCCCGGCGGCGCGCTGGCCACCGGGGGGGGCCGGGCGAAGCTCGGGACGCTCGCCGGGGCGCCGTCTTCGTCCGTGGTGCGCGGCGGAACGGCGCCGCGCTCCTTCGCGCCGAGCAGCGCGCCCATCGTCGCGCTGCCGTCGCCGGCGGTCCTCCCGGCCGCCCGCCGAGCCCGCGCATCGCGTCGTTCTCGCAGGCATTCACGCACCTTCGCGAAGAAAGCAGGCGGCGCGAAGCGACGCGCACCGACGCCCATCAGGAGCAGCGCTCCCGACAGCAGCAGGAGCCACGGGGTCAGCTCGCGGTAGGCGAAGCGCTCGGCCACTCGGTCCTCGAAGATCCCCGCCAGGGTGTCGCGCTGCTTGCCTCGCGTCATGCTCGCGATGCGACCCAAGAGGGCGCGATCCGTCCCCGTCGGTCGCAGCTCTTCGCCGGCGCTCAGCACGGCGCCCGTCGTGCCCGTCGGTTCGCCCGAGAGCTCATCGATGGCGGTGGCGACGTAGGCGCCGGGGCGCGACAGCGGGACGGTGGCCGCGTAGGCGCCGGCGCCGACGCCCTCGAGCGTGACCTCTCGCCGGAAGCCGTCCGGTCCGGCGACACGGGCACGTAGCCGCCGGAAGCTCTCGGCGCGGCCATCGTCTCCGACGACGGTCGCGCGCACGTGAAGCTCGCCGCCGCTGGCGTCCGCCTCCAGGCGAACGCGAGGGTCGTCCGCGCGGCGCGCCACGTCGCGGGCCAGCTGACCGAACAGCCGCGTCGCGCCCTCCCACTGCGTCCACGCGCTGCCCCAGCGGTCCTTGTAGTCGCTGGTGAACGCGCCCGCCCTGCCGATCCCCACGGACCACGTGGCGAGGATGGGATCGTCTTCGGGGCCGCGCAGATGGACCTGCGCTCGCCCCTTCGCGATGCTGACCACGTATCCGGTGAGCTCCGGCGAGGCTCCGAAGTCCACGCCGCGAATCGCCGAGCCGCGGGAGCCCACGAACGGGCGGAACCTGACCTCGTTGATGGCGCTACGCGAGGCGAGGATCGTCTCCTGGGCGAACACGGCGGGCAGCCGCGTGGCGTCCTCGATGAGGTAGAAGCGGCCCCCGCCGAGCTTGCTCATGTGCTCCAGCGCCGGGACGTCGTGGCCTCGTCCCAGGGAGACCACGCTCGTCGTCACTCCGCGCCTCAGCGCATCGGACACGAGGGTGTTCGCGCCGCTGCGCTCCTCCGCATCGCTGCCGTCGGCGAAGAGCAACAGGTGCTTCAGATTCGCCTTCTCGGCGAACAGCGCGGCGTACGCCTCGCGAAGCGTGAGGTCCACGTAGATGCCTCCGCCGCCAGGTCCCACCGCCCGGATGGCGTGGGCGATCGCCTTCTGATCCGTCACGGACGTCAGCGGCAGCGTCCACTTCACCGCCGTGTCCACGTGCATCACCCCGAGCTTGTCCCCGGAGCCGAGGAGCTCGGCCGAGCGAACCGAGGCTTCGTTCGCGAGCTGCAGCTTCGTCTTGCCCCCGACGCTCATCCCCATCGAGCCCGAGTAGTCGATGGCGATGATCTCGGCGAGGCTCGCCCGGCGCCGCTCCTGCTTCAGGTCGAAGGAGACGGGACTGACCTCCTCGACCGGGGTCTTGCCGTAGCCGCCAGGTCCCATCGACCGGTCGCCGCCCATGAGGACCAGGCCTCCGCCCAGATCACGGACGTAGGTCGCGAGCGCCTGGAGCTGCGTCGGTGAGAGGTCGTGCGCGGGGATGTCGCTCAGGAAGATCACGTCGTACGCAGCCAGGCCGGCGACGTCCGACGGGACGCCGCTCGGCCCCACCGTGTGAGTCTGGAACGCCGCGCTCTGCAGCGACCGCACCAGCGCTGCCGCAACGGGCGGATCACCCTCCATCACGAGGACGGACGCCGGGCCCCGGATCCGCACGAAGGCCGAGCCCTCGTTGTCCTCCGGAGCCTGGTCGAGCTTCGGGTCGAGGGCCGTCACCTTCACGTCGTAGCGATGGAGGCCCGGGCCGGGCGCTTCCTCGCGGAGCACGAGCACGTCCTCGCCCTCCGCGACCTTGGCACGCCCTCGCCGGATCAGCTCGTCGTCCCGGTAGACGCGCACCTCGATCTCGGCGAGCGCGCTCGACGACGTCACGATGCGCAGGTCGAGCGCCTCGCCTTCGTTCGCCCGGGACGGCATCCTCACGCCCACCACGCGAACGTCGGGGACCGCGCGCTGATCGAGCGGCACGACGTCGACCGGCACGTCGGCGGCCACGGCGGCTGCCGCCGCCTCGATGGCGTCGCCGCGCGTCGCGACGCCGTCGGACACGACGACGATGCGCGCCGCAGAGTCCGGCGGGACCTCGGCCAGGGCCCGGCGGATCGCGGAAGCGATGTCCGTGCCATCCCGTCCGAGTTCGACCTTCTGCGGGGCGGGTAGGCGCGAGCGAGGTCGGAGCGGATCCTCGATGGCGGCCTCGGCCGCGAAGGCGATCGTTCCGATCCGATCACGGTCCCGCATGCCGGTCTCCGCCACCTGGAGCTCGGCCTTGAGGCGAGCCTCTGCGTCGGCCACGAGGTCGATGCTCCGGCTGCGGTCGATAGCGACGATCACCGCCAGCGTGTCGAGCGGCTTGCCCAGCTCGGGGCCGACGGCCGCCAGGGCAGCCAGCAGCGCCGCCGCCGTCATGAACGCCTCGGTGAGTCCGCGCCGGACGCGGCTCTGTCGGGGCGACAGCGAGGTCAGGCGCCACGCGACGAAGGCGACGGCGATCGCGACGGGCAGGGCGAGCAGCGGGCGATCCATGCGCAGGTGCCGGTCGGGCAGAAGGCGCACCCACACGAGGCCGACGTACAGCGCCGGCAGAAAGCCCAGCAGCGTCGCGCCCAGCAGGAGGGGTCGCTGGGCGAGTCCACGCCTGCGGATCGCAAAGAGGAGGTACGCCGCGACGACGGCCATCGCCGACGCGACGGTGAGCCACGGTAGGTACGGTGCGAGACTTGCCGGGATCACGCCGTCCCTCGCGCGGCGCCGGTCGCGCTCGGCGCGCGGCGGTCGGGCAGCTTCGGGGTGCCTGCGCCCGGGAGCCGCGCGTCGCGACGACGGCGAGTGAGCCACCAGGCGTCGGCGACGATGAGCCCGAGCGCCAGGAGCGCGAGGATCCACGTCCAGTCCGTGAAGGCGTCGGCGACGTCGTCGGCGTTCGTCGTGGCTCCGACGGTCGCCACCTGCGGCAGCTCTCGGTGTGAGAGGTCGCTCTCGGCCTCGCTCGTCAGGTTCGCGGCGACGAGCGCGTGTCCCGGTCGTGGTTGCTCCCAGGTGGCGAAATAGAATCCTGCCCGCTGCACGTCCGGCACGATGGCCAGACCGTCGCGTGCGACCACGTGGGTCCTGTCCTTCGAACCCGGCGACTCCAGCGCCACGGTCGTCACGTCGGAGGGAACGCGGACCCGCAGAGCCTCCCCGGTGCGCGCCGCGCCCTGCACGCCCCTGGTGCGCTGCGAGCGTGCGGCCTCGACGACGTTGCGAACGAACAGAACGAAGCTCGCCTTGAGGGGCCAGTTCGTGTCGCCAGGATCGAATCCGAGGATCGTTCCCGTGCGCCCGGGCGCCGAAGCGTCCGCGACGACCACGCCTTCGCGCGTGGTGACCAGGGCGTCCGCGGGGCCGTCCACTTCGAGCTGGCGAGCCGTGGCGAGCTCGACGCCGTCGAGCGTCAGGAAGCGGAGCCGCGCGTCGCTCTCGCTCCAGGAGGTGAGGCTCGGCGCCTCGAGCTCCTTGCCGACGGTCACCGTGTAGCAGCGCCCGGCGGGCGGATTGACGATCAGAAGATCGCCACCCGGGGGGTTCGTGGGACAGGCACCGTCGAGCACCACCAGCGCCCCCGCGGGCACCTCGGCCGTCGCGAGCCCCTCGAGCGTCGAACCCATCAGCTCGACGTCCGGATCGGCCAGCAGCGCGCGGCGTACCCACGGTGACCCGTCCGCCGGCGCGAGGACGACGGGGATCTTCCGGCCTTCCGGGACCCGCGCGTAGGCGCGGTCGTCCGCCGGCAAGGCGTCGCCTGGCGACAGCTCGACGAGGATCCCGGAGCCCAGATCTCCGCGGACGGATTCGAACGAGAGCACGACGGGCGCGCGCTCCTTGGGGGCCAGCGTCAACCTCCGGGACGCCAGCGGCTCCTTCACGTTGCGCTGCCGCAGCGTGACGAATACGTCGCGCGGTGACGCGCCGAAGTTCGTGACCAGGGCGAACGCCTGGACCTCCTCCTTCTTCGTCGTCGGGTTGACCCCGGTGCGCACGTCGAATCGAACGATGGCGGCGTTCTCTGCCTCCTGGCCGACCCGCACGACGTCGATTTCCGCCTTGGTCGCCGCGAGGGCGTCGGGATTCGCCAGGGCCCCATCCGTGATGACGACGATCCGGGAAGAGCCGGGCAACCGGCGAAGGCGATCGCTGGCGACGGCGATGGCGCGGCCCAGGTGCCCTTCCACGTCCCGTGCGTCGAGCTGGCCGATGGCGGCTTCGAGGCGCCGCCGGTCCCGGTCGAGCGGCGACACCACGCGGGCGTCCCTCGCGGCTTCCACGATCATCGCGTCGGAGCCCGGTGACATCGAGGCGACGAGATCGAGCGCCGCCTGCCTGGCGCGATCGATGCGCCGTCCACCGGCGTCCACGGCCCCCATGGAGGCGCTCGTGTCCACGACGATGGCGACGTGGTCGCCGACGATCGAGCCACCGCGGGTCGCGGGTCGCGCCAGGGCCAGGGCGAGCAGGCACAGAGCGAGGAGCTGCAGGACCAGCGGCACCTGGACGATGAGTCGCTTGAACGGGCTCTTCGCGAGAAGGTCGCGCTGAGCTTCGGCCCACAGCCACGTGGACGCGACCCGCAGGCGCTGGCGGCGGATCTTCAGGATGTAGAGGGCGACCAGCGGGACGAGCAGGCCGAGCAGCCACAGTCCCTGGGGGCTTCGGAGCTCGAAAGGCATCGCCGTGGCCGAAACGCTAGCCTCGATCCGGCGGCGCGTCAGGCCGGAGCGCGGAAGCGAGATGCTGCCTCTGGCGTTCGCGCCCGCACGGTCCTATGGGGCGGGCTCGGAGGAATCACCCCCATGGACTTCTACGTCGCCAACGTCAAGCAACTCGCCAAGATGCTCAGGAACGTCGGAGGCTGGCTCGACAAGGCCGAGGCTCACGCGAAGGAGCGCTCCTACGACCCCTCGGTGCTCCTCACCGCGCGCCTGGCGCCCGACCAGTGGCACCTGAGCCGTCAAATCACCGCGGCCTGTGACGCTGCCAAGTTCGCGGCCTCGCGCGGCGCGGCGAAGGACGCTCCGAAGCACGCGGACGACGAGCCGAGCTTCGCGGCGCTCCGCACGCGCACCGCCGCGGTGGCCGAGTACCTCGAGTCGTTCGGGTCGAAGGACTTCGACGGCATCGACGAGCGCGTCGTGACGCCCGCGGCGCTGCAGGGGAAGGCCCTGTCGGGGTGGGACTACCTGTTCGAGTTCGCGGTGCCCAACGCGTACTTTCACCTCACCACGGCCTACGCCATCCTGCGGCACAACGGGGTTCCACTGGGCAAGCTCGACTACGTCGGTGCCCTGAACCTGCGCGACCCCTGACGGTCCTCGAGGACGGCTCTGGTCGATCGGTTCGCCGAACGACCTCCCGCTCGCTGCAGGAATCGTCCTTCGCGCCTCGCACGCAAGCGTTGTCGCTTGCTCGACCTGCTCCTCGGGGGGAAGCTCCGCGCACCATGGCAGACGACTTCGCCTCGCTCATGCGCTCGTCCGACCTCTGGCGGACGTCGGCCCGCGTCGTCAAGAACGGGGACGCCGTCGAGGGCGCGGTCATCCAGATCGGGGAGGAGTTCGTGTTCGTGGACCTCGGCGGGAGAGCTGACGGCCGGATCGACCGCGGTGAGCTGCTCGATTCGTCCGCGCGCCTGCGGGTGAAGGTCGGGGATCTCGTCCGCGCGACCGTGATCGACGCGGGCGATCCTCTCGGGCCGCTCCTGGCCACCTCCTTCGGGAAGGGGTCGATCGACGCGAGCGGCATCGAGCGTGCCCGCGAGCTCCAGCTCCCCGTCGAGGGAGCCGTGCTGCGTCTGGTCAAGGGCGGCGCCGAGGTGGACGTCGCCGGCGTTCGCGCGTTTTGCCCCGCGTCGCAGCTCGACGTCGGGCGGGCCGAGCCGACGGAAGCGTGGGTTGGACGAACCGAACGGTTCGCCGTGCTCGAGGTGCGCGACGGCGGCCGTTCCGTCGTGGTGTCGCGTCGCGTGCTCCTGGAGGCGGAGCGAGAGGTGCGGCAGCGAGAAGCCGCCGAGCGTCTGCTCGCCGGCACGGACGTCCAGGGGACCGTCACGTCCATCCAGAAGTACGGCGCGTTCGTCGACGTGGGGGGCGTCGAGGGGCTCGTGCACATCTCCGAGCTCAGCTCGCGGCGGATCAACAAGCCGGAAGACGTCGTGAAGGTCGGCGACGCCGTGAAGGTACGTGTGCTCGGAACGGAGCTGACGGACGGCGCGCTGCGGGTGCGGCTGTCGATGAAGGCGCTCGATCAGAGCCCGGAGGACTTCGAGGAGTTCGCGCGCGGTCGCGCGAGCGGTCTCGGGAGCCTCGGCGACGTGTTTCGCGAGAGACTCGGCTTGCCACCCGCCGCTCCCGAGCCGCGTCGCACGGCGCCGGTCGCAGCTCAGGCGCCCTTCGCGCCCGCACCCGCACCCGCCCCCCGGGTCGAACCGCCTCCGCCCGCGGCCCCGGTCCAGGCCGGCGTTCCGCCACGCGCCGCGCCAGCTTCCACGCCCGCGCCCGCGGAGCGACGCGCGCCTCCCGACGGCGTCGTCAGGCGTCGACGCTGACGGCGAATCACCAGCGGATCCAGCGCCAGCGCTGCGCGCTTTGCCTTGACGCGTTGCGCCTCAGAAGCTAGCTACCGCAGGCCCGATGGCCGGGCGAACCGACCCGAGGACACCATGCCGAAGACCGTCCGTGCCTACGCCGTCACCGCCGCAGCCGTCGCTGCAGAGCGAGAGCGCGTACGGGGGGATCTGAACAGCGTCGACGCCGCGAACGTCATCGGTCTCGACACCCTCGAGCTCCGCGACGTGGGCCCCAACGACGTCCACGCTCGCACGCTCGCGTTCTCCCTCGAGCACAACATCGACCACATGGTGCTCGCCGACACCGTGAACATCGTCGAGATCCGGGGCGGCAAGGTCTACCCGGGCAACAGCGCGGTGGGCGAGGTCATCGCGGTGGGCTCGAACGTCACGCGCTTCAAGCCGGGCGACATCGCGCTCACCCACTGCCTGGGCGCGGCGGATAGATATGGCTATCCGATGCGCATCTGGGCGTACGACATGCCCGAGTCCATCGGGTGGTACTCGGAGGAGTTCGTCGTGGACGCCTCGCAGCTCGTCCCCGCGCCCATCTCCTGCGGGCTCGACCTGTGGGAGATCGCGGCGCTGCCGCTCCGGGCGCCCACCGCCTACCACATGTGGCGGCGTGCCCACGACATGTTCCGCGTGAAGGTCCCGAGGGAGAAGCTCGCCCAGCTCAACGTCCTCGGGTTCGGCGGCGGCGTCTCCGAGCTGCTGCTCATGCTGGCGAAGCACGAGGGGCATCGCGCCTACTTCTGCTCCGGGACGAAGGAGCGGCGGGAGTTCCTCGCGAAGATGGGGATCGAGGGGATCGACCAGTCGCGCTTCAACCGCTTCGCGACGGACGCGGACGTCGAGGCGTTCGGTAAGGAGGTCAAGAACGTGACGGACCGCGAAGGGATGCACGTCGTGTGCGATCTGCTGCGCGGCCCCGTGTTCCAGGCCGGACTCGTCGCGTCGGCGCGCTGCGGCGTGAACGTCAGCGCCGGGTGGCAGCTCGGTAAGGCGGTGAGCTACGACTCCGCGGGCATGAGCGTGAAGCAGATCACCATCGATCACACGCACTACGAGACCGTGGAAGGGTGCAACGCCGCCACGGCGCTCTACGGCACCGTGTTCAGGCCGACGGTGCACAAGGAGGTGTACGCCTTCGAAGATCTTCCGCGGGCTGCCCGCGAGATGCACCAGAACGTCCAGACGGGCATTCCCATCGTGCGCGTGGCGCGAAACATGCCTGCGTCCGTCGAGAAGCTCGCCCGCTGATGCGCGGGAAGGGGGCTCGCCGGCGCGCGGGCGGCGGGCTCGCCGTCGCTTCCATCGCGCTGCTCGGCTGTGCCGCCGAGCCGCGAGACGGGGACTCGGGTGCCGGCGGCGGCGGGCACGTGTTCGAGGAGGTGCCGGATCTGGCCGTCGCGCCCGACGTCCGCGGCGATCGCCTGTGCGTCGAGGCTGCGAACCCCGACGATGCGTCGGACTTCGTCAACATCGACTGTCGCATCGAGGCCGATCGCGGCGCCGCCGCGGCAGAGCCGAAGGACGAGATCGTCGTCATGGTCTACAACTTCGAGCGAGGACTCCGCCTGGACGAGCAAGTCGCCGCGCTCCGGGACGACCCGGCGCTCGGTCTGCCCGACGTGATCCTGGCCTCGGAGCTCGACCGCGGGTGCTCGCGAACGGGTCATCGCGACGTCACGCGCGAGCTCGCCGACGCGCTGGGGATGAGCTACGCGTTCGGCGTCGAGTTCCTGGAGCTGCCGCGTGCGAGCGGTGGCGGTGGGGAGATTCTCGAGACGTGCGAGCACGGCAACGCGGTGCTGTCGCGCTACCCGCTGGGCAACGTCGGTGTGATCCGGCATGCGCAGAATCGCAGCTGGTACGTTCCGCCCGAGGAGCGCACGGGAGAGGGTGAGCCACGCCTCGGTGGCCGAATGGTCGTCTACGCCGACGTGAAGGTCGGCGAGCGCTACCTCCACGTGTACGCCCTGCACTTCGAGTCGGATCTCGCTGCGAACGACATCCAGGTCGCCCAGGCGGTGGAGACGGCCCAGCACGGGCTCGCCCGGCCGTTTCGAGTCGTGCAGGGCGGCGACACGAACGCACCCCTGTACTGGCTGGATCTGATGCAGGGCACGACGAACGACCGGACCGTCGGTGCCTACCTCGACCTGGGGTACGTGGACGCGCACGCGTCGGTTCCCTCGGACCAGCGCGGCACGCGCGGTGCGCTGGTGCTGGACCTGCTCTTCGCCGACGGCGAGTTCACGCACACTCCCCGGCGTTGCCCGCCCGAGCGCTGCGGAGATCTCTCGGACCATCTCCCCGTGTGGGCGACCGTGCGCGTCGCGGGCAGCGACTGATCCTCGCGAGGCGTCGGCGGCGCTTCACCCGCGGCGTCGCGGAAGTCCGAGGCCGGCGTACGTCTCGTCGCGGTCCGCGTGAATGGACCTGATGCGCTCGTCGAACGACGCGGTCCCGATGCGCCCGATCGTCTCGAGGTTGGTCCGGGCGATGCGCTGCCTGAGCGGGACCTTCGCTTCGGACGCCAGGAGCTCTCGAGGATCGACGGCGTCCAGATCGACGAACTGCGTTCCATCAGGCGCACCGGAGCGGACTCTTTCCAGGGTGCTCGTTCGGACGAGCTGAAGGGTCGGGTCGGGTGTGCGCCGGAGGTAGGGGATGAGGCGCTCCGCGTCGCGGCTGGCATCCCGCGCATCGGGATGGAACGCCGCCATGGCGAACGGCGCGGCGCCCAGGGGGTGCGCGGACTCGTGGGCCGCGCGAACCTCCGCCACGAAGTGCTCGAACGCGAGCCGCGCGAGGCCGAGGGCAGGGAAGAGCAACAGGCCGATCTCGACGCTGCCGTCGCGGGCGATCGACTCGATGGCTTCGAGGGTTCGGGTCGCCGAAGGCTCGTCGCCCAGCACGACGCGCACGGCGACGGCGCCGTCGCGCCGTGCCTTGGACGCCCACGGGCACAGGTCGAGGTCCTCGACGATCTCGCGCTGATAGCGCCCGTAGACCCGGAGCGCCTCCCGGGTCAGCGCCACTTCGTCAGTCAACGGTCCTCGCGACCACGCGACGGACGGCCGCCTCGAGCGGCTCGTCGGTGACGGCGCGCACGTAGGTGGCTCCGTTCTTACGCGCCCAGACGCGGAGCTCCTCGACCAGCCCCGCGAAGCGCAGGACGTACGCGTCGATCGCCGCGGGGTCCATCGTGACGTCGACGCTGGCGCCGGTCTCCGCGTCCTCGAGCGCATAGTCGCCCTCGAAGGACGGCTCGATCTCCGTCCGATCGACCACCTGGATCAGGAAGATGTCGTGGCCCGCGGCGCGCGCACGCGTGAGCGCGCTCGTGAACGGCCCCGCGTCGAAGAAATCACTGAGCACGACCAGCATTCCGGGCCGGGTGGAGCGCCGCATCACGTCGTCGATGGCGCGGGCGAGGCTGAGGGAGCCCCGTGGCGAGAGGCCGTCCAGGTCGCGGAGCAGGCCGCCGAGGCCGCCACGACCGCGGCGCGGGGAACCCATCCAGCCGATGCCGGCCTCCTGCGTGGAGCTGGGAGGCGCGCCTCCGCCGAGCACCTGAGCGCGCTGCGCTCCTGCGAGCGAGACGTAGCCGATGGCGGCCGCCAGGCGCTTGGCGACCTCGTGCTTCCTCGGGTCGCCGAAGTCCAGCGACGACGACCCGTCCACCAGAAGCCGGCAGACGGCATCCTCCTCCGCGCGAAAGAGCTTGAGCACGGGCTGTCCGGTCCGGGCGTACGCCAGCCAGTCGACGCGTCGGAGGTCGTCGCCGGGTTCGTACGCTCGATGCTCCTGGAACTCGGCGGAGCCGCCTCGGCGCCTGGACGCGAGCTCACCCGCCGCGCCCGAGCGCGCGCGGATCTCCAGCCGCCGTCGCATCGCCTCGAGCTCGCGGATGAGCTCCGCGCCCAGCAGCGGCTCGCTCACGGTGCTTGCCCTCCGGCGAGCTGGTCTTGGCCCTGTGGGCCACGATCTTCGGCTTCCAGCAGCCGGTCGAGCTCGGCCACGCCGCGATCGTGCTCTCGCAGAACGCGGCGGACCTTGATCTTCGCGGCTCCGAGGAGCCCGACCCCGATGAGCGCCCACGCTGCGCTGGAGATGGCCCCGGCGGCGAGCACGACGTCCCGCTTCGAGGAAACACCGTCCATCTCGTCCAGCATCACGAGGGTGAACAAGGGAGAAGGCGCTCCGACGACGATGGAATCCCCCATCGACTGGGTGAGTACGCCAGTGATCGCCATGACGATCCACGGTCCGACGAACGCCGCGAAGAGCGCCGCGAACAGGAGGACCCGTGGCATGGCGCTGCCGAGGGCGCGCGAGCGTGCCCACGCCGCGAAACCGACGACGAAGCAGAAGAACGCGGCAGCGTAGACGGCGCAGGCCAGGATGCGCTCGTTGGACACCGCGGTGCTCGTCCCCTTCGCCAGGGTCACCGCGCCGACCCCGGCGAGGGCGAGCGCCGCGATGCCCCCGAGGCCGAGCCCGAGCAGCAACGAGCAAGCGTTCAGCACTCCCGGTCCGAGGAACCGCCGGAGCGCGCTCGCGCCCTCGCGCTCCCAGTGCACGCGGACGCGCCTCGAGGGACCCGCCGGCTCGCCGGTGAAGACGAAGGCCATGAACACCAGGTACGCGCAGAAGAACGCGAGGCCCATGGTGGCGGCTGCCCACTCGTCCGAGGGGACGGCGAATGCAGGCGCCGCACAGGCGACCACCATGGCGGGGGTGGCCACCAGGAACCAGCGACGGATCCCGGACGATCGGTCGTCGCTGAGGCTACGCATGTTGCTGACGGTCACCTCGTACAGCAGCCACGCGGGCAGGACGGTGGCGACGAGCGGAATGGCCACGAGGAACACCACGTACTCGAGGCCGAAGTCCGCACGCACGTACGCCGATGGGAGCCATACGGGGGGCCCCGCCGGGACGGACGACCAGAGATCGTGGACGGCGATGGACAGCACCGGCCCGAGCATCACGTAGGTGAGGATGCTGAGCGGGATGGCGATGATGAGCGTCACCACGATGGCGACCGCCGAGTTGGCGAGCTTCGAGCTGAGGCTGAGACCGAAGGCGACGGAGAGCACGGCGAAGAGCAGCAGCAGCGCGAACGCCGCGAAGACCTCGGTCGCCGTCACGCCGCCGAAGAGGAACGGCAGGGCGCCGACCGGCACGAGCATGACGACGTACAGCGAGATGTACGTGAGCGAGGCGAGGAACTTGCCGCGGGCGATGACCGTCGGGCCGAGCCCGGTGAGCACCAGCGCCTCCCAGGTGCGCCCGCCGCGCTCCGACGCGATGGTCCCGGCCGCGACCGCCGGCGCCACCCACGTCACGACGGCGAACGCGAGCGAGAAGAAGGTGTGGAACAGCGCCGAGCCGACCTTCGCCGGCTCCGCGCCCACGCTCGCGATGCCGCCCACCGAGCACATCAGCAGCGCCATCACCCCGGTCACCGTCGCCAGGATGATGGGAGTGCGCGTGAGACGCGCGGCCTGCCGCATCTCGCGCATCCAGACGGGGTTCGGGTCCTCCCGGATCGAGCGGATCCGGTACGCAGCCCGCTCCACGCGCGTCGACGACGGGGGCGGTGGCGCGAGGCTGGCGCGGCCGGTCTGTGCGCTCACTGGAGATCCCCCCTGGTCACTTCGAGGAAGATGCGCTCCAGCTCGTTGCGCTCGGGCTCCACGCCCACGATGCCGACGCCCTGCGAGACCAGGTACCTGACCACGTCGGCCACGAACTGATCGCTGCCGTGGTAGTGCACCACGAGCTGTCCCCCCGCAGCCGGCTCGACGCCCAGGACGCCTCCGCCGCCTGCCACGAGCGCGGCGACGGCGTTCGCGTCTCCGAGCACCCGCAGCTTGAGTCGCTTGCGCGTCGCGCGCGGTACCGTGACGCCGCCCGCCGTCATCGCGGTGGCCGCTGCGATGGCCCCCTGGACGTCGGTCGCGTCCGGCGCGTTCGGCGCGTTCGGCGCGTCCGGCGCGGTCGGTGGTGACGCGAGGGCCGGAGCTCCGGGAGGTGCGCCCGGCGCGTGCCACGCGGGCGCCGCGCTCGCTCCGGGAAGGGCCTGCGGAGCGTGCCCGACGCTCAGCGCCGCGTGCTGCGCTTCCAGGCGCTCGGCGATCTCCCCGATGGGTCCGGCGACGATGAGCTGCCCGCGTTCAAGGATGCCGACGGACGTGCAGACGTCGGACAGCTCGGTGAGGATGTGACTCGACAGGAGGATCGTCTTGCCGAGCTCGCGGAGCTCCAGCAGGAGATCCCGGATCTCGATGCGGGCACGCGGATCGAGATCGCTCGCGGGTTCGTCCAGGATCAGCACCTTCGGATCGTGCAGCAGGATGCGGGCGAGCCCGAGCCGCTGCTTCATGCCCTTGCTGAGCGTCGCGACGAGGCGGTGCTGCAGGTTGCCCAGGTCGGTGAGCTCGATGACGCCATCCACGACGCCCAGCGTGGGGACGTAGTAGGAGTCCGCGAAGAACTCGAGGTACTCACGCACGGTGATGCGCTCGTACACGCCGGCGTGGTCGGGCATGTAGCCGATGAGCCGCCGCACCTCGTCGGGATCGATGGCGACGTCGATGCCGTCGATCTCCACCCGACCGGCCATGGGCTCGAGCAGCGTGGCCATGCACCGGATGGTCGTGGTCTTCCCCGCGCCGTTCGGGCCGATGAACCCGAAGATCTCACCGTGGGCGACCTCGAAATCGACGTCCCGCAGGACGTCGAGCCCCCCGAAGCGATGCCAGAGGTGCCGGACGCGGATGGCGGGTGTGGTCAAGGCACTCCTCCCCACCCGACGATGCGCACCAGCAGGCGGTCCTGCTCGAGTCGAAGCCCGGAGTCGGAGGTACGACCCTCGCCGCCTTCGAGCTGACCGAGCACGATCGGCACGTCCTCCGGCCACCAGTCGACCGTTCCATGCGACGTCGCTTCGATCGCAGCCCAGGCCCTGGAGGCCTTGGCCACGGTGGCGTCCAGCTCCGACGCGAAGCTGTCCACCAGGAGCGCCGTGAGCTCGCGGGGGCCACCACCGCGCTGGCCGATCGACGTGGAGAGGGCGCGGCCGTCCGCCACCCGCACCGAGGAGCCGTCCGCCACCTTCGCCAGCAGGAACGTGCCCTCTCCGGGCACCCTCGCGACGACTCCGACGAGGTCACGGGCCGCGCGGTTCACGATCACCGTTCCGTCGTGCTTCTTGACCACGCTGATCCCGCCCCCGAGCGGCGCGAAGCCGTCCTCGCGGACCACCACCGTCTGCCATGGCTTCGCGTTCATCCGCTCCAGGCGCGCTCCGTCGCGATCGACCACGACGACCCGCGTCGAGTCGTCGGTTTCGCCCGCCACGTCGAGAACGTTGCCCGCATGACTCGCCTGCACGGTGATCTCGCCCGCGCTAGCGGCGTAGAACCCGCGGAAGCGGGTGATGGCGCCCTTGGTGACGCCCGCCCCGGCCTCGATCAGCGTGAGGTGCCGGGCTCTCCCCGTCACGCCCTTGGAGATGGCGCCGAGGCCGACGATGAACGCGGTCGTCGCGACGGCCCAGATCGGCAGGTGGAGAAGGGCGCGCAGTGGCCGTTGCCGCGAGGCGGCCCGCATGAAGTTCACCGGTCCCGCGAACACGGCGTACACGAGGAGACCCAGGGCGGCGATCACGATGGCCCAGCGCGCTCCCTCGTTCGGATCCAGCACCTTCCGCACCTCGTCCATGCCGCCTCGATCGAGCGGTGTTCCGGCGTGGGGCAGCGCCACGTGCGCTTGCCGCTCCCAGGAGTGCCGCAGCAGATCGATCATCTTGAGCTGCACCCAGCGGTCGTCCACGAAGGGCGCCCGCGTCGCGTCGAACGCCAGCAGGTGAACCTCACCGAGCCCGTACGTCGCCGAAGCGCCCCACGGGCTCGGTCTCAGGGCGCCCCCTGCGAAGCCCACCAGGGCGGCCGCGGTCTCTTCCGTGGGCGCCGCCGTGATCTGGACGGGCGTCGGGCGGCCGTACGACGACGTGCGCGGGACGGAGAGGAACGTCTCGGTGCGGGTCAATGCCGCGTTCGCCGGCCCGGGAGCGATGGAGCCGCCGACGAGCGCCGCCAGCGTCGGATGACGAAGGTCCTCGGGTCGGCTGATCACCAGAGCGAGCGCGCCGCCGCCGAGCACCCAGTCGGCCAGGGCGCCGAGCTCGGGGCCCGTCAGCCGGGTGACCTGTTCGCTCTTCGCGAGCACGGTCGTGACGCTGGCGTAGCCCGCCGCGCGATCCGGGAGCGCGGGGTCGCCCGTCTTGCCGACGGTGGGCACCGAGGCGACGGCGAGCGTCGGATAGTTTCCGCCCATGCGCGGCGACGGTTCGTACTCTGCGGCCACGGCGGCTCCGCGCACCCCCGCCGCGATTCTGCTCGGGCTCCCGAAGTCGAGCAGCGCGGGCCCCATGGGGCCGGGCGCCTGCAGGTCCTGGGCCGCGAGCACCTCGTCGTTCGCACCGAGCACGCGCACGGTGACCTCGGCGCCCGAGTCGACGAAGCCGTGAGTGGGGAGCTGCAGCACCACCTCGCCCCGGCCGGGGATGGCGAACGGTGCGCGGGTCGTGGCCTTCGCGTCGTCTCGGACCCATCGCAGCTCGCTGCGGACCTCGACGTTCCCGCCGATCTCCGCGTCGGTGAGGTTCGCCAGCCGAACGGTGACGGTGAACCAGCCGTCGGTCATGGGCGCGCCCTGCCCGAGAACGGGCGCGGCATCGATCGCGACGACCCGCGCCGCAGGTTTCGTCGCCGAGGCCGGTGTCACCAGCAGCGACCCGACCGCGAGGAAGGCGACGAGCGCCACGACGCGCTGCGAGACGGAAGCGAGCACTAGCTCCTCTGCACGGCCTGCTCGACACGCTCGGGTCGCATCGGCACGGTCTGCACGAGCTGGCTGACGACCTGATCCGTCGTCAGTCCGTCGGCTTCGCCTTCGAAGCTGCGGATGAGCCGGTGCCGGAGCGCGGGGAGCGCCACGCGCTGCACGTCGGTGAACGCGACGTGCGCGCGGCCCTCCAGGAGCGCCACGGCCTTGGAGGCGAGCACCAGCGACTGTCCTCCGCGCACGCCGGCGCCGTAGCGCAGGGCGCGGCGGACGACGTCGGGCGCGTCGGCCTTGGACGGATCGGTCGCACCGACGAGCCGCGCCGCGTAGCGAACGACCGGCTCCGCGACCGCGACGTCCCGGCAGAGTGCGCGGAGGGCCAGGACCTCGTCGCGGTGCAGCACCGCGGCCGGCGCCTCGACCGCGTGGCCCGTGGTCAGGGAGAGGATGTCGGTGAGCTCGTTCTCCGACGGCGCGGGGACCAGCACCTTCAGCAGGAACCGATCGAGCTGCGCCTCGGGCAGCGGGTACGTCCCCTCCATCTCGATGGGGTTCTCCGTGGCGAGGACGAAGAACGGCTCGTCGAGCGCGTGCCGGGTTCCGGCGATGGTGACCGCGTGCTCCTGCATGGCTTCGAGCAGGGCGCTCTGCGTCTTCGGCGTGGCCCGGTTGATCTCGTCCGCCAGCACCACCTGACCGAAGATGGGGCCGCGGTGCAGCTCGAACCGCCCCGTCGCGCCGCCGCCGGCGTCCATGACGAGCACGTTCGTGCCCGTGACGTCGCTCGGCATGAGGTCCGGCGTGAACTGGATCCGGGAGAACCGGAGCTCGAGACACGATGCCAGGGTCCGGACCAGCAGCGTCTTGCCCAGGCCGGGCGCTCCTTCCAGCAGCACGTGGCCGCCCGCGATGAGCGCCCACAGCACCTGGTCCACCACGTCGGTCTGGCCCACGATGACCGTGCCGATGGCGTCGCGCAGGCGTGTGCTCGCTTCGCGCGCGCGAGCAAGGCGCGCTTCGAGATCCGAGCCTCCAGCCGTCATGCGGGGACCGTAATAGATCGGGTCACGGCTGAAAGTAACGACCGACCTGCTCGCGGTACTCCTCGGGCACGTCGGATCGCTCGACACCGCTCACCTCGGCAGGAGCCGCTTGACCCACGGCCCCCGCGCCCCGCTGATTCGCCGTTTCACCCGGGCGGGCGGCGCCGCGGCCACGCGTGGCGCCCAGCATCGGCACGCGGTGATCCAGACGTGGGGACGCCTTGGCGCGTAGCTCGTCGCCCTCGACGCCTTCCGTCTTCCCCGAGTGGTCGCCCGTTCCTTCGTCGCGACTGCCGCCGGACCCGCCGCCGTGGCCGTCCTTCCCCCCGCCGGGGGGCGGCTTGTTGCCACCCTGCCGACCCTGGCCGCCCTGCGGCGGGCCGCCGGGCGTGTCGGTAGGGATCGGCACCGCGCCGAGACCGCGCTGCGCTTCACCCAGGCCGCGTTCGGCGTCGTCGAGGCCTTGCTCGCGCTTCTCGGAGTCGCTTCCCTCGTCTCGGGCCAGCTCCTTGAGACCGTCGGCGAGCTGCTTCTGGCCTTCCGGTGACCCGAGCTGCTTCGCGAGGTCCTCGATTTGCTCACGCGTCATCGGACTGGCGTCGCCGCCGCTCTGGTCGAGCCGCTTCTGGAGCTTCTCCGCGACGCGCTTTCGCTCCTCCTCGGACAGGCCGCCGAGGGCGTCTTCGAGGGCCTCGGCGAGGCGCTTCTGGGCCTCCGGGCTCCCGCTCTCGCCGAACTCCTCCAGGTCTTTCCGGGCCTGGTCGCTCAGCTTGCCCTCGAGGGACTTCGCGAGCTCGCGGAGGGCTTCGGCCTTCGCCTCGCGTCGTTCGAAGAGCTCACGCTGCTCCTCGAGCGCCTTCGCCACGTCCTCGGCGCCGCGCTCGCGCGCCGCCTTGGCGGCGTCCTCGAGGGCCTTCTTCGCCGCGTCGCGGTGCTCGCCCTCGACCTGGTTCGCCAGCCGCTGCATCTCCTGATCGAACGCGGTGAGGTCGCCGTTTCCCAGCGCGTCGGCGGCCTTCTTCATCTCGGGGGTCCGCGCGAGCTTGCCGACGGCGGCCTCCAGGCCCTCTCGGTTCTTCTTGTCGCCGACGCTCAGCCGCTCCGCGTCGATGGCGTCGCGCATCCGGGCGATCTCGGACAGCGCTTCACGCCGCTCGACGCCCTGTGCGAGCTTCTCGCGGAGCTTTCGCGCCTGCTCGGCGATCTTCCGCAGACGCTCCTCTTGCTCGGCGTCCCGCGCGTCGAGCTTCTCGAGCGCCTCGATCTTCTCGAGGCCGCGGAGCTCTTCCATCTGCACCAGATCCGCTCCCGGTGGCGGCGGCGTCGACGGCGGCAGAGCCGGGAGGGTCGCGAGGCTCGCTGCCACGATGGCGGCGGCGCCCAGCGCGCCGAGCCCGTGCAGCGGTTCGAGCACGCGGGGGCGCGCGGCGCGGGGGTTCGCTCCGTCGAGGGCCTCCCGCGCGTGCTCCACGACGACCGCGCGCGCCGGGTCCATGCGCTCGGCGTCCGTCCGCAGCTCGAGGGCGGTGCTGATCGCCTCGCGCGAGTCCAGGCGGGCGTCGAGGTAGAGCGCGACCTCGGCGTCGGACCAGCGGCTTCGCCAGCCCCACCCGAGTCCGAGCAGCGCGCCGACGAGGCCGAGCGCGGCGGACCAGGGGCGCAGGTCGCCCTGCCGGAGCCACCAGAGCGCCCCGGCGAGGACCGCGCCCAGTCCGAGGCCCACGGCGGCGCCCGTGAGCATGCGCGCGGCGATGACCCGCCGGCGCACCCGCGCCGCCCAGCGCTCGAAGCTCGGATGGAATCGGCCGTCGCTCATTGCGCGCGCGGAGGAACGTAGCCCGCGCTCGTCCTACGGACCAGGCGCGCCGGAGCTTCCGGGGCCGGAGCGGGCCACCGGGCGCTCGATCCGCGACGATTCCGGCGTCCCGCACCGGGCGTGGGGCCCCGGGGCACCGGCGGCGTGGCGGGTGCTGCTACGCTCGGCCCCCGACGCCAACGGCGAAGACGGCAGGAGTCGCCATGTCCGCTCAGAAAGTCACCATCCCGGCGATCCGCGACCGCAAGCAGCGCGGCCCGAAAATAGCGGTGCTCACCGCGTACGACGCCACGATGGCTCGCCTGCTGGACGAGGGAGGTGCCGACATCCTGCTGGTCGGTGACTCGCTCGGCATGGTCGTCCAGGGGCTGCCGAACACGCTCCCCGTCACGGTCGAGGAGATCTGTTACCACGGGCGCGCCGTCGCGCGGGCCGCGCGACGCGCCCAGGTCGTGGGCGACATGCCCTTCATGAGCTTCCAGGTCTCGCCCGAGAAGGCGCTCGAGGCGGCGGGCACCATGATCAAGCTGGGCGGCTTCGAGGCGGTGAAGATGGAAGGCGGCGTGACCATCGCCGAACAGGTGCGGCGCATCGTCAACGCGGGGATCCCGGTCATGGGCCACGTCGGACTGACACCGCAGTCCGTGCACGCCATGGGCGGATTTCGTGTCCAGGGCAAGGGCGAGGACGCGGCGGCGAGGGTTCAGGAGGACGCGAAGGCGTTGCAGCAGGCCGGCTGCTACGCCGTCGTGCTCGAAGGGCTGCCCGCGGACCTCGGGAAGCGCATCACCGATTCGCTGGAGATCCCGACGATCGGGATCGGCGCCGGGCCCGCGTGCGATGGCCAGGTGCTCGTCTGCTACGATTTCCTGGGCATGTTCCGCGAGATCAAGCCGAAGTTCGTCAAGCGGTTTGCCGAGCTCGGGGAGGAGGTGGTGCGTGCGACGCGCGACTACGTCGCCGAAGTGCAGGCGGGGACGTTCCCCGGCGCCGCTCACAGCTTCGGAATGGCCGAGCCGAAGAGCGTGGGCGAGCCCACCGGAACCACGGCGGTGGTCGAGGGAGCGCCGGCTCCGTACGGACCCGCCGGCGACGAAGCGTCATGACGCTCACCGTGTGCCGAACGGTCCGCGAGTTTCGCGGCGCGTGCGACTCCGTTCGTTCCAGTGGCGCCCGCCTCGGGCTGGTGCCGACGATGGGCGCCCTGCTCGCGGGCCACGCCGCGCTGATGGCCGTGGCACGGCGGCGCGCGAGCGCGGTGGCGGTGACCATCTTCGTCAATCCGACGCA